>CAIWXX010000001.1 GCA_903916735.1 uncultured Acidobacteriota bacterium
GCAAATTCAATGTTGACGTCGGAAGTGACAGGCAAGGCGCCGGGGGCAATCTCCCCGAGTGGTTAAAAGCCGGAGTAAAAGAAACGCCTGCCGCCAAAGTCACGGAACCGGACAGACCCAGTGTGAAACCGGTCTACACGAGAGCCGGAAACGGACAGTCCAATTTGAGTATTTTTGCTTGAGAGGCTCAAAGAGGCTGCCGATAAAATCCGATCGTGCAGTTTCTGAGAAAATATGCCGGGGAAACGGTCTTACCAATGACCGGCTTTCTTTATTGCTCCATCGTTCTCATTACATTCCGGTTTGGCAAGGTTGGATAATTTCAATAGCTTGAAATCCTGTCTTCTGTGGAGTACAACTCCGCTGGCCTCCATGCCCAGCGCAATACCTTGGTCAAATTTCCAAGCCTTCTGATATGTTAGAGTGAGAGTTGGTCAAGACGTGAGCGAACTGTTTGTACATTCACTGGAGCGTTACGGCGAGCAGTCGTGCCTCGTTATCCCCGATAAAAGAACGATATCCTATTCCGGGTTGATCCAAGAGGCTGACGAGATTGCCTCAAGACTCAGGCGGCCGGACGGCAGGCGTCTCCTGGTCTTTGTCGAAGGACGCAATACGCCCGCATCAATTTGGTCGTATGTGGGATGTCTGCGTGCCGGGCACGTTGTCCATCTGATAGATCCCGATAAACAGATCGAAAATGCTGAATTGATCGAAGCCTATAAACCCAACATTCTCATTCGTTGCGGCCTTGACGACAGCAGCATCGAACCCCTTCATGACTGTCCTTTGGCCCTTCATCCCGACTTGGCGATCCTGCTCTCGACCTCCGGATCGACCGGTTCGAGAAAGCTGGTCAAACTGTCGGCGGGAAACATACAATCGAACACGGAGTCGATCATCGAATATCTGCACCTGCAGCCGGAAGATCGTGCCATTACTTCCTTGAAGTTCCATTACTCCTACGGGATGTCGATTGTGAACACTCACCTGGCAGTTGGGGGCTCACTGGTGCTGACCGAGCGCTCTGTGCAGGAGCCGGAATTCTGGCAGGCTTTCGAGTCCTGCGCGCCGACCAATTTCAACGGTGTCCCGTATAGTTTTCAATTGCTGGATAAACTCCGAATCGATCTCGGAAAGTTTGATGCTCTGAGATTCGTGACACAGGCCGGCGGCCGCCTCTCGGCCGATCTCGTCCGCAAATTCGCCCGCCGGGGAAAGGAACATCATTGGCGGTTTTATGTGATGTATGGGCAGACGGAAGCCTCGCCGCGCATGAGCTATTTGCCCCCGGAGTTTACCGAGCGCTACGCGGATCACATCGGCATCGCCGTTCCGGGCGGACATTTCTTTATCCTGGATGACCAAAAGCAGTTGATAGAAGACGACGGCCGCGAAGGAGAGCTTGTCTACAGCGGACCGAACGTCATGATGGGTTATGCCGTATCCTCTGAGGAACTCGCAACTGAGGAAAACCTGTCTCATCTGTATACGGGCGATCTGGCCGTAAAGAATAGGGAGGGCTTATTCCGGATTACCGGGCGTACGGCACGGTTCGTTAAACTCTTTGGCATGCGGATCAATCTCGATGACATCGAACTCTACCTGAACGGACTCGACGCGCCGGCTTGTGTCGTCGGCGACGATCATGAAATTGTTCTTTTTTCCGAACAGGCTTTGCCGCGAAACGGTATCTGCGCACGGTTATCGGAAAAATACGGCTTGCCCCTTTCGACCTTCCGCTGGAAAACCATCGAGACTTTTCCGCGCCTTGCGAACAGCAAGATTGATTACGCAGCCCTCAAGGCATTTGCCTGGAGCGATGACTGCGGATTATCGGCGAGGAAGACCCACCCTGTGCGCTACTTCCTCAAGGCAACAGCAGCGGAGTTCTGGTCTATTCTTTCGGATAGAGGCCAGTCATGGTTCAGCGTCGAACAGATTTTTCGGGTTCATTTCCCGGCGCGCGCGATATCCGCGGACGAGAGCTTTATCTCGCTGGGCGGGGATTCGCTCCTCTATGTGGAGATGTCACTGTGCCTCGAAAAATACTTGGGCGCCCTGCCCAACGATTGGCATCTGCGAACTGTTCATGAATTGCAGGCTCGCCATGTTTGGTAGGCTCAGAGCATCGCTCGTTCCCGTCGATACGCCGGCTTTGGTTAAAGGATTAGCTATTGTCCTCA
>CAIWXX010000002.1 GCA_903916735.1 uncultured Acidobacteriota bacterium
CTCCCATGATCAGGATTCGTTTCTTTGCCATCCTCTATCCTCCGATGATTTAAGAATATTCACGCCAATAAATCGTTAACACCAATACAGAGTCACCTTTGATGCTCAGACTGCGGAGGCGTACCAGATGACGCGCAGAAAATAGCTGCGAATCCGGTGGCTGACGATATTCCCGTTGTGCGGGGATGAACTCATATTATCTCACACTCGCTATTTTGTCGTGTTGCTTAGCTACCAGTCGATTTGCGCCCGCTGCAGCGTGCCCGAGAAGTCGATGTAACATGACTTCCACTCGCTAAAGACGTCGAGCGCCTGAATTCCCGCTTCGCGATGGCCGTTACCGGTCGCCTTGGTGCCGCCAAATGGCAGATGAACTTCGGCGCCGATCGTCGGGCTGTTGACATAGAAAACGATTGTCAATAACAGCGAAACTGTGATTTCTCTCACGCAAACAGCCCTTCTAAATCGCAGGAAGATAGCGTTTTCGCCATCTGAATGTCAACGGGTTTCGATGGGATTCGAACAAATGTCACTGTTTTTATATGCTATCAACACTCGCATAGTCGACCGCTGAACTCGCTTGGAAGATCCTCAGCAACCTCATATTCTTCCTGCAATGGTGTGCATTTCGCGTTTTCTTTTTGTGGGCCTGTAAGCAGAGGGCATGCTGTTTGGTGCCCGATAGGGGGTTGCATGGGCCGGCCCGTTGACCCGTAGGACAAAGCTCATTTTGTGCTTGCCAAAAGGGAGATTATGTTGATATTGAGCAGGTTGGCGTGGGTTCTCGTGGCCGATTTTCAGAGGTGGAGAATGCAAGCCGATAAGGACATGGGTGTTCAATAGCCGGAGCGAGTTATGAGTAAATATGAGAAAATCCTGATCGTGTTGCTTTTTGGGACCCTGTGGGGCGCGCTGGAGTTGTTCGGACGGGACCTCTTCCGTGCCATAGGGATGCCTCAGAAATCAGCCCTGCTCTTTGGCCTCGGCATCATTATTCTCTACGCCTCCAAACGCCTGGTCCATTTCCCCGGATCGGTTGCTATCATGGCGCTGATCGCCGGCCTGTTCAAGATCGCTTCCGCCAATTTCTACCCCTGCCAGTTCGCAGCGGTGATGATCAACGGGATCGTTTTCGATATCACGTACTCGATATTCAAAGAACGCCTTAATCGCAGCCTGATGTACAGAGCAATCGCTGCGCCGGTCATAGTCTACGTGTCATATGCGATGTTCGCATCTGTCGCCACGTACGTGCTGCGCCAGGAACCATGGGCCTCGGCGGGTTGGGTGGGGATTCGCTCGTTCCTTCTCGCCGATGCCGTGAGCGCGTCGCTGATATCAATTGTGACCATACATCTCGGATATTACCTCGGCAATGCCATCCAGCCCCATGCCCTGCTGAGTAAGTTGCGGATACCGACTGTCGCGTTCAGAATCGTCTCTGTGGTGCTCGTAGCTGCCATCTGGATTGCCGGGCAGATATATTAGGTAATGCAACAGGTATTCAAGGACGTTGTGGAAACAAAGAGGATTAAAGTAATATCGGGTAAGTGCAGTGGATGCCGCCTGTGTATGCAAATTTGCGCTATCGGCCATTATCAGGAGACTAATCCCAAAAAGGCCGCCCTGAAAATCGAAGCACATTTCCCGCAGCCGGGGGTATACAAGCCCAAGGTCTGCACACAGTGTGGTAAGTGCATGGAGATCTGCCCCGAAGGCGCCATCTACCGTCGCGCTGACGGCGCCTACATCGTGCTTGTAGAAAAATGCACCAATTGCGGCGAATGTATCCCGGCCTGTAAACCCGGCGTGATATTCCAGCATCGCGATATAGAGCACGTCATTATCTGTGACAACTGCTTCAAATGCACCGAGCTATGTAACACCGGCGCAATCACAATGGTCACCAGACGGGCAAAGGAGAGCAAGTAATGGCAAGCAGCTCTACGAGTTCCAGGGGACTGGCCGGCACGACACTGCGTATTAATCTCACCACCGGAGAGATCAAGAGATATCCCACCGATGAGAAGCTGATGCGCGAATGGTTTGGAGGACGCGGCGCGATCGCCAAGATTCTCTACGACGAAGTCCCCCGCGACGCCGATCCGTTTGGACCGGAAAATCTCTTCATCATGAGCGCCGGGGTCATGAGCGGTTGCTTTATCCCGGCCGGCGCCAAGATCGGATTCGGCTCGATCTCCCCCCTAACCAACGGCCACGGCGATTCCAACATGGGCGGCCATCTGGGCCCGACCCTCAAATTTGCCGGCTACGATATGGTGATTATGTCCGGCATCTCCCCCAAGCCAATTTATCTCTTTATCGATGACGATACGGTCGAGCTTCGTGATGCCTCTCAGTATTGGGGCATGGGGTCACTGGAATGCGAGCCTGCGATGAAGAAGGATCTGGGCGAGGATTTCGAGATCGCCACCATCGGGCCGGCCGGCGAGAATGGCATTCGCTTCTCGTGTATCACCCACGATTTCGGCCGCCAGGCGGGACGGACCGGACAAGGGGCCGTCATGGGCTCGAAGAAGCTCAAGGCCATCGCTGTCAGGGGTACCGGGGGAATCAAAGTGCACGATCTCGACAAGCTGACCGAACAAGTAACGGCGATCATCAAACGGACACAGACTCATCCTAACATGGCTCCGTGGCAAAAGTACGGAACTGCATTCTTCATCGAGTGGTCCAACGACAACGCGGTCATCCCGACACGGAATTTCCAGACCACATATTTCGAAGACATCAAGGGCATTAGCGGCGAGGCATTGGTGGAGAGGTGCCTCATCACGCACAAAGCCTGTTTCGGATGCTGGATGAACTGCGGCAAGTACACCAAGGCGGTTCTGCCGGGCAAGGAAACGGTCTATCTCGAGGGCCCTGAATACGAGACCGGCGCGCTGTGCGGCTCGAACCTCGGCATGACCGACATCAACCAGGTTGCCTACCTGAACTGGCTGATGGATAATGTCGGCATGGACACCATGTCGGGCGGCGGCGTGGTGGCGTTTGCCATGGAATGCTTTCAGCGCGGGCTGATTACCACCGACGATCTCGAGGGGCATACGCTCAACTGGGGTTCGGTGGAGGATGCCGAGCACTTTGTCGACATGGTGGTGCATCGCCGCGGGATCGGCGAGTATTTCTCCGGCGGTACCAAGCGAGCTGCGGAGAAAATCGGACGGGGCAGTGAAAAATTCGCCATGCAGGTTAAGGGGCAGGAGATGTCGGGGTATGATGGTCGCTACGCCCCGGGGATGCTGCTTTCGTACATGACCTGCGATATCGGCGCGCATCACAACCGCTCGTGGACAATCACGGTCGACATGGCCGAGGGGCGCGACAAGGTCGAGGGACGCGCCAAGGTGGTGGTTTACCTGCAACATATCCGGCCGCTGTTCGACTGCTGGTGCATCTGCCGCCTCTTCTGGGGCGAACTCGATATTGAGCCCGAGGAGATTGTCGAATCGCTCAATCACATCACTGGGTGGAATATCGATGCC
>CAIWXX010000003.1 GCA_903916735.1 uncultured Acidobacteriota bacterium
CGGGAAAGGCTCGTCTGCTGTCTCGATGGCGGTGAAGGCAATCAAGAGGGAATCTGAGAACGATTCGAGTTTAGCTGCGAAACTTCAGCAGTTGGGTCAACGCCTGATCACGAAAAGTGAAAAATGAAGACCTGGCCCCATCCTCTGCGTCTGCGTGGACTGTTTGCCGCCATGTTGGGGTTATGTCTGGCCGGGCCATCGGTACTGGTTGCGGATGACATGACGACAAACGCACCGCAATCGCTGTGGGAGCGCGACACGTTGACCGGCGGCTGGGGCGAGGTGCGTTCGCGCTGGTCGGAAAAGGGATTTGATTTTGGCCTGGAATACACCGGGGAATTTCTGGCGAACGTCCAAGGCGGCGTGAAACGCGGCGGTCTTTATCAGCAACTGCTCAAGACGCTGCTGGATTTTGACCTCGAAAAAACGTCCGGTTGGAAGGGTGCGCACATTCACGCCAGCAGCCTGTGGCTCTGGGGCACACGACCGGATGACATCGCCGGCCTGACCGGCAGCGAGTTTTTCGACCCAAGCAACATTTCCGGCTACGATACCTACCGGCTTTATGAGCTGTGGCTTGAACAGAGTTTTTGGGATGAAAAATTTTCCGTCCAGGCCGGGCAAATCGCCGTTGACGAGGAATTCATTTGCAGTGACTATGCCGGCATTTTTCTATGTGGCACACACGGCTGGCCGGCGTTCATGTCCGCGACCATTCCCAATGGCGGTCCGGCATATCCGGTGGCGGGCACCGGTGTTCGTTTCCTTCTTAAACCGAACGACCGACTCGATCTGATGGCAGCGGTCACGGATGGCGACGTGCGCGATCAATCCACTAAAAATAGGCACGGAACCCACTTTGGATTCGACGGCGGCGAAGGTGTGTTCACGATTTTTGAGGCTGCGTGGCACGTCAACCAGAGAAAGGGAGATCAAGGTCTGCCGGGCACTTATAAACTCGGTGGCTGGTATCACTCCGGCCATTTTGATGACTTGCGGTATGACACCCAAGGAGTAAGCCTTGAAGACGACGGAACATTATCAGGTCTCGCTTCGAACAGCACTCCTGCTTCCCACAATGGCAATGGCGGAATTTATTTTGATGCGAGCCGGATGATTTGGCGAAAGCGGGCGGACGCGGACGAAGGGCTTGGGGTTTATTGCCGGATTGCGCCGTGGCTGCCCCGCGACCGTAACCCGCTGAACTTCTGCGCGGCATGCGGCCTGAACTACAAAGGCCTCCTTCGGGGCCGCGGTGAGGATATATTTGGCGTGGGCATCGGTTATGCGCGGGTCAGCGAAGGCCGGCGCAGCGCACAGCGCGACGCGAACCAAATCGCCGCCGCCGGCGGCACCCCCAACAATCTTCAACCGGGTCCAGTGCCGGATTACGAAATGGACCTGGAGGCGACGTATCAAATCAACCTGGCGCCGTGGTGGTCGGTGCAACCGGATTTCCAATATATTTCCCACCCCGGCGATTCGAGCGCCATCAAAGACGCCATTGTCGTCGGCGTGCGGACCCAAATCAGCTTCTGATTGCTTTTGCGTTGCGCCGAACCAACGCGCCGCCATTGCCTCTTTGACAACCCGCGGCATTTGCTTACGATCCGGTGGTCAGGCCATGAAAAAAGAAACCGTCAGCCGTTTTAGCGTGTCCCTGCCGCCATCGCTCCTGCGGCAACTGGATGAAATGTCGAGTGAGAAGGGCTACGACAACCGGCCGCTGGCCATCGCCGACATGATCCGCAACACCACCTTGTCGAACACCGGCAGAAATTCAGCGACGAAGACATCGCGGCACCATCACGCTGGTCTATGACTATCACAAACAACACGTGCAGGAAACACTGACTGACATCCAGCACGACCATCACGACGTGATTCTTTCGAAGGTGCATGTGCATCTGGACCACAACAATTGCCTGGAAGTATTGCTGATACGCGGCAAGGCGGGTGTGATCCGCAAAATCGCCGATGACCTCATCACTGCCAAGGGAGTAAAACACGGCAAGCTCACCGTGACCACGACCGGCAAGGATTTACCATCGTAATCCTATGCTGTGGGCGCACTTTCAACACCAATCCGACTTGATAAAATTTTGCCCCACATGGGACAAAATTTTGTAAGTGGATCACGTGAGCAAAATTAACGATGATGAGTGGTTAAATCCGCGTCAATTCGCACAATTCGCGCCCCTGCTGCTCAATTCGGGTAGCCGTTCAGAATGATGTGCGTCTCGATGCGATGATGCTCGCCGAATTGTTCGCTCGCCCCCGGGCACATCAATATTCACCTCGACATTAGTGGAGAAAAAACCGTCCGGATTTCGTGCGGCAGCAAGGCGCATCAGGTCACTTTGGTTGGACGAAAATGAAGCGGTGCGGGCCAGTTCCGTGAGGCGTTGGCGGATGACTCTTTCCGGGCTGGGAAACAAAACGAACCATAGCCAGACACTCAGCGCCACCAGCGCGTCCCCCTGAGCCGGACGGGGACGACGGTTCCCGCTCCGACGCCTCCTGCTTCTGATCAGCACTACACCGGCCCACGTTGTTCAACTTTTGCATGGCCGGCCACCTCGCCAACCGCGCTTATTGACTCAACCCACAAATAGCACTACTCTCAATTCGTATTTCAGATGACTTCGCCGAAGATGTCCTTTTCTGGTCGGAAAAGGAAACTCATATAGTCAGGCTCGCCGGAGTTCACTTTTGTCTGTTTGGTAGGAGGAGATCATGAGGCATTGGTATCGGCTCGCCGTTGTACTTATCATTTTGGGCGTTCAAGGGATGCTTTGTGCGGGCGCCATCGCGTCTGGTGGCGAAGGCACGGCGCAACCGTACTCGGACCCCAACACCGTCATGAGCATCAGCTCGGCGAAGTTCCTATCGTGGGCGCGAGATCTTCAAGCGGCGCCAGAAGCATACATCGACCCGGAGTTGGCATTGCGCATCCCACAAAGCGATTCCTACAGCCTGCTCCCCTTCCTGCGCTATGTGCCTGCAGAAAGGAGTCAAGGCGGCTGCGGCAATTGTTGGCTGTGGGCTGGAACAGGAATGATGGAGATTGCATTGGCACAGTACGGCAGTGGTGCGCGCGACCGCCTGTCCGTCCAGTATCCGACATCATGTGGTTTGACCGGAGATGATTTCGCCTGCTGTGGCGGCACTCTCGATACATTGCGTAATTTCTACATAGGGCATGGCCTCATGGCGGTTCCGTGGTCGAACGTGAATGCGGAATGGGAAGACACTCGTACTAACTGCGACGACGGTATGTCCGGGTGGCATTGCCCGAGGGTCTTCACGTGTCCCCACTACCCCATTGAGTCCATCTCTAATCCAGCATTGATCTCCACTACAGACGTTCCGAAAGAGACCGCTATCGCCAACATCAAGAATGTGCTTCTTCAACGCAAGGCGGTCTACTACGGCTTCTGGATGCCGACAAACGCTGACAACGTGGCTTTTCACACCTTCTGGCACGAACAGAATGAATCAGCGCTCTGGAACCCAAATTCGTTTTGCGGCCACGTTGCAGGCGATCCGCTCGAGGGGCATGCGGTGGTGCTGGTCGGGTATGTGGACGTAGGGAAGTTCAACCGCTACTGGATCTGCGTCAATAGTTGGGGCGCACCGGCTGGTCGTCCTAACGGGCTTTTCCGGCTCAGCATGAACATGGACTACCGCGGCACATTCAGGCAGGGAGATAGAGACTTCGCTGTCAGCTATTTCGAGACGATGGACGTGACGTATGATGACTGCTTCGTCGTCAAGGCCCCGACTCAAGAGGATTTCTGGACGAAGGGCACTGGACATCAGATTTCGTGGAAAACCACCGAGCTCGGTGGTCACGTATCGATCGGCCTCTTGAAGGGCGGGCGTTCCGTCTATGTGATCTCTCCCAGTGCAAACAACCTCACGTGCAGATACTACTGGACGATTCCAGCGTCCATCGAGCAGGGATTTGACTACGAGGTCAGGGTGGCCAAGCACCTCTCCACAGGGGATGTCGCTGGGCGGAGCTGTCAATTCAGTATTGTCGAGCCCGACGCGATCCAGATCGTGGACCCGACGGCTGAGTCGAACTGGATCAAGCTGACGCGACACACCATACGCTGGAGGACCCACGGTCCGCAGGACTCACATGTATCGATACAACTGCTCAAGGATGGCCGGCCGGAAATGGAGATCACCCCACGGACTTCGAATGACGGGAGCTTCGATTGGGAAGTTCCCAAAACACTTCGAGCTTCGTCTGACTATCAGATCGGAGTATATACCGCAGACGCACGTCTCCATGCCACAAGCCCTGAGTTCGCAATTAGCGAACTGCCGTCGATCGAAGTGACGTCCCCGACCAGCGGGGACTATTGGTGGATCGGACCCGAATACACCATTCGCTGGACCGCCACTGGGACGATGAGCCGAATGGTCGCCATCAGACTTCTGCACGAGGGCGTCGCCATCATCAACATCGCCAGTCGGACGGTAAACGACGGGAGCTGCACATGGGTCGTACCCAAAGGCACTCCGTTTGCCTCAAACTATGTGATTCAAGTGGAGACAGTGGATGGGCGGGTCTCGGGCTATAGCTCGGCGTTCGAAATCGGCGCCTCGCAAGCCGCGCCAACGATGACGCCGTCGCTTCAATAGATCCAACATACAGGAGGTGCGATTCCGCCGGACTGAGAGAGCCAAGTCGACCGAGGCCGTCTGAGCACGAGACCGAACGTGGCTCCCTGTGCCCGCGCAGGGGGATGGCCTTTGTCGTCTCGCGCCGGTGACATCGAGACGGGCGCGTTCTTACTACGCTTGTAGTATGTGATGCCTGTCGTGCGGCGTTGCCGATCCTGACAGGCTTCTCGCCTTCGAATCCGGCCCATTCTTCGAGCACCTTCTCGTCGAGGTTGGAGGTTCCATCGATCCGGTAGAGCGGGGCGAGGTCCAGGGCGGGAGTTGCAGCTACGATATTGAAAAGGTACTGAATGAACTGCTCGCGCTCCTCAAACTGCCCCAGGATTCGGAACGCGCCGAGCACGTGGTAGGCATCTCTGAGCCGGCAATAGCGGTAGTCCGACGTGCGACCGCTACCGGCTGACTCTGGTATAGACGTCGTTGTCGACGCAACGATCGCTTCAGTGTCTTCGAAACAGTGCGGCTTGAGCACCAGGGCCGATCCGATGACCTCTTTCTGGAAGAGAGGTGGGGCATTGCATTGCTTGACCCACCTCTCCCAGTAACGGGCAGTTTGACTGAGAAACCTTCAGCCGTAACCCCACACATAGCGAGCGAAACGTCGGGTAGTGTCACACAGGCATCCAGCGACTTGCCTCCAGCCGGCCTGCAGTGGAGAATCACTTGGAGAGGGGGGGAATCATGACCGATCTGGTCATTGCACTTCGGCATCGGCTTGCTGCTCGTTCGGCAGGAACCACCGCCGAGTGGGACGCCCGACCGGCTGCCGTCCTGATTCCACTCTACTTGGATCACGGTGAATGGTATGTACTTTTCACAGAGCGCACACATACAGTGGAAGACCATAAAGGACAAGTTGCCTTTCCCGGCGGGCGGGTTGATGACGGCGATGCCGACCGCATCGAAACAGCGCTCCGTGAAGCCGAAGAAGAGATTGGGCTCAAACATGACGATGTCACTGTTCTCGGTCAGCTTGATGAGCTCCTCACCATCACACAATATCGCGTGACGCCGGTGGTGGGTGTCTTTCCTTGGCCCTATGATTTTATGTTATCGACGGAAGAGCTTTCGGAAGTATTTGGAGTTCCATTGAGATGGCTCGCAGACCCTGCCAATGTCGATGTTCAGTACTACGGTTTTCCCCTGCTTGGTCCGCCTGTGCCCGTCTACTACTTTCGGTACAACAATCATACGATCTGGGGTGTCACCGGGCGCATAGTTGTCAATTTTCTCGATGTTCTTCGCCCGCTGCTCGGCGCTGATTTTTAGCAGACCGTTGTGGGCGCTCGTTTCTCTTTGCGCAGGCGAGTCACACACACACACACGCATCATCGAGCCCTTGGAGATGAAACATCTCAGATTTGGAAATGCTCTTGACAAATATTAATATTTGTTTTATCTTTATTAAAGATGAAATTGATATTGATTTTAACAAAATTGTGAGGGGGTTGTGGCAGAAGAACCAAAAGGCAGAAAGACCTGGGTCGAGCTCATGGAGGAAGACGACCTGTCGTTTGTGAAGAGATTTATGCTGGCTTCCGGTTCATTGAAGGAACTGGCCGAAGCCTATGGAATCACATATCCGACAATTCGGCTCCGGCTCAACCGACTGATCGATAAAATCAAAATATTAGATCGCCACGAAATCATGAGCGACTTTGAACGAATACTCCGCGCGCACTACGTGGATGGGAAGATTGACATCAGCACACTGAAGACGCTTCTCGCTGCTCACCGGCGCGAGTTGGCAGGGTGTATGAAGGATCGTGAGTCAAAGACATGACGATAGGAGGCACAACATGAAGGTCAGAGTCTTTTGTTTGGGATTGTTTCTATCCATTGCGATGCTCGCGGTAGGGGATGAGAACCTAGGGGATATTTCTTGGGGAAAGATGCATTTAGAGGGCCGGCTGGCAGCAGGCGATGTGATACCACCGGGAGGGGCGGTTCCATCGGAAAGCCTGCTCTTATCGAACCCTACTGGGCAGCCGATGACTATCAATGTTTTCACGCTTGATAAGCCTCCGATCACTAAGGCGTGTTATGCAATTTGCGGCAAGATTCGATATGAAAATGTTGATGGAACCGCTTATCTTGAGATGTGGAGTATCTTCCCTTCCGGCGGGAGATTCTTCTCACGAACACTCGGCGAACAGGGCCTCATGCAAAGCCTTAGGGGTACTTCTGAGTGGCGCGAATTCTCGGTGCCTTTCTACAATCAGGAAGGTGCGCCCCCGCCCTCTCAACTGATTTTTAATATTGCATTTGCCGGCCGTGGCACCGTGGTTCTTGGACAGATCCATCTGTCTCAATTTGGGCAGGGCGACAATCCACGTGAAAGCAAGGTTGGATGGTGGAGTGCAAGGGCCGGCGGGATGTTTGGCGTGCTTTTCGGGACGATTGTCGGATGCCTGGGAGGATTGATCGGGGTTCTTACGGCACGTGGTAAGAGCCGCCGCTTTGTCTTTGCCTCGTTGATCGTGCTGCCCGTCATGGGAGTCGTCGTACTTGTCTCTGGAATAGTCTCACTGAGTCTCTCGCAGCCGTACCATGTGTGGTATCCGTTGATCCTGGGTGGTGCGCTGACGGCTATCATCTTCTGGGCGCTGAACCCAAAGGTTCGGAAACGATACGCCGACTTGGAACTAAGGAAGATCAGAGCCATGGATGATGTGTCATAAATTTCAATGCCCGGCTATGAAGAAAGGTGAAGTGAAAATCTGAATCAATGCCGGGAGTGTTTAATCTACTCTGTTCGACAGCGATTGTCTTTGATAAGGCACCTGATGAAATCCATTGCCGTTAGATTTGCTTTTGGTTCGTTTTCATTCCGTATTACAATCAGGGGTGATGGAACTTCAACCCAGCCTGCCACTTGAAGATGAGCGGATCTTCTCGGTCACCGAAATCAATGAGGCGGCCAGGGATGCCATTGAAGGTGCCTTTCCAAGTGTGCGCGTGGAAGGTGAAATCAGCGGGTATCGCCTCTATCCTTCCGGACATCATTACTTCGATCTGAAGGACGACAGCTCCCGGATTTCGTGCGCCTTCTTCGCCGGTCGTGCGCGTGGATTGCGATTCGAGCTGGAAAACGGCATTCAGGTTGTCTGTACAGGGAAGCTATCGATTTATGGACGTGAGGGCCGTTTCCAGATGATCATTGAGCGCGTTGAGATGGGCGGCCTGGGACCGCTCTGGCAAAAGCTGGAAGCGCTGAAGAAAAAGCTGCAGGATGAAGGGCTGCTTGATGAGAAGCGAAAGAAGCCGCTCCCGCCCTTCCCGCGGAAGGTTGGTATCGTCACGAGCCCCGAGGGGCAGGCGATTCATGATATCCTGAAAATTCTGCTTAAGCGTGCGCCGCAAATAGCAGTGTTGATCTATCCGGTGCATGTGCAAGGGGAGGGAGCTGCAGCCGAAATCGCAGAAGGGGTCCGATGGATGGATGCCGATGGCAGGTGCGATGTGCTCATCACGGGGCGAGGAGGGGGCTCGATCGAAGACCTCTGGGCCTTCAATGAAGAGATCGTTGCTCGGGCTATTGCCGGGTGCCGTCTTCCCATTATTTCTGCGGTGGGTCATGAGAAGGATGTGCTCCTTTCTGATCTCGTCGCGGACGCTCGTGCCCCGACTCCATCCGGTGCCGCGGAGATGCTGGCGAAATCACGAGAGGAGATCCAGGAGCGGCTGGCGAAAATACGGCTGGACATGAGAGGGAAGATTGCTGAAAAAATTTCGACAGCGCGCGAGCGCCTGGCGATCCTCAATGCACAGCCGGGATTCCGGCGAATTGAAGGCAATCTTTATCAGATGATGCAGCGCGTCGATTCTCTGCGTGGAATGGTGATCGAGTCGATCCGAAAAAGTATCGAACAGAAGAGGAGCCGCATTGCCGATGCCCGCCTGGGGATCGAACACTGCAGCCCCGTGGCGATTCTGCAGAAACGACAAGAGATGGTTCGGTCGCTCCGCACGCAGTTGCCTCTTCTCGTGGGTAAATACATCGAAGCGAAACTGTTGCATCTCCGCAATCTACATGGATTGCTGCTGGCGCGCCTCCCACTGCCGGCCATCGCGGATCGACGGCAGCGTATCGCACGCGCTCGGGAGATCCTGCAGGCGCTCGTGGCGGCTCTGGTGGAGGGGCGCCGCGATCGAATCTCAAAAAATGCATCGGTGCTGAATGCGTTGGGCCCCTTCCAGGTGCTCGATCGTGGCTATAGTATCTGCTTCAAAGAAGGCACTACGATCGTCGTTTCCGACGCCGCCGCTATTCAAGAATCCGAACGGCTATCAATCCGCTTGCGACGGGGACGAATCGGGGCCGATGTGACATCACGCCAATTGGAATAAGGAGTGAGGAAAAATGGAGAAAAAGGAAAAATCATTCGAGGATGCTCTCAACCAGCTCGAGGGCATCGTCAAGAAGCTGGAAAAGCCGGATTTGCCGCTGGAAGAGAGCATCAAGCTTTTCGAAGACGGAATGTCCCTCAGCAAAATCTGCAGTGAAAAACTCGACCAGGCGCAGCAACGCGTGGAGATTCTCCAGAAGGATGCGTCGGGTGGCATGAAGGCCGTTTCGTTCGAAGAGAAGAAGGGAAAGAAGAAGGACGAGGGAACGCCACCGACCGCACCATCAGAAGAGGAGCTGCCGTTTTGAGAACGGCGAGTGAGATCCGGGTGGAGCGCCTGAGGGCTCAGGTGGAAGCATCCCTCCCACGCTTCATCAAACCCGCTCGCGATGACGATGGCCGGCTCGCCGAAGCGATGCGCTATTGTCTTCTCTTGGGTGGCAAGCGGCTGCGGCCGATCCTCTTTCTGGCGACCGCCGAAATGTTCGGCGCTCCGGCGACTGCCATCATGAAATTCGCCTGCGGCATTGAGTGCATCCATACATACTCATTGATCCACGACGACCTGCCGGCCATGGATGATGACGATCTCAGGCGTGGCCGACCGACATCCCACAAGGTTTTTGGGGAAGCGCTCGCAATATTAGCCGGCGATGGCCTGCTGACGATCGCCTTCGAATTGATGTCCGCCACCGGAAATATCGACGCCATCACCGAGATGGCGCGAGCGGCCGGTTGGAAGGGAATGGTGAAGGGACAGGCGATGGATATTTACTACGAACGTAGAAAAATTAACCCCTCTGTCCTTCGGACTTTGCATCGTGCCAAAACAGCGGCCTTGATCGAATCCAGTTGTGTCTCTGGCGCGCTGGTCGCAGGGGCGGACGATCGCGAGCGGCGTGCCATACGGCACTATGGACGATCACTCGGCCTCGCCTTCCAGATCATCGATGATCTTCTCGATGTCACAGGCGAGGAAAAACTCGCCGGGAAACGGCTTCGGAAGGATGCCGGAAAAGCCACGTACCCTTCGCTTTTCGGAGTCGACGGCGCCCGTCGTCGCGCTCGAATCGAAACCGCCAAGGCTCGAACGGCCCTCCGAACCATCTCACAAGATGATTCTCTCTTAAACCACATTGCCGAACAATTGCTCAATCGTCAATATTGATATCGAGTTCTCAGGTGGTGGTTGGATGAGTGGGATTCTTCAGGCGCCTCCGGTTCCCTCGGAATGACATGGTTGTTATCTCTCGACGACTGCTCACTCTTGATGGCGATGGGTAAGGTTCATCCCATGGCGATTCATCGCAAGCGATTGGATGACGTTCTCGTTGAACGTGGTCTGGCGCCGACTCGCGCGCGAGCGCGCGCACTGATCATGGCAGGCAAGGTCATGGTTGATGAACGCCGTGAGGACAAAGCCGGGCATGCCTGCCCGACGAATGCCGTGATCGGGCTGATCGAGCCTGATCATCCCTATGTCAGCCGGGGAGGCGTCAAGCTTGCCGGCGCACTCGACACCTTTCGATGTGATGTCGCGGGGCTCGTTTGTGCGGACATCGGAACATCGACAGGCGGCTTTGTCGATTGTCTGCTCCAACGCGGCGCCCGCCGTGTTTATGCCGTCGACACGGGTAACGTCATCGATTCCCGCTTGCGAACCGATGAGAGGGTGATCTACCTGCACGACACGAATGCTCGTTATCTCGCACCGGATCACTTCGGCCGGGAGATTGATGTGATCACAATGGACGTCTCGTTCATCTCGGCGACAAAGATAATTCCCGCATTGATCCCGCTTCTCGCACCACGAGGCCGGATGATCATTCTCGTGAAGCCGCAATTTGAAGCGGGCCGTCCCGACGTTGGAAAAGGCGGCATTGTACGAGATCCGAGCGTCCTGTGCCGGGTCCTTGAGGATGTTGCGCGATCGGCCGAGCAGATGGGCCTTCTCATCGAGGAGATATGCGAAAGTCCGATCACTGGAATGGACGGCAACCGTGAGTTCTTCTTAATGATCGGCAAGGATTCAACCATGATCGGTCAGGCCTGCGTGACTGATCGAATTCGGGCGCTCTTTGATAGTTGAAAGAGAAGATTCGAGCAGATAGACTCGATCCGTAGCCAGGCACCAGCGGCACAAATTTTCGGCGGCATCGGAACAAGAAAGTGAAAAAAGTGAGTTCCACTGTACAGACAGAAGCGGCTCGCGAGAAAATCCCGCTCTTTCGGGAAGTGAAATGTGTGGGCATCTTGATAAAGCCTCACGCCGAAAAGGCGGAGCACGCTCTCGGGAGGCTCTTGCCGTGGCTCAAGAGCCGCGGCTTGATGGTGCTGCTTGATGCCGGTTGTTCTCGAGTCCTCGGGCAAGATCATGGTTGCACGCCTGAGGAGCTTGCGGCACGATCGCAACTTCTCATCGTCCTTGGCGGAGATGGAACGCTGCTCGGAGCGGCCCGGCATGCCGCTCTCCAGGATGTGCCGGTCCTCGGCGTTAATCTCGGAAGCCTCGGCTTCATGACCGAGGTGACGCTCGAAGAGATGGAGGAGACGCTTGAGGCATTCGAGCGCGGTGAATGTAGTGTTCGCCGCCGAATGATGCTTCAGGTAAATGTCGATGATGCCACGCACTTTGTCCTGAACGACGCGGTTCTGCACAAATCGGTTCTGGCGAGGATCATTGAGATCGACGTCACGCTGGATGGTCA
Source organism: uncultured Acidobacteriota bacterium (assembly GCA_903916735.1). Classification (GTDB taxonomy): domain Bacteria; phylum Acidobacteriota; class CAIWXX01; order CAIWXX01; family CAIWXX01; genus CAIWXX01. The sequence continues at coordinate 11,756 of CAIWXX010000003.1, forward strand.
TTTCATGTCGCGGTTCCTCGCCGATGGACTCATTCTCTCAACGCCGACCGGGTCCACGGCCTATTCACTGGCGGCCGGCGGTCCGATTCTCGCCCCGGAACTTTCGACGATTCTCCTGACGCCCATCTGCCCTCACACGCTCACTCACAGGCCGCTTGTCCTGCCGGGAGAATCACATCTCGACCTGATGCTTAAAACCGAGAGCGCAGATGTCTATTTGACGCTCGATGGGCAGCGAGGCTTGTCGATTGCCGCCGGGCATTTGATCACGGTGACACGCGCCGGCTGTACTCTGTCATTGGTTCAGGCTGCCCGCAAAAATCATTTCGATGTCCTCCGGCGTACGCTCAAGTGGGGGGAACGCTGATGAACGCGGAGAAGTGGCTCCATCGACATCATGGGGCGCCTGGAGGGGTATGGGCTTCTTGAAAGACAAGGTGACGATCAGCCGCGTTGTCCCGCGGTATGCGGTGCCAGGAGGGCGCGTGACGATCATGGGGCACGGGCTCGACGGGCGGCTCGGCAACTCCTCCGACATTCTTCTCAATGGAGTGCCGTCCCATGTAACCTGTGCCACCAACAAGACACTGGTGGTGATAGTACCCGATGGGCTTTCGGGTCAGGTGACCAACATGACGCTGGGGGATGACAATTACTCCATCCCTGAATTTGAGGTTGCCCATGTCCTCGCCGCCGGTATCCATGCTGTTGACAGCCCTGTCGTCGATCGTCAAGGCAATGTTTATACGACGCTGAGCGGGACGAGAGGCGAAAAAAGTCCGGTTTCTGTTTTTCGAATTAAGCCCGATGGGGCCATCGATACTTATGTGACCGATATTATGAACGCCACCTCATTGGCCTTCGGCCCGGATGAAGCGCTCTATGTATCGAGTCGATTCAACGGCACCATTTATCGGATTTCGGCACCAGGCGATGTTTCGGTATATGCCGAAGGACTCGGCACGGCCACCGGTATCGCGTTTGATCCCAAAGGGAATCTGGTCGTCGGTGATCGCACAGGCACTCTCTTCGTCGTGGCCCCTGATCGCACGGTCGAGCCTCTGCTCAACATCCCACCCTCTGTTGCAGCTTTTCACCTCTGCTTCGGCCCTGATGGCTCCCTCTACATAACCAATCCCGATATTTCCACGTACGATTCGATCCTGCGTGTCCCTCAGGGTTCGACAGAAGTGCAGGAGTTTTATCCGGGCATCAAGAGACCGCAGGGGATGGCCTTCGATGTCAATGGAAACCTCTACGTCGCCAAGGCGATGGCTGGAGACAGCGGCGTCCTCCGTATCTCGCCCGACGGCAAGGCTTCAATGATTGTCTCTGGTCCTGTTCTTGTTGGAGTCGTTTTTGATCCAGCCGGGGATATCATTGTCGCCGGCACTGAAATGCTTTACAGGCTCGAGGTTGGAGTTCATGGAATGCCGCCTGCCTTGACTTCGGTAATATCAACACCTAAGATCAAGTAATAATGCGTCTTGGAGGATGATTCCGTCATGGGAACGGTGAATAAGGTAATTTTGCTGGGCAACCTCGGCCAGGATCCCGAGATCAGGTACACGCAAGCCGGTACGCCTGTCGCCAACTTGAACATTGCAACAAACGAACGTATCAGGAAACGTGACGGCAGCGTCATTGAAACGACAACATGGCACCGAGTGGTCCTCTTCGGCAGGATGGCGGAGATCGCCAAGGAGAACCTCGCGAAGGGCAAGAAAGTTTATATCGAGGGGCGCATCAGCACTCGCGAGTACCTCGATAAAGAAAATATTAAACGCCTTAATTTTGAAGTCATCGCCAACGAGCTCAAGCTTGTGGCTCCGAGAAACAACCACCGGCCGGGCCATGGCGATCAGATTGACCATTTCGAAGCCGATCTGGATGTTTCGGCTGAGGATTTTGAAGGGTAGAGTCAATGTCCTCCTCCCGTTCTTCAGATGAAGCGCGGGTCCGGAAAGCTGCAGTCGCCGGATCATTTTATCCGTCGACGACGAGCTCGCTGAGATCCATGGTTCAGCGATATCTCCAGCAAGCCGCGTCTGATTGGCAGGGCAAGCCGCGAATGCTGATCGTACCGCACGCGGGCTACATCTATTCCGGCTGGGTCGCGGCATACGCCTACAACTTATTGAAGGGACGGAAGATCACAACGGTCGTCATGATCGGGCCTGCTCACTATCCGACATCGCATCATGGGTACTCGATGTATGTCGATGGGGCATTTGAGACGCCACTGGGTAGGGTTTCCATTGATTCATCCTTAGCGCAAAAGTTGCTCGATGATGATGCCGACTTTGCCGACCGGCCTGAAAGCCATCGCCTTGAGCACTGTCTCGAGGTGCAAATGCCATTCCTTCAAGAAATGCTGACGGATTTTCGCATCGTTCCGATTCTTATGCGGGATCAGGGAATGCACCGCTGCCGAAGGCTTGCTGAAGCGCTCGCTGATGTCTGGTTCGATGAACTGTTGCTGGTTGCCTCGACGGATCTATCGCACTATCATCCGAAGAAAGTTGCAGCACTTCTCGACGAGAAAGTGGAACGATACATCGAAGCCGTGGATCCTGATGGGCTGCAGAACGCAATCGCTTCAGGAGAAGCCGAGATGTGCGGCGGGGGTCCGGCTGTCGTGGCGTTGCTGGCAGCGAAGAAACTCGGTTTCACTGAAGCGCGTGTTCTCCGGCGTGCGGACTCTTCGGATTCGCCCGACGGTCATGCCGGGCCTGCGGAGGTTGTTGGGTATCTTTCGGCGGTGATCGGCTAATGTTGTGGAGTGCTCTGACGAGCTGTTATCATTGCGGTTTTGGTGCGAGATTGTTGCAATGCCGTCGACCTGATTTCATACCCTCGCCCTCGAATAAAGTGCGAAAGGAAAGAGAAAAATTTGGTTGATATAAAGACGAGGCCGTGAGGCTGACGGTTTCAAATGCTCGCTATTAAAATCCTTTCGTCAGTAAACTGGAGCCGATCAAGGCCCATTCTCTGTATGTTTGACCTATAACCTCAGCGCATGTTAAACTTAGTCAGATTTCGGGGAGAATTATGAATCAACCTGTAACATTGAGCCAGGTTTTTATTTTCGTTCTTTTGATCGCTGTGATCATTCTCATTTACGATCTGAAGCAGACACTCGCTCAATTTCGCAAGACACTTGCCAAAGCCGATGAGGCTTTTGATGATTTGCGCGGGACCCTCAAAGATGCGCGTCATATTGTGCGCCTCTTGAGGGAGCGAGCGGAGTCGCTTTCCAATACGGTCCAGGGGTTTGAACGCACGGCAGGGAAGCTCACAGCAGTTCTTGATCAGCTATCGGACTTCATCTTGAAGCCGGTCATGATCATTGGTAGCGTCGTGGGAGGTATCAAAACCGCCCTCAATTTTTTTAGAAGAAAGAAACAAGGAGGAAAAAACGATGTCGAAGGAGAATAAGGGTGCAACATCCATTGAAGTAACGCTCGCTTTCCTTCTCGGAGGTGTCGTCGGAGCCGGCCTTGCTCTGCTCTTCGCACCTGCGTCCGGCGCGGAAACGAGGAAGAAGCTTCGTGAGACGGGCGATGTGCTCCATTCGAAGCTCCATGAGAGCACCGGTGAATGGAAAGAAACGGTTACCGGATCACTCGATAAAGCACGTGAGAGCGTCAAGACATTCGTCGATGACAAGAAGGTACGAACACAGGCGGCCTACAGCGCGGCCAAGGACGCCTGGCAGAAGCCGTCGGAAACAGAAGGGCAGTCTTAATCAATTCATGACCGCCGCGGTCCGGACGGTGCGGACCGGCTAGCTCGTCAAGCTGGAGGGCCTCGCCGTTCGGGCCAACAAGATGGACCGAGAGGGAATCCAGAGGGGAGAACGATGAAGGAATCTCTCGCCGTGCTCCTTGCCGGGGGCGCGGGTGAACGCCTGCATCCTCTCACGCAGAATCGAGCCAAGCCGGCGGTCTATTTCGGTGGCATTTATCGAATCATCGATTTCACCCTCTCGAACTGCATCAATAGCGATCTCCGCCGCATCTTCATCCTGACGCAATACAAATCACTCTCTCTCGAGAGGCACTTGCGGCTGGGCTGGGGCCTGATGTCGGGGGAGTTGGGTGAGTTCATCGAGGTTCTCTCGCCTCAGAAGCGCGTGAGTGAAAACTGGTACCTTGGCACTGCTGATGCTGTTTATCAAAACCTGTATTCGATTCGCCGTTTGAAGCCGCACAATGTCTTTGTCCTCTCAGGGGATCACATTTACAAAATGGATTATTCGCTGATGCTTGAGCATCACAGGAATCTCAATGCAGATGTGACCATTGCCGCCATCGAGTTCCCTCTGGCAGAGGCCGGCCGTTTCGGGATTCTCGATGTGAATTCGAACCAGATTGTGACCGGCTTCCAAGAGAAGCCGGAACACCCAACTCCTCTTGCGCCCGGCTCCGATCTGGCCTTCGTCAACATGGGGGTCTATCTCTTCAATTACGAGGTTCTCATTGACGAATTGATGAGGGATGCACATGACGATCGCAGTGCGCATGACTTTGGTCGCAACATCATTCCATCGCTTCTGGGCCGGTACAAGATCGCGATGTACAATTTTAGGGATGAGAATAAAAAGGAGGCCAAGTATTGGAGGGATATCGGGACGATCGATGCCTATTATGAAGCGAACATGGACCTCGTGTCGGTCGATCCCTTTTTCAACCTTTATGATCCGGCATGGCCTCTTCGCACCTATCAACTGCAATACCCGCCGGCCAAATTTGTTTTTGCAGATGAGGGAGTCCGGATGGGAGTCGCCCTCGATTCGATCGTCTCACAAGGATGCATCATCAGCGGCGGAAGGGTTCTCAACTCGATCCTGTGCCCCAACGTCAGGATTAACAGCTACTCCACGGTTGACCGCTCGATTCTGATGCCCGGAGTCAATATCGGCCGGTATTCACAAATTCGAAAAGCCATCATCGATCGGAGTGTGCAGATCCCGGAGAGGACGATCATTGGGTTTGATCCAGATGCTGATGCCGCTCGGTTCACCCGAACTCCCGGTGGAATCACAATCGTGGCATCGGATGGCGATATTCAGAATCAATGATTCTGAATCCGCGTGGCTTATGGCGCCATAAAGTGACACACGCCCCGGTGAACACACCATTGCCGCAGGAGTCTGAAAAGCGTAAAGGACTCGATGCGCCATCCGAGAAAAGTGAAGCGGGGTCGACCGTCGAAGGCGTCCCAACAGACCGTCATTTGCGGCCGAGAACAGGCCCGATGCTCCGGACAATTGGCCGTCTGCGTTTGGGGCTGCGTGGTCGATTCATATTGTATAGCTCGATGCTTGTTGTCGCTGTCGTTGTCTTTATCGCGGTCATCCTGGAGCGGCGGCAGAAGGAGTTTATTTACGCGCAGTTTGAAGCGCGAGGCATCGCCATCGCCCGGATCACAGCATCATTGGCATCTCCGGCGTTTGTTTCGAACGATAGAATCGGCCTGATGCAAATTGCGGAACAGATGAAAGATCAAGCCGGGCTCGACTATGCTCTGCTTCTGACACCGGAGGGAACCGTACTGGCGGTTGCCGGACCCGGCGGTCAATCGCTGGCAGGCCCTCTCCAATCAGTCACTCTTCCGTTGGCTCCGGGCGTGACGCACGCTCTGAAAGAAATTTCATATCAAGACCCTCGGACCGGCCGGCCGACTCCTGTGCTGGATATCACCGTGCCGGTTCTTTCCAGTGAGAATGAGAATGCACTTCGAGGGGTTGTCCGGATCGGGCTTTCTCTTGATGATATGTTTCGTGAGATCCGGAAGACTCGATTGCGACTACTCGGGCTTGGAGAGATTGCTCTGGCGCTGGCCATCGCCGGCTCGTATCTGCTCGGCAGGCGTATCTCGCTTCCGATCCAGAATCTCGTCAACGCCACGATACGCGCCGCCAAGGGCGACCTGCTGAGTCGGATCAAGATCCAATCGGGAGATGAAATCGGTGAGTTATCGAGGAACTTCAATTTCATGGTTGAACAGATACTTGTCAACCAGAAGAAGATTGAAGAGCTGAATCGGAATCTTGAACGAAAAGTGAAAATTCGCACGCAGGAATTGGAAAACAGCAATCATGCTCTCAAGAAGGCTTTCCAGGAGTTGAAACAGGCTGAGTCGCAGATGATCCATTCCGAAAAGATGGCGTCACTCGGACTGCTTGTCGCCGGTATCGCCCATGAGATCAACACACCGACGTCGGCGATCAACGCCGCCGCCGACAATTTGCGGTACCATATGGCGTCTGTCGGGAGCCTCATCCGTGCAATTGCGAATCTTCCCGAGGATTCTGCCGCCCAGTCAGCATTGCAGAAGCTTCTGAGCAAGGCCACTGATATGACGGAAGAGAGGCGAAGAACCAGCCTTGCGAGTGTGCGGGAAAAAAGTCGGTCGCTCGAAGAGCTCTTCTACAACCGGGGACTCGGAGATCAACGTGAACTATCGTTCTCGCTTGCACGGTTGGAGCTGGAAGAAGAGATGGTGGAGCTTCTGGATGCCCTTTCTCCCGAACACGTCGGCATGGTGATCCCTTTTGTGAAAAACGTCGCCACCATGGCGGCGTCCATGACGGATATCCGAGTCAGTGTTGGGGCGATCATTCGTATGGTCCGCGCACTCAAGGCCTATTCGCATCTGGAACAGGCTGAGGTGATGGATGTCAATATCCACGACGGCCTGGAAACGACCCTCATCATTCTCCATAACCAGTTCAAATACGGCGTTGAGATTGAGCGTGCCTATGGCAATATTCCGTTGATTCGCGGGAACCCGTCAGAACTCAATCAGGTCTGGACCAACATCCTCTTGAACGCATTGCAGGCAATGAAGGGGAAAGGAAAAATAATGATCGAGACTCGGCAGAGTGATAGCTGGGTTTCGGTCCTGATGACGGACAACGGTCCCGGCATACCGCCTAAAATACTAGGCCGGATTTTCGATCCGTTTTTCACAACAAAGGATCAGGGCGAGGGCACCGGGTTGGGTCTCGCCATCTGCCAGCAACTGGTAAGAAGAAACAGTGGAAAGATCAACGTTTCTTCCAGACCCGGGGAGACATGCTTCGAAGTCATGTTCCCGTTGCCTCAGCAATAGGGAGCCGGAAGGGGCATTGGAAATAATTCTGTCATGGCTCGATGGGGAATTCTGCATCGGGAATTCAATTCTCTTTGATGGGCGCTGATCGTCGATGACAAAGTGGCCGTCCTGCTGTAGACTTATCCCACAGCATCCAAGGGGGGAACCACGGCGGTGAATCGCGAAGGCAACAATACGGGTCACATCTCCAGTATCGCTCCGTCTTCGACTCGGCCTCCGCGAAGATACATCCTCTGTGTCGATGATGAACAGGCGGTCCTCAATCAGCTGATTCATCAGTTGACGCGCCGGTTTGGGAAGACTCATCGGGTGGAGGGGGCGGAGAGTGCCGAAGAGGCGATACGATTGATCGAGGAATTTTCGAAAGAGGGGAACCGCGTCGAGATGGTGATCTGCGATCAGATCATGCCCGGTATGCGGGGCGACCGATTCCTTGAAATTATCAATCGGAAGCATCCTGATGTGATCCGGATCTTGCTCACAGGCCACGCAGGCCTTGATTCAGCGACCTATGCCATCAATCATGCGGCGCTCCACAAATACATCGAAAAGCCCTGGGATGTGGAAGATCTGAGTTTGACGATCCAGAACCTGCTGACACAGTATTCGCTGAACCAGGAACTCAAGAATTACCATCGCGAGCTCGAACGGAAAAACGCCAGCTTGCGGTCGCTGCAGACTCTCGGTTTGAAGCTGGCGGCAGTGCACGAGATTGAAGCCGTGCCGCCGGCCATTGTGGAGTGCGCTCTGAAGATCGCGACCGGCTGCCATGTGGGGCTTTTTATTTCGGGCAACGCCTTGCGCACAAATGTGAATTCTTGGACCTTCTCACCAAGATTACACATTGACGATGTGAATCGGGAACACATCAGTGAAAGGCTCATCCAGGAGGATGCTCCCGATTCCATCCGCCGGCCATTTTATGAAATGAGCCTGCTTCTGCTTCCTGATCAGGAGAAGGGATCCGAGGCGGCCGAGACGGTCCTCATTGTATTCCCGGTGCGTACCAAGGAACGGCTCTACGGCGCTCTCATCTGCATCGATGAATGCTGTCGTGCCATGACGACATCGGATCTCGAGATTCTAAATATCCTTACCAACCAGACCTCCATCGCTCTTGAAAATAAATTGCTGCTCGAACAGCGGATCCGGTCGGAAAAGCTTGCAGGTATCGGGCATATGGTTTCGACCATCACTCATGACTACCGGACGCCCATGACGGTCGTGAAGGGATATGCGGAGATGCTGGAGACTGAGGAGCTGCCGGCCTCGGAGGCACAGAAGTTTGGGGCTCTCATCGGCCGCGAAATCGATCGGATGGAAAGCATGATCGAGGAGCTCCTGGATTTTGTTCGTGGAGCAAAGGGTGAAGTGCGGCTGGCGCCATGCACTCTGCAGGGCGTCGTCGACGAAGTACGGGCGGCGTTTGAGCAGCAATTCAAATTGGCTGGAGTGGCAATGGAAATGAATTTCCCCGATCCCGGCGCGATCAAGGGAGATCCCGAAAAGCTGAAGCGCGCTTTCATCAACCTGACCAAAAATGCGTTGGATGCCATGCCGAACGGCGGAACGCTCCGTCTCGATCTGGAACCAGATGGAAATTATTATCGCCTGAATATCTCGGATACCGGTCTGGGAATTCCAAAAGAAGCGTTGCCCCGAGTATTTGAGCCCTTTTTCAGCAAAGGGAAGGTGCATGGATTGGGGCTTGGCACGACCATCGCCAGAAGCATCATCGAGGAACATGGCGGCGGGATTACGGTGGCGAGCGAGCCCGGCATCGGGACGACCTTCACGGTATCGTTTCCTCGACTCCTCGTAGCCTCATAAGCTCCCTCCTGCACAAGCCTCCCTCTCAGGAGGCCGATTGAATCCTCGGGATGACCTGCCGGCCCCTCCCGGCGGCTCTCTGAAAGGAGATCGTTGCCCAAGCGACGACATCCAAAAATATTTCGGATGGCGGTCGTTTTTGGTCATGGCAGGGTCGATTCGACGTCGACGCTTTTATCAAATTTTCTTGGCCTTTCAGGGTCTTTTTTTCGCTGTTTCGTAGTATGATGAATTGGGTTATTCGGGTACGATAACGACCGCGGAATTTGATTGATGGATGAGCCAACAAGGGATGCGCCGATACGGAGAAAGGTTCAAAAATCATTAAGCTCGTGTTGCCCACGACCATGAGGATGATGCCGCCCGCACAGAAACAGAAGATTCGAGCACAGGATCACTGTATCCTTCGAAAGAAGATCAAGACCTTGCAGAGGAGAAACTCATGTATTGGCTCAGCAAGAGTTTCCATCTGCTAAATCGCGCTCAGCGACGATTCTTCATCTTCCTCGCTGTCCTCGGCCCGGGCATCATCACAATGGTGGCGGATAATGATGCCGGCGGTATTTCGACTTATGCCGTCACGGGATCGAAATACGGCTTCAGCTTACTCTGGGTCTTCTTTATTCTTGTGCCGATGGCCTATTACGTGCAGGAGATGACAGTGCGGTTGGGAGCGGTCACCAAGCGTGGACATGCGGAAGCCATTTTCGATGGATTTGGGAAATTCTGGGGCTGGTTTTCGCTTGTTGACCTTGCGATCGTGAATTGGATGACTCTTGTCACGGAGTATATCGGCATGACAGCGGCCATGAGTCTCTTTGGTGTGCCGCCGCTGTTGACGTACATCGCCGTCTCCATCGTGTTGTTTGTCGTTGTCCTCTCGGGTAAATATTGGACGTTTGAACGGTTGACACTCCTCTTCTGTGCCTTCAACCTTGTTTATGTCCCAGCTGCTTTCTGGGCGATGAAAACGCCGACGGCGCCGGGATGGGGCGCTGTGTTTGAAGGGCTCTTCTTGCCTCATCTTACCGGCGGACTCACCGGCGATCTCCTCTTCATCATTCTGGCCAACATCGGCACGACAATCACCCCGTGGCAGATCTTTTTCCAGCAGAGCGCTGTTGTTGACAAAGGGCTCGATATTCATGATGTTAAATTCGGCAAGGTTGATACGTTCGTCGGATCGCTCATCACATGTATCGTCGCTGCTTTCATTATCATCACAACGGGCGCCGCGCTTTTTCATCATGTGCCTCAAATTATCATTGAAGATGCGAAACAAACGGCTGAGGCACTGGTCCCCTTGCTGCCCGCCGGTCATGGGCAATTGGCACGCACACTTTTCGCCATCGGCTTATTCGATGCCGGCTTTCTGGGCGCACTCTGCATCTCCCTGTCAACATCATGGGCCGTGGGTGAAGTCTTCGGCTGGGCTCATTCGCTCAACAAGAGTGTTAAGGATGCTCCGTGGTTCTATGTCATCTACCTTGTGATGCTGCTGACGGCCGGGGCTGTCGTGCTCATACCGAATGCGCCTCTCATCATGATCACAATGTTTGTGCAGGTTGTCGCCGTAACTCTGCTTCCATCGGCGCTCGTTTTCCTCATTCTCATTCTCAATGAGCCGGCGTTCGTCGGCGATCACGTCAACACGCGCTGGCAGAACATTGTCAATTGTTCGATTGTGCTCTTCGTGACCATCATGTCAACACTGTTCGCGGTGAGCACGCTCTTCCCGGAATGGTTGAATGTTTCTAAATAGGAGGCTGTGATGGTTCAGCCCGTGGTTTCGCCGCAAAAGGCGCCCGATTACCGCTTCCTGTTTTTTTCAGAGCTCCTCAAGATGCCGGCCTGCGCCGGCAAGATCACGGATCGCATCGGCCGTTTGTCGGATCTGGCCTTCATGCTCAAAGAGCCCTATCCCGAAGCAGTCGGAATTTTTATGGAATTCGGCTGGGGCAAGCCGACGCAGTTCATTCCATGGGAGAGGGTTATCAAGATTGAGGAGGATGCGGTCTTTGTGAAACCTCCTGAGCCCGGCCCCACGTATCCGCCATTCGTCGATCAGCCCGGCTGGATCCTTGTCGACCAGCATCTCATGGGGCGTACCATCCTCGATATGGATGGGCGGCGGACTGAGGTGGTCAATGATGTTCATTTGCTCGAAACCAAAGGACATCTGCTCCTCGTCCACGTCGATACATCGTTCAACGGGATTGTTCGACGCTGGGGCCTGGGTGGCCTCAGGTGGATCGATGATCATTTCATCTCCTGGAAGTATGTCCAGCCGCTGTCGGTTGAAGATGTGGTGACGACCGACAAGGTTTCGCTCTCCGTCACACGCCGGCAGTTGCGCGAGTTGCCAAGCGAAGATCTGGCGGATGTACTCGAAGAACTCAGCGGAGCCGAACAACAGGCGCTCTTCTCGGCACTCGATTCTGAAAAGGCCGCCCAGACGCTGATAGAAGCCGAACCGCGTGCTCAACGACAACTCATCGCCACATTACGCAAGGAACGCGCGCGAAATATCTTTTCAGAATTGTCGGTCGCCCAGCTTGCCGACATTTTTTCGGTGTTGCCACATGACCATAAGACGGAGCTGATCGAGCTGTTGCCGCCTGAAAGCGGCCGGCGGCTGCAGGCGATTCTCTCCGAACGGGAAGCCACGGCGCGCGCTCTGATGTCGCCGGATTTCATCGCTGCTCAAAAAGAAGCAACCGTCGGGTCGATCATTCATCAGATCCGCACTTCAAATCGCGAACGCGAGGCAATCACGTACATATATGTCGTTGCCATCGATGGGCAGACGCTTCTGGGAGTGGTTGATCTGCGCGAGCTCATGCTGGCGCGGGATACGGCTACATTGGGCGATCTGATGCACTCGCCTGTTGTCGCGGCGGAAGAGGATGATTTACGCGATGACATTACGGAAATGTTCGCCAAGTATCACTATCGCATGATTCCGGTGGTTAATGCACAGGATCATATCCTAGGCGTCGTTCGCTATAACGAAATCATGAAAGGCCTTGTAACCAGGATCAAGGATTAGACAAAGCCCATGCCTCGCATCAAGATGACCCGTTTCGTGCGATTCGTCCTGTACTCTCTCAGGTTCTATCTTGTCGTCTTGCTCGCACTGCTGCTCATCAGGTTTCTGAGGATTTTTCATTGAGGGTCGGTTGAGCCGATACCGAGGATTTTCCGAGCAAGCCCGGTGAGTACGACCTTGTGCATGTCGACCGAAATTCGGCAATTCGTGATTGTATAAGTGATTTTGGTATTAAGCACCTTCTTAAGATCAATGCCTTGTTTCAGCAGAGCGGCAAGTTTTATTATGGTTTGATAAGATACGGCGATCGTTGTTATTTTTCTTGCCCATCGAGCCTCTTCCAACTGACAAGAGCGCGCATACCGAAAAGCGGAGAAATGATGGATGTGTGCCGGTCTATCCAGATAAGGGTTGGTGCGATACAAACAGGGAGTAGGTTGTGTTGATGGAAACCGAGGCTGAGGAGGTAGGCGAAGGAGTTAAGACGTTTTACCTGAGGCGCTGCAAAACCCATTTTGTGCCATGCCTTATCTGATGTCTCATGCACTATGCGCCATACCAGTGCTGAATTGCCGTCAAAGGGATCTTTGGCATCCGTGGATATATCAACGACCGGTGTCAATGGATTGACGGAGAGGGAGCAGCGTTCGTGGTGAAAAAAGCTGTAAATCGCATAAGAGAAAATGGTGATCCATGGCTCAATAAAAGCCATGCTTCCTCCTCGCCGAAGCACTCGCGCGGCATCCGCGAAAAATTCAGCTGGTCGTGATAGGTGATGCAGTAGATCCACTCCGATGATGGCATCGAGGCAACTATCCTTCAGCGGCAGGCTGAGTGCATCTGCCGTAAGGTTGTTCCACAGAGCCGGAATGATGTCGGCGGCTATCCATTTGACGTCTCCTCGGTGTTGGCGAGCGTAGGTGGAGAAGTAGCCAGGGCCGGCGCCAATCTCGAGAACCTTCGCTTTGGGCCGGATGGTGTCGAGCAAATCAGAGAACCATTGGGAGTAGATGTACTCCAAAACAGGTTTGCGTCGCCAGATCTTTCGATGATTCAGGAGACGGTCACAGCTCATTTTGCAGGCTATCTTGTCGTCTGAGGCTTCCGTGCCGAGATAATCATTGAACCCGCGATTTCGCGAATGAGAGGAAGATGCTCGAATAGCTTACCGAGAGCCGTGGCCCAACCGAGATATGCGACTGGAATGGACGGGTGAAGGAAATCGTAGGGACGCACGGAGACGTTGCAATATCCGAGCCGATGGAGGATGCGCGCACAATGAAAGCGTGTAAAGGCCATCTCGTCAGGTGAGATACCCCAGTGTGATCTGAAGGGCGCGAGATGGAACATCGCGAAAATCTGGGGATTGAGGAGGTTTGGCTCAGCGAAGGAGATGCGTCCGCCCGGCTTGAGGACTCGGAACACTTCGCGCAGAACAAGGTCGAGATCCAAGTGATGGAGAACCGAGCTCCCATAGACGGCATCGAATGTGAAGTCCGGAAATGGGAGTTGTTCGGCATTTCCACACTCTAGAAATATGCCCTGTCTACCAAACAGCCGATCACGTGCTTGAATCAGTAAATCCATCGAAAGATCAAGCCCGTGAAAGGCCTTACCAGCTTGTGCAACTTTTTCAAGAAAGAGTCCTGTTCCACAACCCAATTCAAGGGCTTGTTGGCCCGGGGTGAGATCTATGCCGAGGGCAAGGAGAGCGGCGCGGCGCTCGACACGCCGATGTCCTGCAGGTGAATTCCAGTTCCAGATGACCTCGGCACGCAGTGCGATTCGTCTATCGTGTTCACGTTCTCTCTGCAATCGATTGCCGGCCGATTCAGTGCGTGCCACGTGCTTTCAAACAAATTTCAGCTTGCGAGCTGCCAGAAAACTCATGCGCAACAACAACCAGCCATGTCGGAATCGTGAGATGTTTGTTCGGCCATACCGTCTCTCATGATAGCGGACGGCGACGTCGACAATACGCATGTTGAGCCGCGATGCGCCGAAGAGGAGATCGAAATCCCCGAAGGGATCGAAGTCCCCGAAATAAGCGCGGCTGGCCGCGATGTGTTCATAGTCTTCGCGATAGAGAGCTTTGGTGCCGCATAGCGTGTCGCGCACCTGTTGTCCCAGGAGCCATGTAAATAACCAGGCAAAGCACTTGTTGGCGAGAAGGTTGAGGAATCGCATGGCTCGCCCTTCCATCGGATAAACCATGCGTGAGCCATTGATCAGCTCCCCTTTCCCTTTGCTTAAAAGTCCGATAAACCTGGGAATATCTTTTGGCGACACGCTAAGGTCTGAATCAAGAATCACAAGCACCTCACCTCGTGCTTGACTGAAACCGAGTCGGACGGCATCACCCTTGCCCTTGCCGGTTTGCTTGAGAAAGCGGAAGCTCCGCGCCTGATTTTCTTCAACAGCGCGGCGCACGACGTCTTCCGTGTCGTCAGTTGAATTTCCTTCAACAAAAATGAACTCGCTGTTGGGACCAAGGTCGGGGAGAGATTCCACCAACTCAGGAATATGGCCCGCTTCGTTGCAGCAAGGGATAATGACACTTGTACTTGGACGCGATGCGCGTGATCCTGGAAATCGGTGCGATGCGGGACGTGCCATTATCCCGTATATGAGCGAAAGCCATTCGATCCCAGGAAGGTGCCCAATGTACCGATTGATCCTATCACTCAGTCCGGGAATATTACCAGGCCAGACCATCTGATATTCTTTGCGTACTATTTCGTAGTCCGCTAATGCCAGCATATGACGCACCTCCTCAGGCGGCAACCATGACTCTGGTGGAGTTGGGTGCTTGATACGCAGTAGTTCAGCCAGACGTAGGATTGGTTGCCAGATGCGGCTGTAACTATAAAGGAGGAGACGAGTGCGAGAGTGACAGACACTTCTCAGAGACTCGAATGCTGCTTGCACATCTGTGAGCTGTGTCACGACATTGACCAGCAGGATGACGTCGAAAGGGCCACCAATCCGCGAAAGGAGATCGGGGTCGGTGGCGTCCCCTTGAAAGAAATGCAAATTACGATCACCAGCGGCCTCGCGTGCAGAGGCGATGGCGCGGGCCGACGCATCAATACCGACACCATGATGAGGATTCAGAGCCAACAAGATGTGCCCCGCTCCACAGCCGACATCGAGGATGGAAGATCTGGCGGGAATTCTGGATCGGATGATGCGGGTCAGACCATCATAATAGTAGCGGTGCCGCCGGCGTGAACGCTCGAGTCCCTCGTGATGGTCTTCGTAGAAACGCTCGATCATCTCGAAGACCGGGTCGTGACCGGTTATGGGATGCGAGGCGATACTGTCAGATTCTGTCGATACCATGCGATCGTCCTCTGTAGTCCAATCTCGAAACTTGTGGTTGCACGGAATCCAAATAGCCTCTCAGCCCGCGAAGTATCCAGGCATCGTCGAGGCTGGCCATCGGGTTCGCTCTTTTCCCATTGTATCTGACCAGCGAATCCCATGAGATGTGACAATTGAGTAACCAGATTCATGATAGTGATCTCAAATCCCGCCCCAATGTTTATAGGCTCGGGCCCGTCGTAGCGATCGGTTGCTAAGCAGATGGCGCGGGCTGCATCTTCAACGTAAAGAAACTCACGCGACGCTCTCCCCGTACCCCAAACTTTGATGTGATTCTGACCGGCGTCAAGCGCGTCTTGGATTTTCTTAATGAGAGCCGGAATGACATGGGAAGAAGCCGGGTCGAAGTTATCTCCAGGACCATAAAGGTTGACGGGGAGGAGATGGATGATGTTCATCCCGTATTGAGTGCGATATGCCTGGCCTTGAACGAGAAGCATTTTCTTGGCGAGGCCGTATGGTGCATTGGTTTCTTCCGGGTAGCCGTTCCACAACCCCTCTTCCCTGAAAGGTACTGGAGTAAGCTTGGGATAGGAGCAGATGGTTCCAACCCCGACGACCTTCTTAACTGCGGCGAGTCGGCAGGCTTCGATAATCTGCACTCCCATAATCAAGTTTTCGTAGAAGAACAGCCCCGGGTTCAAGCGATTCGCGCCTATGCCTCCCACTCGCGCTGCCAAGTGAATCAACATGTCGGGCCGCACATCAGCAATCAATTGGCGACAGGCTTCGAATTTCACCAGATCATAGTTCTTCTTACGGGGCACGAAAACTTCAGCCGGACTCCAATTCGCCAATTCCCGAACGACATGGCTTCCAAGAAATCCGGCGCCCCCAGTGACCACGATGCGTTGTCCTGCGATTGCCACTATAAATGCCTTTGATCTCCCTGGAGTCTAACATGTGGTCGTGGCAGCGGCAACCGACGAGATTAATAAATATCCATGCCTTCCAGTGAAATTCCTGGAAATTAATTAGCAAATTGGACAAAGCTTCTATTGTCTCAAAAGAGCCGATGTGCACCGCCCTCCCAGGGCCTCCTCTGTTGTATGAAGGTAAATCTCTCGCCGACGGTTCAGAGGGCAGGGCATGAGGATCGAGAGGCTCTTGTTGCGAAGAAGGTTGTAACCGAATATACTCCCGCTTTCCAATTGGAGATATGGGCTCAACGAAGCATCATCCAGCCAAAGAATTCATCGAATCAAAATCGCTAAAGAAAGCCGCCCGGAAGGAGCGTTGGATGAGAACCAGGCTGGCTCTTATCGCGATATTTTCACTTTCGCTGCTTCTCCATGTCCTTCTCGCACTCGTCAATCGCGAAGCCAATGATGATCATCTGACAGTGATCGGATTCATTCAGATTGAAGGGTACTATCCGCACTTCGACGACTGTTGGGAGGGATTTCAACCGAAGCTCTACCATGCCTTCTGCGCCTGGACAGGAAGGCTTCTCGATATTAGGACATTGGATTCTGCATACATCGCGTTTCAGATGATCAACGTCATCGCAGGAATGATGACGCTCATGATTCTCTTCCTATTTCTGCAGGAACTTGCGATTCGCGATGATGTTCGTATTCTCAGTTTCGCCGGCATCGCTTTGAACCCGAAATTTATCGCCATCA
Source organism: uncultured Acidobacteriota bacterium (assembly GCA_903916735.1). Classification (GTDB taxonomy): domain Bacteria; phylum Acidobacteriota; class CAIWXX01; order CAIWXX01; family CAIWXX01; genus CAIWXX01. The sequence goes on from CAIWXX010000003.1 coordinate 28,766, forward strand.
ATGCTCAAGTCACCAATGATTCCTTCGTTATTCTCTTTGGAACACTCACCATCTACTCGCTCTGGCGCTTTTTGCAAACAAGAGGAATGGCCGTAGGAATACTCATGATCTGTGCCACGATTCTTGCTTGTCTTTCGAAGGTTACGGGCATTGTTGTCTTTCCAGGTGTACTACTTGTGCTCCTCATCACCTCATTGGCTCGGTGGTCCGATGTGGATGAGCGTAAGGCTTTTCTTAAGCCCCTAATCGTGTTGATTATTCTATTTCTTCTTATCGTGCCTTATTTCGGACAGTATTATTATAATTGGAAAACAACAGGTCACCCATTTGCGACGCCCATCGCGAAAAGCACGCCCGCTAAATTTTTTAAATATGTACCGGATCCGGCCTATAAAAACCGCCTCGGAGTCACAACGCTTCTGGAGTCATGGTTTACTTTCCGTTTTATTGATCTAATCCGCCATCCGTATATTACTCATGGAGTGGCAATCGAGCCCCGGCATCGCGCGTCTTTATGGACGCAGCTCTATGGCCATGCTTACTTCGCGCACTTTGATCAATTCCCTCTGAGTTGGCAAAACAGAGGTCGGTTTATTATGAATGTTGGAAGAACCATCTTCATACTCGCTCTCCTCCACTTCTTTCTCATGCTCATTGGAGGTGCCACAGTATTAAGGGGAACTGTGCGGGGTCTTTTGATGAATGGGCCGGCGTTTCTCGGACAGCAACGAAATTGGATCATGCAATTGTTCCTTGCAATTTTCATAGCGATGATACTTGGATTGACGTACAGCAATCGGGACTTCTCTGCGATGAAAGCGATCTATATATTCCCGGCAATGATCTGTTTCCTGCAATGCTTCACCGAAGGAAGCCAATGGCTTGTGCAGCGTATTGAAAAAAGGCGGCCTCTATTGATAGGTGTTTATGCCTGGTTTGTAGCTCTCTATGCCTTGTACACCGTGGATGTTACCTTTCTGATCGCTCAACTTGCCTAATCTCGATTGTGCCCTTTCTGATACGACGAGGTTCTGCAGATCAGATATGGTCCAAAATCCCTGACTGGTGAGGTGATCGTTTTATGGATGTAGAGAAGGTTCAACGTTCTCGATATCCCGTTCGAGATTTCAGATTTCTACTGGAGGCGATGAATTGCCGGCGTCTTCGTCGATAGCAGGGACGGATGGGCGCTCAGCCCCTCTCGATGGGCGCGTTTTCGCCTTTGAATTTCGCATTTGCCCTTGACCTTCCCGAAATCCGTGATTCAGCCATCGATTTCGGTCAAGTGTTTCCTGCTTGCCCCACACATTTCCTTTGATGGATAATAATCGTTTATGGGTAATATTCTTCACCTTGATTGCTTTGGCGGCGTGAGCGGCGACATGCTGCTGGGCGCGCTCTTGGATTTGGATCCTGGGATTTTCCCGGTTTTCAGGGAGAAACTCATGCCGCTTGCCGGCGATATGCCGTGTGATATCAGGTTGGATCGTGTGGAACGCGCAGGGATATCCGCAGCGAAAGCGATCGTCGACATTACTGGATCTGCTGAGTCGGCACAGAACTTTAATGAGGTTGTCGAACGCATTCGTCGGGCAGAGCAGCTTTCGGCCTCGGTGAGGGAACGAGCGGAGATGGCGTTCAGGCATCTCTTCGAAGCTGAAGCTGCCGTGCATGGCCGGCCTTTTGAAAAAATTCACCTTCACGAGGCAGGCGCCGCTGACGCTCTTATTGATATTTTGGGAACATTTCATCTCATCGAGTCGCATGATGTCACACACGTCACCAGCACACGACTCAATGTCGGCGGCGGGCTTGTCGAATGCCGTCATGGAACTCTTCCGGTGCCGGCGCCGGCCACAGCATCGCTGTTGCGTGGTTTTCCAGTGTATGCGGCCGGGCCTCTGATCGAACGCATCACCCCAACCGGTGCTGCGATTCTGCGGACATTAAATCCAGCCTTTCATGATTTCCCACGTTTCACTTATCGCCGGCTTGGACATGGTGCCGGTGATCGCGACACACCCGGATTCCCAAATATCCTGCGAGTTTTCATCGGCGAAGGCGCTCCAGTCGTTCCACTTGAAAAAATCGCTGCCATCGAGGCGACGATCGATGACATGAGCGGCCAGGTTGCGGGTTATTTTCTCGATCGCGCAATGGCCTGCGGCGCCCTCGATGTCTATTTTACACCGATCTTCATGAAGAAAAACCGCCCGGCAACCAAACTGACCTGCCTCTGTCCGCAGGCTCATCTGCAGGATATCATTCGGCTCTTTTTCGAAGAATCCACAACTCTCGGGTTGCGCGTCACCGAAATTGACCGGCTCTCTCTCGATCGCACGCACCAGGAAGTCGAAACGCCATGGGGCCGCGTCCGCATCAAGATCGGGAAACTCAACGGCGAAATCGTCAACTACCATCCTGAATATGAAGATTGTGCCGCTCTGGCTCGCACCGCTCGTGTCCCGCTCAAGAGGGTCCAGGCGGAAGCCATGGCGGCATTCTTGAGGAGTGACACTGATGAAAGATAAATTTTATATAACAACACCCATTTACTATGTGAACGACAACCCGCACCTCGGCCACGTCTATACGACCGTCGTGGCCGATGCGATTGCACGCTTCAAGCGCGCGCAGGGATGCGACGTTTTTTTCCTGACAGGGACGGATGAACACGGACAGAAGGTCGAAAAATCCGCCGGAAAACTCGGCATCACTCCCAAGGAACTGGCCGATCGCGTTGTCAGCAACTACTTCAAGCTTTGGAAAAAGCTTGAAATTCAGTACAGCCGATTCATCCGAACAACAGATGATGTTCATGCAAAGGGAGTCCTTCGTCTCTTCGACATCATCCGTAACAAAGGCGATATTTACTCCGGCGAATATGAAGGCTGGTACTGCACATCTTGCGAAAAATACATCACCGAACGCGAAACCGAAGAACGGCGTTGCCCGGATTGTGGCAAGGAGACGGATCTTCTCAAAGAGCCGTGTTATTTCTTCCGCCTGTCCAGATACCAGGTGCCTCTGCTCGAATACTATCGCGCTCATCCGGATTTCATCCGGCCCAAGACCCGGTACAATGAAGTCTACTCTTTCGTCGAAGGCGGGCTCCGGGATCTCTCGATTACACGATCGAGCATTCGGTGGGGGATTCCAGCGCCGGGCGATCCGTCACAGGTCATCTATGTTTGGTTCGATGCATTGAGCAACTATCTCACGGGCGTCGGATACGGGACGGATGATCAGGAATTTGAAAAGCGCTGGCCGGCGACAATCCACCTGATGGGCAAGGATATCGTCCGTTTCCATGCTGTTTACTGGCCGGCCTTTTTAATGGCTGCCGATCTTCCGCTCCCGCAAACCATCTTCGCGCACGGCTGGTGGCTGCAGGACGAGCGGAAGATGTCAAAATCGCTGGGGAATGTCATCGACCCGATGCCTCTGATGGAAACCTACGGCGTTGAACCGGTGCGATATTTCCTGCTCCGCGATGTCACACTGGGACTCGACAGCAATTTCTCCGAGGGTGCGGTCCGTAATCGCTACAACTTCGATCTCGCCAACGATCTCGGCAACTTGAACAGTCGCATCCAGAAGTTGTTGTCGACCGCCGGCATGCCCGAACTGACACGAGCGGTGCCTGTCGGACCTGCCGAAAAAACACTGGAGGCAAATTACTACAAGTGTAGAAAAACATATATTGATTCGTTCAACGCGTACTCTCCCAGCCGGGCGCTTGCGGCCGCCTGGGAGTTCATCACGGCCTTGAACGGGTATGTCACGGCCTCCGAGCCGTGGACGCTGCTGAAGGATGCCGCTCAGAGGCCGCGGCTCGATCGTGTTTTGCTCACCTGCGCCGAAGGTCTGAGAGTGATCGCTCTATTCATTGAGCCGGCGCTTCCCGAAGCGTCCCGGCGTATCGCCGACACCTTGGGCGCGGATCATGACGATGTGTGGGAGTTCCATCCTGAACGGGCTTTCAAGCTCAACACCTCGATGAAGCCGCTCTTTCCACGTATTGAAGAAAAGAGAGAAATAAAAATGGAAGAAGTAAAAGAACAACCAAAAGAGACAACGCCGGCATTGGAAAATCTCATTTCGATCGAGGATTTCCAAAAGCTCGATCTCCGTGTGGCCGAGGTCAAGTCGGCCGAGAGAGTCCCTGGAACGAAGAAGCTGCTCAAGCTCATGGTTGACATTGGAACCGAGGTTCGGCAGATCGTGGCTGGAATTGCGGAAGTTTATGAACCGGAGACGCTTGTTGGGAAAAAGATCATCGTAATCGCCAACTTGAAGCCGGCGGTCCTGCGGGGAGTTGAGAGTCGCGGAATGCTGTTGGCGGCTTCCATCGACGGCCATCCAGTCGTCGCCACCTTCGAGGGGAATCCTTCCGCCGGCACCATCGTGAAGTAATCGCTTATCCATCGGCATCCGATGCTTGTTGACTCGCACTGCCATCTCGAAATGCCCGAATTCGATTCCGATCGGGAATCGACAATGGTGCGTGCGCGCGATGCCGGAGTCGAATTCCTTCTCACGATCGGCGACGGCGGCAATCCAACCGCCTTTGAAACATCGCTGAGATTGGCATCCCAGCCCGGTGTCGCCACAACGATCGGCTTGCATCCCCATCAGGCCAACCGGTGGAGCGAAGATATTCGCCATTTCCTCATCGATGCGAGTCGTGACGAACGCGTGGTGGCGTGGGGGGAGATCGGACTCGATTATCACTACGATTTTTCGCCGCGCGACGCGCAGATCACGGCCTTTGAATCACAAGTGCGACTTGGCTTTGAACACGACCTCCCCCTCATCATCCATTGCCGCAAAGCTGAGGAAGACACCGAGCGTATCCTGGCCGCTTCCAATCGGCCGGGCCGGCTCAACGGAATCATGCATTGCTTCACGGGCAATATCGCCTTTGCAAAAAAGATGGCGGCGCTTGGATTCTTGATTTCCTTCTCTGGAATCGTCACATTCCCGCGAGCGGGAGATATCCGGGAGGCGGCCGCGAAACTGCCTGATGATGTCATTCTCGTTGAAACCGATTCGCCGTACCTGGCGCCTGTTCCTCACCGTGGAAAGCGCAATGAGCCGGCTTTTGTCATGCACACAGCCACGGCTGTGGCCGGGCTTCGTCACACTGAGCCGGAAGAAGTAACGAAAATGACCTCGATTAATTTCTTCCGGCTCTTTCCATCCTTAAAAAATAAAAATGCTTAAGAGAATCGATTTTTTACCCTTCGTCTCACCGAGTTGCCGGTGGGGGACTGTGCTCGCGGCTGGAATCCTGTTTTTTGTCATTGGTAATTCGTGTCACAAACAAGTAGCTCCGCAACGGGAAGTTTTTATCTGCGTCCCTTCAACCCCGCTCCTCCTGACGCCTCGCAGCGGATTTCAGCCCATTCGCGTCCTGCCGAACCGCGAACACGTGGCTGTCCTGTTTGAACGCGATGATTGGATGAAGGCGAGGACATCCAAAGGCGAAGAGGGTTGGATCCCGCGTGCCGACACTGCCGAACTGAGCGTCCTGAACCTCGCAAAGAAAATGATCGATGCAGCAAAAACTCAACAGGCACAATTCAAGGCGCGACTTGGAGCTGATGCTAATCTCCGAATGGAGCCCCTTAAAAACGCGCCGTTTCCGGGGCGGCTTAACAAGGATTCGGTTGTCGATGTCCTTGGGAAGAGTGAGCGCGGACGCAGCTCGCCGTTGGCGCTTTTCTATAAAGTGCGTGCCGAGGACGGTGAGACCGGCTGGATCGCCGGATGGCTGATCGAGCCCCTCATGCCAGAGGCATTGCAGCCTTATCAGGAAGAGCGCAAGTTGGGGGCATGCATCGAAATCAATCGAATGACGGCGTCGGCCGGCGATGTCCCGCAATATGTCCTGGCAGATCTGTCGCCCGACGCCGGACCTGATATCGACTTTGATCGGATCCGCGTTTTCACATGGAACAAGAAGAAATCATCATATGGAACGGCGTTCGTCGAACGCGGCATGAAAGGAATCCTCCCCATCACCAAGGAGACCACTGGCGACAACAACCTCCTGATCCGCATTCTGCAAATTTCGCGCTCCGGCGCCGCCGAAGAAACAACCTACACATACCAACCGCCTTACTTTCGGAAGGTGGCGGGCGCCGGCATGGTTTCAGAGATCTCGCACTGGCGCCATTCATCGTTGGCAAGAGTGAAGCCTGCTTCTTCCGGACACCGCTTCATTTTTTTATGCCCACTTCGATCATGAATGAATCAGCTTGCTTGCAGGCAATGGAGTTTCTCCCGCTGTTGTGGCTTGGAGAGCAAATCGATTAATGCGAGTGCTCCCGGATTGATCTTGATTGAGCGGGCATGGGGTTGCCGTCAGCCGGAGATGAATATGACCAATGATTTTGCTATCATCTTTTCATGCCGCAATCGTGAGGATATTCGGAGGCTGTCAGAGCGACTCGAAATGGCAACCATGATGTCGGCGACCGAAGGGAGTGATTGATGAGTCCACAGACATCGCAATTTGATGACATTCGCTACCGCGAGATCAACGAGAAGCGAAAACAGATTCTGGATGATCTTCTGCACAAAGTGCTTCCGACGGTCGGCTTGCGGACAGCCGTTGACGTCGGGTGCGGCATTGGATTTTTTTCCCATTATCTGTGGACACTAGGGTTGCAGGTGCAGGCTTTTGATGGCCGGCCTGAAAATGTCCAGGTGGCCCAGGAGAGATATCCTGCGATTCATTTTGGTCTATGGAATGCTGAAGATCGTGTCACGATGCCCGCCGGCCAATTCGACCTGGTGTTATGCTTCGGCCTTCTGAATCATCTGGAGAACCCCTTCCGCGTGATTCGCAACCTCAAAGCCATCACCGAAAAAGTCATGGTGATTGAATCTGTTATCACGGAGAGCCGGCTTCCAATGGCCACTCTGGTCGATGAAATCGAACACGGCGAAGCGCAGGCGTTGAACTACCTTTCCTTCATTCTCACGGAATCGGCCCTGGCAAAGATGTTGTACGCGACCGGCTTCAAACACGTCACGAAGATCGTCAATCTGCCGGATCATGAAGAATTTCTGACCGGCCCTTGGCGGCGGATTGTCAGTGTCGCGAGTGACATGAAGATCGACTCGCCGTTTCTGAATGAAATACCCGAGCCCTTCTACCGCATACCTGACGTGGCTGAGTAACATGCGTGGGCATTCCACTGAGGTATGGATTGTGATCGATGCCGGCGATTGGTTTATGTCATCAAGGCGATAGGGGCTGGGGATCTGAGACGAGAGGCTGAGTGCATCTGGCGAAGCCGCTGCATGGCAGCGAGCCGGCAACACTCATAAGCGGTCATTCCTTTTTTAGTTCGTATTCCAGTTTATCGACAACCGTCTTCAAAACCTTGACGCGCGCATGCAGCTTATCGTTCGCTTCCACTATAGTCCATGGGATGAGATGAGTGCTTGTCTTGAGGAGCATGTCTTCGAGGGCACGTTCATAATCCTGCCATTTCCCTCGGTTGCGCCAGTCCTCATCCGTGAGTTTCCAGGCCTTGTAGTTGAGCTGCTCGCGCTCTTGAAACCGCTTCAGTTGTTCGACCTGGCTGATATGCAGCCAGAACTTTATGAGGATCGTGCCGAATTGCTCGATCTGCCGTTCGAACTGATTGATCTCGCTATAGGCCCGCTTCCACTCGGATTCCGTGCAAAATCCTTCAACCCGCTCCACGAGCACGCGACCGTACCATGAGCGATCAAAAATGGCGATTTGCCCGGCCTCCGGCAGCCGCCTCCAGAAGCGGTAGAGGTAATGCCGGACCTTGTCATCGCCGGACGGTGCTGCAATCGAATGGACAATGTAGCCGCGTGGGTCAAGCTTGGCGGTGAGGCGTTTGATCGCCCCCCCTTTTCCGGCGGCGTCCCATCCTTCGAAGATCATCGCCACGGGACGTTTCTGCTGATACACCTCGTATCCGAGAATATGCAGCTTGTTCTGCAGGAGATTGATCTGGTTCTGATACGCTTCGCGCGTGAGACGTTGGTTGAGGTCGTGCTGTCCGAGTACGGGAGACCGGGAGCCTTCACTTGGGAGCGGAACCAGCGCGGTGACACCAAAGCCGGCGCTGCGCTTGGCCAACCGTGCCTCGAACGCACTGATCAGCGTCTGGAAGACTTTGATGCGAGTGAAATAGCGGTCTGTGGCTTCGATGATTGTCCATGGTGCATGGGGCATATCGGTCCGAGCCAGCATCTCTTCGACGGCGACAAGGTAATCGTCATAGGCTTTGTGCTGAGCGGCATCTTCGTCCGTGACCTGCCAGGATGTCAGCTCTTTCTTCAGCAATTTCTTGAATCTCTGCGCCTGTTCCTTCTTGCTGATATGCATCCAGAACTTGATGATGACGGCTCCGTCGGCCGCCAGTTGCGATTCAAAATCTTTGATGTCTTCGAAGATGTTCTGAATTTCGCGACGGCGCACTTCCTTCTTGATCCTGTCGATGAGAACGCGCCGGTACCATGACGTGTCAAAGATGACCATCTGGCCGTAGGCCGGAATTTTCTGCCAGAAACGCCAGAGCCATGGGTAGTGGGTTTCGGCGGTGCGTGGCGGCGTGATCGGAACAACGCGAAAACCGCGCGGATCAAGCCGTTCAACGAGCGTTTGAATTGTGCTTCCTTTCCCAGCTGCAGCCCAGCCTTCAAATGCCGCCACAACTGGAATGCGCGCTTCAAAAATGTCGTGATGGAGATCGTAGAGTTTTTGTTGCAGTCGAGGAAGAAGGGTTACATATTCGGCCTTATCGAGGGATTGTTTAAGATCGATCTGCTCAAGCATGCGGCCCTCCAGCTACGCTCCACCGATGATCCGTTCCATCGTTTTCTTCATTATAACCATATTCGCACCCGGATCCATAAGCACCAGGAAACCGGAATGCGGCTGGACGGGGATAATAAAGAGAGCCCCTGAATCAGCTTCCATGAGAAGAACCTTGACCCCACCCATGCCGTGCTTTTGGGAAAGCGTCTGGAGTCTTGTCGACGCTTCAACCCAGAAACGTCGGATGGCTTCGGAATCATACGATGCTTGAATACCGATGCCTGCGTGCATATCGACTCGGTCAGGTGCAATCAATGCACTCAGCCGGACCCCCTTGATGGAAACGATTATCTGTGCCGTCCGCTCTTGTGTTGTCGATTCCATGCCGATCAAGCTATCGGCAGGAGCGCCCGGCGCCTCCTGTCCACACTGACCGGCGGGGAGCTCGACATGGCAAGAAGATTCCGACAGGACCTCCGGCTCCTCGACACCTGGGGTGAGCATCGCGCCCGGAAGATCGGGGCCCTCTTGAAAGAGGGTGGTCTCTTCCTGATTGAGTGCCGGTGTGTCGTCCAGGACCGGCTGGGAGTCAGTCTGGAGGAAGGGTGTTGAGGCGGCATTCACGGGCCACTCCAGAATCTTGTTCTCCGCCGCCGCTGATTCAGAATCGGACGTTTGGGCTGAAATGGCTCGCTGATTAGCAGCGATTCTTTCGCGGGCCTTGCTGATCAGCCGTTCTCGGAAAAGATTGGAGAAGACATGAGCGCAGTTGGTCATGATCTCCTGCTTTGTATGAGGATCGAGAATGTTTTCCAAATTGAAAACGTGGCGGGAGAGAATCTTGCCGGCGAGTGCCGCGACACCGGTGATACGCGGAGGCGGTCCCGGGCTGTATTCGATCTGTATCTGGATCTGCCGGTTTGCAATCGTGATGCGTCCAAGCAGTCCACTGCCCGAGGGGGCCGGGTCAACTTTCCGGAGAGGCGGATCGCCCGCTTGACCAGATTCTTCTTTCTCACTCATGCGAACTACCTAGATCCTAAGAACCATCAAACACAATCGGCAGAAAACCGGCAGGCCGGTGCTCGCCTTAGAAATCCGCTTCCAATTCGCGGATATATTTCCTTGCCTGATAGCGGACGTTTCCGAGGTTTGCATTCGAGCCGGTGACAATAGCCGGAATCGCCTCTTGACCGATAACAGCGCTCACGAGCACTCCATGCTCGAATTCCGCCGTCACCTGGCCCATCTTCCCCATTTTGAGCTCATTCCCCATAGTTTCGGATGCGCCGAACCCGGTTGAAATGACCGCCCCGATGGCCTCAACGTCCATGCCGACGCTGCTGGCGGAGTCAATGACAAAGCCGTCACGACTGACAACGACCGTGCCATTGATTCCTTCAATTTTTAGCAGGCTATTTAAAATATCATTTGTCTTTTGCATTAATGTCTCCTTTCAGACATTGAGGAGGCGCCTTCGAGGTCTATGACATTAATTTGATAGATGCAGGCAGCGAGCAAGAGCCAAGAAGCGTGTGCCCATTTTAGAAGTGCCCTGAGCCGGGCCTCTTAGCGTGCTCGTCAACATTTCATCTGATCTCATCGTTGTTCAGTGCCTTCGCGATAAGCAACGTGGTCATTTAAACATTGACCGACAAGCATGGCGTTGCAACCAATTTGTCCCATTTTTCAGGGATTATCGAGTTTTTCACACTGAAACCGTTGTTGCCTTGATCCTCATAAACCCGTCTCTGGCTGTCAGCGTTCTCAGAGTGTACTTTCCATTTGAGAGACACCTGCCAACACTGTCGATTGCTTCGGCATGTATCGCCATCATTCGAGCCCGTCTCCAAACATCAGCCAAATCCGGACCAGACGGTGCTCAGAACATCGAAAGAGCTTTCGCGCTTGAATTGAACCATGGTTGGCAGAATGCCGAGCAGACTCAGATTCTGATTTTCCTTGTCTTGGACACCCTCAATAACCCGAAGTATCTGCTGGATGGATCGAAGCCCGAGAGTTTCGGCCTGGAGCGGGATGATCGCAAAATCCGCCGCGATCAGCGCACCTCTTGGAACCATGTCGACGCCGGATGCTTGTTTGAAGATCCCCGGGGACATGGCCGCCGCAGGATTTCAATCCGTCCGGTGAGAGATGAGATCGCCCTGAGCGGGGTGAAGGATCCCACAGGACCACCGCTTGTCTTTATTTTATGCGTGTTGTACTATTCTTTTGTGCGAAAATTGGATCGCAATATGGCCATTTCATCCGTACAAGTCGGACAAGATTGTCCTGCCTATCTTGGTATCAGCGAGCATTTCGCACGACTGATCCGAAGCGGGACGCTTCGCGCCGGTGATCGTCTCCCGACGGTGCGCGAGCTGGCTCGGACTACCGGCTTCAACAAGGCCACGATCAGCAAAGGATTTGCGGACTTGCAGCGACGCGAGCTCGTGACGAGTCGCCCGGGGCGTGGGACGATTGTGACAGCCGATCAAGCGTCTCCGATTTCCATGCCTGTCGCAGAGAGAATCGACTCTCTCTATCGCAGCCTTCCCCCGGATATCGGAGGAGGCGATGGGCAGCCGCAATACGATTTTTCGGCATTCTGGCCGGAGCCCGGTCTTTTCCCCTTGGATGCGCTCAGGCGTATTTTCGAAAAGCTTTTGCATGGCCGTCCCGAGCTTCTCCAGTACGGGTCGGCTCAGGGCTATCCGCCGCTGCGGGAGTATCTCGGGGAACGGGCCGCCCGAGTCGGCGTCGATGAGGGCGAAGTCGTCATCGTGCAGGGATCACAGCAGGGGCTCGATCTGGTTTTCCGAGCCTTTCTGAATCCGGGAGATGCTGTGGCCGTGGAATCTCCGACCTACTCGAGTGTTCTGCCACACCTCGCTTTTCATCAGGTTCGAGTCGTGTCGATACCTATTGAATCGGATGGTCTCGACCTCGCGGCACTCGATTCGGCCATCCGGCACGAGCGTGTGAAACTGCTTTATTTCATGCCTAATTTCCAGAACCCGACCGGAATCACGATGACGGATCGCAAGCGCGACGAACTGGCTCGCCTCGCAGCATCGACCGGGCTTCTCGTTGTGGAGGATGATTTTGAACACGACCTGCGATTTTCAGGGTGCGATCTGCGAGCCGTCGCCGGGCGACGATCATCTGCCAACATCGTCTATCTATCATCCTTTTCGAAATCTCTTCTGCCGGGGCTGAGGATGGGCTGGATGGTCGCTCCGGCGCCACTCGCCAAGCCCATCATTCTTGCGAAAAAATATACGGACATTTACACATCGGTTCTCATTCAGGCAGCGTTACTCGAATTCTGCAAAAGCGGCCAGTATGATCGCCACCTCCGCCGGCTGCGGCGAGTGTGCCGTGAAAAAGTGAGCGCGGCGCGTTGCGCCATCATGGCCGCATTGCCACGCGGAACCGTGTGTGCCATGCCTGAAGGCGGTTTCTTGTTATGGATCACACTGCCAGACGGATATTCCGCTGACTCACTCGCCTCAGAAGCCGCTAGACATCGCATACAGATCACACCAGGGTCGGTGTTTTCACCCGGCGGCCGCGCCGATAACAGCTTCCGTCTTTCACTCTCGCTCGCCGCTCTGGATCAGATCGAACCGGGAATAAAGATCCTCGGGAAGCTCTTGCAGAAGCGACCTAAGATACGGCGTGGCAGCCCGAGTGATGAACTGCGCAACACAGCTTATCTTTGATAGGAGGTTTCCATGGAACAGACTGGGCTGGTTTTAAAGACAGGCCTCGCCGAAATGTTAAGGGGTGGGGTCATCATGGACGTGACGAATGCAACGCAGGCCAAAATCGCCGAGGATGCCGGGGCCGTTTCGGTGATGGCGCTTGAACGTGTGCCCGCTGACATACGTGCGGAAGGCGGCATCGCTCGCATGGCGTCCCCTCGCAAGATTCGGGAAATCATGAATGCCGTGTCGATTCCGGTGATGGCCAAGGTGCGGATCGGGCACTTTGTCGAGGCACAGGTGCTTGAGGCTCTCGGAGTCGACTACATCGACGAAAGCGAAGTGCTGACTCCGGCCGACGAGGAGCATCATATCGACAAATTAAGATTCAAGGTTCCTTTTGTCTGCGGGTGCCGGGATCTGGGCGAGGCTCTAAGGCGTATCGCTGAAGGCGCTGCATTGATTCGGACCAAAGGCGAAGCCGGCAGCGGCAACATCGTCGAGGCTGTCCGCCATCTGCGTTGCGTCATCAGAGATATGAAGATCCTGCATTCGCTCCCTGAAGAGGAACTCGTCCACAAGTCCAAAGAAATGGGCGCTCCGTATGAGCTCGTGAAGATGGTCGCTCGCGATGCAAAACTCCCCGTGCCGAATTTCGCCGCTGGAGGTATTGCAACACCGGCTGACGCCGCTCTCTGCATGCAACTCGGCGCGGAAACCTGTTTCGTTGGATCGGGAATTTTCAAGTCAGGAGATCCAGAGAAGCGCGCCAAGGCCATTGTGAAAGCCGTGACTCATTTCCGTGATCCTGAGATCCTGCTGCAGGTGAGCGAGGATCTGGGCGAGCCGATGAAAGGGATCGACATTTCCAAGCTCGACGAGAAGGACCTCTTGCAGACGCGAGGATGGTGATGATCACTCGGCCTCGGATCGGAGTTCTTGCACTTCAGGGTGATTTCGCGAAGCACGCGGAGGCGCTTGCAGCTGCAGGCGCCTCCGTGAATGAAGTGCGTGTGCCGTCACAACTTGAGGCTCTCGACGGCCTGATCATCCCCGGCGGAGAAAGTACGACGTTGCTCAAACTCATGGAAGGCACGACCTTCATCGACGACATCCGCCGCTTCCATGGAAGAGGTGGAGCCATTTACGGCACATGCGCCGGACTTATCCTGCTGGCGAAGCAGGTGAGGAACCCGATGCAGCGGTCTCTCGAGTTGCTGGATGCAGAAGTTCTTCGAAACGGCTATGGCCGTCAGATCGAAAGCTTCGAAAAGCAGGCGCCGATCAAGTGCCTGGGCAACCCACCATTCCGAATGATCTTCATTCGGGCTCCGACCATCGAAACCCTGGGACGCGGTGTTGAGATCCTTGCCACATGTAATAACCGCCCTGTTATGGTGCGAAGCGGCCGGCTTCTCGCCACAACTTTCCACCCCGAGTTAACCCCGGATATCCGGATCCACAAGTTCTTTGCGGTGATGTGCATGGAATGCGCCGCCGTTGATACGGGAGAGGTTTGCGGCGTCAGGTAGGTCGCTGCATGGAATTATCATTCCGGCGTGATTGAGATTCGTCGGCGATCATCACCGTCATGCGAAAATTCCAGTCGGTAGGTGGGATTCAGCGTTGGAGTTGTCCAATGCTGTGCCCATTCGACCACGAGAATCGAGTCTGGTGCAACAAACTCCTCCAGAACGAGCTCATCGATGGCCTCAGATGACTCGATACGGTAGAGATCTACATGATGCAGATTGAGGCTCCCACTGTAACTCTGCAGCAGAGTGAAGGATGGGCTTGTCACTGTGTGAGGCAGAATCCTGAGTGCTGAAGCCATGCCTTTGACAAACACCGTTTTCCCACATCCAAAATCACCGCATAGAAAGATGATCTCCCCGCCTTTCAAGCGGGAGGCGAGTTCAGCGCCGTATGCCAGAGTTTCCTCTTCGGATCGGGAGATGTGAATCACGAATGATGCCGATTCATTGCCGGTGGGTTCCAGATTGACTGCGTAATTTAATAAACGCAGTGGGTAGAAACTTGATGATATCTGTTGCGATCAGAGAAATCTCACCGAGATCGTTGGCGGCGAGGTCCCCGGCTAGCCCGTGAACATAGACGCCCAGGTTGACGGCTTCTGGTAAAGGCATCCCCTGTGACAGCAATCCTCCGATGATCCCTGTTAGCACATCTCCACTGCCGCCCGTCGCCATCCCGGGGTTGCCGGTCGGATTGACATAAACCCAGCCATCGGGCGTCGCGATCACGGTGCGATATCCTTTGAGTACGACATAGATTCTGAGCTCGCATGCGATCTTCGATGCGATGGTCGGCCGGTCGCGCAGGATCTCACCGACGGTCCTGCCGTCGAGTCGCGCCAATTCACCGGGGTGTGGTGTGATCACAAGTGGGGGAAAGTCCTCTGGGGACTTGAGCAGATCAATGCTGCCGCTGAAGCTATTGATGCCATCGGCGTCGAGAACAACGGGCACCTTACGAGTCCTGACAATCTGCTTGATGGCGCAAACAGTCACGGGATGAGTGGTCAGGCCCGGCCCGATGATGAGAACATCCTTTCCAGCAGAGAGTTCCCGCACTCGATCCAGCGCCGCCATCGAAAGAGAACCGATTTCGGTTTCATCGAGCGGTTCGGTCATGATCTCAGGGGCGCCGGCGGCAACGATCGGGAGACAGCTTCGAGGTGTCGCCACCGTCACCAGGCCGGCGCCGGCACGCAATGCCGCTATTCCCGTCATGACCGCAGCGCCGGTCTTGCCGGTTGAGCCGGCGATGACAAGGGCGTGGCCGTAGCTCCCCTTGTGCGAATCGCGGCGTCGAGTTGCAAGAAGCGTCCCAATCGTTCCATCCAGAAACTCCATCCGATGACTTGGATTTTCCAACAGGTTTTGTGGGATGCCGATCGGAACCACCTCCACATCTCCGCAATATTTCGCAGCCGGCGGGAAGACGTGGCATCTTTTCAAGCATTGCAATGAGACCGTCAGGTTAGCTTGAATGGCGGGTCCGATGATTTCTCCGGTATCACTTGAGAGCCCCGACGGAACATCTATGGAAATGATCTTCTTGCCGGAGGAATTCAGATCATCGATCACGAGCGCGTAGAGGCCCGAGGCGGCGGTTGTGAGCCCGGTGCCGAAAATCGCATCCACCACCATATCGGTTTCTTCCTCAGACCAGGCGCGATGCCAGGCTGTTTTATCGGTGACCTCGGTGATTTTGACACCGGCGGCCATCATCATTTCGAGGTTGGTCAAGGCGTCGCCTTTCAGGTCACGAGCCGTGGCAAGCAGGATAGCGCGGACTGTGCCACCTCGGGTGGCGATATGCCGCGCCGTGGCCAGCCCATCTCCACCGTTGTTCCCTTTGCCGCAAACGACCGTCACCTTCAGCGAATTAAGATCGGGGAAACGTCGAGTCAACGCGTCATAAGCTTGTAGTGAAGCGTTCTCCATGAGCGTGTGGCCGAAGATTCCAAGATCCTCAATACACGTCCGATCCACGGATCTCATCTCAGCTGCCGTCAGTATCTTCATCTATGAACTCCCTGTCGAAAAGTACCCATCGGGTGGCCTACCGACCCCTCTAGGAGTTTGACATACAATTAATGGACTGAGGAGGGGTGAGAGGGGTTAGAGCCGCTACTGCCGAGCGGCTGGCCCAGGTCCGCGGCCCCTGACTCCCTGTCGATTTAGCAGTACACATCGGCGAAGCACGATCACTCCATTCGCAACATTTCCACGCTCAACCATTGTTCAGTGAGATTCGGAAACCAATTAGCGGGAATTGAAGAAAATAGGCAGATCCGCTTAGTCAGAGGCAGATCTGCCAAAATGCTTATGTCGTAGACTGCGTCGAGGCTTTGGCAAATCTGATGATTTGCAAATACTTCTTGCCGTCAACTTCTGCGATTTTCCCGTTCACCTTGATTGATATCTTCCCATGGCCGTCGGTTTTCGCGAGGTTCTTAGCTTCCGGTGTGCCCATCAGGTAATAGACGGTTTCACCGGATTTGAAGACGTGCCGGCATGTTTTATCGATTTTCAAATCACACATCGAACAACACATCTTCCCGTTCAATTCGGTTTCTTTGGCGTTTTTCATCGCCGTGGCGACTCTCTCGGCGAGTCCCTTATCCGGTATGAAGCAGCATGCCTGGTCGCCTTTTCCCTCTTGATCCATCGGGCAGCCCTTCATCTTCTGTTCAGGGCCGCTCAACGAGGCATTCGCGGCTTTCATGCAGCACCCGGGTTTTTGAGAAGCCATCGGGCATTCCTTTTTAGGCTCTTCCGCTCGTGTGAGTCCTGTTATTAGAAGGAGCGCCGCAATCGCCGTGAGTTTTTTCATTTGTTATTGTCCTCCTTTTCTTTGTGGAAGAAGTATAGGTGAAGCTTGGATATGGTTCAAGAGATCCTTCGCTCCGTCTCAGGATGACGTTTGGTTCCGCTCGGGATCTAGTGTCGGAATCTTATTCGATGTACGCGCCGTCACATTTGAGCAAGCTCATCATGCCATTCCAGGTTTGAACGGCATTCGGATTCAAGGAGGAGTGTTGTCGATCATGCTCAAAGCGGGTACTGAGCACTGAGAACCGGCAATTTGCTATCGAAGAATCTTGATCATCTCCTTGTGAATGTGTCCATTGGAGGCCAGAACACGAGGGTGAGCCAAGTCAATTGGCCCGCCGCTGAAGTTGGTCGCCACACCGCCGGCTTCTGTGACAATGAGCATCCCTGCTGCAACATCCCAGCACTTCAGCTTTATCTCCCAAAAACCATCGAATCGCCCAGCCCCGACATAACAGAGATCGAGAGCCGCGGCTCCGGCACGCCTGACTGCCTGCGCTCTCCGCGCAAACCGTTCGAAATGTGCAAGATTGTTATCCGGGCTTGTACGGATGTCATAAGGGAAACCGGTTGCAAGGAGAGCCCGGTCAAGGCAATCAACAGATGAAACCCGTATCTTTCGGCCGTTGAGAAATGCTCCTCCTCCCAGCTTCCCTGTGAAGAGCTCTTGCCGGGTTGGGCAATAAACAGCTCCGATGATGACAGCATCCTGGAAAGCAAGAGCGATACTGACACAATACACCGGGAAACCATGAGCGTAGTTCGTTGTGCCGTCTAGTGGGTCGATGATCCAACGGAATTCCGAGCGTCCGGCGGTCAGGGCGCCTTCCTCGCTGACCATATCATGTTCTGGGAACTCATCTCTCAGCCGCCGAAGAATCAGAGCCTGGCTGCGAAGATCCATTTCAGTGACAATATCAATGGTTCCCTTATGGCGGATCTTTTGCTTTCGTCCAAAACGGCTCTGCAAAAGATCCCCGGCCTCGACAGCAATTTGTTTCGCCACTTTTAGAAAACTGCAGAATTCCTTTTTCGATGGCATTTTGTTCATATGATAATGATCATATCCTGAATGATCAGCTGGGTCGAATCAGTGTGTTAACTCTATTGCCACCAACGCTGTGAAACCAATTCTTGTCCTTTTCCTAACTCACAAGCTTCCTCACTCTTGGACGCTCTTCCGCCCCGGCCTCTTTTCCGGTCTTAGGCGGTAATTATTTTGAGGAGGATCGCTCTGTTTCTTTGGCTGGCCGACCTGGACCCGGATATGTACCTACATATTACCATCTTATATCACACTATCGGGCTTCATTATTCAAAGAAAATGTTGACCGATCCCGACTTTTGTGGCATAATGCCAAGGTGAGGTTTTTATCTAGAGGTGGAAATGGGATCGATGGCTTTCAAAAAAGGTGACAAGGTTGTGTACCCCAATCACGGGATTGGCGTGATTGAGGACATCCGGGAACGGGAGTTTTTCGGCCAACAGGAGTGCTTTTACTCCTTACGAATACTGGCGAACGATACGATGGTCATGGTCCCGCTCGCCAATGCCGACGGCGTGGGACTTCGGAAGATCATCAAAGGCCCTGACGTCGATCGGGTAATGGAGATTTTGCGGGACAGTGACCTCGATTTACACAAAAACTGGAAAGGCCGATTCAAGGAAAACTCGAACAAAATGCGCACGGGATCGATTTACGAGGTAGCCGAGGTCTATAAAAACCTGGCCTACCTGAGCAAAAGCAAGGCGCTCTCGTATCGCGAGAAGCGGATGCTCGATAAGGCTCGGTATCTCCTTGTTTCTGAAATGGCTGTTGCTGGGCGAATGTCTGAGAGCTTGATCGAAACAAAAATCGACGAGGCGCTTACTAGCGGAAAAACCGGGAAGAGACTCCACGTTGCTCACGCGTAGAATTTGATCGGTTAACCAAAGGCGATTCCAAACGGGGATCGCCTTTTTTTTATCTTTGAAATCGATATGACGATGAAGGTTTAATCATGATTCGCCGGTGCCTGGTCCGACTGGGACCTTGGATTTTGGCTACCATGTCGCGTCTGGAACGAGTCATTTCTTCTTGGAATTCGGGCAGCCGCAAATCGAGCTGATTGTTAATGTTAGCCCTCAGTATCATTTTTTTTATAATCGCACTCATCGTTGCAGCCTTTTTCGCCATGTCAGAAACGGCGATTCTGTCGATGAACAGGTTCAAGTTGGAGCATCTGGAGAGTACCGGAAATCGTACAGCAGGGAGGCTTAAGCAGCTCCGGATGAAACCCGATCGATTTCTCGCCACGGTTCTCGTTGGCAACACCTTCGTGAATGCTGCCGCTGCCTCACTCGCCACTTTCGTCTTTGGATTGGCGATTGGAACGACCGAAGAAGCGATCGTCCTGGCGACTGTTACTGTGACGCTTTTCCTTCTTGTTTTTTCGGAAATCACGCCGAAGACATATGCGAGTCACCATCCGGAGCGGATGGGATTCATCCTTTACCGTCTCATTCAGGCTGCAATGTGGTTGCTGACTCCGATCGTCCTGGTTGTGACATGGCTCTCACGTGGCTTTCTGCGCCTTTTGGGGCTGGAGCCGGCGCCGATTCACGATCGTCTTTCAGAGGATGAATTCCGATCTATTCTGAATGTGGGGGCGGAGGAAGGTGCCATCGCTCAAACGAAGAGAAAGATGCTTTCGAGCATTTTTGATATTGCGAAAAAGAGCGTGAAGGAGGTCATGATACCCCGCACGATGATGATCATGATCGAAGAGTCAACTCCACCTGGCAAAGTTTTTGAAATTTTTGTGCATTCGGGGTTTTCCAGGATTCCTGTCTTCAGCGGCCACGCGGAAAATGTCGTCGGTACTATACATGCCAAGGATTTGCTCGGGTTATTGCAGAGAGGTGAAGAGGCGGACATCGGCCGGCTACTTCGCAAGCCATTTTTTATTCCGGCGAGTGCACCGGTGGAAACCGCCTTGAGCGAGTTCCAGAAAGCCAAAGTCCACATGGGCATTGTTGTGGACGAGTATGGAGGCCTGGAAGGAATCGTCACGATTGAGGACCTTATTGAAGAGATAGTGGGCGAGATACAGGATGAACATGACGAGGAAAGCGACTATCTGAGGCCACAGCCCGATGGATCCTGTCTTATAGACGGCGGTGCCGCCATCGACAAGATCAATGAACGGTTGTCGCTCGGAATCCCTGAAGAGCCGGGGTTTATGACAATCGCCGGCTTCATCCTTTCAAAACTCGGGAGGATCCCAAAGGAAACGGAGGCGATCGAATTCAACGGCCGTCAGTTCATTGTGGAGAAGGTCACTCGACGGACAATTTCACTCATTCGCCTCGTCCCCGTCGCCTCGCCCCCCTGCACGCAGCTCAAAAAAAATGGGATGCCCACGAATGAAGGGGATCACTAAAAGCCCGGCTTACAACGACCAGCCGGATGTGAAACGTCCAATATCCAACACAGTGGCGCAGATCATGACGCCAAAGATAAAAATCCATCCGGCGATGGCCAGTGGATAATGAAGTTTGGCCGCGCAGGGGATTGGGCATAAGTTCGTACGATCAATGCCTTGGGGTTGATGACGGTGGGCTCCCGCAATCCGACAGGCCTCTCTCTATGCCTTGATTCAAGCGGCAGCGGGTGCTAGGCTTCTCACCGAGATCCCCCGGGAGGGTTTTCCGTGAAAGTGAAGTTTATCGTCGGCTTTGTCATCATCGCTGCCGCGATCGTCTGGTTGGCAGCCACCGGTTTCAAGGGTGCCAAATCTTACTACAAGACGGTCGATGAGCTGTCGGCGATGGGAGAGGATGCGCACACTTACCGGCTGAAGGTGGCCGGTGAAATCGTTCCGGGGTCGATCAGAAGAAGCGCCGGACGGGTTGATTTTGTGATTACACAAAGGGGGAAAACACTGAAGGTGAGCTACATCGGGAACAGCCCTCTTCCCGATACGGTTGTCGACAAGGCTCAGATTGTCATTGAAGGAAAATACCGGCGCGAAGGTGATTTCCAGGCCGATGCGCTGCAAGCCAAATGCGCATCAAAATACCAGGCTGTCAATAGGAATCCGACAGCCAGGCCTTCCGGGATGTAGGATAGGATACCGAGCAGGTACCGCACGGCATGGCAAACATAGGCGGTTTCGCGCTCCTGTGCATACTCGTTATTTCCTGTTTCGGTTTTATCGCGGCTCTTCTCGGGCGGCGCCCCGAGACCCGCCGGTTTGAAAAAGTGGCCGAGCATGCGGTCTATGCCTGCTTTGCGCTTTATCTGATGGCGACTGCTTCGCTTATATATCTCCTCGGCACGAGTCAATTCGCTTATGCCTACGTGGCAAACGAAACAAACCGTGAGCTGCCGTTTTTTTTCAAGTTGACCGCCGTGTGGGCAGGCCAGGAAGGATCGCTCCTCTTCTGGGGATTCCTCCTCTCGATTTATGCCGCTGCAATCGTGGCCGGGTACAGGAAGAAATTCCCCGAACTGATGCCCTATATTTCGATGGTGTTTCTCATAACGATCTTCTTCTTTTCGATTCTGCACATCTTCGTCTCTCATCCCTTCAATGAACTGGCATTGGTTCAGCCTGATGGTTCACTGACTGCCTTTGTACCGGAAGATGGGCAGGGCTTGAACCCGCTCCTCCAACACTGGGCGATGATCATCCATCCGCCGCTGCTTTACCTTGGATATGTCGGATGCATTGTACCTTTCGCTTTTGCCATCGCAGCGCTTGCAACGCGGAGGACGAGCGTTGACTGGATTCGCGCCACACGCCGCTGGACGCTGATCGCATGGTTCTTCCTCGGCGCAGGTATTCTGCTGGGAGCCAAATGGGCCTATGCCGTGCTGGGCTGGGGCGGATACTGGAGCTGGGATCCAGTCGAAAACGCGTCACTCATGCCCTGGCTCACGATGACGGTTTTCCTGCACTCGGTGATGCCTCAGGAACGTCGGGGGATGCTGAAGGTCTGGAATATGAGCCTCGTGACACTCTCCTTTGCCCTCTCGATTTTTGGAACTTTTCTGACTCGTAGCGGAATTGTTTCTTCAGTCCACGCTTTCGGAGCATCATCAATCGGGACCTATTTCGCTGTTTTTCTCTGCATCATCATCGCTGTGTCGGGCTTCCTGATTCTCACGAGGCTCTCGCACCTGAAAAGCGAGAACCGACTCGATTCCATCTTCTCCCGCGAAAGCGCTTTCTTTTTTAACAATCTGATCCTCCTCGGAGCCTGTCTGGCCGTGCTTTGGGGGACGATGTATCCGGTGATTTCCGAGGCTCTTGAAGGGCAGAAGATTACCGTTGGAGCAACCTTCTTCAACCGGATTAATGTTCCGATCGGCATTTTCCTGCTTTTGGTTATCGGCGTTTGTCCTTTCTTTACGTGGAAACGGACGTCACTCGATAGCCTCCGGCGCAATCTCCTCCTTCCGATTCTCTGCGGTATTCTCTCTGCCATTCTGCTTGTGATGTCCGGCATGCGCGTACCGGCGGCTATTGCGACGATCTCTTGCGGCGTCATTGTCATTGTGACGATCGCGATCGAGTTTTATCGAGGAGCTCGAATGCGACACATGAATTCGTCGGACGCCTATCCGGTGGCGCTCTTTCGGCTGATCATGAAAAATAAGAGACGATACGGCGGATATTTTGTGCATATTTCCATCGTCATGCTCTTTGTCGGTTTCGCCGGCGCCATTTACAATTCGGAGTTCAAGGCGGAATTAAAGCAGGGCGAGGCTGCGCAATTTGGCAAATATCTCATCCAATGCGCAGGGGTGACCGAGGGGGAGAACCCGAATTATTTCACTTACAAAGCATACCTGCACATCATAAGAGGCGAGACAGACCTAGGGGTGCTCTCGCCTGAGCGCCGTTTTTACAAGGCCAGCCAGCAACCGTCATCGGAGGTCGCCATTCATACGTCACTGATCGAGGATCTCTATCTGGTTTTCGCCGGAATGTCGGATGACGGGCAACGCGCCGTCATCCAGATCTATGCCAATCCACTCGTCACCTGGATCTGGTTGGGCGGACTCGTGTTTGTTCTGGGTAGTCTCATCGCAATCCTGCCTGACAGGATGGGAACCGGTGACACGCGTGGCGCATAAAATGATTTCTACCACGGGAGAGCGTACATGACGGGAATCGCTCTCGTTGCCGTGGTTGTCCTGGTTTTTGGATTTGTTCTCATGCCTCTTTTCAAGAAGAAACCGGAAGACGCGCAGGATCTCAAATCTACGCAAAAGGATCTGCGCGAACGGGAGATGCACGAACGGATCCTCGAAAATTTAGCCGACCTGGATGACCAGCTTCAGATGGGGAAACTCGACCGCTCAGATTATGAGAGGCTTCGCAGGGAAGTGGAAGGTGAAGGAACGGAGTTGAATGCCGTACAGACGTCGGTCGATGTGGAGGCGACGCATCGCACGACATCGCAGAAGAGAAAGTCTTGCATCAAATGCAATGCGGTCAATCCTTATGGCAATCGGTTCTGCAAGGAATGTGGAGCGAAAATTGGTGCTGAATAAGGCGCTATTTGGCCTGGCCTTGATACTTTCCGCCTTTCCATTGATGGGCGCCGAGATTCATTGCCGGGTGATCAACGGAACGACAATGCATCCTTGTTCACCGGAAAGCGCTGTTGTTCTGAAACTCGTCGAAGGGATGCAGGAAATTCAGGCGCTCCGGAATCCAGGTCCAACATTTTCATTTAAGAACCTGCCGGCCGATCAGCAGTATCTTCTGCAAATCACCTATCAAAGTGTCCGGTACAATTTCGCAATCGCATTCGGCCAGAGTGAGAGCATCGACAAGGAGATAACAGTTTACAATGTCGCGGATGATGATTCGCATATTATGATTACCATTCCGAGTCTGCTCGTGAGCCTGGAATATGGCCGCATGAAGATTCACCTCATGTGCGACGTTCGGAATGATGGTACAACTGTCTATTCAGGTGGGGCAGCCGGCACTTTCAAATTCTCGCTTCCCGATGGATTCAGTGTTGTGGAATCCGCAACAGCGACGTCCGCTGGAATGCCGACTCATCAGAGAATCGTGAAGCTCCCAGGCGATCCTTCATATGCCATGGATTACCCAATCAGGCCCGGCAATACTCAGATCGAACTGGAATATAGCGCCTCTTTTTCGGGGGGATTCGATTATCATCAGAAATTCTACTATCCGGTTGTTCAGACGAATGTCTTCATGAAGCCGTCGTCTGTTTCAGTTCGTTCGATCATGATGCATAAGGTCGGTGAAAAAGAGGAGGGATCGGCTGCATATGTGAGTGGTCCGATAGCAAAGGGGGCGTCTCTGGATTTCAGCCTCAATGGAACTGCCGCTGTCGCCGGCGCCTCGCAGGAAGCTGATAAGACGGCGGCCGAGAGCGGCCCGCGGGTAGAGGAACAACCACCATCACTATATCGCTATCGGATACAGATCATTCTGCTATTGGTTTTCATCACCAGCTTTTCTTTCTGGCATGGCCTTAGAGAACCGAAGGGGGAATTGAGGAGTCCGAAAAAGAAAGCGAGACGATGAAGAGCCATCAGGCACTCAGGATTCAGCACTCAGTGCTGTTGGATACAAGGGAGACCTGATGTCAGTTTCATAAAATGAATGATATGCAACGAATGAAATGTCGGCGCACCAAGGGTTGGAATGACAAGCCTCAAATTGGTGGCGGAAAGATCAATACCGATTGCCATCGTCGGAGAACTAGGATTTAGAGGTATCATCTAATTTCATGACACCTCAAATGCTGATGGAAACCATCCGAGCCGAAAAAGTGACAAAGGCTTTTGGGCGAACCTATGCCCTGAAAGAGATCACTCTCACGATCGCAACCGGGGAATTCGTCGGCCTGTTCGGCCCTAATGGCGCCGGCAAGAGCACATTCTTGCGAATTTGCGCCGCTCTGATTCGGCCGACAGCAGGGCGCCTGCTGGTGCGCGGCAAAGATGTTTGGAAGAACCTCACGATGAGAGGTGAGATAGGATTTCTCTCACATGCGATCGGCCTGTATCCGAATCTCACGGTCACGGAAAATCTCCTCTATTTTGCGAAACTCTCCGCCTTGAAGGATCCGGTTCGGCGAGTCGATGAAGTGATCGACAAACTCGATATGGCCACGTATGCCGGAATGGAAGTCGGCCGGTTGAGCCGCGGGTGGCAGCAGCGGGCGGCGATCGCTCGCGGATTGTTGAATGACCCGCAGATACTGCTCTGGGACGAGCCTTTCACGGGGTTAGATGAAATAGCAACCAGGATGATCCTCGGCCTCCTCGATGACTTCCGCGCGCAGGGCCGCTCTGCGATTATCTCTTCCCACGATTTCTCTCGGACCATGGAGGTGTGCGGAAGAGCAATCATGATCGATCGAGGCAGGATTGAATATGATGGAGCCGGAGTGGATGTTGCCGACGCTTATCGGAGAATCATGAGCGTCAGGGCCGGCACTTCGACGGCAGAGACCGCATGAAGAAAGCCTTTTCGCAGTTTGTCATTCTTTATACCAAGGACATTCGCCTTGAAATGCGCTCCAAAGAAACATTGCTGCCGATGTTCGTGTTTGGGCTGCTCGTGCTCACGATTTTCAATTTCGCGTTCGATTTCCCGCCGGATCAGATCATGTCCGCCACGGGCGGCATGTTGTGGATCGCCTTGACCTTCAGCATGACGCTTGGTATCAGCCGTTCCTTCGGACTCGAAAAAGAATACGGCTCGCTGGACTCGACCTTGTTGGCTCCGGTGGACCGCGGACTCATCTTCCTCGGCAAGCTTCTCTCGAACTTCACGGTCGCACTCATTCAGGAGGTGCTTCTCCTTCCTTTCCTTTTTCTCTTTTTCAACATTCCGATGTTTCCGGCATTCCCTTGGTTTATTTCTGTTATTCTCCTCGGTACCTTTGGTTTCTGCGCCGTGGCGACATTGTTTTCGGCAGTGACATTGAATGCCCGGATGCGAGAAGTGATGCTGCCACTCCTTGTTTTTCCGATTTACATTCCGGCCGTGATCGGCGCCGTGAGGGCCACAACATCCATCATTAGCGGCGAACCGCTCGCCTGGGCCTTTGCCTGGATCAGGCTTCTCATCGTTTTCGATATCATCTTCGTCACGCTGGCGTATCTGCTATTTGAATATGTGCTCGAAGAGTAAGACGACTGATTTGAGAAATAGAGAGGCGAACGGTAAACTCATGTTCCGATTTTTATTGCAAAGCATGAGCAGGTTAGCGATCCGATGAAAAATCGAAGTTTCATTTGGACGGTTCTTTCTTACTCGCTTCTTATTGCCATGCTCATCGATCTTTATCTCGTTCTTCTCGTCGCCCCAACTGAGCGCACGATGGGCGATGTGCAACGAATTTTTTACTTTCATGTGCCATCGGCCTGGGTAGCGTTTCTCGCATTTTTCACTGTTTTTTTTGGAAGCGTCGCCTACATCGCGACTCGGAATGTTCGATATGATCGGCAGGCGATTGCATCGGCTGAAATTGGCGTCGCTTTCTGCACGATTGTGCTGGTCACCGGTCCGATCTGGGCACGCCCGGTATGGGGTATCTGGTGGACCTGGGATCCGCGATTGACGTCGACTCTTGTACTGTGGCTGATTTATGCGAGTTACCTCCTGCTGCGAGGCTTCATCGAAGATCCCGGCCGTCGCGCGATCCTGTCGGCTGTGGTTGGCATCGTCGGATTTGTGGATGTCCCGATCGTGTATATGTCGATTCGGTGGTGGAGGACCCAGCATCCGTCGCCTGTCTTCGCCGGAGGCGCTGAGAGCGGGCTGGATCCTGACATGAAAATTGTTTTCTTTTTTTCGCTTGCTGTTTTCATGCTGCTCTATGCGGTTCTCCAAGGTCTTTCAATTCAGATCAAGCGAGTCGAATCCGATGTTGTTGAATTGAGCCGTCGAGCGGCTGAAAAGGAATAGACGTATGAACTACTTATTCGCGGCATTCTGCTTCATTTGGATTGTTCTCTTCGGCTATCTTCGATTTCTACAAAAGCGCTTGAAGGCGTTGCAGCAGGAAATATCGCTCTTGAAAGAAGCAATTCGGAAATCCCTGCCCGATGAAGGCGGCCGCTGAATTTGGCTGGCGATGAAGCATGGATTGGGATTCATCAAAGCACTCTGAAGAGGCACGCTCCTGATTTCGAGATACGAATACGCCCCAGTGATTTTGAACGCAACGGGATTCGGCATGCGACCGGTGGCGGCTATTTTTCTACCGGATCAGCGTCAGGCTCTTTAATAATCGCTTCAGCCGCTTCGGATCGCAACTTCGTCAAACAGTCAGGGCAGATACCGTGGCTGAAATCCGCCTGAGAGTGTTCGGCAATATACGTCTCGATCTGCTGCCAGTACCCCTCATCGTTTCGAATCTTCTTGCACCATGCACAGATGGGAATTAACCCGCCGAGAATTCTTAATTTCGTCAAGGCTTCATCGATGCCTTGCTGCAGCTCTTTGGCGCGCCGCCGGAGACGGGTAGTGCGGAGATGGACCAAACCGATTGCACCAATCAGGATCGATGTTGCCAGTGTCAGCCGGAACCATGTTGACTGGTAGAGGTGTGGAACGAGCCGAAAAACGAACGCAGCGCCGTCCTCATTCCATATGCCATCCTTATTGCAGGCCATGACCCGGAAGATGTAGTTCCCAGGCTGAATATTTGTATAGTAAGCTGTCCGCCGGCTTCCAGCTGAGACCCAATCTTTATCGAATCCCTCCAATCTATATCTGAAGCGAATCTGCTCTGGTGCGAGAAGGCTCAGCCCTGTGTATCTGAACTCGAGCTCTCCATTAGACTGTGGAATCTCGGCTCCGCTCATCCATGTTCCCGTTTTATTTGCGATCAATTGCTCGATGATCACCGGGGGCTTATTAATATCGAGATTGATGTGTTTCGGATCGACCACAACGACACCTTCCATAGTCGAGAACCAGATGCGGCCGTCTCTGGACATGATTGCTGAAGGCTGACTGCCACCGTTGCATTCGCGGCTCTTCATGCCGTCAGCGATCCCAAAAACCGTTGCGCTGACCCGCTCGCGCTTCCCCTGCGCAACCTCCTCAAGTTCCCCTTTATTGACCCTGAAAATACCCTTATTGGAGCTCAACCAGAAGCTTCCCAATCCATCTTCGAATATCTGGTGAATCCCGTTGTCAGGGAGTCCCTGCTTCGTTGTATACACGGTATCGTGGCCCTGTTCACGCCTGACCAATCCCCCGCCATTTGTGCCGAACCACAAGACATGGTTCGTATCCTCATAGATAGCTCTCACGACATTGATATCTTCCCCAGCACCTCCCTTGAACCGATATGGGGTAAAGAAACCATTTCTGAACTTGTTGACTCCACCTCCCACCGTGCCGAACCAGAGATTCCCGTCGTGATCTTCAAGGATGGATGCCACGGTTAGTCCCGAAAGCCCATCCTTCGTGCCGAATACGGTCACCCTGCCGTCTTGAATCCGATTAAGCCCGTTTGATGTCCCGATCCAAAGGGCGCCCGAGTGGTCTTCGAAAATGCTGAGGATGAAATTGTCAGACAATCCATCCTTCGTTGTGTATGTCCGAAAGCGGCCGCCTTTCAGACAACTGAGTCCCCCGCCGACCGTGCCGATCCAAAGGCTCCCACGGCGATCCTCCAGAATCGAGACAACGTGGTTGTTGGCTAAGCCGTCGGCAGTCGTATACGCGGTGAAGACGCCGGCGCGAAGCCGGTTGAGCCCCCCGCCCTGAGTGCCGATCCAGATCACTCCCTTTCGATCCTCATAGACGGAACTCACGACATTCTCCGAGAGCCCCTCCTGAGTGGTATATGTCGTGAGTCGTGTGTCGCGCAATCGATTGAGCCCGCCACCGTTCGATCCGATCCAGAGGCTGCCCTCCCGATCTTCGTAAAGATTGAAGATATAATCGACCGACAACCCTTTGGATTTATCGAAAATCTCAAACGTCCCGTCTCTGAAGCGGGCAACGCCGGCACCCCACGTGCTCATCCAGAGGTTTCCATCCCTGTCCTCCAGGATATCGCTCACACTGGTGTGCGAAAGCTCAGCGGGCATTTGTAGTGAGACAAACCTCTCACCACTCATGTGGCTCAAGCCGCCTTGCTGAGTTGACGCCCAAAGAATGCCGTCGTGGTCCTCGAAGATCGAGTTCACACTATCGTTTTTCAATCCGTTTTTCACGGTAAAAGTTGTGAACTTCCCGCCTTTGAAACACAGAAGGCCGCGCGAGGTGGCCATCCAGATCGCTCCATGACGATCCTCTTGAAATTCGATGATACGGGCGTCGGAGAACCGCATGAAGGGCAGTGGAATATCAGAAAAAGATGAACCTCGATAGCAGGTCAGGAAGTTCAACCCGCCGATCCATAAAGTACCACTCCTGTCGACAAGGAGGGCGGAGACGTCGTTGTTGCCGAGGCCGTCGTGGGCCGTGTAGCTGGTGAAGTGATGATCCAGATATCTGGTAAGACCACTGCGGGTTCCAATCCAGAGGCAGCCCTCGCGGTCCTCCGCGAGCGCCGTGATCGAATTGCTTGTGAGCGCTTCTGTGTTGGCTCTGTCGAAAAGCGTGAAAGAGATTCCATCAAAGCGGGCGAGTCCTT
The DNA here is from genome assembly GCA_903916735.1 of uncultured Acidobacteriota bacterium. Classification (GTDB taxonomy): domain Bacteria; phylum Acidobacteriota; class CAIWXX01; order CAIWXX01; family CAIWXX01; genus CAIWXX01. The sequence continues at coordinate 58,289 of CAIWXX010000003.1, forward strand.
CGAGTGTTCCGAACCAGATGTAGCCGTCATGGGTCTGCTGAATGGCTCTGATGGAATTCTGCGGGAGCCCGTCCGCCTCCCGCCAGACATCATGGCCATATTGGGTGATGGTTTTCTGTGGGTCGAGAGCCTGGGCGGATGGGCCATCAACCAAGAAAATTGTAAGAAGGCACGCAGGAAGAATGATGTTGATGTGCCTGGGATTCACTCGTATGCTCATCATCGGCCTTTCGTACCAGCGATTCCTGAGCTTGATTCATCGCCTCATTGAAAACGCTTATGCATTATTTGAAAAGAACGCATCAAAGACCATCCATCTTGAGCCTCCCTCATCCCGAGGCGGAAAAAAATGTCGATTGACAATCACACTGTGATTTTCAAGTCGATTAGCTGACCTTCACGAAGTCGATATATCCACGTTCCACATCGGTATACATGAGTCGTACACGCACCATCTGGCCGACGTCTTCTCCTTCGAAGCCGTGAACCAGTCGCCCCTCGACCGGGGGATGGAGCAACCGGACCCATGTTCCTTTGAATGAGGCACCTGTGACGATGGCGTCAAACTGCTCCCCGATCCTAGACTCCAGCAGTATGGCCGCGGCGGATTTTCCGACGAGCCGTTCCACCTTGTTCGCATCGTCTTCTTTCAAAGTGCAATGCCGAGCCAGTTCGATGAGCTCATCTCTCCCGTAGGGAAGTGGAGATCCCACCAGAACAGCCTTGAGAAGACGTTGCGTAATGAGGTCCGGGTAGCGGCGGTTCGGAGCGGTTGAGTGACTGTAATCCTTGACAGCCAGGCCGAAATGGCCCGTGCTGGGCTCCCCAGGGAACTCAATCGTGTATTCACCGTTTCCCAGCAATTTGATGAAGGTCAGTGAGAGATCTGGAAAATGAAGAGGATCATCTATTTTTTGATGAGCCATGAATTTTTGAAGAGCGCGCGAATCGGGTTCTTCAGGGAGTCGTGTTCCGAGTTGTGCGGCCACTTCGATGATACGGTCCCATCGCTTGGGTGAACGAACGACACGGCGAAGCGATGGGGATTGTTTGGCGGTCAGATAGCGGGCGCTGACACCGTTGGCGGCGATCATGAAGTCCTCGATCAACTCCCTCGCTCGATTCTTCTTTTCAACTCGAAGATCGCGGAGTTCGTCGGCTTCGAACACTGGGCGCGCTTCGATTGTTTCCAGATCGAGCGCTCCGTGATCCTGGCGAAGCCTCTTCAACATCTGTGCGACCTGATCTTGAGTGCGAAGGTTCTCGGCAAGCGCTTTGTTCGCGGCGACATGATCCGGTGCCGGCCCTTCACCGGTAAACCATGCCGCGATACTGTTGTAAGCAAGCTTCGCATGATTGCGAACGAGGGCGGAGTAAATATCCGAGCTTTGCAATGACCCGTCGCTTCCGAACACCATTTCCATCACGATGGCCAGTCGATCCTGATTCTCGGCCAGCGACGTCAGGTCGGTTGACAGCTTCTCCGGAAGCATGGGAAACACCTGCGCCGGCGTGTAGATTGATGTGGTGTTCTGCCGAGCGTGGTCATCGATCGCCGAACCCTTTTTGACGATGGAGTCTACATTCGCGACCGCAACAAGGATCTTTCTCTTTCCGTTCGGCAAGATGTCGGCGACGGTCAATTGATCAAGATCCATAGAATCGTCGTTATCGATCGATGCCCAGAGCAATTCCCGCAAATCGCGAGTCGGGGCAGTTTCCTGGAGTGATGCCCCATGGATTCGGTCAAGTTCGGCATCGACTTCCGGAGAAAAATCGGGTTGCAGCCCGCGCTCCATCATGGCTCGGCGGGCGATTTGTTGCAGTATGCTATGGTGTTGGGCACTTTCTTGATTCATCATTGATTTCTCCTCGCTCGCACCTTCCTCTTTAGGTGATCATATACTGTTTGTGGTCTTCTCCAGGCGTTTGACGATAATGAACATAAAGGCGGCTGACAACAAGCAGCAGATTGCCAACACCGACCAGAGGCTCCAGAGAGGAATCCGATCCCACATTAGACCGATGACACTCACCAGGTAGTTGCCGATCGCCGTGGCTGCGAACCAGCCGCCCTGCATGAGGCCCTTATATTTCGGCGGTGCAACTTTCGAAACAAAAGAGATGCCCATCGGGCTGAGTAACAGCTCGGCGATTGTCAGCAAGAAATAGGTCACGATCAGCCAGTACGGGGATATCAGGACATTGGCCGGAGCTACCTGGCCGGCGAGTGCTTTGGGGCTTGGAAGTCCGATCGAACCGACGATGAGAATGCCGAATGAAATAGCCGACATCAACATCCCGAAGCCGATTTTCCGCGGCGCTGAAGGTTCCTTGCCACGACGGTTCAAGTAGGCCAGGAAGCCGACCAGGAGCGGCGTCAGAGCAACGATGAAGAAGGGGTTGAATTGCTGGAACATCTGAGGAGTAAATCGAGTGATGGCTTCGTATCCGTGGAACCGGAACCATGCAAAGAAGGCGAAGACGACAGCGCCAATGCCGGTCATCAGGCGCACTGCCCTGCTATTCTTCGCTCGTATGGAGAGCATGACACAGACAACCGTCATGAAGATCGCGAGAAGGGCCACGAGGTCGAACCAGAGATTGGTCCATCGCCCAACGCTCGGAACTGTGTAGTCACGAGCGAAATAGGTCATCGTCAGGCCGTTTTGTTGGAACGACATCCAGAAGAAGATGACCACGATAAAAACCAGGATCAGGGCTAACATCCGCTCGCGAGTCTGCTGAGGCGTCAATTCAACGATCCGTCCTTTGTGAGCGTCGCTCTTGGACTTCTGCTTTTCGGTCATGTCGGCGTCGCGATAGTACTTCCGGAAAAGCCGGAAGACGATCATGGAAGCGATCAGGCTGACGCACGCGCAACCGAAGGCGTAGTGATAGGATTTACTGAGCGCGTTGATGTAGCTCTCGGAGAAACTCCGGAGCGTTTCCATGGTCACAGTCGGATTCTGCGATCGGGCAATTTCGAGGAAAGATGCCGTATCAGCCAACCTGCCTTTCATGAATTGGTTGGCCATAGCAGGGATGCGCTGGTCATATGTGAAGTGATATCTATCGAGGATCCAGTTGCTGACGAAGTTGGCAGCCGTCGGGGCGAACATGGCTCCGATGTTGATGCCCATGTAGAAAATGTTGTAGGCCCGGTCGCGGATCGGGCTATAGCGCGGGTCATCATAGAGGTTGCCGACAAGCGCTTGCAGATTGCCTTTGAAGAAGCCGGTGCCAAGGGCGATAACCCCCATGGCCGCCACAACCATGCTGAATCCCGTGCCGGAGTTGGTTGGAAGGGTCAGCATAAAATACCCGAGGAACATGACGATCAGTCCGATGCTGATAGCCCGGCCGTAGCCGAGATACCGGTCGGCCAGGAAGCCTCCCAGCAAAGGAAAGAAATAGGCAAAGAAAAGAAATGTGGCATAGACTCCGCCCGCCGCCGCCGCGTCCATGCCGTATTTGGCCTGGAGAAATAGAACGACAATGGCCAGCATGGTGTAGTAGCCGAAGCGTTCTCCCATGTTGGTGAAAAATGCAACATACAGTCCCTTGGGATGCTCTTTAAACATGTCTGCCTCGCTTTTTTTACTAGCGTCCTTTTACCACACACCTCCGTCTCCGCCAACATTTATGTGATGAGATTCATGACCGGACGAATGATCCGGCTAGGCCGCGGGTCATTGTGTCGTGTCCTGCAATGAAGTGATCGCCTTCACTGAGATACATATCAAAACACGGAAGTGCGCCTTTTTCTTGCTTCGAAATGCTCCTGGCGCCTCTATCGATGGGAAACGAGGGAGAGTTTGGGGTGAAATTGCCTGCCGCCATCCGTTTGACTCACTTGAACGGTTCATGTTACAAATCTTGTTCTGGTGAGCTTAAAATGATTAGTATTGATGGCTCTCTGATCATTATCATTGCCATCATTGGCTTCTTGATTTTCGCATTAAACCGCCTGTTTTTCAGGCCGGTTCAGAGGGTCATGGAAGAACGCGAGCGACGGATCTCGGGCCCCCAACAAGAAGCAAAGCGCATCCTGGACGATCATGACAAACAGCTTGCATCCCTGCAGGCGGCCACTTCGAAGGCCCGTCGCGAGGCCAATCTGTACAAAGCGCAGTTTCGGGAGAAGGCTCGCGAAGAGAGTGAGAAGGTTGTGGAGGCATCGAACACCGAGGGTCGGCAGCGGCTGGAGCGCGAATCGGCGCTGCTGGGAGAACAGAAAAAACATGTTCGCAATGAATTGACGGCTCACATTCAGACTCTGGCGAATAAAATCGCCGGGCACTTTGTTCGCGGATGAGAGTCTTACGCGCCCTGTTGTTGCTTGCTCTGGTGGCTTTGCCTGTCCTCGCCTCCCAGGAAGGCGCCGAAGCAGCTCGTTCCCATTCTCAAAGCCTGATCCAGCTCTTGGCGCCTTATGTCAACTTCGCTGTTCTCGTCGGCATCCTCCTCTTTCTTCTCAAGAAGCCCATGGCTGATTTTCTTGTTGAGAAGCGGGAAGCCATCACAAAAATGCTGGAAGATTCGGAGACCGCGCGGGATGCCGCCATCCAGAGGATGAACGAATTGCAGGTGAAGTTGCAGTCGCTGGAAGGCGACATGGACATCATCCGCAAAAACGCTCAGGCCGAAGCACTCGCCGAAAAGGACCGCCTCATCGCCGAGGCGCATGAAGAAGCGCGCCGCATTCTGTCGGCGGCCGAGAAGGAAATCTCCAATCGCTATACGGTCGCCGTCCGCGATCTTAAAACCTATGTCGTCACGGAAGCAGTGGCGCAGGCCGAAAATATCGTCAAGGAACGGTTGAAGGACGATAGTCACGAAAAGCTGATCGATTCCTACCTTGACCGGCTGAGCAAGAACTGATGATTGCCGAAGTTCTCGCTCGACGCTATGCCAAGGCCCTCCTGAACAGCCTCCCCGGCCCCGGCGATTATGCATCATCCCTCTCCGAATTGAAAAAGCTGGATATTCTGATCAACACCAATAAGCCTCTCCGCGATGCGCTCTTCCATCCAACTCTTCCAAAAACCAAGAAAGCGGACATTTTCCGGGCGATTTTCGAGAAACTGATGCCAAGCCCGAAGGTGGGAGCTTTCTGCCTGACGATCATCGATCATGGGCGCATCATCATGTTTTCGGAGATCGTGAAGGCGGTCGAGCGCGAGTGGGAACGGAGGCAGAGGATTATCGAGGTCGAGATTCGGAGCGCTGTGCCTTTGAAAAGCACACAGCGAGCGCGCCTCGAAGCCGAGCTCTCTCGAATCACGGCGGCAAAACTCAAACCGATTTACAAGCTCGACGATTCGCTAGTTGCCGGTGTCGTGACACGCATCGGCACGACCTTCTATGATGGCAGCCTGAAGAGTCAGCTCCGGCTCATGCGCGAAAGCCTGCTTAATAGTTAGAACTCTGGAGTCGCAAATGGAAATCAAGGCCGAAGAAATCAGTCGCATCATTCAGCAACAGCTCGAAGGCTTCAAGCCGGATATCGACATCCAGGAAATCGGGACTGTGATGTCGGTTGGGGACGGCATCTCGCGCGTGTATGGCCTCGAGAAGGTCATGTACGGCGAGTTGCTGGAGTTCCCCCACGGCGTCATGGGCCTCGCCCTGAATCTCGAAGAGGATAACGTCGGCGTCGTGCTGATGGGCGAAGTTTACCTGATCAAGGAAGGGGATCAGGTCAAGCGAACGCGACGCATCATGGAGGTCCCGGCCGGCGACGCCATGATCGGCCGGGTCGTCGACGCCCTCGGTCAGCCTCTCGACGGCAAAGGTCCGATCATCACGGATCGTTACATGCCCGTCGAACGCCTGGCGCCGGGCGTTGTCGATCGTTTGCCCGTCAAAGAAGCCCTGCAAACAGGACTCAAGCCCATCGATGGAATGATTCCGATCGGACGCGGCCAGCGCGAGCTGATCATCGGCGATCGGCAGACGGGCAAAACGGCCATCGCGATCGATACCATCATCAACCAGAAAAAAAGCGGCGTCATCTGCATTTATGTCGCCATCGGCCAGAAGAACTCGACCGTCGCACAGGTGGTTAAGACACTCGAAGACTACGACGCCATGAAATACTCGATCGTTGTTTCTGCCACAGCGTCGGAACCCGCGCCCCTCCAGTACCTTGCGCCTTATGCCGGATGCGCTATGGGCGAGTATTTCCGAGACACAGGGCATCATGTGCTCTGCGTCTACGATGATCTCAGCAAGCATGCGGCGGCTTATCGCGAGATTTCACTTCTTTTGCGGCGGCCACCCGGTCGTGAGGCTTTCCCGGGCGATATTTTCTATCTCCACTCTCGGCTCCTTGAACGCGCCGCAAAGCTCAACAAGGAGTTGGGCGAAGGATCGCTCACGGCTCTCCCCATCATCGAAACACAGGCCGGCGATCTTTCGGCTTACATCCCGACCAATGTTATTTCAATCACCGACGGCCAAATTTTTTTGGAAACGGATCTTTTTCATTCCGGCATTCGTCCGGCCATCAACGTCGGGAATTCGGTCTCGCGAGTCGGTGGCAACGCTCAGATCAGGGCCATGCGGCAGGTGGCTGGGACGCTCCGTTTGGAGTTGGCGCAGTATCGCGAAATGGCGGCCTTTGCGCAATTCGGGAGCGACCTCGACCAGACCACTCAAGCTCAACTCAACCGCGGCGCGCGTCTCGTTGAGGTCCTGAAGCAGGACCAATACAAGCCGCTGCCCATCGAAAAGCAGGTCCTGATCATCTTCGCCGGAACTCAAGGGTATCTCGATGCACTCCCTCTCAGGGACGTCGGCCTCTATGAGAAGCAACTCTATGAGTTTATCGAGAGCTCACATCCGGCCATCCTCCAGTCAATCGTCGAAAAACGGATCATCGATGACGCTCTCCGTTCCGACATGCATGCCGCGTTGAAGGAGTTCTCCCAAAAATTCTCCGAAGACAAGGCTGCTGCTGTCGCGCATGATGCGTAGGGAGACAGGCAATGGCCAATGTTCTCGACATCCGGCGACGCATTAAAAGCGTGCGGTCGACTGAGCAGATCACGAAGGCCATGAAGATGGTGTCGGCAGCCAAGCTTCGCCGCGCGCAGGATCGCATTCTGAAGGCGCGTCCGTACGCCCGGCAGATGCTGGCCGTCCTCAACAGCCTGGCAACGCGCGCCGATGTGTCGCTCCATCCACTTCTCAAACTGCGTGGTGATGAGCGGATTGAGCTGATGGTGATCACCGGCGACAGGGGTCTCTGCGGATCCTTTAACAATACAATCATCAAACACGCGATCGAGTTCCTTGAGACGCGGAAGAATCATGAGTTGTCGCTCCACCTGATCGGCAAGAAGGGACGCGATTTCTTCCGCCGCCGCAAATACAACATCCGGAGTGAGTTTCCGGGCATCTTCAGCCGGCTCACCTATGACTCGGCTGCCAAAGTCGCGCAGACTGTGATTTCGGCCTATACCGAAGGGAGCCTTGACGCGATTTATCTTATCTACAACGAATTCAAGTCGGTTATGCAACAGCGAGTCACCGTCGAAAGGCTGCTGCCGATCGCGCGACTTGAACTCCCCGGAGAGACTCCGGTGGATTACATCTACGAGCCGGATCCTCTGGAGATCTTCAATGTTCTGTTGCCGAAGCATGTGGAAATCCAAATCTACCACGCCTTGCTTGAATCGGCGGCGGCTGAACATGGAGCCCGCATGACGGCGATGGATGCTGCAACACGAAACGCCGTCGAAATGATCGAGAATCTGACACTGACCATGAACCGCGTGCGCCAGGCGTCGATCACGCGCGAGCTGATCGAAATCGTGAGTGGCGCCGAGGCGCTGTAGCGCGGAAAGGAGTTCGAAAAAGGCCATGAATGAAGGAAGGGTCGTCCAGGTCATCGGTCCGGTCGTGGACTGCGAATTTGAATCCGGCGTTCTGCCGGCGATCTATAACGCCATCTTGATTCCGAAGTATGAGAACAGCAATATCCTTCACGACATCATCGTCGAAGCCCAGCAGCATCTCGGCGAAAACCGCGTCCGATGCGTCAGCATGCATCCGACCGAGGGAATGGTGCGAGGAATGAAAGTGATCGATACAGGTGATCCCATCACAGTGCCTGTCGGTCGCAATGTGCTCGGGCGCATCATCGGCGTGACCGGGGAACCGGTCGATCATATGGGCGATGTCAAACATGACAAACGATATCCGATTCATCGCCCCGCCCCGACGCTTTCCGATCAAAACACCACCCTCGAAATGTTTGAGACCGGCATCAAGGTCATTGATCTGCTGGAGCCGTATCTGAAAGGCGGCAAGATCGGACTTTTCGGAGGCGCCGGAGTCGGCAAGACCGTCGTCATTATGGAGCTGATTCACAATATCGCGACGAAGCACGGCGGGTTCTCGGTGTTTGCCGGTGTCGGCGAACGCACGCGCGAAGGCAACGACCTGTGGCTTGAAATGAAGGAATCCGGCGTCATCGACAAGACAGCGCTGATTTACGGGCAGATGACAGAGCCTCCCGGCGCCCGCCTGCGCGTGGGACTCACCGGCCTCACCGTCGCTGAATATTTCCGCGATGAAGAACGACAGGATGTTCTGCTTTTCATCGATAACATATTCCGATTCACTCAGGCCGGCAGCGAAGTCTCTGCTCTGCTCGGGCGCATGCCTTCGGCGGTCGGTTACCAGCCGACCCTGGCGACGGAGATGGGTGAACTTCAGGAGCGGATCACATCGACGAAGACAGGATCGATCACATCCGTTCAGGCCATTTACGTGCCCGCCGATGATTATACCGACCCGGCGCCGGCGACGGCCTTCGCCCACCTCGACGCAACGACGAACCTATCGAGGCAGATCTCCGAGCTGGGAATTTACCCGGCCGTCGATCCTCTGGCATCGACATCGCGTATTCTTGATCCGAGAATTCTTGGCGACGAACACTATGGCGTTGCGCGTTCCGTCAAACAGGTCCTGCAAAAATACAAAGATTTGCAGGACATTATCGCGATCCTGGGAATCGATGAACTCTCCGAAGACGACAAGCTGACAGTCTCTCGAGCCCGCAAGATCCAGCGATTCCTCTCGCAACCATTTTTCGTTGCCGAACAATTCACCGGCACTCCTGGAAAGTACGTGAAACTGGAGGATTCGATCCGCGGCTTCCGTGAAATCGTCGAAGGCAAGCATGACGAGATTCCGGAACAAGCGTTCTATATGGTCGGGACCATCGAGGAAGCCGTTGAGCGAGCGGCGAAGATGAAAGCCGCTTAATACGGGAAGACGATGGCCAATACTTTTCACCTTGAAATCGTGACACCCGATCGACAGGTCGTGCAGGAAGACGTCGAAGAATTGTCGGTTCCTTCTTGGAAGGGGTATCTCGGCGTTCTGCCGATGCATGCGCCGCTTCTCGCCCTGTTGAAGACTGGAGAGGTCACCTATCGAAGGGGAGGAGTCACCCGATACCTGGCTATCAGCGGCGGCTTCATCGAGGTACTGCCGGAGAAGACGACGCTGCTTGTCGAAACGGCCGAGGCGCCCGAAGAGATCGACCTGCAACGAGCGAGTGCGTCGCGCGAGAAGGCCGAGAAAACCATCTCCACCCTTTCCCGCGTCCCGGTTGTCGGCGGAACATCGGACACCGAGTTCAAGGTGGCGGAAAGACGACTCCAAAGAGCCGTCGTTCGCATCCAGGTGGCGCGCCATGGCAGCGGAAGCGGTGCGGCGGAGGGATCGTCTTCGGGTCCAAGTACTGCGGAATAGTCCGCAAAGCGATTGCAGGACTCTCAGGAGCCGAGCAATTTGAGTGTGAACCGGTATGTGGTTCCAAAATATCTTTAACAGAAGGGATTTCCCTGATGCGTGATCGTCAATCAAGAGCCTCGATTCAAAGGCTTTTCTTTTTTCAATCGCAGCGAATACATGTTTAAAAATCTGGCGACTCTGTTCAAGTACCGCAGCCTGCTTCAGACTCTGGTCAGCCGCGAGTTGAAAGCCCGATATCGTGGGTCCTTTTTCGGGTTCCTCTGGTCTTTCTTCAATCCAATGCTCCTCATGCTGGTCTACTCCCTCGTCTTCAGCTACATTCTGAAGCAGCAAAACCCCGAGACGACTCCTTACTCGCTGTACCTCTTCTGCGGCATCCTGCCGTGGACGTGGTTTGCCTCATCGGTATTGGAAGCTTCGAATTCGCTCATGATCAATTCGGGGTTGATCAAGAAAATACTCTTCCCGGCCGAAGTGTTGCCGCTTGTCAACGTCTTCGCCAACCTGGTTCATTTCCTCTTCGGCCTTCCCATCCTGTTGCTGTTCTTCATCTATTATAATTATGAGACGCCGCTGACGCCGTTCATCGCCTACCAACACCCGATCACCTGGTACATTCTCTTGCTGCCGGTTGTCATGCTGGTCCAGCTTATTTTCACAGCAGGGTTGGGGTTTCTGGTGGCGTCATTGAGTGTCCACTTCCGGGATCTGCAGAGCATTCTGGGAAACCTCGTCACCTTCTGGTTTTTTGCGACTCCGATCATTTACCCGTTGTCGATGCCGGGCGTGAAGGATTCGTCCTTTCTCAAGAGTCTTCTCCATTTCAACCCGATGACTCATGTCATGGAAGGATACCAATCCTGCCTCTTTTACGGGAGGCTCTTTGATTGGCGAGCCCTCGGGAATACCTTCCTGGTGTCGGTCGCACTTTTCTTCATCGGCTATTATGTATTCGATAAGTTGCGCGATACGTTCCCGGAGGAAGTTTAATGGCAGCTGTGACGGCGGATCGAGTCAACAAAATATACCGGAAGTTTGCAAGCCGGCGGAAGTTCCAGACACTCAAGAGCGCTTTTCTGAGCGGCGATATCCTCCGAGCGTTCCGTCCTGATGAAACATTTAGGGCTCTGCATGATGTCAGTTTCGATGTCGGCGAGGGCGAGACGTTCGGCATCATCGGACAGAATGGATCCGGCAAGTCGACTCTCCTGAAAATTGTTGCAGGCATTTCGCGGCCGACAACCGGGACGATCCTGCACAAGGGGCGAATTTCAGCGTTGATCGAACTGGGCGCAGGGTTTCATCCCGAGATCACCGGACGCGAAAACGTTTACATCAACGGCATCATGCTGGGGCTCACGAAGAAGGAAATCCAGCGGCGGTTTGATGAGATTGTGAAGTTTGCCGAGTTGGAGGATTTCATCGACAGTCCCGTGAAAACCTATTCCTCCGGCATGTACATGCGTCTCGGGTTTGCTGTGGCGATCAATGTCGATCCTGAGATTCTCATCATAGACGAAGTGCTTGCCGTCGGGGATGCATCCTTCATACCAAAGTGCCTGGACAAGATTCATGAATTTCGTCGCCGCAAGAAGACCATCTTTCTGGTCACGCACGGAATGGATGTGATCGAGCTCCTCTGCGATCGGGCCTTGTGGCTGAAGAAAGGCGGGGTTCAGAGGATCGGTGCGAGCAAGATGGTGTGCGATGCCTACATGGCGGATGTCACTCAACGCGAGGAAGTCGCCATGGAGGCGCTGGCGGCCGCCGGCGAAACGGCTCCTGAGAGCGCTGCCGGCGAGGAAGACAGTCGATCGCCCAATCGATGGGGTTCGCGCGAAATCGAAATCTATGAAGTCAAGATGCTCGATCCGCAACGAAAAGAGAAATACGTTTTCCAGACCGACGATCCGGCGATCATCAGGATCAAGGCATGGACCCGGAACAAAGTTACGGATTTTGTTTTCGGAATCGGGATTTTCAATACCAACGGTGTCTGTTGCTATGGAACCAACTCACACATCGAAAAATACGATCCGGTCGCGTTTGAGGGAGAGGGCACGATTGAGCTGCGGTTGGATTCACTGAACCTTATCGAAGGGACATATTTCCTGGATGTGGCAACGCACCGCCGCGACGGTCAACCCTACGATTATCATCGTTCGAAACTGACCTTCCGAGTGCATTCGAAGATCAAGGACGTCGGGGTCTTCCGCCCGGTCCATGCATGGGATTTCTCACCCGAGATCAGAGTCAAGGCCGTGGTTTCGGAGGCCGCGAGATAATCGATAAGCACTCAATTTGCCATCTGCAGCAGTTGTACCTGTACGTTGGCTTTTCGGCACTCGCAACTCATAGTGCCAACCTTCGATTTTCGATGTCATTGAAAGAGGACGCATCGATCACCTTCCATTATAATGAGTGCGCCAATGAAGAAGATTTTAGCACGTTCGGCCCTTTGCAGACGGCTCGCCCGAGCACGCCGAGCCGGGCATCGAATCGTCTTTACCAATGGCTGCTTCGATATCCTTCATGCAGGCCACGTGAAGTTGCTGCAAACGGCGCGGAGCTTTGGCGATGTTCTTGTTGTCGGGCTTAATACGGATGCCGGCGTCAGGCGGCTGAAAGGGGAAGGACGCCCGGTGATGCGGGCACGGGATCGAGCTTTCATCCTGGCGGCTCTCGAATGCATCGATTATGTGACGACATTCGGCGAGGACACTCCGTTCAACCTCATCAAGGCAATTCACCCCGATGTGCTGGTGAAAGGCGGAGATTACAGGATCGATGAGATCGTCGGAGCCGACATCGTACAAAAATTGGGAGGAGTCGTGAAACGCGTTCGCCTTGTTCCAGGGAGATCGAGCAGTGATCTTCTGAGGCACATCAGGTTGCTCTAGCCGCTTGTTCCTTCCTGTTCATTGACTCTCCCATTGGGACAGCGTCCGATCCGATGCCGAAAATTTTCAGTGAAAACAGTGGCACGCTTTTCAGGTTGCGACCTAATACATGGGAGAATGAATTGAAGGCGGCTGATGACCTGAAAGGTCGGGATATCCTTATGTATGACCTATCCGGACGCGGTCATTTTAGTTTTCCAATGTTATAGTTATGCCTTCCGGTTCTCCTGGATTGAATTCTTGGTATCTGATCGGTGAAATCCATGCACAAAATGGCGAAAGTTGTAATCAGGCAGAATCGCGAATTCCTCTCAGGAAGCCGGAACGAAAGGAATGCAGGAATGGTTTATGAAACCACCGCTGGTCGAAATAAAAATCCGTTTTTGCTTTCTTTTCTTACTGCATTCCTGAGAGGTTCGGGTGCGATGATTGAAGAAGCCATCTTGTTTGGTTGCGGCTATGCTGCGTTAGAAATGCTGAGAACTGAGGGCAGGAAAGTCAGATGAACGAACCGGCACTCGGAGCGCTTTTTGAAATTCTTGAGGCACTGCCCTGCCCGGATGCAGGTTCAATCGCCATGCCTGAGGGGGCTCGCTCGGCGTTCCTTGCACGGTATGTGTCATCTGGGCCGCTTCTCGTGATCGGCACGCGGCAAACGGCAACACTCGAGCGGGCGCGGGAACTTGAGTACATGACTGAAGGCGCCGGTGTTGTCTACCTGCCCCCACTTTTTGAAGCGCCGGTGTTGCAAATCCCGCCGCATCCCGAAGCGGCGGTTGACCGCGTGAAGGGGTTGATGCGATGCCTGGACGGGAGCGCCCGCATTGCATTGCTCGACTGGAAGAGTTTCATTACGCCTGTAGATGATCCCCTCGGCCTCATCGACCGCATCAAGCGGATCAAGGTTGGAGATGAGATTGAAAGAAGCGCCCTTCAGGACTCACTCCATTCCCTCGGCTACGTGCGAGAAGATCTCACGACATCTCCGGGAGAGTACAGTTTCCGAGGAGCGGTCGTCGATGTTTTTTCTCCCTATCATGAGATGCCGGCCAGAATCGAGTTTGAAGTGGATCGTGTGTCGCTGCTGAGGTTCTTTGATCCGTTTACGCAACTCACGCGCGATCGCGCCGAAGAAATGTCGTTGATCCCGTTGCGCGAGAGTCGCGGAGCACATTCGAATATTCTGGAGTATCTCGCAGGGTACCGGGTCGTCGTCGAAGAACCGGATCTCATTGCTCGCGATCTGAAACAGTGGAAAGAGGGGCTCCGGCAGCAGGTCGATCTGGCGACCGACCTGGAGTCCGATGATGTGACATCACCATTCCTGCCCAAGCTGTTGGAGGGAATTGAGCGGCTGGAAGTAGTTCTCCGTTCTCGTTCCATCCAGATGCAGGAATATTTCGCAAATGGATACCAATCGGGCATGCGCCCGCAGCGCGCTTTTCAGGGGCTCATCGAAGAGTGGGTGAAGGAGGTTCGGAAAAAATCCGACATCGGCCGCCGCATTCTGGTGCTGCTCCAATCTCGCGGGTTGACTGAACGCGTGAGAGAGCTGCTCGCTGAGCGAAAGGTCGAGGCCTGCTTCGTCGGTGAATCATTGCAGGTCGGCATCGTTTCAATTGCCACCGGATTGTTGCAGAAGGGGTTCGAATGGCCGGCCGGCCGCCTCGACGTCTATAGCGAGACGGATATTTTCGGTCCACTGCCGTCGGCTCCGCCCGCCCCGCGCAAGCGTGGCGCAGGAGCCTTTCAGAGCGATCTTCGCGACTTGCGGCCCGGTGACTACGTGACGCACATCGAAAGCGGAATCGGAGTTTTCAAAGGGCTCGTCAAGATGGGCCTCGAAGGCGTGGAACAGGAATTCATGCACCTCGAATACGACGGCGGTGACAAGCTTTATGTGCCGATGTCGCGAATGGACCTTGTCGAAAAATACCGGGCCTCCGGCGGAATCACTCCACGCCTCGACAAGCTCGGCGGCACTGGTTGGGAGAAAACAAAAAAGCGCGTCAGGAAAGCCGTTGAAGAGCTGGCTCTCGAAATTCTGAATCTCTACGCCGAGCGGCAGTTAGTTACCGGGCACGCATTCGGCCCGGACACACCATGGCAAGCCGAGTTTGAAGATGCTTTCGAATATGAGCCGACCGAAGACCAGGCCGAAGCCATCATTGAGACCAAGACCGATCTCGAACGGCTGCGGCCGATGGACCGCCTCATCTGCGGCGATGTTGGATACGGCAAAACCGAGGTTGCGATGCGCGCGGCCATGAAAGTGGTCGCCGATGGCAAACAGGTGGCCGTGCTCACTCCAACCACGGTTCTGGCTTATCAGCACTGGCGCACTTTTATGCGGCGGTTCGAAGCATTTCCAGTGCGAGTCGACCTACTGAGCCGGTTCCGTTCGAAGGCGGAACTGGCCAAGACGCTAAGGGATCTCACTACCGGCATCGTGGACATCGTGATCGGGACTCACCGGCTGCTTTCAAAAGATGTCGCCTTCAAAGATCTCGGCTTGCTCGTCGTCGATGAGGAGCAGCGTTTTGGAGTCAGTCATAAGGAGCGCTTGAAGCTGCTGAAGAAGAATGTCGATGTTCTGGCTTTGAGTGCCACGCCGATACCGAGGACGCTGCAGATGAGCCTCGCCGGCATCCGCGACATGTCGGTCATCGAAACTCCTCCGCGCGACCGGATGGCCATTCACACTCAGGTGTTGCCGTTCGAGGCCGAAGTGATCCGGGCCGCCATCCGCTTTGAATTGGGACGAGGAGGACAGGTATTTTTTGTTCACAACCGAATCGAAGCACTCCCATCTCTCGCGAATTTCATCTCGCGGCTTTGCCCCGAAGCGAGGCTTTCGATTGCGCACGGGCAGATGGCGGAAAAGGAACTTGAGGAACACATGCAGCAGTTCGTCGACGGGAAAACCGATGTGCTGTTGTCGACGACGATCATCGAAAATGGGCTCGACATCCCCCGTGTCAATACACTCATCGTTAATCGTGCCGATCATTATGGACTGGCGCAGCTCTACCAGCTCCGTGGGCGCGTCGGCCGCAGTTCACGCCGTGCCTACGCTTATCTGCTTGTGCCTCCAGGCGATGTCCTCTCGCATGTTGCGCGGAAGCGCCTGGCCGCCCTCAAGGAATTCACCGAGCTCGGCGCCGGATTCCGCATCGCCGCGATGGATCTGGAATTGCGTGGCGCCGGCAGTTTGCTCGGTCACCGCCAGCATGGGCACATCGAAGCCGTCGGGTTCGACATGTATTGCCGGCTGCTGGAAAAGACCGTCGAAGAGCTGCGGACGGGCAGAACGGTGGAAGAGGCGCCGCCGCTCTCGTTAAACCTCGGTTGGGATATTCGCATCCCCGAGGATTATGTGCCCGACACGAACCAGCGATTGCAGATCTACAAACGAGTCTCGTCGGCGCATGATGAGGATGAACTGGGGCGGATTCGCGCTGAAGTCACCGACCGATATGGAAAGATGCCAGAAACACTCGATCGCCTTTTCTTCTACGGCCGCATTAAAACACTCGCTCAGAACGCCGGCCTGCGCGCCATTGATCTGCGCGGCCGGGAGTTGCATTTCCGCTTCCCCGAAAAGCCCAGATTGCCGGCTGACCATATTCTCAATGTCACCAAAACCTTCGCCGGGCGTTTGCAGCCGGGAGGCATCATCGTGCTGGATGGGGGTGAGGAGCCGAGCGTGAAGGCCGTCGACTATCTGTCTGCGCTTCTAATGGCCGATGGAACAGCGGAAGGCGATGGAAAAGAGGGCTAGCCACCGATGATGGCTGCGCGCTTCCTGCGTCACATGATGACCCTTTTCGTCTATCCCTGTCTGCCGGAGAAATATCGGAGCCGCTGGCCGTGGGAGCTGCCTTTTGAACCACCCACACTGGGGCTGATGTCGGCCTATTTTTTTCTTGTCGCAAGCGTGTTCTTCTATGCAGTTTCACTCATGTCGTTTGAGAGGGAGTTTACGTCGAGACTGACCGATGCCCTCGTTGACCCTCGCGGCACAGGCGAAGTCGGAAAACTCAGTTGGTATGGTGCGATCGGATTTGTTTCTTTTATCGTGACGCCGAAAGGGTTTCTTCTTCTATGCCTGGCTCTGGAGTCCATCATCCGTGTTTATAATACATCCGTGACAGCGACGCCATTGGCGAGTGTTCTGGTGGCTGGCCCTCTTTTCCTCTATGAGAAGGTACAAGGTGTCTTGAATTCCCGGAAGATGACTGCTCGCTATGGAGCACCGGATGCGCCTGATCGGATCCATTTAATCGATAACGGGATTGTTGTTTGCTCAAATCGACGGCACCCGGATTGGGATCGATTGAAGACCTTTTCTTACAGCCACCGTGTGTTTCGGTTGATGAAGGCTGGAGAGGGAGTCGAGCATGGCAGGCCATGCTTCGAATACCACCTGGGACTATGGCCCGAGAATGAAGTGATCAGATCGGTTATTTCACTGGATGATTGCAAAAAAACGACCAGATAATCTCCTTGTAGGAAATGCAAGCCAGTGAGCCTGCTTCTTCGGTAGGATTTTAAATGAGCTTGAGCTGGAGATCATCAGCACGTATGATTTAGGGCTTATGTATATGGAAATCCAAATCTGTTGGAGATATCGCGTATTGGATCCCGCCCCGGCGAAAATGGTGTGCTGATTATGCGGTTCAACTGGGCCCGGAATTTGCGGCGATTGATGATATTTCTGGAAGCGAGGATACATTGATGGCTATTGCTCTCTTAATTGTGTCGTATCTCGCGGCGATTATTTTTTCATCGGCGATCGTAATCCAGGTTCTACGATGGAAACGGATGCCGATGCACCTCCGGTGGGAGCTTTATCCGGTGCCGGGCGAAGCTTCAGCCAAAACCGCCTATGGGGGCTCGCACTTCGAAAATTTGAATTGGTGGAGAAAACCGCGGAAAAAGAATTTGCTCGGCGAGTTGAAGGCAATGATTCCCGAGATGGTATTCATGGTCGCTCTGTGGCGCCACAATCGCAAACTCTGGCTGCGCTCCTTTCCTTTCCATTTCGGGCTTTATGTTTTGGCTGCATTTATTGTATTGGAAGCCGCCTGTGGCGTGGCCGTAGTGGCAGAAGTCACGATTCCTTTTATTGCCGTGACTGTGATCGCCAAAATTGGCTGGGCCGGCATGGCGCTCGCTCTGACAGGCGCCGTCCTGCTGCTTTCTCGGCGACTCTCAGACAAGGACCTGAAGGATTTCACATCTCCATCCCAGATTTTCGACCTGTTATTTTTCGTTGTCGCTCTCATCCTTTTTGCACGATCAGGGATTTTTCAAAATCCAACCTTCTCCGATGTCGGGTATTATTTCGCAGGTCTTTTCACGGCTGACAGCAGCCGCATGCCATCAGGTCTCCTGGGAGTGTCCATTCTGCTGGCAGCAGTTCTGATCGCCTACATCCCGCTTACTTTCATGCTTCATTTCGCAGCCAAGTATTTTTTCTATCATGTCATCCGCTGGGAAGATGAAGAGGCTTATAAGAATGAGAAACTCCAGAAACAAATCCTGCGCTCGCTACAATTTAAAATGTCGTGGAGTGCCCCGCACATCGGAGGGAAAGGTCGAACATGGGCCGAGGTATCAAGTGATAAAATGAAAGAGCCATAAGAGATGAACCATAATAAGCGCGTTTCGATCAAGGATATTTCCAGACCGTTGAGGAGTCTACTCAGCTTGGACCCCGAGGATCTCAAGCCGCTTCCAAAGCCCTTGGATCGCCCGGGCAATTATCCAAAGTGGCCGGATCTCACGCCTGAGCAGAAAGAAAAGTATGAATGTTCACTGGACGGCTTCTGC
>CAIWXX010000004.1 GCA_903916735.1 uncultured Acidobacteriota bacterium
CGACCGTAAGCTCCTTTGACACCTCCAGTGAGCTCATTGAAATAAACCACCTCATAGGGGTGAAGGGCCATGTTCATTGACATTAAGACAGCAAACATGCCGCATACAAGAACCCAGTAGCCATGCGTCGCGATGCCTCTCTGCATCCATCGATCCAATGCCAAGAGCCGGGGTGTTTGTATGAGTCCGTAACCGGCTAATAACGCGAGCGCAGGGAGAACGTTTAAATAATGCCGAACACCGTCGTACATGGGAGCGTGAGAGAGTGACTGCACGGCGAGGGGGAAAAGGAGCCATACGAGACAGAGCAATACAAGTGAACGCCCACCTCGCTTTGAGGCCTTTCTTTCAAAAATCGCCCCTATCAAACCCAAAAATGCACCAACCATAATGAAGATGGGCGTCGTTAGCGCCAGCATCACATAAGGATAATGCCAGAGCATTCTGTTTCCCGGAATGTCTTGACCCATGTAGGTGACTGGCAGACTGAAAGGGTGATGCTGGAAGATATGGACCATCATCACGAATCGAAGGATTGTTTCGTGCCGGTAGTATGGCCAAAAGAGGAGGACAATCAGAGTGGCCGCGGCAACTGATATGGATGTGCCGATGATAAATCGAAGATATTCATACATCCGGCGGGTCGACGTCATGAGAAACCAGAGCAGAATGATAGGGACAACGAGTAGGGCGTTAATTTTAATGCAATAGGTTAAGCCGAGGAAACAGCCGGCGATCGCATATCGCCAGATTGACTTCATGATCACCGCTCGATAGTAGAACAACATCGTGATCATGAAGAGAATTGCCATCGGTGCATCCTTAATGTTGTTTTGAGAGTCTCCGATGAAACGAGGCATGAGCGCGAGGCTGAGTGCGGAAAGGACGCCTGCGGTATCACCCCATGCACTTCTCGCCAACCAGAAGATGGCCCACAATCCCACAACGCATACCAATATGACAGGGAAATGATAGCTGGCCACCGGGCTTTCAATCAGCTTCCATTGCTGATGCATCGTGTGGTATGAAACCGCCGAAATGAAGCCGATGAGTGGGCCATAGTTATTGTAAATTTCCGGCAGTTCCTCGAGCAGCTCGTTCTGGTCCAGTTTGAACCATGCGTGATATGCATGTTCGCCGATGGCCCAAATAGCGCTTTCGTCTGTTGTTTCCCCATAATCATTGATGGTCATGAGACTAACAATGAGAAACACAATCGGGACAATGAAAGACAGGAGGAGGGGCTTTGTCATGGAGCTAATTGCTGTTGGCGGTGTTTGGATTGACCCCAATTTTACTATCCCCTGAATAATCGAAGGAATATATCTTTCAAGGCTATGAACAATTCCAAGCCATCGAAATCAGCAAAGGTGCCGGCCTGAATCGCTCTAGAAGCGGCATGACCATCATGAGTGGTTTGTTGAATGTGATATTTCATGGCAGTGAGTAAATTGTCGCTCTGGGAGGATTTTCTGTCAAGGATGCAGAAAGGACACGGTAGCGGCAAAGTTGAGGACGATATGGATCTGAGGCTGTCAGTTGGTTACGGTTTTCAGGGATCACATACAAGTCTTCGCTGGGCAGAGGTCGCAGTTTGGCGATTTTGCGGGCAATACAAACTTCAACTTGAAATGTTATTCATGACCATCAAAATATGCGAAAACCATCTAAGAAGCTGCAAAGGCCTCAAGAGTTTCGCAACCCCTTGATGGCAAACATGTTGATGCGGTTTTCTACGCGGCGTATTATCTGGAAGGAAAGGCAAAAAGCCGGGTTTATCCGGAAACCATCTAAACAGCAGGTCGGCAGGGTGAGAAGCTCCGATGCAATTCACTCGAATCCACGAAACTCTAACCGTTCCTGGTGCGATTATTGTGGAGATGTTTCTCTCATCGCGAGCATACACAGAGCCGACCGAGTAGAATAATAACTCCCGGGGCAGAACGAACTGTGTGCAAATAGCACCTGCTCCAGAGGAGACACCGTTGTGCGTAGAAGGGAATGTGAAGCAACCAGAAGCCAAGAATCTCCAATGCCCTTTCCTCAAGCACACTCCGGTTTACGATAGATGGCCGGTTATCCTTGAATTGATCGTAGATAATTCGGGTAAGATTGTTTTCGTCTGTGACCTAGGTGGGCAACGTGAAATTGACGGATTTGTAGACGCGATCAAACGGTCAGCATTTACGCCGGGAACCCGATTGGGTAGGGGGAAGTGATCTTCGACAGATCCCAGAAGCGCTTGTGTTGTCGATGTCGTCCCTCGATTGAGCAACTCTGATGTGCTAATCCAGGAGAAGTTCAACCCCGAATCAGCTCCATCCGGTTAGCATGAGGCTGGGGTTGAATCGGTAGCATCGCCTTTTTCCTCGATGACCTTACCGGAGTTTGGGTCGATAAAGTTCCCACGACATCAGCGAAGTTAAGATTGAGGGTGTTGTCGGCAATGACCGCGATAATATACTCTCGTGTATTCTTCAATAGCAGCTGGCCATCGGTGAAATGTACTGTGAAGACATCCCATCCCATGCGCCGAATCAGTAGTGAATCCAGGGCCATGACCAGGATCCGACTGACTTTTTCCAACAGGGATTTGTCATAAATGGCATGTGATTGATGAGCGAGTACCCGACCTCTAGAATTAAAAAGGAATAGGCCTCGTACGCCTTCTAATTCACGAAGAACTTGGAGGTATGCCGCCATCCTCCCCTCTTCGCGCCTGAGCGAGCTAGAGCTGCAGTGCCTGTTCAATTTTCTTCTCAATTCCCATGATGGATTTGTCGGTATTCACGTATATGGTGACGACAGCACTATCCTTGATAAATAGCAGGCATGCCTTGTTTGGTTCGGTAATAGTAACTTTCCGGGTTGAACCAAAGCCCAGCGCGTTTCCGCTTTGTTTGGCGCCTCCAGCGAGAAACCTCATCGGCGCAGCCACAGCTTCAGTCGATGGGTTTTCCTTGCCTGTGTATGACGCATCTCCATCAGATTGGACGATATCAGCTGAAATAAGTGCGTCGCCAAGGTCCTCCTGCAGTGTTGAAATTGCGTTTTCCTGCCAGTGAAAATTGTCACGCGGATAGCGATGCTCGGATCCGCTCTCTTCTGCCGACTCCATATTCGGCTGCAACTCGGAGTCATCGTCCATATCTCCTAGTGACCGGGCTATCTCCGAAGCCTCCTTGGCATCCAAGCGTGCTAAGCCCTTTATCAAGAGATCGTCCAACGATGCATGAATCGTGGAGCGTATGACCATCGGGGCTGTGATCTCAATGGCCGGTTGATCCCAGGAAATCATGGCGCATGCAGCCTCTTCGCCTCTGAGCCCAGGGGCTTCGGCATCCACCAGGGCACCCTTGTTAAAATCAAAATGCCCTTCCCGGCCTCTGGATTTGATCTTCAGGCGGCATGAGAGTCTCTCCATTTGAATCAAAGGGAGAAAAGAAATTAAAGAAAGCGATGTCGCAGCGTGAGGATGCTCAGCGGCCAGGACCTCCTGCAGAGTCTGTACGAGTTGAGGCAAATCCACCGGTTTTTCGATGTAGGCCCTGATGCCCCGCTGCCGGAGCTCACTCTCGATTTGGGGTGTACCAATTGCAGTCATGACCATAACGGGGACTTGGGGATAGTGGTTGTTCATATGAGAAATCAATTGGAAACCATCCATGACAGGCATCCTGAGATCTGTCAGCACCAGGTCGACACTCCGCGATGCAAGATGTTCCAAGGCCATCTGCCCATTCTCGGCAATCAGAAAAGTGATATCGCCGGCACAGGCCTTCAACCCTTCAGAAAGACCTCGAAGGATATTCACTTCATCATCCACAATCAGAACGGTATTCATGACCTACTCCGTGCTCTGGTAATATAAAAAACCCCTTCTATTCCTCAAATACTAAGTTTCATCAAAAAGCGGTTTCTTTGCATCTCTTCTGAGGAATTATTAACATATTTTTGACGAGAGGATGCGAAAATTGACCCAATAGGAGTAAGCGCCTGGTCCAACTTGCCGAGACAGTGAATATTCGGTGTTCAATGGAGATTCCGTTTGCATACACACTTCATCGGGCATAGCGATACTCACCTCGCTCGGTCCCTGTCCCTTACGACAAGCCTCCGTGTCAGAACTGCGACACGCAGGTATTGAGAAACGCCTTACGGATTGGAAAAGAACGGTAACGGTCGAATCACCTCCAAATGATTCACATCAATATCGTGACCCCCCTGGCATGGCGACCAAGTGCTATTCATTCGCCGCAGCTCGATATGCAATGCGAAGTGCTCCCCAGTGCTTGCTTCTGATGTAGATAGGAACCGATAAATCAAGGATCGTTTCACCGGTGTCGCGTTGATAGCTCTGAAGCAGATACGAACTGGTATTGTGTGCGGCTTGCAAGCCCGTCCTGTCACAAAAAATACGTTTCGTGCGGTTATTGTTTAAATCCTTCTCCGGGTCACCGGTTAATGGTTGTGAGAAGCGAAGGTTATGCGATGGGAGATATCCATTCTTGTCGATGAGCACTACAAACACGATGTCGGGAGATCGAACAAGAAACGCTTCTTCGATCGGTTGGATATCCCGGTCCGCCAGCCTATCGTAGTCCGTATTGAATTTTGGCGGATCGGTATTCGGGATGGGGAAGTACAACCTGCTGAAGAGTTTCTCTTCGGTAATCTCTCCGGAGGTAACCCATTTCTCCATGGCATTGTCGCACAGTGCCGCACACTGTCTCGCCAAATCAAGCATTTGGGAGTTTTGAGAATCCGAACTACCCTTTGGCACGGTTTGAGAAATAGCCTTGGCGCTGCCGAACTGCTTGCCAAAGGGCAGGAAAAAGATCATTGTGAACGCAAGCATCATCCAGAAAAGCCTGCACGCGCCGGATCGATTTTGATTCGTCTTAAACATTTCCATTCCCTCCTCGCTTCGGTTTACTCACCCAGCCGATCCAACGCGGCCTTCATGCTGGCGCGCAGTCGATCGATTGATTTCGTGAGTGTTCCGATTTCGTCAATGCTCTGGGCCTGTATCTTTTCTTCCAAACTCTCACCAATTGAAACCTTATCGGCAACAGCTGATAGCATCTCAATCGGCTTGACGGCGCGCTTAATCAAAAGGAAGATGGTCCCGAGGATCACCAAAATAAACGTTGCAAAAATGAACACGAGGGACCACAGCAGGGCGTTTTTTTGCTTTTCGATTTGTACGATCGAAACGGCGATCCGAAACCCTCCCCAGTGTTTTCCTTTGACATAGATCGGCGAGGAAACATCCCACATCGTCTCGCCAGTATCGCGTTGGTACACTTGAAGGAATCCAGCAGTCGTATTTCGTGCGGCTGCCAACCCCACTTTATCGTTGAAAATGCGCTTACTCCGATTGCCTATGAGATCCTTACTTGGATCGTTAGTGATGGGCATCTGATACTTGGTGTTGTGGGTCGGCACATAGCCATTGATATCAGCGCCAACGGCGAAGATAAAATCCTTGGTTTCCAGGAATTTGTCCAGAAAGACGATCATGGACTTGTCGGTCAAGAAGTCATAACTGGTGTGATATTTCGGATTCTCGCTCCAGTCATAGCCCTTAATCAACTGGTAATTGCGATCGAACGCTTCATTGGCTGTAATCACACCATTGTCGATGGCTTCTTCCAGGTTCGTGCCGTACATTTTCGCGCCGAGGATTGCCGCCAATTTTGCTTTCTCCAGCGTGAGATTCACCATCATCTGCTCTTGCTCATGAATGATGTAGGCGGCGACGCCAATTGTCAACAGCAACAGGACACCGGCCAGGGTTAATGAAATTTTAGCGCTTAGTCGCTTTTTGATGGCCTCGAACATATCCTACCTCCCAAGAGTTAATTGGCCTCTTTTAACAGATCCCTGTCCTAACACTTTTATTTAGTGATCGAGTTTTTGAACTTAGGAAAGTCATTCGGATCATCGAAATATTTCTTCAGTTCATTGAGGAGTTGCGGGACATCCTTGATGGAGAATGCCGAATTGGGGCAAACCTTGCGCACGCTCTCCTTGAGGAAAATCTTGGCCATCGGGCCGACAGATTGAGCCAGCGCCTTGGCACAGCGGGTCAGATAATTTGAGGCAGCCTCGTCTGCCACGGGCAAAGAACTCGACGATAGTCCTGATGAAGTGGGCCCCGACCAGTTCATTCCTGAGTCCGACATGGCAGGGCTGAGCGATAACGGGGCCGAACTGGTTAATTCGCCGCCTTTTTCGGTAAGCTTTCTGATCTTGGAGTCGGCGACACGCATGGCAACATTGGCGAAGGACAGGTTGAGAGTGTTGTCGGCTATCACCGCGAGTACATAGTTGCTGACATTCTTCAACAGCAACTTGCCTTCAGCGAAATGAACCGTCAAGCAGTCCCATTCGTTGTGCTGAACTTGAAGTGAGTCCAGCGCCTTGACCAGAATCTGGCTCACCTGCTCCAGAAGGGGCTTGTCATAGATCGAATGCGACTGGTGAGCGAGTATCTGACCGCTCGAATCGAATAGGAACGCCCCCCGGACACCTTCCAATTCGCGAAGTACTTGAAGAATCTTTTCCATTTCTTCCTCTCCGATTCACAGTGGGTCAGATCTGCAGTGCCTGCTCGATCTTCTTCTCGATTCCCACTATAGATTTGTGCGGATCGACGTAAATGGTTACGACAGCAGTTCCTTTGATATAAAGGACGCAGGCTTTGTTCGGTCCGGTAATTGTGACTTTCTGTGCTGTGCCAAACCCAAGTGCCTCGCCGCTTTGTTTGGCAGCACTGGAGAGATACCCCATGACTGCTGCCACGGCTTCAGCATCTGGTTCGTTCTGAGCATCTGAGAGTGTGCCCATCTGATCTCCCAGAACGACACTCACGACCTCAGGCATTTGGGTTAGCATTGTCAATTTACTCATTATTCCCTCCGATGGCATTTACTTTCTGATCTGACAGTCAACCATATCGGCATTAAAAGCCTGCCTTTCCAATTTCGCCAAGCACACGTTCCAGTTCCATTTCCCTCCGCGCCGGCAATTGCGCTTTCCGACGGCATTCATCAATGATCTTCAGGGCGCTTTCGGCAGGCCAAATCTCTGGCTGAGCGATGTATTCAGGCCCGACATCATCGGCCACAAAAATCTGCTTTTCTCTCTTGGCGCTTGCAACCCAGGCATCCCATGAGGAGACGACACGTCTCTTCTTGAAGGCGGCGAGGTAAAGCATGTTGTTTGAGATGCGGTTGATCAAGGCCAGATTCCCGGCGGACCAATGAGCCACTTGCAAACTGGCATCAGGCGTGACAAGCAGCACAGACGAAGTCGGATCCCGCGCGTAATTAATCCAGCTGTTGATATAAGCCATCGTCTGCAAAGAGTCGAGAGCAGGCATGGTCATAGGGTAGATCTGCCCTCTTTCCGCCAAGTAACCCTGCTTTTGCAAATCACGATCCAAACCAGGTGCGCCAACCAAGATGAGGACGATGCTTCTGCTGGATTGAAGAGCCTGCAACGACGCTTTTAAACTCGTATTGGATGGATCGCCTGCGATATCAAAGCCGTCCAGAAACACTACGATCGGGAGACTTCGATTTTTCCCAATTTTCCGAAGTCGCTGGATGAGGCTGTCAAGATCAGTGCCACGTGCCGGTTGGACTCCGGATAGATCATCAATTGCCCCATGAAGACGGTCATGCAGACTCCGCGCCGTGTCGGCATACATGTCAAGATAAACCACCAACTGGGAGGGATCCAATTTGGCTGCTTCCTGGCAGCACAGCACAGTCCGTCCGCTACCAGGCAGCCCTTTGAGTATGACAATGCTGCCTGGTTGACCGAAGATCTGAGACAGTCGTTTGCCTATCGACAGAAAAGGCTCTCCCGTGTAAGGGCAATGATGAGGTTCGACATCCGTAAAAGGCTCATAGGCGAATCCAAGCACGTCAGATAGAATTCCCTTTGCGGGCCGAGGCGCCATACTCTGGATCTTGTTTCGCAGTGTCTGCGATGTTGGGCTGTTCTGGGAATCCGGCTCTCGAACGCCGGTAACCTCAGGCCCCCGGAGAATATTGCGGGCAACCAGGCTCAATTGCTGAGCGGATTCGAAACGATCAATCTGTTTCTTCGCCATGCAGCGCTGGACGATCTCGCTGCATCTGACGGGGATGGAAGCCACCACAGCACGTGGGTCCGGGGCCGGAGTGTTCAGGTGCATAAGCCTCAATTCATCGAGGTTCTTAGCATTGAAGGCTTGTTGGCCGGTCAACAAGTAGTAGTAGGTCGCGCCCAGGGAATAAATATCCGATGCAGGGCTCGCCGGCTTGCCTTCCCAAAGCTCAGGCGCCATAAAGTAGGGAGTTCCTATCCGCAATGAGGCTGAGCTGGCCGTGACGCTCGAGTAGCTCAACGCCATGCCAAAGTCCCCAAGCTTCACTTGACCATTTGTCGAGCACAACAAATTAGCGGGCTTAACATCCCGATGAATAATGCCACATACATGGGCTGCATGAAGGGCTGAAGCGACCTGAGAGAGAATGTCGGTTGCCTTGTCATAAGGAAAGGGGCCGTCTTGAGAAACAATCGCCTCAATCGAACGGCCATCGATATATTCCAGAGCGATATAACGATAGTTGCCGTGCTTGGCCACGTGATAAATCTGAACAACGCCGCTGTGGTTAATACGGGCAACGGATCGGGCTTCAGCCAGAAACCACTTTATCTGCTCCTGACTATGACTATTCTCATCCGACCAGGACAAAATCTTGACTGCGGTCGGACGCAGCAACGCCATATCACGAGCCAGGTAGACCACTCCCATCCGACCATGCCCGAGGACGCGTTCAAGTCGATAGTTACCGAGTGTCTTCCCGACAAGATCCTCTACGTTAGACATTGACAGGTACACCCTCTTCACTATTTCGGCTTTCTTCATCGATTTCTTTATACCATTGTAAGACAGCCATCTGGGGATCCAGCGAAATCTCAATCTCATCAGAATCAGTTTTGGCAGTCGTCTCTGAGTGAAACACAAAACTACCATCCATCCAACTCAGTAGAACACGGATCGCTTTGTATGACTGCTCGGTTAATGCCTTCTTGACGAATTCGGGATCGACAAAGCCTTTGTCGACGAGCAGAGTGCCCATCGGACGATTCGACGAGCCGGATTTTTGAACGTCGATAGCGGATGAGAGTTGGGCCGCGGTGATCAGACCCTGGCGGAGAAGAATATCTCCGATGTTTTCCGTACCAGGGGCCGCAGCGCCTGTGATGATGCCATCCCTGAGATGAATCGCGCCGATGCCCCCCTTCGTGCTGCAGACCAACATGCCTGTGCGGCCGCCCGCTCTTAACATAAGGAGCAAATCCGGGACCGAAAAAAGCTGAAGCTCACCGGAGAAACCGCTTTCGCCCTTCTTGATCTCCATCACCTCGTGTCTCGAGGTCATTTCAGCCCGAGTGACCTGAGGCGATTCATGGATGTCGTTGGTTCGAGCACCCGTCGCTCGTGGCCCTGTGGACGCAGCATCGACGGCTGCCCGTAATCTCGCTCCAATATGTTCATTATGAGATTCCACGTTTGCCAGGCAGCCCAACCCCAGCAAAACGGGTGATTGTAGATCTGGCGATAAATCGCGATCAGCTAGAGCGTGAAACTGGAGATGTGCCTGATCGAATCGCGAGGAGCCGAATAGTTTCCATGCCAATGCCAGGCGGAGTGGCATCGCATCAGGAACCCTTTCTACCAATTTCTCGAACAGCTGGATATTTTCATCGGTGGGGGGCGCTTCCAATAGCTGAAGATATTCATTGGCAGCTTCGATTGTGAGATCGCCCCGTCGAATCATCTCCAGCAACTGCTGCTCTCTCGCAATCTCAGGCAGACAGGGATCCTGTTTCAGCATCGGGCTGATGAGGCTTTCCGCTTCATCGACATCCCGACGCCTAAGGGCCTGGCGAGCCAGGTAAATCGTCGGGACGGCCCATGATGGGCTGAGCCTTCTGGCCTCTCGAGCGGCACGGATACATTCTTCGATATTTCCTCTGGCTTCGTGAATGCGGGCCTCAGTCAGCCATGTCGTGGCTTGGATTCGCTCATCTCCACAGGCGTCAAAGAACTTGCGGCCAGATTGCAGGGTACTTAAAGCCTTATCATAATCCTTGTCAAAGAAAGTGATCTCAGCCAGCGTGCATAGACTCACTGATATCGCTTCTGCATCGAGTGTCGACGCCAGCTCGACGGCAGAGAAGGCCGATTTCAGCGCACCATTCAAAGCGCCGCAGCTGGTCAGCGCACGAGCACACCAAATCTGGGCGACCCATCGCAAAGAAGCGTCAATCTCCTTTGATTTGGCAATATGCTGAAGTCGGTTGGCACAAGAACGATTACCGCCATTAAGAATGCCCGAAATATTCTCCACCAGGTTGAGAAGAGCGCCTTCAAAACTATCACTTTCGTTGGGATTTTGGATCCGATCCAGTTCGACGATTTGCTTCCCGAGATCTGCGGCCGAGACCACCCTGCCTTGGATCAGCAATTGCCGAACCATCCTCAGCATCTCAGATCGGTCCGACTTCTTCTCAGCCTCCCGGCCTTGTTGCGCAATCTCAGGATTGTCAGGTGCATCAATCCCCCATTGAACAGCATCTAACGCTTCCATGATGGGTCCGATAGGGCTTTGAGGTTTGACGGCCACGGTCGCCAGCATTCCGTTGCTCCGAGCCATGAGGTAAGAGATGCGACGCTCAGAGAGCATTGCTTTTTTCATTTGACCAAGGCCCAACGATTCGCCGGCGAGGTTCAACCGGTCGGCGATTGATGCCATAACTCCAGCCAGAAGTTCCTGATCAATTGGGCCAATGCTCGATTTGCATGCGCCCTTGTCATCACAGACGACGCCCCCAATGATTCCTGGCACGCTATCGAGGAGTTTGGAAAGATTCATAGCTCCTGCTGACCTCTAGAGGAGATAGGCCCGCGTACTACCCTGCCGAACGCATTTCATTGCGTTTTCGTGGTGGTTAATAAAAAGCGGCCAGGGTCTCTTTTATATAATACAAATTATGTAACGTCAAGCAATGTGAAATGGAAATGATATCGCATCTCACACCCAGGCAGGCCGATCGACATCCTGCGATTTGAGTCGAATTTTGGTCACTGTTCCCACTTTGCAAAACCTGCATTTGAAAACGTCGAAATCTTCCAGACATAATTGAAGTCTGCAAGTGAGCGGGTATTATATGATGGGGGGTTGATAGGAGAAATAATCAAAACGACATGGATCATCGAGAAGCACGGAATAAACTCCAGATTCTGATCACCAACATTGAATCCGTCATCCGCGGCAAACGGCAGGTCATTGAAGCGGCCGTTGCCACTCTTCTCGGGCGCGGCCACCTTTTGATTGAAGATGTTCCCGGCATCGGCAAGACGATGCTCGGCTCAGCCCTCGCGAAGTCGATTTCAGCCACCTTCCACCGCATCCAATTCACATCGGATCTCTTGCCCAGCGACATCCTCGGTGTCACCGTTTTTAATCAGCAGAAATCGGCTTTCGAATTCAAAGCCGGCCCCATTTTCTCCAATATTGTCCTCGCCGATGAAATCAACCGAACGACCCCCAAGACCCAGAGCGCACTTCTTGAAGCGATGTCCGACACACAAGTCTCAGTTGACAGCCGGACCTATCCTCTCCCGCTCCCCTTCATGGTGATCGCCACTCAGAATCCGTCTGAACACCATGGAACATTTCCACTGCCCGAATCCCAGCTCGACCGGTTTCACCTGCAGATCCAGATCGGCTATCCTGAATCGGAAGATGAGAAACAGATCGTCCTCTCCCAGATATCGGTGCATCCAATCGATACGCTGCGGCCGGTTCTGACAACGCAGGAAGTGGTCGCCATGCAGGAGCTGGTCAAGAGAGTGACTGTCGAAGAGACACTGCTGGATTACATGATGTCGATAGTGCGTGAAACGCGGGCCAGCAGCACATTTTTACTTGGCGTCAGTCCTCGGGGCTCGATCATCCTCTATCATGCCTGCCAGGCTCGTGCCGTTGTCATGGGGCGCAGTTATGTAACGCCGGATGATGTCAAGGCGATGGCCATGCCGGCTCTCGCTCATCGTGTCGTCATGCAATCGAGATACGGGAGTGAGCGCGAGCGACGCGAGGCGGCGGAAAACGAGATCGAGAGGATTCTCGGTCGAATCCCAGTGCCACTGTGAGATGGATGCCGCGCGGAAACCGGATCCGGCCGACTTCATTTGGTATTTGGTTCATCGTGATGACACTCGTCATCGGGTTGGCCGCCGTCAATACCGGCAATAATCTCCTCATTTTGAATTTCTCCCTGATGCTGTCGACGTTGCTGGTTTCGGGAATCGTCAGCCGTGCGGCTATGAGACGCCTCACCATGACCCGGCGCACACCATCAACAATCTATGCCGGCACACCCTTCACTGAAGCTGTCACCGTCTCGAATAGAAAGCGCCTCTATCCTTCCGTGTCGCTTCGAATAAGGACGGCCATTGCGACCAGTTCAGTTCATGTCTCTTATGTCCCGCCTCGAGGAACACGGACGTTCATTTTGGAAGGCCTCTATCCGAGGCGCGGCCGGTTCAAGCTCGAGCAACTGGAACTCTCCAGCCTTTATCCCTTCGGCTTTTTCGAAAGACATCGGTTGCAGATGAACGACGAAACCGTGACGGTTTTCCCGCACGTTGAACGTATTCTGCCTTTTTTTCCGGAGCGCCGTGGCGGAACGGGAGACAATGCATCACTTTTTAAAGGAGAGGGAGAAGATCTTTACCAGATCAGGGAATACACTTCGGGCGAAAATTCGCGATTGATTGACTGGAAGGCGACGAGCCGGGTTGGTAAGCTCATGGCTCGCGATTTTCATCAGAACGCCGATCTGAGAATCACAGTCATCATCGATGCATCGGCCGGCAAGCGCCTGGAAGTCGAAGCGCTTGAACGCGAAATCTCGCTTGCCGCATCGATGATCGACTACTTCCACCGCCATCAGTGGGTGTACCGGCTCATCACCACCAACGGCATGGTTCCCTTCGGCGATGGGCCACTCCAGTATCGCGATGCGCTCACTCACCTTGCATTCCTGCCTGTCTGCGAGCCTTCGGCGGGAATGTCCTTCTGCAAGAAATTGGCAGGGCTGGACACTCACAATTCAATCGCCATCTATTTTACGGTTCGTGGAACGGCTCTTGATCTCCCTGTCAAGGCATACCGAGTTCTTCATGCGGAGTCACATGCATGAAGAGGCCTCGATAACAAGGTTATTTTTGGTTGCTCAGACTCTTCTTGCCGAATGCAGAAGCCTAGCGGTGCTCAGATGTTTCTGAAACAGTTCACCGCGGCTACCAAAGTTGGCTCCATCGCAGACCCTCTTTTGCTGGTATTTTGCCTGATTTCAGCCACGACGCTTTTCGCAACATCAGCAGCGCAATTCCTGCTCCAAGCCGCTCTCTATGTCCCTCTGTTTCTTGTGGCTGTCGATCGGCAATATCTTCTATCACGGCAGATCTTTTTCCGCCGGATGTGGAATATCCTCTCACTCGCTTACCTGCCACTCCTGATCCTCGATTTCAGGATGAGCGGTGAAATCTTGCATCCCGTCGCACGACTGCTGTTCTTCATTCAGCTTGCCAAGCTTTATGATCGGCATGCTCCTCGAGACCGGATCCTGCTCATCCTCATCTCCTTTTTTCAGATTCTCGCCGCCTCAGTCCTGACGACCGAGGCTGAGATCCTGTTCGGCATCCTTTTATTCATCTGGATGGCCTTTGCTCTGCTCATGACACATTCACTCCTGAAGGACGGCGGCGAATCATCGCCCCGTCCACCGCTCTTCTCCCTCGCTGCATTACTGACTGTGGCTGTCAGCATCATCTCTCTCGGCATTTTTTTCCTGATCCCTCGCCTGAACACAGGATACCTGCATGGAATACCGACAGGAGCGTCACAGATATCCGGGTTTTCCGAGCAAATGGATTTGGACCAGGCAGGATTGATCAGAAAAGATTCCTCAATCGTCATGCGCGTGCGAAGGTTGGATGGCGAAGGGCCACTCGATACTCCCATCTATTGGCGAGGGATCGCTTACAGCACATATGATGGCCGGCAATGGCTGAAATCATCGAAATCTCATTCTCCCCAAAGAACTGATGATAATAAATATCAGATCAGTGCACCGAGGGCTGGGGGGAAATGCTATCGATTCGAATTCGTCGTGGAACCGATGGATTCCGATGTTGTATTCGCGGCCGGTCGAGCCCTATCGTTGGAAGGGCGTTTCTTTTGGCTCGTCTTGGACGACAATCATTCCCTTTACTCGCGATATCAACGCTATTATCGCGTCTCCTACATCGAGGAGGCCGAGTTCAGACCGCTCCCGGAAAACATAACAGACTCGGAGACAGTCACCGACCTCTCTCTCGCTCTACCTCCCAACGAAGACCGGTTGGTGACGCTGGCAGAGGAGATCACGCACGGAGCTCGGAATAAATACGACGCTTGTAGAAAAATCGAGCATTTTCTCCGCACACGCTATGCGTATACGCTGGACATCAAGCGCGATCAGTCAATGACGGCGGTGGATGATTTTCTTTTCAATCAAAAAAGAGGCCACTGCGAGTTTTTTGCGACATCCATGGCACTCCTCTGCCGGGCTGCAGGGATCCCCGCTCGCGTCGTCTCGGGATTTCTCGAGGGTGAGTTCAACGAAATAGGGAATTTTTATATCGTGCGCCAGGAAAACGCCCACGCCTGGGTCGAAGCCTATTTTCCTCAGCAAGGCTGGCTTCAATTCGATCCATCCCCGGTGGATGTGGAATCCGCTTTCAATGCGCAGATCAGTTTCTTGGAGAGGATTCGCGGCTACTGGGATTCCTACAAGTTGCTCTTTGACCAGTACATACTCACGTACAATTTATGGGATCAGTTTAACGCGGTCATTGAACTTGCCGATTTTTCTCGGCGAACGAAGGTGCTGCTCAGCCAAGCCCTCACATCCCTAAAAGAGAGATTCTCACGTGTCGGGATGAACCTGAGCGGATCACGAGGATGGGTTGTCTCATGCACTCTCCTTATCGCAATCTACCTTTTGATCCGGTTGAGACGGTCAGGGTGGGCACATATCGCCCTCGGCCGGACGGCGGGTCAAAAGCGACATCAGAGTCACGTTATACACGCATACGAACATTTCCTCAGAGCAGCGGCCAGTCGGGGATTCCATAAAAACGTCAATGAAACGCCACTCGAATTTACAATGCAATTCACATCGGAACGAAGGGAGCTTTGCCGGGAACTTACCGAGCTTTACTACTCGGCGCGATTCGGCAATCAGGGGCTCTATCGGGTCGAAGAGAAGATACGGAAATTGGCGAAACGCGTGTTGGAATCACAATAAGAAAATGGCTCCCACCGGGATCGACGGGAGCCACAGATGCACGGTCGCTTCAAAAATAATAATGAAACCCGACCGTGTCAAAATTGAACGTTCGTATTGTCTGGAAACCCCATTGTGTGTCACTTGTTCCATCACCGACCAAACGCTCGCGCTGTGCGATCTCAACTCCATACCCCACGCTGAGGGAGTACAAAACCACTCGACTCCAAGATCAGCCGTCTGAGAAGCCGAGGGGCGGAGGCAGGGAGATGAGCGGACTCCTCTGTTCCTCAGCCGGCACAAAAAGAAAAGAGCTTCAATGACCGCTGAGAGGTTTCTGGATCAGAACATCCCGCAATGATGTGGCTATTATTTCATTTCCGCGAGCAGCTCGGCTGTGCTCACAACCCGCGCATAGGATCCGCTGAGCGCAGCCAGGATTGTCGCATGCACCGTTTCAGCTGGTATCTCTCGATCCTTGTATTTCAGATTTCGAGTCGCACAGGCGTCGGCGACGAGGGTTACGTCGAAGCCGAAGTCGACGGCGGCGCGAGTGGCGGCTTCCACGCACATATGAGTCTGCATGCCGCAGATCACGAGCCTCTTGATATTGTTCTGTCGCAAATAGTCAAGAAGGCCTGTATTGAGAAAACTATTTACCTCATGCTTGATGAATATTTTTTCACCGGGAAGTGGTGTGATGTTCGATCGGATGGCATATTGCGGATCATCAACGGCCGAATTGTAACTCTCCTTCCCCACCGGCAGATGCTGCACATAGATCACGGGCTGCTGAAGCATCCGAAATTTCTCGATCAGGGCCTTGGCCTGAAGGCCGGCTTCGACGCTACCTGAAAGCTGTGACTTGCCACCTTCAAAATAGAAATTCTGAATATCGACGACCAGAAGTGCAACGCCGGGTGACGGCACTGCTGGCCGAGTTTCCATCGCTCCACAAAGGGCGATGGAGCCGATTCCTGCGAGCAATGACCAAACCATGATCCGCATTTTCTTCACCATCCTAAGCACGATTTCACGACAAATGTTCAATTCATCTTAGAACATATCAGACAGAATTGTATATCTGAATCCGCTGATGCCCAAATCTTTTGGCCGGCTAGCTGCCCTGCCTGTCGGTGTCACAAATCGGGGTTGTTCCGTCACCATCCCTCATCGGAAACCAACAAGAAGAGAAAGTCATGGCCGCACACTTTGAGGACGACGACAAAGATCATCGAACTCATAATTTATGCAGCCATCTGAACGCCGGAACAATTTGACTTGCTTGTTCGATTCCGAATTTCAATTGGCATCAATGATCGTGCGAACCAAGCGAAGGAGCTCGCCGGTCATGATCGGCTTGGATATATAGTTCTGGCCTTCCTTCAAAAGATCTCTTTGGATGATGATATCGGATGGGTACCCGCTGATGAAAATGACCTTGGCATCTTTTCTGATTTGTTGAATTTCCAAAAAGGCTTGTTGCCCATTTTTTTTGGGCATGATGATATCCATGATAATCAGGTCAATATGATCCCCTTTTTCTTTGAATTTACTGACAGCCTCTTCCCCGTTTTCAGCAAGAATCACCTTATATCCAAACTCCGTGAGAATTTTCACGCAAATCTCACGCACCAGGGAATCATCTTCCACCAGAAGAAGCGTTTCGCTGCCACCCACGAGTACCTTCTGTTCATCAGCCGCTCTCTCTGATGGCTTCTGATCGGTGATCGGAAGAAATATCTTGAATGTTGTTCCCTTGCCGAGCTCGCTGTACACATCGATGAACCCGTTGTGTTGCTTGATAATCCCATAGACTGTGGACAATCCCAGGCCCGTACCTTTGGTAACCTCTTTGGTTGTGAAGAAAGGATCGAATATGCGCAACTTGACACTGTCATCCATTCCTTGGCCGGTATCGCTGATCGAGATCACGGCGTATTTGCCGGAAGGCACATTGTGCGCTTCAGACATCACGGGGTTGATCTGAGCCAGAGTTGTGGTCACCCCGAGGTCTCCGCCTGCCGGCATGGCATCTCGTGCGTTGGTGGTTATGTTCATGAGCACCACCTCGATCTGATTTCGGTCGGCGAGAATGTTGAGATCGATGGAGGACAACTGGATGGTCATTCTGATGTCTTCGCCAAGGACACGCTGCAGAAAGCTGATCATGCCGCTGACGACAGCATTCAAATTCAAGTGTTCGAGGTTGATCGCCTGTTTTCGGCTGAAGGCCAGCAGGCTCTTTGTCAAAGTGGTGGCTCGCCGGGTCGCTTCGAGGATCTGCTTGAGGTAGAGGTTGAGTGGAGAGCTGCTTTCCATTTTCAGTTGCATCATTGAGCCGCAGCCAGTGATCACAGTCAGGATATTATTGAAGTCATGGGCAACCCCGCTGGCGAGTGTCCCGATGCTTTCCATTTTTTGAGTCTGCAGCAACTGCTGTTCGAGTTTTCGACTCTCCGTGATGTCCTGGAGAGACCCTTCCAGAAATCGGAGCTTCCCCTCATCATCAAGGATGGCCTGGCTGTCGCTCCGGACAGAGATGACGGCTCCATCTTTCCGGCGGAATTGCGCTTCGAAATTTCGTACGAGCCCATCCCTTTCCATGAGGGCCATGAACTGGCTGCGGACTTCCGAATTCATATAGAATTGGATTATGTTCGATTCCAGGAGAGATGCTCGATCGGAGTAGCCGAGCAATTTGCAGAGGGCCAGGTTGGCATCCAGGATCCTGCCATCGGGGGATGTGCGATAGAGCCCAACAGGAACTCCATCGAATAATGAGCGGAATCGTTCTTCACTTCGTTGGAGGGCTTCAGTGATCGTCTTTGTTGAAGTCACATCTTCGAGTGTTTCAATCGCTCCTACCAGATTTCCTGATGAATCTCTGATGACAGCAGCCGTAAAGCGCAGCCATTTCCCTTCATGCCCCAAATCAGGGAAAAAATCAGTCGCCTCGAATGCTCCTGGTAGCAAAATGGATTTCTGGGATTTGCCCTGATACCATACCGGAATCTCAGCGATTTGGTTGTCGACCAGGAGATCAGCCATGCAGGGCCTCTCCTGCCGATAGAAGGCCCTCCAATGCTGCCTCCTATTGATGACCTCTTCGGATTTGATGTTACTCAGCCCTTCCAATGCCCTATTCCAATGAATGACTTTGTGGTCTTTGTCGATCACAAATGACGGTATTGGCGAGCCCTGGAGAATACTGTGCATTCTCTGCTGACTCTCCAGCAGCGCCTCCTCGACTCGCTTGTAATCGGTCGTATCCATCACATAGCCGAAGAAATGGACGATGGCTCCATCCGGATCTCTGACCACCACGGTAAAGTCATAGACCCAACGGTACTCCCCGTCAGCGTGAGCCAAACGGTATTCCTGCTCGAAGCACGGCACCTTTGCTTCGCTGTAGGTTCTTACCTCTTCAGCAACCCGTGACAGATCATCCGGGTGCACAATCGATGCATAGAGGATTCTGCCGCTTGTCAAATCTTCACGTGCATACCCCAGCTCAGCCGTCACATTCGGCGATACATACTCGACGGGCCATCCAATCGCTGCCTTCCATTGGAAAGCGACCATCGGTCCGCTCATGAAGAGTTGACGTTCCTGCTGCAAGGCCTCCTCGGCCTTCTTCCTCTCGATCACCATCGCCACCTGATTCGAGACGAAGACGAGAACGTCTCTGTCGGGCTCTCCGAGCCTGACTGATTCAGCGTATGTCTGGACAGCCATGACACCAATCGTTACCCCTCGCTGGGTTTTCAACGGAACGCCCAGCCAATCCACTGAGGGCGAACCGATCAATTCGACTTGACCAGACCGCTCGAGTTCTTCATAAGTCTTCTGAACAGCCAGCAACGGTTCCCCGGTCCGCAACACATATTCAGTCAAGCCTCGGCGCAGCTTGCGGGGTGGAGGCGTAGCATCAATCTCATCTGAAAAGTAGGGGAACCGGATCATATCGGTCTCTGCATCATAGAGAGTAATGTAGAAATTCCTGGCCGGCATCAGCTCACCGATAATCGCATGAATCTGGCCAAAGAGCTGATCCAGATTGTGAGATGCCTGAGCCGCCTCCGAGATGCGATAGATCGCGACCTGGATCTGCTCGGCCCGCCGACGCTCGGCAATCTCCCGCGTCAGCCTGGCATTAGCATCGACTAACTCAGCAGTGCGCTCTTCAACGCACCGCTCCAACTCTGATTGGTCGGCAGAATGACGCCTGGTCACTTGCTCGTTCTCAAGACGTGCGCCCACAGGTCAAGCCCGCCGGCGAATGAATCATGACTGAGGGGGCGCTGAAAAAACAATGACAGCCCTTTCGGAAGATGCCTTGCTGATCCCTGAAAAAAAACCGTATGCTCATTATAGCATGACTCTCAGCCGTGGAAAGGCCGAAAATTGTATGATCACGGGACAATTCGCAGGAATCGTATGCTACACTGATTCGACAGGACACGACGGTATGGATTGCCCCAAAGGAAAAGGATTTCATATGCCGAAATTTCTCAACAAATGCAGCATCATCCGAGCCGCCGGCAACAAGCCTAAAATCATCGAGGAGTATGTCGGCCAGGTGAACTCTCACACCGACGCTGTCAGCATCGCGCGAATGAAAAGCCCGTCAGGCTGGATCGAGCCCGGGCAGACTCCGGAGTTCGATGAATACACGATTGTGTTGCGTGGTATGCTGCGCGTCGAAACCAAAAATGACGTGACGGATATTCGAACCGGTCAGGCGATCATTACGCCCAAGGGTGAATGGGTGCGCTATGGTACACCCGAGGACGACGGAGCCGAGTATATCTCCGTCTGCGTTCCGGCCTTTTCGCCGGCCATCGTGCACAGAGATGAATAATTGAGTCGCCGGTTCTCGCCTCCGATTTCCCGCATGATCACCCGGGCGACGTTGAGAACGCTTTCTTGATCAAGGAGTAGCAATGCGCGCTGCATTTGACGGATGATCTCAAATGACAGCAGAGACGCAGATGATTGCAGGAGTCTATTAACGGCACCATCTCTCTTATCTTCTATCGGGCACCTCAGATCTTCCTTTCATCCACCGTCAGTTTGATTTTCCCTGTGCGTGGATTTCGTGGAAGCCCGCCGGGTGGCAGAACGTCGATAGCGATTGGCGCGATCAACCTACGGTCGCGCATCGTCCGCAGTTCCTTTGAGCTCTCATAGAGGCGTCCTCGAAGCGACGCAATGGCGGTGTTCACATCGAAATCAATCTCACATTTTGACTCGACACGTAAGAGGAGTTGATCCAGGTGTCCCGACATCCGGGAGATCATCTGGAAATGTTCGGAGAATCCGGGGGTGCCATGGATCGCCGCTGCCACGACCTCGGGCAGAATATTGCCGCCTCCAATAATCAGGACATCATCGGACCGTCCCAGCAGCTCCATGAGGCGCGTCCGGCGGCCGCATGGGCATTGATCATCGATCCAACGCCCCATATCGCCGATGTCATAGCGGATTGTGGGCATCAAGCGTCGCTGCAGGTTTGTCAGGATGATTTTGCCGGTGACGCCGGGAGGTACCGGTTCGAGTGTATCAGGGTTCACGATCTCCATCAGGTGAACATCCTCGTGAACATGATGGACACCGCTCTGACAATATCGGCATTGATAACCGATGGCGCCGGTATCGTTGGAAGTGTAACCGGTCGATGCGAAAATACGGATCCCAAGAATTCTCCGCAAGTACTCTCGAGCTCCTTCGAATAGATGTTCCCCGCCGGTCGACACCTTTTCGATTTTCACATCCGCGGTGCGGTTCTTCTCAACATATTCGGCCAAGCCCAGGAGCACGGATGGAATCGTGATGACGGCATTGGCGCGGAATTGCGCAAGATAGTTCACGATCGTGGCCATATCCACGTTGCCCGCGATTGGAAGGATGCGGCAACCCGTGTGTTCAAGAGCCATGTTGTAAGAAACAAACGAAGCCCACATGCTGCCGGCAAAGAGCAGGTTGGCAACAATGTCCTGCGGTCCGAAAACCGAGAGAGCCAGGCCCTTGCCGAGGCGGATCGCATTAAAATGCTGCTCCTCATGAGTTCGATATACGACCTTGGGCCTGCCGGTTGTGCCGCCGCTGGAGAATACATAGCCGCTTGATGCTTCGTCTGTCAGTAGACCAGTGCCGTTCGGCGGCACATGATCCTTGAGATTTTCGCCACTAAGAATCGGCAGCTTGCGAATATCATCGAGCGTCCGGATCGTCACGCCGGCAAACTGCTCCTTGTAATAAGGAGAATAGTTCGCGGCATAGGAGACGATTTCCTTGACGCGCGTCAGTGTTAACGCATCTCGCGCATCATCATCCATGAAATCGAAATCATCGCCCTCTACTTGGTAGCGATTCCACCGGATATCATAGGAAGGAGCGCCGCCCGCGCACGCCAATGACGCCCATCGCACAAGCTCGGCGAGGCCACGGCCGCCGTCGTGAGGTGTCCCGTGCTTACGGACAGCCATCTGACCGAGCCCTACCATCCGGTCTGCCCCGATACTAGAGAGAGCCTGGCCAAGGGCCTTCGCGCGCTCCTCATCTGCCAGAATCGCCACCGTCTGAATGTAGGCGCCCATCGTGTTGAGGTGGACAAGTGTCTCCTCCAGGCTCGCTACCGGTTTGAGAAAAATGGTTCGGTTCAGGCAAGAAGTTTGAAATTCAGGGTTCCTCTGCACAACAACTGTCCATTCAGTCCCATGAGGAGCAAACAGCTTTGACTGCCCCATCGCCCGTTCCACCTTGGCCATTTCGCGAACTCGGGTGATTTCGGTGGCTTCGTCAGGGTCGAGGCCGCCGGGCGGTATCTCTTCAGCCCAGCGCGAAAGCGCCTGTGCAAGAGCTTCTGCCAGTTCATCCGCCACCGATTCGCCGACGGGGCTCTCGACATAGACAACATGCGGCGACGAGCAAGCGCTTTGTTCCCACATGATGACGTCACGGCCGATCAGCCTCGCCACCTGATCCATCCCCATCTGTCTCATTTCTTTTTCTGCGACCATGACAAAGCTGTATTTCGGGCCGTATTCAATGAGCCGCGTATGCAATCCGAGATCCTGGCGGTAGCTGCGCACCGTTTCCGCGCCGCCATAGACGACAACGGCATCGCAGCCCTGTTTGATCGCCGCTTCGACACCGGCGTCCCCACCTTTCCACGTCAACAGAGCCATGGACCCGGAGACGATTCCATCAGGATCATGCTGTTTGACGCTCTGCGCAAAAAGCACGGGAAAAATGGGATCGACACTGGACATCTTCATGATGTTTACATTTTTGGTAACGATACCTTGGATGAGCGTGTCCACTCCGCCGACGAAAACATTGCCGGCCGAAACATGTGCGACGACACCCATCGGCTGCGCGAGCATGTAGCCGCCAAAACGGTTATGATAGACCCAACCGTCCAGATAGTGCATCTCGCCAAGATCACAATCGAGACGAATCTGAAGATTCTCTTTCTTGAGCAGGCCGATCATCGTGAGAATGCCCTGTTCGATCATGGCCGGGCTGAAGCCGATGCGATCCGGGAGCTCCGCCAGGGCTTGCTTTCGATAAGCATACTCAGGCGAGCTCCATGCGACTCCGACTCGATCCAGCACATCCAGAATTTTCTCTAGCGAGACGGCCTGTATCGCCTGACGACGTCTCTGAGCCTCGCTTACGATGGCCTTCACTTCCGCCGGTGTCAATGGGCCATCAAGGTTGACGATCTCTCCAAACCGATAAATCCGCATGATATCGCTCCTTCTGCCTACTTCGCCCCGACTGTGGCGCCGGCTTTCTGAACGGTCTTTGTTCGATCGAGCAATTCCGCGGCTGTCAGCGCGCACCCCTGATGCTTGCGAACGCCGGCACGCCCGAGAAGTTTCATCGTCTGCCCTTTTCGACAGCAGGGGCAGCCGCTTTGCAGCTGAACATAATCCGTCGATACGATTGACAGGGCTGGTTGAGCCCAGTTGTAAGGGGCGACGGCATGAAGCAAGCCGGTTTCGCCTTCTGGAAGAAGATCGAGTGTGCCGGGCTTTCGAACGAAGATTCGAGAAAAGACTGGTACATGGAAGCTCCCTCTTTCGCATGTCACATAAGGCACGCCGTGCTCCACAAAGCCGTAGATATCACGAACTCGCGATGGCGGTATCCCGAGCCACTTCTCAACCGCTGTGGCATAAACATCCGGTGTCACTGCTTCGTCCGCCATCGTCTTCCAGCCTCCGCCATGAATGACGAGGCTTTCTGGAGCGAAGTGCAACGGCCGGCCATCGGTTTCAATCGCTTTCAATGTACGCCACGCAAAAGCCGGGAAGCCGGTGATCCGGAGTGGATACGACTGGTGTTCAAATCTCCGCAAGACGTCCAGACATTCATCGGCGTCGAAGGCAGGCTCGCCTCCCGGTCCGGGATGGATGGCGAAAAATATTTCATGTGCGGGCGCGAATGTCGTATAGGCTGAATGCGCATAGGCGGCTCCTCGATGGCTCGCCGTCTGCTGGTCATAGCTGAAGCAGATGTAATTCACCGGATGAGGGTCAACCAGCCGGTAGCTCTCCATGATCCGACGGCGCATCGCCGTCTGGCGATCGAAACTTCCCTGATCCCACGCCGTGTGACTCTTCTGGCCGGTCGTCCCGCTGCTTGTAAAAGTGATGACAATCTGGTCCTCGGGCACACTCGTCAGGTGGTACCATTTGAACACATCGACGAGGAGCCAGGGGATTCGAGGGAGATCGACGATGCTTTCGAGATCGGAAATGGAAAACCCGGCATGTTCGCAAATATTGCGATAAATTTCCGAATCTCTGTAATGATGCGTAAAAGCAGTTTGCATGGCTTTCAAGAAGGCATCGTCCGCCGCTGGGCCATGGTCAAATGAATCCGGCCAGTTGAAAAGGATGTCAAATGCGTCGTTCATTACTTTCCTCCATCGGAACGATATGATGGCCCGTCCCTCTGTTGCGGGATTCGAGCTTCAGGAAATCACGCGTTTGTCGGTGAGCTTCCGCACCTTGCCGGTGATTGGATGGCGCGGTAAAGCTCCTAGTTCAATGAACCGGATACGGAATTGTCGGATGTAGTTTTTTTCGATACCGATCGCTATCTCCGGCACGATCCGGCAGAGAGCATCTCGCAGCCGGGGCTCGGCGTCTTTGGCTTTGATCGGATCCCCGGCTTCAACTGTCAGCCTGAGATCCATCTGATTGGCAATATCCTCAAGCTCGACATTGTAATTCAAGCTGACAAGATCTGAGACCTGTTCCAGGCATTCATCGAAAACCTTGAGTGAGATGTAAGCCCCGCCCAGTTTGAAATCCTCTCCGGCGCGACCTGCCAGACGGAAGAGCGGATTGCGATCGCCGCATGAACACACATCTGGAAGGAACGTGCCGATGTCGCCGATCCGGTAGCGGATGAGCGGCATGATGC
Source organism: uncultured Acidobacteriota bacterium (assembly GCA_903916735.1). Lineage (GTDB taxonomy): Bacteria > Acidobacteriota > CAIWXX01 > CAIWXX01 > CAIWXX01 > CAIWXX01. The sequence continues at coordinate 24,850 of CAIWXX010000004.1, forward strand.
GCCGGGCCAGATTCGTGACAATCAACTCGCCGTCCTCGCCCGCTTTGGCAGGCTGCCCCGTTTCGGTGTTGATTATCTCGATCAGTTGAAAATGCGTCGGGGCATGATATGTGGCAAACCCGCATTGCGGGCACTGATATCCCATGAGTCCGGCATCGGCGCTGCTATAAGCCAGAGCCTTGATCTCGCCTACCTTGAGCCCATGTCGGACATGCCGTTGCGCCTGCTCGCTCATCTGTTCGCCCGCATACCCAATCAGCCGTAATGAAGGGAATTCATATTTCTCCTTGAGAGCGAGGTCGGCGAGGAGCACGAAGAGAGTCGGCAATGAGAGCATGACGCTGGGATCAAACTCATGACACATCCGTGCAATCTCATCGGGAGAGATATTGGCGGAGATCGGCAAATGGACGGCTCCGACAAGACGCAGCGCGTCATGAACTCCGATGAATGAGGGCCAGAGATGGCCTGCCACGAAAAGATTCGCGACCCGATCGTCCTCCCGGATGCCGAGCAGATGCAAGGCCATCGACTGAACGTTGCAGGAGGCCTCCCACTCCTCATAGCTCAACACGCTATGCCGAGCAACGCCTGTTGAACCTCCGGTCGATGTGATAATCATCCTGCTGAGAGGCTTCGTCAACATGCGCCGATAGCGCGGGTAGGCATTGTCGAAGATTTCCTGGCGGGTCAGCATCGGGATCTTGCTCCAGGAATCGGCGTCGGAGGGTACCGCACACCCCATGTACTTCTCCGCATAAAAAGACGCCGCCATGGCTGCTCGGTAGATCTCGTAGGCTCTCCCTATTTGTTCATCTCGAAGCAGATGTGGAAACATTTAGTCCTCCACGATATATCGATGCTTGGCCTTGCCGGGAACTTCGGCGATATCCCTGAGCTCAACACGAATCAGTGGTTCACCGGCAGACTGGCTGAGAGCATCATACTTGGCATTGAATTCAAGGCTGTTTCTCTTTAAAAATCCAATGAGGCTTTCTTGATAGTGCGCACAGAGCTCCACGGCGAGCTCCCCACGCACAAAGATCCTGAAGGAGAAGATGGTCACGCCGGATTTTTCGACACGCCTGAGCTCGAAGAGGCCGCCATACCGGTAACGCTCAGGCAGTGAAAAGAAATGACCGTTAATGGCGCCGATCAGAAGATTGGTACCATAGAAGATGACGGCATCGGATGCACGGCCGTGGACGAAGAGAATTTGTTCGGGCAGCTTTTCAGGCAAACCCGAAGGCAGGTATGGCAACTCCAGGCATTTCTGTCGCGACAGGAGGCCTCCCGAATCGCCGGTGTCATAGCGCACAAGAGGGACCATCTGATCTTTTGTCACGACGATGTTTCCATTGACGATTTCCAAAAAACATCCGGCGGGTATGGCAAGCAACATCGGGGTTGAATCCGTCCCGAAGAACTCCTGCGAGAGTGCCGGGTGGCGGTGGAAAAACTTCCGCAACGCAATTGTCGCCGCGGTTTCCGCCCCCAGATCGCCGGCATCGGCGGAACCGTATCCGGTCCACACAACAAATGGATGATCCTCTGGATGTCCGAATCGTCGTGCAATGGCTTCACGAAAATGCTCTGTGAAGTATTCCCCGACAACCGGGAAAAAGATGGTGCCTGGCGGAGCCTGAATACCACGGCGATCAAGCAGCGCGGCGATCAGATTGACACTGGAAGGGTTGAGAATCCAGATGGCCTGTTCATAGTTAGACCCGTAGCGCGCGTAAATTTCGACTGATTCAGACAGGTTGAGGCTCGGCGTCGCAACCGTCAACGGATGCCGCCCTGAAGCGGCCAGCACGCGCATCGCGGACGCGATCTGTATGCCGCCGATCCATGTCCCAAAGGCAAGGCAGACGAAGATGAGGGTCTTTCGTTTGTCAATGCCGTAATAATCGATCATCAGGTTTTCGAGGGACGCCATATATTCGGCCTCATCACACGGCCTCTTCGGCCAGAAGATGGACCCCGACTTGCTGAATCCGGAACTGGCGCCGATGAGATGACACCCCGAGATTGACCCGTCCCAGCAGAGATTTTCCGTGGAATAATCGAGTAGATAATTCGCCTTGTTCATGAGCGGCAAGTCCGCCCATGGCGCTGATGGGACGGTGTTCTGCTTTTTTAGAAATTCACGATAGGCCGGAACCCTTGCGTGAACATCGGAAACGTACTGAAGACGATTATTCATGTTCCACCCTGGAAATATGATGTTCCCATTCCATCAAAGAGACCTCAGTTCGCGGCACCTGATCAGGTTCAAGGAGCAGATGACGATAATAATTCCACTGAATAGAAACACGACGCGGGGCGTCAGAATGTCGACAAGCGCCCCCATGACGCCATAAGCGATCGGTTGCGTCGAAAGAGAAATGGCCGTCAGGAATCCGAAGACCCGACCACGCACACGATCCGGGAGAATCTCCTGATACAGGGAGATCAATGTGATGTTGACGGCACTCAGAGCGAGGCCGGCCATAACGAGGCCCATGATCGTCACAGGCATCGAGAGAATCATGCTCATGAAGAGAAACGCCATCCCCAACGCCGCTAACCCTCCGATGATCAAAACGCCTCGTCGGAGGGCGGCGTGCATCGCGGATAGGCCTGCGGCGCCAAGCAGCATTCCGAGAGCGAAACTGCTCATCAACACACCCAGCCCGGCCGCACCGGTTTTGAAGATGCCTTCGGCGAGGACCGGAACCATGACCGGGATCGCGGAAAAAAAGAAGTTCACGACGAGAATCGTGACGATCGTGCGCGCGATCAGTGGCTCGGCGATCATCGCCTTCCAGCCTTCCTGGATGTCCTGCAGCATCCCTCGACAAGCTCCACCGGCTGCTGCTGTCAGCGTGATTCTATATTCACACGCAGCTGAGAAGAGGAATGAGACGGAGTTTGCGAGAAATGCCAGCGGGACACCGATCACAGCAATCAAGGCGCTGCCCACGATGGGCCCCAGCACTCCGCTGGCACTCGCGCTGAGCTGGCTGAGTGCATTGGCATTCGTCAGCAATTCCGGTGAAACGATGTTTGGAAGGATCGCCATCGCGGCCGGGTTGAAAAATGCCGATGCGATCGACATGAACGCCGTCGCAATGAGAAGCTCGGGCAACGTCAACACTCCCGCCCAGGCGCGCCATGCCAGCCATCCGCCGATGACAGCTCGGACAACGTCACTCCAGATCATCACCTGCCGGCGGTTCCACCGATCGGCGCAGCTGCCGGCAACCGGGCCGATGAGAACCCCGGGCAGTGTGGCTGCGATCAAGACGCCACCAACCGCCAACCCTGATCCGGTCCATTTGTACACAATCCATAAGAGGGCAAGCGAGTGGATGCGATCACCGACCTGTGAGACCACCTGGCCCAGCCAGAAAGACCTGAAATTCTTCTCGTCACGGATCAGCTTCAACATGATTCACTCCGGCGATATTTCCCGACCCGCGTCCTTTCCGCCGAAACATAGCGCAGAAGCTCCCCGCCAAATGGATTCACAGTCTGAAGGCGCGATAGGTCGAGATCGGTCGCCAGGAACTGAAGGCGCAACGTATCACCATCAGGAGCGAAATGAGGACCGACTCCACCGAAGAAAAAACCCTCCTCCTCGACCTGCACACAAAGATCTGGCATGCCGGCCTGGGAGAGTGGAAGTTCGAGGTACACGGATTCAGAACCGACGATTTCACAGAGATCACGTAAAGCGCGGCGGATTTCTATTGCACTGTCGATTCCAACCCGGCTCACTCTTATGGTCGCGAATCCCCAAGACCGGTGATAGCGGACATCCATCCGCCCGGCCCCGGCGACGATTCCGCTTTCGCCAATGTCGACCGGAATGCCGATCTGATCATAGATGCGTTCAATCATGTTCCGGTGATGATGAGGCGGGAAGATCGTGATTCTCGGCAGAGGCGCCAGGCGCTTGAAATAGAGCATCGTGCTCTCACGTTGATGGAGAGGCTCGGTGAGAGCTCGCTTAAAGATAAAAGATCGCGGGACAAGACCAAGCGTGATGCCACAGACGTGCGAGCCAAAACTCTCATTCACTTTCTGACTGACAGGATGACTGGTCACAGGCTGGCTGAAAATGCCCAAAAGCCCCATCGCTCTCCCCTCTTCCTCCAGGAACATCCGCATACGTTCCATGAGGCGCCGGCCGCGATGAACCGGCGAAACCACAGCCTGGCCGGTTTCGGCTATCGGTCCTAGATCAGGACGTTCCAGCGCGTAGTGACCAACAACTTCGCCGTTTTCCGCCACAGCGACCGCCGATACAAGCCGGCTGGTCTGATTGAGATGTGTGATTCGATCGGGGTAATAGAGATCCTCATTCGGATAGGTATATCCATAACAACGATAGATGCATTGCGCCACCTTGATCGCATCCTGCGGCTGCAATCGCCGGATCGAGTAAGTCTGTTCAGGGGCCTGATCGACACTCTCGATATACCGTTTCAATTCATCAGGCTGGAGCTGCGAAGTGACGTCTCCGTGCGGCCTGTTTTTAGCAAGGCGCAGCTCTTTGCCTTCAACTCCATGGTTGATCCAGCGCACATCATCAGCGGAGAGTTCAATGAGGCGGGAGCCGAGCCCGACATGAACATCTTTAGAAACGTCTCGTTGAGAATCCAAAGAGACATTGAAGGGAAGACCGCGATCACGCACAGAGATGGTCAATGCAACGGGTGTCACTTCAGCTTCCAGCGTGAATGTCTCCTGTTCACCGGGCTCGAAGGCGTGCTGGATGCTATTAGTGCAGGCTTCGTCGGCGGCCAGTACCAGAGCTTCGGCATCGTCCTGAGGCAATTCCGCGACGGCAGCCATCTCACGCACAAAAGCCCGGGCCATGCTGAGAAGACGCAGATCGTTCGCCAGAGTCAAAGTTGCTCGCGTCGCTGGATTCATCGAGATCGCCTCATCATCAATTGCTCAGTCTCATGCAGGATTCGTCCCCTTGGGCGAAGCCCAGTCATGAAGCGCCTCCTGAAGTGTTGGAAATATTGGAATTAATCTGTCGAATCCAACAATTGCGAAAACCTTCGCCACATGACCGCTCACACCAAACACTCTGACTTCACCGCCGATAGCACGCGAATCCTTCTGCGCTTTCTGCAGAACACGCAGCCCGGCACTCGAAAGAAACGTCACCTCAGTAAAGTTCAGAATAACGCGACCAGCCTCTTTTGCGATCCATTCTTTAAGGGCCGATGCCAGATCCTCAGAGGTGAATGCATCCAGCTCACCGACCACGTCCAGGAGTCCAAATCCGCCAGGATGATGCGATGCGGATATTTTCATGGGCGTACTCCTCTCCACAGTACTTCCGGCATTATAGTCTGTTTTCGCACGGCGATTGAATGGATACATCCGCGAACGTACATCTTTTCAAACCACCATCCGATCCTGCCAGCGAAGCAGCAGGAGGGTTATATCATCCGACTGTGGTTCATCCCCGGCGAAAACCGCCACATCATCTCTCACGGCTTGCATGATGTCCCCAATCGGCAAGTTTCCATGAGCGCGAACAGCGGCGATGAGCCTGTCCAATCCATATTCATCATGCCGCCTATTCATTGCCTCGGTAACTCCATCTGTGTAGAGCACTAGCATGTCTCCAGGCTCGATCGGGATCGTGTGTTCACTAATGCCCGCTTCCATTGTGACGCCGAGGGCAATACCGGAATCATCCAGGAGGCTGACTTCCGGCATCCCCCGACGAATCAGAATCGGGGGATTATGCCCGGCGTTGATATACGACAGATGACCTGCATCCCGCTCCAGGGTCATAAAAAAAACCGTCACAAACATCGCCGCCGCATTGTCGCCAGCGATCTGCTTGTTAAAAAAACTTAGTGCCTCTAATGCTGTCGGTCGTTCCGTGGCATAGGCTCGGATGAGACTACGGGAAAGAGCCATGAAAAGAGCAGCGGGTACGCCTTTGCCGGAGACGTCAGCAATCAGAATACCGATGCGATGGCTGTCCAACACAATGACGTCATAGAAATCACCGCCGACCAGGCGAGCCGGAAGGCAACAGCCACAGATCTCAACATTCAATAGCTGCGGCATCTCTCTCGGCAAAAAGCTCCGCTGTATGTCTTGAGCGATCTGCAGCTCTTTGAGATTCCGTTCACTCTCTGCGGTGACACGCCGCAGATTTTCGCGCGACATGAGCAAATCCTCGGCCATCTTATTAAGTGCCTGACTGAGGCGGCCCAGTTCATCAGAGCTCGAATCGAGAATTCGGACATCGGCTAACTTTCCTTCTCCGATAAGTCGTACCCCTTCTCCTAAGGCACGAGTACGGTCCCGCATCTTCTGTGCCGCTCGACCGATGATAATTAGAGAAAGAAAGAAACTCACACTTATCATGACCGGTAGGACAAGGCTGGACACCATGGGCATCCCCACTTGATCCATCAACCCGGCGATACTCACGACAAGAATGGGCAACAGGCCGGCGAGGCCAAAGTCAAAAAGCAGGCGCACTGAAACCGGCAGATCCCGCATCTTCCAATCGGCCCAATTGAGCCTGCGGCTCCCCGCCCACCACGTCTTGCAAAAGAACGGTGAATCGATAATCAGAGGCGAGAAAGCGCGCAGGAGTGGTATCCCAAAGATGAGGCATGGAACGGAATTGGCCAACAGCCATGTGATGAAGAGCCTGCGAATATGCGAGACATCCTGTATTCCTTCATGCAAGGCCAGGTCTGTGATCGCGAGTGTAGCGCCGAGCAGATTCGACAGGAATCCGCCGACAAAGATGAACACTCCCATTTCGCGTCGTGTCGGCAACGATGGATCCAGGCGCCAATGGCGGAAGACCCAGCCGGCCAGGAAACTCTGCAGCATATTGGCAGGGATGTAACCCCACATGACAGGATGAGCGCCTCGGGTAATTGTGCCGCTGATAACTCCAGTCAATGTCCCGGCGAGCACGCCCCAACCACCAAACCAGATTCCGCCGATCACCTGCAAAGCGGCAGCAGGCCAGAAGACACCGATATTCGGACCCACATTGAAGACCACCAGCCCCAAACTGCCGATGACAGTCCCGACCAGGGTTAGAAGCAGAAAAACAATAATATGTTGCAGGCCTGGCCTGCCCCTATCCTGATCTGTCAAATGCCAGATGTTGTGCATGAGAGCTTACTGCAGGAATTCGGAGGAAGCATAATTTCCATCATTATAGTACGGGTGCCCGGCATGCCGCTATGGGAGAGTGAATTCCGGGTGCAGAACCACGGGCTCGGTGATTCTGGCCATCTTCCGAAGAGAGTCGATCAGATATCCGGAATCGGCATCTGATGAGTGGAGTCATGACAGACGGAGCGGTGTGCCTTCGAGTGGGTGTGTGGATGGAGAGGGTCAGTGAAGGAGCCATGTTGTAGGGTCCTTTTAGAGTACCGAATTCTCTTCTACTCTGAGCCCGTCTTTTCGTCAACCTCCATGCGACACTTTCATGAGCAACTTCGACGCCTCGATGCCGAGGTCAATCCATTCTTCCATCAGTTTCTTGAACCGCTTGTAGGTTGCGATCTCCTTTCGGACCTCCGCCACGCAATCGGGTCTTGCATAGTGCTTTTCATGTTGCGGGCGTAGCTGATCTGCCAGTAGGGACCGCATTTCGCCTTGGGGTCCTTGTACTGGCACGTCAGCGATCCCGGCCGCATCGGGGGCCGGCCTTCAAGAGAGCATTCTTGATCTGTTCGATTTTTTGCTCGATCTGTCTCAGCATTTTTTCGCGATCTTTTCCAATTGCATCTATAGCATATCTACGGCTTGGAGGCATGGTACCCGCACAATTTGAATAGATGGGAGGGTTGGCGCACTAGGCCGACCCTCTCATTCGTTGTCGTAGCTGTCGCCGTCGCGGCAGCCGACGATATGGATGTCAAACCAATGGCGCATGAGGCTAAAATGTCAACCGGATGCCGATCAGCCATCAACGGGCATCACTAATCGCAATTAAAACTGGTTACCCGGCATACCGCAATACCAGTCCCAAGATTAACATCTCTATCGGCCCAGACGACCCTGCTGGGAAAGGCGAAGTCGAAGAAATAGGCGGAATCTGCACCAGCAGTTTCTGAGGACCATACGAATGGCCAAATCCCCCCAGGCTCAAAAGGCGGCACAGGATAACTGCAACACCAATCCGGCGAAGTATCAGAACAGTGAACAAGTATACATGTCGTCAGCTTCGTATCGTAAATACTTTGCAATTCAGCGATCGTCGGCATCCGCCAGTCTTCGTGGCCATGTACTTTGTCGTGATTCATGTCATTTATCGCATTCGACGCATCGTTCCAATCGACTTTGCCGGTTCCTGTTATAGGATATTGTGTCCACATCAAATTCAACAGGTGGTCGTAGACAATGTGAGGCACCGCCAGATACCTCGGCTGGCAGAAGCGAGCATACTGGTACAGGTAATATACTGTACCCTGAACCGTGATTGTTCCAGATCGATCTTGATTACTGTTATTAAGATTCACGGCGTAGCTCACGGTCCCGTTGCCCTTCATGGTCAGCTGGCTCGGGAGTATGATCCAGTCGGGCGAACTAGTGGAGATCGTCCACGGGCAACTCGAGTCCGTGGTCACCGTGAAAGAGGCGGCCGTCTCGGGGCAGTTGAAAAATTTGGTCAATGCGGTTGTCAAGCCCGAGACTGTGTAGGTACAGCCGCTGTCCTGCGTGATCGTGTACACCTGGTCATCAATCGTGATGTGTCCCGTGCGGGCGGGCCCGGTGTTTGGGGTGACGGTGTAAAACACGTTATACGAACTGCGCCCGCTGGCTGTGACATTCGTGATCCAGGATGGTGAATCGTTGACTGTCGACCACGAGCAACCCGCCTGAGTCTGGAGAACGAAGGAAGTGTCGGTCACTCCGCTTGCCGGCCAGTTTTTTGTGTTGCCGGGGTAGAAGCTGTACGTGCAGCCGTCATCCTGCGTGACGGTATGCACCTGGCCTTTGACCGTGATGTGCCCCGTGCGCGCCGTGCCCAAGGTGTTGGCGGAGACAAAGTAATACACGATCTCGGAGCCGGTCCCGCTGGGCGTGTCGACCCTGATCCAGGCCGCATCGCTCGATGCCGTCCAGGCACAACCATCCATAGTGGTGACGCTAAAAGCGCCGTTGCCCCCGGAATTATCGAAGTGCCACGAGTAGTGACTGAGTGAATAGGGGCAACAATCCTGTGTCACCGTGTGCATCCGGCCCTGAACCGTGATGTGGCCTGTGCGAGCAGAGATCGTGTCGTTGGCGAGAACGGTGTAGACCACGTCACCAGTATCCGTCCCGCTTGCAGTCACATTCTTGATCCAAGACGGCGAATCGTTGGTTGTCGTCCACGCGCAACCCGTCTGCGTGTTGACGGTAAATGTGCCGGTACCTCCGGGCTGTGCGAAATTCTGGCTCTCGGATGAAAGATTGTACGTGCAGCCGTCATTCTGCGTTACGGTGTACATCTGGTCCTGAACCCAGATGTGCCCCGTTCGAGCCATGCCGGCGGTGCTGGCGGCGACGGTGTAGCCCACGTCACCGGTTCCCGTCCCGCTCGCCGTGACATTTGTGATCCAAGACGGCGAATCGTTCGTTGTCTTCCACGCGCAACCGCCCTGCGTGCTGACAGTGAACGTGCCGGCTCCACCGGATTTTGTGAAATTCCAGCTGCTGCGAGTGAGAGAATAGGAGCAACCCGCGGCCTGCGTGACGGTGTGCGTATTGCCCTGAACCGTGATGTGCCCCTTTCGTGTGGCGGTCGTGTCGTTGACGGCGACGTTGTAGCTTACGGCGCCTGTGCCTGTCCCGAATCCGGTGACACCCGTGATCCAACCGGGCGAATCGTTAGAGGTCGTCCATTCGCAACCCGGAGAAGACGCCGCTACCGTGAAAGTGCCGACGCCCGCGGACGGTGTGAAGTTATTACTGTAGGATGAGAGGCTGTAGGCACAACCATTGCCCTGCGTGACGGTGTACGTCTCACCTCCCACGGAGATAGTGCCAGAGCGCGCACCAGCCCCGGTGTACGCATCCACAGTGTAGGTCACTGTCCCGTTTCCCGTGCCTGACGAGTTGGTGTGGATCCACGTCGAGTCGGACGCCGCCGCCCACGCACAATTGGCGGCGGAAGCCATCACGTCGAAAGACCCGGATCCGCCCGAGGGGTCGAAGCTCATGCTCGTGGAGGCGAGAGTGAATGTGCATGGCTGGTATGTGAAACTCTTCAACACGACTTCATATTTGGCGGACTGCCTCACCGGAGGCACGCCCTTGTACAGCCATAAATTGATCACCACCGGTATGGGCGATTGCGGGATGCTGCTGGGATCCACCGGCTCGAAGGGAACACGACTGATGACGCTCTTGGTATTGGTCACGTAACCATTGAAGGAGGTGAATTGAACCGATTTGGGCTTCCAGATGAACTGATGTGTCGCCATTTGGCTGGCGGGCATCTTGAACCGGCTTGTCCAGTTGGCGCCGTAATAGGGCGGGATTTCCGGCCAGACCGTGAAGTTTCCCTGCGGCGCTTTCGCTTTGCCCCATCTGGCCATTTCAATGTCGATCTCATTCGTCTGGTCGGGCCCGATTGCACAAGGAAAAGCGGGATAGTTAAACATGCCGAACACGATGTTCTTGTCCAGCCTGGTCACGTTTGTGGAGACCTGCCACTGGTACGTGCCGTAGTGAAAACACTGATCGGTCTGCAGCTGCGCGCCGTACCAGTTGTACGAACGCGTGGACGCGACATGCTTTCTGGTGATCCGGAGATGAAGGTAGCCTCGCGAGTCTTTCCACACATTGGATCCGGAAAGATTGCAGCCCATCGGCCCCGTTCCAGTTCCATCGGACACATTCCAGATGATGCCGGATCGGGATGGCCATTCAATGGTCGTCGCAGCGAGTGGAATCGAAATTGATAGTTGTATAATTAATACCGGCGCGGATAACCGCAAAAATTTCCCCAACACGACAAGACTCCTTTCACGTGTCATTTGAGTGATACATCCTTTGGCTACTCAGCACTCAAATAACGCCCCCTATGGCATTATTCGCAACCCCGAATCGAAAGCAAATCGCAAACGCGAATCCGCGGCTCGGAAATGACATCACGAAGGCGCGCCGGATCGAGTCGAAGACCAGCACGGCGGCGGCATTTATTCTTCTCGCACACCATTCCGACATCATCGGCAGGAGGCATTTCAGGGTAGCGGACCGCATCGCTGGATGCTGGTTTTGCACGATGTCGGTTCCTTTGTGCGATAAGTTGGGGGCATGAGTCGAGCGGTTCGAATCGAGTTTGAAGGCCCCTGCTATCACATCATGTCGCACGGAGTGTCACGAATGCATAGGAGTTTCCTTTTCCGACCGGATACTAGGAATACTGCCGCTGTAGTAATAATGGGTCAACACGACCTCTCCTGTCAGGTCGAGTAGCCGGGGGAGGTTACCCCCCTCCCCCAGCTCTCTCGGAACCGGACTGGTGGGTCTCAGATCCGGCTCTTCGGGATGGTGGCGTTTGGGCACGGAACCCATAGTCCATCGTCGACGTTACCGTCCGCAGCTAGTATCTTCTCAAAAAACAGGGGGAAATGCTCTGCGACGCTTGGCTGCAAGGGAATCCAAGCGCAGGGATCCGGTGGGGTAGGTCTGCGGCTATTCCCATCGCCTCGCTCTTGGCTGCCTGGAAGACAGAGAGTCTGTGAAG
>CAIWXX010000005.1 GCA_903916735.1 uncultured Acidobacteriota bacterium
ACTCATCGGCATGCTATCACTGCGATGGATTTCTTCATCGTGCCGACTTTGTTTTTTTTCAGGCCTCTGTACGCTTTCTTCATCATCATTCATGAAAAGCGTCGAATCCTTCATTTCAATGTCACTTTCCATCCAACAGCCTTATGGGTAAAGACCCAGCTGGAAACAGCCTTCTCGAAAACGCATCCTATTAAATTCCTTCTCTTCGACAATGATGCAATCTTCTCGACGCAGATTGTCGATACTTTGAAAAAGCTTGGAATCGGAGCAAAACGTACGGCATTCAAAAGCCCATGGCAAAATGGCATCGCAGAAAGATTCGTGGGCTCGGTCCGGAACGATCTGCTCGATCATGTCATTATTTTCAACGAGCGCCATTTCTTAATGCTTCTCAAAGATTACATCGATTACTATCATTATGATCGCACCCACTATAATCTGGAAAAGGAAACGCCCAGCGGAAGGCCCATTCAGCCGAAATCAAATTCATCAGCGAAATTGATCGCTCTTCCAAGGCTCGGCGACCTCCATCATCGCTACACTTGGAAAAACGCCGCTTAATTTTCAATAAAACCAAATCTCTTGTCGTTCCCATAAATAAGGAAGTTCTGTTTGTCTTTCCAGAACTATTCCTACAAGACCTCATCTACACCCCCTATTCGGACCTCTGAATTCTTATGCCCCTCTCAGAATGCCGATCAAATTAAAACGAAAATGCCCATTTCTCTATCAGATTCGATTTTGGCGAGCCACAGAGCTGCAACAGAGCCACAAAGGAAGTTGGGTTAGTATATCGAGTGTTTTACACCTCCAACAACGATTACCGTATTCTGCGGCACATTGAACTCAGCCAGGATGCGTCGCAACTCTTCGATAGTCGACTCGGATACCTCGCTATCCTCGTGAATCTCGATATCGATGTTCGCACCCGATGTTCCAGCACCGCCTCCTGTTACCTCCCCATTTGGGCCAAGGAAGTTCTCTATCGCGTCTTCGATTTCGTCTCTTGGGCGCCCAAAACCTGGCGATGCGTAAATGAAAATGTCCATGGTTACTCCTTTGGGACTCGTCGAAACAGGTCCGCAAAAAACGATTCGATCTTGAGGAGAGAGCGTTCCGCTCGGCTCGCGCGATCAAAGCTCAATGCTTCATCGACGTTTGTAAGCGGAGCACCTTGTTCGCGGAAGCCTTGGATAAAGAACTCCTCCGCCCCTTGGCTAGGCAGCTTGCTTGATTGCACGTCAATGACCTCCGCTGTCAAGCCTGGCCTAAAATGCTCGTGACCCTTGGCGATTCTTCCGGCGAGGACATCCGCTGGGGTGCCTTGGCCACTTGCGCGTCCAATGTAAACCACGTTTTGCTCACTATCCTTGAAGGCATAGGTGATGTAACTACGTCCTTCAGGCCCGGAGGGCACATCTAGCTTGAACCCTTTTCCAGGCTGAACACCGAATTCCTCAAACAGGGTTGCTTCATTTCTCATCGCTTCTGATCGGCGCTGGGACAGATCAGCCACAGCTCCGATCAACCCAACGACTTTCATTGCCTTGCCTGGGCTGCGAAGTGCCATGATTACGTTTGCAGCGAAAATCTCCTTGGTATGCTCAGTTGTATACGCCTTCAGATCAGCTGCAGCCTGGGTCGCACCGTAAAATGGATTCCACCGGGCTTCCGGATGCGACAGCGATCCCAACGCCAGCTGATCAATGGCGTACCAGAGACGCCCCAATGCGGGCCTACCCACAATCTGCCGGATCTCCGGTACCCGATTCTTGATGGCTTCGGCTCGCATTGCCTGCTCTTGCGCCTTTTTCTTGAGTTGAGCAGTAACTGATGCGGGTATCTCTCCGAGTCCCAACGGGTCAGACATATTGGCCGGGTTATTACCAAACCCCTGGTATAGGTTTGTTGAATCTACATAACCCATTGGGTCAGGTTGGAGGAATCTGCCTAGTTCGGGAGAGAAGCATCTATTGCGAAAATCCACCAATCCGGTTTCATGATCATATTCGCGACCTTGGAAGGTGATGGTGTTGCCGACGACGCTGGTTTCGTGTTCGTTTTCTGCTGGGCGTTCGTAGAGGAGGCGATCCTTTCCGGTGGGTACGA
>CAIWXX010000006.1 GCA_903916735.1 uncultured Acidobacteriota bacterium
TCGTACCCACCGGAAAGGATCGCCTCCTCTACGAACGCCCAGCAGAAAACGAACACGAAACCAGCGTCGTCGGCAACACCATCACCTTCCAAGGTCGCGAATATGATCATGAAACCGGATTGGTGGATTTTCGCAATAGATACTTCTCTCCTGAGCTTAGTAGATTCTTGCAACCTGACCCGATGGGGTATGCAGATTCCACGAACCTGTATCAGGGGTTTGGCAACAATCCGTCGAATATGACTGACCCGCTGGGATTCGAAGCTGGGCTCACCAAGAGTGGATGGATCGTTGCTTCGGATGTGAAGATTGGCAAGGTCACACGATTCAGTCCTCAGTACATACGGCAGCACGGAAGCGATGTGCGGCGATTTGTGGGCACCAGGGCTGGTGTCAGCCCAAGAGAAGCAGATGCGTTGATTGTGAACGCAGGGCGAGGGGACGTGATCAACCATGCGCTCATCACAGATCTATCGAGGCGAGTGCATACGGACGTAAAGCGATTCGCAAAGGAAGCCGCGATAACTGAAACCGGAGTTGCAGTGGCTGCGGCAACATTCGGCACCGGCACCGCAGTCATGGGCACTGGTTGGGCCGGGGTCACGGTTTCCGGCGGAATGTCTGGATTCTTCGCTGGTAGAACATTAAACGCTCTCCATGGGCAAGAGTCCTCCTGGAAGTCTGATGTTGTGAACGCCGCGTTCGGAGCGGGAACTGCAGGCTTGTTCAAGGGCGCAGGTGCTTTCGAACCGTGGACATCAGACTTCGAGATTCCCTCCAGTCCGCTATATATCTCGCAAGAGAATACGACACTTCGTAGACCATACCTTCGTGTAGCGACGCGACAAACGATACAAGAAGCCGCTCCGACAACTCCGGAAGGCCAGTACATCGACCCAAATACCGGCCAAGTGATTGAGGGTAAGTTTCACTACGGGCACAAATATGGCTATGAACACCGCCGTCTCGCGGCTGAGGCCGAGGCTCTGGAAATGACCCAGGAAAAGTTCAACGAATTGATCAACAGTCATCATGAATGGTTCCAAATAGAGGATCCTGCTACTAACATGTCACATCGTTTTGAAAAACCGGGTAAATAGATCATGAAAATCGATGCGCTCATCAAGGCCGTTTACCGGAAGAACCTTGTACTGATAGATGAATCCATAAAGCAGGGGGTTGACATCAACTGTGCGGACGAGGATGGACGAACGCCACTGATGCACGCGGTTCTAGCATCGGATTCGGACGCACGCACAGTTCAATTCCTGATGGACCGCGGTGCCAACGTCGATGCCAGCGACTCACAGCAGCAATGGACATCTCTTCATTTCGCGGCACGAGATCAAAAGACAGAAATCGTGAAAACTCTATTGGAAGCTGGGGCCAACGTCAATGCTGTCGACTCCTTCGGCAACACGCCTCTCTGGCGATGCATCTTTAACAAGAAGGTCGATTCTGTCTTGGTGAAGATATTACTTGAAAAGGGGGCAGAGCCCGACTTCAAAAACAAATCAGGTGTATCGCCACGTGATTTGGCTAGGACAATAGGGATATCCGAGTTATTCACATGAGCGGGCCACGTCTCGATCTTTAACTATTCGTGCCTGATGGGCTAGGTTCAGATATGGCGGGTGCTTTTTTGGATTTGGGCTTCGATTTCACGCAGGGCGAAAACGTGATTAAGCCGTTTTGCTTTTTGGTGCGACGGCTGTTACTCGCCAAAATCAAATCTGAGGCGGAAATGAGCATTTTCGATCTGATCCGATCAGTATTCTGAGAGGGGCATAAGGATTCAGAGGTCCGAATAGGGGGTGTTGATGCGGTCTTGTAGGAGTAAATCTGGAAATACGAACGGAGTTTGCTTATTTGTGGGGATGGCAAAAGGATGGATTTTATTGGAAATTAAGCGACGTTTTTCCAAGTGTAGCGATGATGGAGGCCGCCGACTCTCGGAAGGGCTATCAGCTTCGCTGTTGAATTTGGCTTTGGCTGAATGTGTCTTCCGCTGGGCGTTTCCTTTTCCAGATTATAGTGGGTGCGATCATAATGATAGTAATCGATGTAATCTTTGAGAAGCATTAAGAGATGGCGCTCCTTGAAAATGATGACATGATTGAGCAGGTCGTTGCGGACCGAGCCCACGAATCTTTCTGCGATGCCATTTTGCCATGGACTTTTGAATGCCGTACGTTTTGCTTCGATTCCAAGCTTCTTCAAGGTATGGACAATCAGCGTCGAGAAGATTGCATCATTGTCGAAGAGAAGGTATTTAATGGAATGTGTTTTCGAGAAGGCTTCTTCCAGCTGAGCCTTTACCCATAAGGCTGTCGGGTGGAAAGTAACATTGAAATGAAGGATTCGGCGTTTTTCATGGGTGATGATGAAGAAAGCGTACAGAGGCCTGAAAAACAAAGTCGGCACGATGAAGAAATCCATCGCGGCGATAGCATGCCTATGATTCTGAATGAAAGTGAACCATTTGCCTTTCTTTCCGTTCGGAGGATGAAATCGCATGAGATATCGCGAGATGGTTCTTTCCTTCACGGCAAA
>CAIWXX010000007.1 GCA_903916735.1 uncultured Acidobacteriota bacterium
AACCCGCGACACCCTGCTTGGAAGGCAGGAACTCTACCACTGAGTTACTCCCGCGAAAATCATAGCTATTTTAAGCCCCAGACGCAGCTTTGGCAAGGGGGGAGTTACTGCCTGTCCGAAAATCAGGAAAAAAATGAGGCGCCGCGGGACCTCGAAAAACTGGCCGAGGGATACACCTTCTGCGCCCATTCCGAGGGCAAGAGCGAGAAGACCATCCGATGTGATGTACATCGAGAGCTTCCTTGCCTCGCAGAACCTTTCCACGGAGGTGGACAGCATCAGCCCCGAGCGAAATTCGCTCCTTCATACTATACCTGAAGCAGAAGGTTCGTTTCAGCTTCTCGTACCGCCGTCCAGACGGTCATTTTTGCCACAGTATTTGAGCGGCTTCCAGAGGGACCGCAACGCTATCATAATTCGGTATCACCCTCGCCGTATAGTCCGTCGCAGGCCGGGCCGCTGATACTATTGCGCTATAGATGTAACCTCTGACCGCACCCACCAGTTGTCGGCTTAGTTTCATCTCCTGACGCACCGAGCTACCGCCGTTGACACCATTGGCGTAGAGCTCTACCCGCACCATCTTGGGATCGAGGTCATCGAGATAGACCTGAACCTCAAATACGTGCTTCTCACCACGAGTCTCCACCTTCACTTCGCCGAAGCGGAGATCGACCCATTTCTGTTCCAGACTGTGTTGCCAATCGACCACTTGCTTGCCCATTGCGCCTTTGTTCGCCGCACGCATACGATAGGATGCCGCCGCTGGAAGGTAATGCTGCTCGGTGTATTCGCGCACCGTGCGGTTGGCGGAGTATTGAGGTGTCAGCCGTGCCATGCTTTCCCGTATCCGCTTGACCCATGCGATGGGAATGCCGCTCTCGTCTCGGGTATAAAACTCCGGGATCACCTCCCGCTCGAGTAAGTTGTAGAGCGCCTCGGCTTCGACAGCGTCCCAGGCCGGGTCATCGCCATGCTCCAGACCGTCTCCCAGCGCCCACCCAACTTCCGGCGTGTATGATTCAGCCCACCAGCCATCCAACTCCGACAGATTTATGCCTCCGTTGACAAGCACTTTCATGCCGCTGGTTCCACTGGCCTCCCATGGTCGCCGTGGTGTGTTAATCCAGACATCCACCCCCTGCACCAGGTGCTCGGTCAAATGCATATCATAGTCGGCAAGGAATACCGCATGCCGGCGCACCTCAGGCCGCCGTATAAAACGCATCCATTCCTGAATCAAGTCCTGTCCTGCCCGGTCCTTCGGATGGGCCTTACCGGCGATAATGAGTTGAACAGGACGCTGAGCGTCGGTCAACAGGCGAAGCAGTCGCTGCTGATCATGCAGCAGCAGATTCGGTCTCTTGTAGGTCGCGAAGCGGCGTGCAAAACCGAGCGTTAACGCGTTTGGGTTAAATAGGTGCTTTATATCGTCAACCATCTCTGTCGATGCGCCTGTCTTAGTCGTTTGCCGGGACAACCGTTCACGGGCGTATTCAACGAGAGAATCACGAGCATCAGCACGAAATTGCCATAGCCTGGCGTCGGAGATGCGGCGAATATTCTCGCCCAGTGTTTCCGTTTTTCCCATCCATCGGTCTTTTCCGCAGGCCTCAGTCCAAATATCGTCGGCCGCATCCGAATCCCAGGTTGACGTATGGACTCCGTTTGTAACGGACC
>CAIWXX010000008.1 GCA_903916735.1 uncultured Acidobacteriota bacterium
TCAGCCTATCATGAAATCAAAAGCGACACCGATTCGTGGAGCCCCTAAATGCTCGCAGACCCCTGTGGCACAAGGCCGCGATGCATGTTCTTCGACTCAAAGTACCCACTCATATCCACGAAGACCCACAAAAGATATGCTCTGCGCTTGTTCTAGCGCCTTGCCGGCAAGATCAGTAATCGATGTCTTGACGTTGAAAGTATAGCGCGTGCCAAGGGAGAGCCCTCCGGATAGCTTGAGTGTCACGATGGTCGCGAGCCCATCTTCACCGGTGGTCACGGCCCCGTCTTCGCCTTGCATCCCAATTGAGCCCGCAACGGGTCCCTGGTCGTCCAGAAGTTCGAGACTGTTATTTATCGAGACAGGATGAATCTCTTCATCGAAAGTTACTCTGAACACGCCCTTGACGAACGTGATGGTCTGAATCTTGGGTGGGACTCGGTCATAGATGATTTGGGCTCTGATCCATGCCGGGTGTAGAAATGCGCTAATGAGTATCAACCCGAGTAGGAATGCTGACTTCCTCATGATTAGTCACCTCCTGTCCATCACGCGCGTTCGTGGGACTCATTTAGTTGGAGTACATCAAATCCATTCCGATTTTGTGAATTACTTTGTGCCTTTCCCAGACCATAGGTCCATCGGGCACGGATAATTACGTATCACCTTGATTGTATGAATGTCAAGACCGGAAGGTCTGGGGCGATGCCCCAGTACCGCCGCATGGAGCGGCGGGCGGGTCCCCTTGGGGGTCGGGGGCCTCGTAGGTTCCATTGACCTAAGTACGGAGTGAGATCGTCTAAATTGCCTTTGTGGATTATTTGGCATGTATTCGCTTCCCGCCTTCGGTGAATGGTTCCCAATGGGAACCCAGCATCGGCGGGGCCGATGCGCGGAGGGGGAGATTTTTCTTCCGATGCCGGCGGTGCATGGCGCAGGGCAGACGCATCTAAATATTAAAATCCTGAACGCGTAGTCATCGTGGCCGTGCCTCTTTTCTTCAGCGCCTGGAACGCTGTTTCTTTGGGAAATCCTTGGCGCGATTCAGTCGTGTTTGATGGATTATCAGATCGGCGTAAGCCTGCGTGAGTTCCAGATAGCGCTGATAGTTGGCGAGAGCCTCTTTTAGAGACGGAACCTGATTGGCAGGCACATATCGGACAATGTTGCGTCCCGACAGCCACGTTTGATGGTTGTAGTAGCGGCCATCGCGCATGGGACAGATTTTTCCTCTTTCCATCTGCTGGATCTGTCGAATCTGTTCCAGAATTTTTTCTGGGCTTGACTTCATATGCAAAAGTATATAGATATCTATACATTATGTCAAAGCAACCACGACAATCGATCACAGTGATCAGTCTGTTCGACTGCTTTCAGGATGTGCCCGACCCACGGGTTGATCGCACGAAGAGCCACAAGCTGCTCGACATCCTGGTCATCAGCATCTGTACGCTTTTGTGTGGCGGAGAGAGCTTCAACGACATGGAAGAGTTTGGATACGCCAAGTACGATTGGCTGAAGACATTTCTGGAATTGCCAAACGGCATTCCGACACACGACACGTTCAACAGAGTCTTTGCGGCGCTGGATCCACAACAGTTTCTGGACAGTTTCTTGCGCTGGACCCAGAGTCTGCGAACCGCAATCGCAGGAGAAATCGTCGCATAGGACGGCAAAGCCCTACGCCGCGCCTTGAATCAGGGAGAGTCGCTCCCCTATGTCGTCAGTGCGTGGGCCGTGGAAAACGGCTTGGTCTTGGGCCAACTCAAAGTCGCCGAGAAATCCAATGAAATCACAGCCGTACCCGAACTGCTGCGTGCCTTGGAACTACGCGGGTGCATCGTCACTACCGATGCCATGGGGTGCCAGAAAAAGATCGCCAAACAAATCATTGACTCCGGCGCCGATTATGTCCTGGCGCTCAAAGGTAATCATGAAGTCGTGCACGAGGAGGTCAAGACGTATCTCGATTCCGCTATCCTCCAGCAGGCGAGCGAGTCTGAACGACTTGAGGCAGCACCTGAACTGGTCCACACTGAGACGGTGGAGAAGGACCATGGGCGCCTGGAAACGCGTCGCTATTGGCAGAGCGAAAATATTGGTTGGTTTGCTGACCTCAAGAAGTGGAAAGGCCTGCGCAGCGTCGGAGTCGTCGAGGCCGTGCGCGAAATCAAGGGAACCCTCTCAACTGAACGCCGTTATTTTCTCTCCAGCCTCCCGTGCGACATAGCCCGCTTCTCTAAGGCAGCACGTGGGCACTGGGGCGTCGAGAACCAGGTGCACTGGCACATGGACGTCAGCTTCGGTGAGGACCAATCTCGGGCTCGCACCGGCCACGCAGCCGAGAACCTTGCGACTTTACGCCGATTGGCACTCAATCTGCTCAAACGCGAGACGACTAAAAAACGCGGCATCCGTGGCAAGCAGAGATGCGCCGGTTGGGACCACCAGTACCTGCTCCGACTTCTTGGAGTCGTACTAACCTGATTCACAATGCCTCCAAGATCAGCGCCAAAGCACATGGAATCTCCCTCTAGCATGGGCACATCTGGTCGGATTAATCAGAGCCACCGATTCATAAGAGGCGATTCCACGGACGGCGTCTAATCAGTCCTTGGCTTTGTGCGCTGAAAACTGCCATCTTCTCCACATCCACCGCTCACGCCCAAATTAGATGCGTCTGCCCTGGTGCACGGCGAGGCCCCACTGCGTTGCTATTAAAAATTGTGATATAATTTTTCTGCTCGCCGGACAGTCCCCGGCCCGGATTTAAACCCACCTAATTCTTCCTTCCAGTATTTTTATGCCTATTTGCGCGTTATTCAGGCGCACCTCGTGCGCAGGCACGGATTGAAACCAAGCCGTTCAGACGCAATAAAACCAATGGCGCATCTCGCGTCGATCCGAAAAAAATTGAAGGAGGAAAAAATGTCATTCGATTTTCAAGCTGGAAGCAAAAAAGCAACGAAGGCCGTAAACATACGCGTGCCAGTAGCATTATTAAAGGCATATGAAGCCGAGGCTGAGACACGATCGGCAACAATTTCAGATTTAATTTTGCAGGCCATGCGGTATACATTAACCCAAGTGGAAAAAGGCAGGAAGAAAAAAACAAAATCTATACAGCCATAAAGCAGTTGTGTAGGAAATTGTAATTGTAGTTTGAGGAGAGCTTCCTGAGCTAGCAATTCTGGAAGCTTTCCTTCAGTTTCAATTTTTTCAGGGCAAACGAATTTCATTTTGACATCAGCAAAAAAACCAGGAAAGGAGACCACAGAGTGGGGGCGGGTTCTGATGATCACTTTGTGATCACATGACTGTTTTTTTTCTTGTTGAACAATGGAAATTGATGTGGTCATTCTCAAACACGGTGTGTCCAATGTGTGATCGCCAAAAATGCAACCAAAAATGCATATAAAATAGGTTGTATTTTAAATCGTATTTGATTATATTATGGTTATGGATAAAGAGCCAGTAAATCGCTTCACAGCGCCAAAACCAAAATATGGAATTACCATTCGCGTGCCAGGTGAACTCGCGTCTCGAATCAAAGCAGCAAGAAAAATCGCGAATCAGCTGGATCGTACGTTCAGCCTCAACGATCTCATGATCGATGCACTGACACGCGTCATAACAGGTGTCGAGCGTGAATTAACGGCATTGGCAAACGCGAATAAAACAACCATATCAAAGGGTGTCGTCGAGCCGACGGTCGCTACCCATGGGATTTGTGGACGTCGATTCGCACAGAAAAAAGCGGAGGAAAAATGAGGACAACGACGCGGCGCGGAAATGTCCTGCACGTGCGGTTGTCGGCCAATGAACATGCGATGGTTGCGCAACTAGCTTCAGGTGCCGGCATATCGCACGCCGACTGCATCCGACGGCTTATTCAGCACAATGCGAAAGCCAAGCTCGTCGAGGCAATCGACGATGGCCGACTGGAACACGTTGAGGCAAGAGTCGAAGCCTTGCACGCGACCGTTCGAGGCATCGAACGCGCGATTCTTGGCGGGATCGCCGAACAAACCGCAACCGTGCGCGACATGCTTGAAGCTCTGCGCGCACTCACTGCGTTGACGGCCCCTGTGTATTTTGGTATCAACGCAATTATCCAAAACCAGAAACAGGAAATCCGGCAGCAGGTTGAGCAGCAGGTCGCCGAATGGCGACAGCGAACCGTAGTCACACCACAGGCCTAATTCATGTCAATAGTCAAAGCGGGTTTCTCGCCGGGGTTGCACGGACGACGAGCTCAGGCGAGCGCGGGTCGACGCATCGAATACATCGCCCGGACGCAGGATGATGGAGAGCGACCGATCCTATATTCGGATGCTGGGCCTCTTAGTTGCGAGGAAGCGGTGCAGCATATCGGTGGACGAAATGCTGAATATCATGGTGTGATTTTACACTACACACATGCCGAGCGGGCCGCGCTCCGAGAGAAATTTGGATCTGATCATGCGGCACAGGAAGCAATGGGACGGATAGTGGGACGGCATTTGGCCGGCGATGCTAACTATGTCATAGCCGCTCACGGAACCTCTTTCCCGAATCCAGTGGCCCCAATGATTTGTATGTGCCTGCGAGCCTGTTCAAGTTGAAGAGTCAATGCGGCTGTGCCATACCACCATGTACGTACTCTGCGGCCGGGCCGCCGCCGAAAAGTCGAATGAGCCGCTTGAACATGATCCAAATTCGGTCTATTATTAGATCTGAATTTGGAGGTCTGCAATGAGAGCATTGCGTGTCTCGGAAGATATCGTTCCGGTAAGCCAGTTCAAGACGGAAGCGGCTGAGTGGCTGAAGCGATGCACCGCTACCGGGCAGGCGGTCGTTATCACCCAGAATGGGAAACCCGCCGGAGTGTTGATATCGCCGTCAGTTTTCGATGAGTTGACTGAGCGTAAGCGGTTCGTTGCCGCAGTCGAAGAAGGACTACGGGACTCTGAAGCCGGGCGGCTCACGGATCATAAATCGGTTGTCTCAGAACTCCGTCAACGGTATCACAAACACAGTATCCGATGAGCACTCGACGTCGAGATTCAGCTAGAACTCAATCGCAGGGATCACCTCCAGGCCGCCGCCGCACGATTCGTTGGACAGACCGCGCGCGAAATGATCTCACAGAAATCGGTGATTTCATTGCAATCGGCAATGTGGCGGCCGCAGCGCACTGGGCAGAAATGTTCATCAAAGCCGTGGAGCGAGCAAGCGCCTTTCCGCTAAACGGCCGCGTCGTACCAGAGATTGATCGCGACGACATCCGTGAAATCATTCAACACTCCTACCGAATCGTCTATCGGGTCTCACTGAAGACCATAGATGTACTGACTGTATTCGAAGGACATTGCCGTCTCCCCGCGGACTCAGTTCCAGAAGATAGATAAAACAGTTCGATAATAAAACATGTCCAATATAAGTGATCCTACTCCAAAGAGTGCTGGTGCAAAAAGGGATCCCACCATGTTGAGCATTTTGATTTACAGCGAGAGCTGGATCAACCTGCGGCGCGTCAAAGCACACCTCAAGCACGCCAAACAGAATTGGGAAATCAACATCGATCCCACAGGGCACGGCAATCACTTTCCCATTCTCATTCCTGTCGGCACCTCGGCAGATCGTCCGAATAGCGGCTCTGCCCTACCCTCCCACGGGTCTCTCGAATTTTGACAAGGCAGCGCCATAATGCTAGGTTTTTGCTATGGTTCGTTCGCTCGCGCGCGGCCGAAAAAGCTCCATGCCTCAATCGGTTATGGGCTCACATACCCTATGGGGACCTGGGTTTGTTTTAGTGGTGGCTTATTACTACGTTGGTAGTATTCCTCCAGCTGTAGCCGGGAAGCAAAGTCCTCTATTCCCGCCGTTTGACGGCTCACCCAGGAGATGATTATGCAGAGAGTCACCGGATTTATTATGGTGTCACTGTTGGTGATGTTGGGGGTACCGACGTATCTATCTGCTCGTCAAGGCGTTTCGGTCCCGCCCGGATGGATCAAGCATAGCTTTAGCCGCTTCATATATCATGTCTGCATTCCCACGAACCGGTCGACCATCGTTTACGCCGCCACTGAAGCGGGGTCATTCAGGCCCTCGGGCGTCTTTGTCTCGAACGACAGCGGCAAGAGGTTCAAGGCGATCAACCGGAATCTGCCGGAGAGGATCGTGAAAGGCATCGCTGTCATGTCGACGAAAAGGAACTGCGTGTATGTTGCGCTTTCGGAGAAAGGCGTCTATCGGTCATGTAATCAAGGCAAGACATGGGGGGCGAAGAACAAAGGACTTCCGGTCAACATCCGAGCCACTTGCCTCAGCCTGAATCCGCAGGCCCCTAGAACGCTGCTCTTGGGCCTGGAAGGTGGAGAGCTCTTCAGGACCGTGAACGGTGCAGACTCGTGGACCAGACTCGCGCCCGTGTCAGGTGACGTCTCCAGCATTGCCTTCGATCCGAAAAACCTTCATGTGTACTATGTCGGGATGAATGGCGGCAGACTGTACAAGTCTACGGACGCAGGCGCCACCTGGAATGAATCCCAAGTCGGCGCGTCCTCAGATCCAAACAACGCCATCTCATCGATCGTCATCGATCCAATCACGCCGTCGAGCCTCTATCTTTCGATGACGTCCGCCGGGATTTGGAAGTCATTCGACAGCGGAGCGACATGGTCGGAGAAGATGAACGGTCTCAGCAACCCCAAAATCAACGCCCTCGTTTTTGACGCCAAGCATCCATTGACTCTCTATGCTGGGACAGCCGGCAGCGGCGTGTTTGCTCTGAAGACGGGGGCGAGAGTTGGGTTCAGTTATCCACTCTGAATCTCTCAGATCCGACAATCCTGAGCCTGGCTCTGGATCAGGTGAATGAGAACCACTTCTTCGCGGGAACCCCCAACATGCGACATCCGACATACAAAGCTTCGATCGACCGTACCGGGCTGTTCGTCATCGACGGCGGGAAGGGTATCCGGAAAGCAATTAGGATTCTAAATGGTTTCGTGCACAATATCGCAACGATTTCGCGGTCGAGGCAGAAACAGCCGATCGCGAATGTCGATGAGCGTGACCCGCAGGCCCCCTCCCGCAAAGCGGCTTGCCGACTCGATACCGAAGACCCCGCCGCCTACTGCCAGACCCAGGAGATACTGAGGTTGGCCGTCCCCGCAGAGAACTTGATGCCGAGAGAATCCCAGGAAGTGATGGTCGATGGCAGGACGCCAATGCCGAACCAGGCGTCATTTGTACCGTCGTTCAGCATGGTGACAACCGTGGTCCCGTTGGTAACGGGTACCAAGGGGCTATAAGTAGTTGTTGCGAAGTTGCCGAGACCCAAGGCCAAGTCAGTGAAGGTCGAGCCCGATACCGAGACTGTGACGACAAGGGAGGATGCCGACGATATTCGGCTGAATTGGATTGGGGCGAAGAGACCTGGGAACAAGGACTGCCCTGGGGCAGCCTCCGTCAGCGAGCCCGTAACGCTCCTGCTAATCTGGACAGCGACCGGGACCGAGCTGCTGGCGGTCGCTCCATACTGGTTCGTGACGTCGATCTGAATTATCGCGTGCGTGGCAGCGAGCGACGTGAAATGGATAGTGACAGTCCCGCCGCTCGCAACACCTGTGCCCGATGCGACGTCCAGGGAGCCACCACCCCCATTCAACAGTGTCGCCGTCCAGCTCAGCGCACCCCCATCCGGGTCGCTCAGCGTAAACGCGATGGCGCTCGATGATCCGCTCTGGACAGGATTGGGAGTGGCCGTAAGGTTTGTCACCGTCGGCAGCTTAATAACAACCGTCGCCGTCGCCGTGACGGTTCCCCCGGGCCCCGTCGCGGTGAGAGTGTAGGTCGTCGCCACTGACGGATACACGACGACTGAGCCGCTGATCAGCACACTGCCGACCCCGTGATCGATCGTGACCAAAAAGTCCCCGCGGGTTTGCCAGGTTAGCGTCGCCCCCGCTCCCAGATGGATCAATGACGGGCTCGCCGTGAAGCTGTCAATTGCGGTGACGGTGACGGTCACCGATCTCGTCACCGTACCGAAGGGTCCAGTGGCGGTGAGGGTGTAGACCGTCGTTGCGACTGGGGTGACTGTCCTCGATCCACTAGCTAAAACAGATCCGATGCCGTTGTCGATGCTGCAGGCCGTCGCATTCGGAATCGACCAGCTCAGCACGGTGCTGGCGCCTAAGAGGATACCGGATGGCGTGGCGACGAAGGAGGCGAAGGGAGAGACCGAGACTGTGAGCGACCAAGTGGCTGAGCCGACCGGGCCGATGGCCTTCAGCGTGTAAGTCGTGGTGACACTCGGCGTGACCGTCTTGCTCCCCTTCAGGCGGACGTGGCCGATTTTGGGCTTGATTGAGCAGGAGTTCGCGTGCAACACGTTCCATGAAAGCGTTGACGATCCGCCAAGCACGATGCTCATGGGACTAGCTTGGAACTTCTTGATGATTGGAGCCGATGGCGCCCGGTACTCGAAGAGTGCCGTTGGAGTTCCAGCAAACAGGTGATGGCTGTCGGCCGGATCCAGATCCAGCCCGAGGATCGTTCGATCGGTTAACCCAGATGTTGCGAACTGTTGCCAGCTTTCTCCGCCGTCAGTTGACGTGAAGACGCCGTTTCCGGCTGTCGCCGCGTAGAGAACCTGCGGGTCCTCAACGGCGAGCACCAGGTCGTTGATTCTGATATCGATCAACCCATCTCCCCTCAACGCCCACGTCACCCCGCCGTTCGTCGATTTCCACACACCGTTCGATGTCATGGAAAGATAGATCACGTCCGGTGCGCCTGGATCGACGACCATGGCAGAAATGGCGTCGCCTTGCGCTCCTGCCAGATCGACGCCCATCTCGATCCACGTCGTGCCGCCGTCTGCCGTTTTGTAGACGTTTCTGGCAGACGTCCCGGCGTAGAACACGTTTGCGTTGGTCGGGTCCGAAGCGAAGGCGGTCACATCACCCACGAACGTGGCGATCTCGGTCCACGTGTCCGCACCATCGGTGCTCCGAAAGACACGGCCGCCCGTGAGGCCGAGCAGCAGAGTGAGCCTCGCCTGAGGGTTCATATGGAGACACGTTGTTTCCATGTTCGGAGGAAGCCCTGAAATCGCGGCTGTCCAGGACATACCCCGATCCTCGCTCTTATAGACACCCTGAGTCCCTAGTGCGGCATAGATCAGATTCGGATCGAGAGGATCAACGACGAGGCCTCTGATCTCTTTTTCAGGCAAGCTGCCGTTCACAGCAGCCCACGAACTACCTCCGTCAGTGGACAGCAGGACGCCCGTGGGTGTATCCGTCCCGGCGTCCGAGGCGGCATAGACGAGAGAGGAGGACGGATCTCCGGTAATCCAACCATGGCGGATTCCACGGCCGATGTCGTGCCTGACCCAGCCAACTGAGCGCGCGGCGTCATCCGCGCCGAGCAGAAGAGGCCCCGTGCCGGCGCCGATCAAGAGAGCTGAAGCCAGCGCTACCGTTTTCATCCCGATGCTTAAGTGTCTAGATACAACCATTTGTTTTTTCTCTCTGGATGCTTAATTGCCACAAACGTAGTAAATCGAGTATCCCCGTGTCGATATTGGCACCTATCCTCCATCCCCGGGGACAGAGGATGGCGCAACCTGCCATTATTTTGCGATGGCTGATTGTGAAACACGGTCAAAATGTAAACATACGGCGGGCTTGAGTCAAGTCGAATCGAAAATTGGACAGACTCGGCCTGAGAATCCGGATATCTGCATTAAACATAATAGGAATCCGGAAAATCCGGTTGGGGATTGGGAGAGTCGAATGAGACGGGCGGGGCTCGGGAGGGAAGCTACACACGTTAAGAGAGATACTCGATGAGCGTGCAGTCCAAAGCATCAATCGCACAAACCCGCGAGGTATCAGGCGAAAAATGAGCAACTATCCGCTCCGCACACGCGTGCGCTGTAAGACAAAATTTATCAATTTCGAGCAAAGCATTAAAATGCTAAAGTGAACAGTATTGGGTTTAGCGGGGCATGCACACTGCGATTGAGCTGCATTTCTGGAATTGCCGCCAATCTTGAGCTTCACATCCAACCCTTGTTGTAGTGGTGCCGGTCCCGTGAAAACCGACTCGGGCTTCGAAGCCGGAATGAGTTCGGTGATGCCCAAACGCGCCACGCCCGTAAGGAAAAACTGCAGTGTGCATTCAGTCGGGCACGGTCTAGCGTGGCCTATCAAGCCCCCCAACTACTTGGATCCAGGAAATATTACATCGAATCGGGCACGGCGGTGAGAGGCACTGGTGCTAACTCAATGCAAGTTCCGATATACTTGCGGGGCATTCGCAAAGAATTGTAGCGGAGATCACTGATGCCAGGAGGTGCCAACGCATGAAGAGTACAAGTCTTTCTCTCTGTTCGGTGGCCGTTTTGCCTTTCACTCTTGCCGACAACATCTGGGCGGGTCAGAACATTCAGGATGCGGTTCACGTCATCCCCGTGTTCACGTTCGAAAACGGCGCAACCCTGCAGAATATGAAGGTCGGCTATTCGACCTGGGGGAAGTTGAACGCGGAGGGCACCAACGCGGTCCTCGTGACGCATGGCTCGACAGGGACTCGGAAGAGCTTTGATCGCTACATCGGTCCCAGGAAGGCATTCGACACGGACACATACTTCGTCATAGCAGTGGATGCCATCGGCGGCGGGCTCTCATCGGCTCCCTCCGACGGCATGGGTATGGATTTCCCCCGATACACAATCAGGGACATGGTGAAAGCCCAGTATGACCTAGTCACCAATGGGCTGCACTTACAAGGGCTGCTCGCGGTCGGCGGCCCGTCCATGGGTTCTTTTCAGGTTCTCGAATGGGGAATTCATCACCCCGATTTCATGAAGGGACTGATCTGCATCTTTCCAGGAGCCAGGAGCCCAAACAACTTTAAAGCGATCGTGGATGCTATGATTGCTACCGTCCAGCTGGACCCCGCATGGCAAGGCGGCCGGTACGCGAAGAACCCAGTGGATGGGCTCAGGTGCGCAGGAATGATCTTTGCCCCTTGGCTTCGAAGCCATGCCTTTTTCCAATCGCTCAAATCAAACGAGGAGTATCAAGCCGCCCTTATGGTATTCGCCGATGTCTTTGCCGCATGGGATGCGCGAAACTGGATGTATCGGTTCCTTGCGGGTCGCGGTCATGACGTTTCTCTGCCATTCGGTGGCAACACGGCCGACGCCCTGACCCGAATAAGAGCGAAGACTTTGATCATGCCGAGCGCATCGGACCGTCTGCTTCCACCTGAGATGTCCCGGGAGCTTCAGATGGGCATCAAAGACACGCGGTATGCCGAGATCCCTTCCATTCTCGGGCACCTTGCGTGTTTTCCCGCCGATGACAGCGCACCGGAATACGTTTTCCTTACGAAGGAAATCTCGGAATTCCTGAAGGATCTACCCCGATAGCTCCTGTCGTTCCAGCTTCGTGGCTCCCGGAACTGGCATACACCCACTCCACTTCCGTGTCGATCAACAGTATCACAGATGATTCCTCGATCCCGATTCATCACTGAACGAGGCATTTCTCAAAACACAAAAAGAGAAAGTTCTTATGTCAAACATCCATCCCGCTGATATCCGGCGGAGGAGGTCGCCTTTGACTGCCCGAAGCAGGCACTCCACAAGACATCGATGATGAGGCTTAAGACGACAAGTCTCGTCCGGCCCGCAAGCGCCGGCGGATGAAGAGGGCGCAGACGGTGGCAAGCATCAGGCTAAAAATCTGGCTGGTGGAGATCCAGAACTGGAAGCGGGCCGGATGCGCCGCCAGCCAGTCGAGGATGCTGGTCTCGACCCACGACAGTGCGGAGCCAGCGCGCGAAGCCAGCACTGATGCGACCAGGGTGGCGTCGCGAAGGCAGGGAGCAGACCTTCAAGGTTGGGGCGGCTCAGGACGGCTTCGGGTAGGCATAACTGCCAGTGGTCTGTAGACTCAAGCTGCGCGGGGGACGGCTCAGTGCCGCCGCGTTCCTGGGCGCGCTATTGCTAGCGCATGTTTGCAAAGTGCGCGTCTAAATTATTGAAATATCTCATGTGGAATTTCGAGTTGGTCACTACATGATGGTTGGTATTTTTTCGGGGGTGCTGGGGGATCGAGTTTGGTGATGCAGAGAGCTTTGAGGGCGGCCGATGCGTGGCGGGAGCCACGCGTCACGATCATCCTGCTCTGACCGTCAAGGTCAAGTGTGATACATCGGATCGTTTCGAGCGCGCGCCACGCGAGTGGAGATGAAAGGTTGCAGTCGCTCTGAGATAGCATCTTCTCCATCGCTCGATCGAGGAGGAACGCAAGAGCCGCGATGAACACATGCGCGCGGACACGTTCATCTCGCCGGTGATGGATTGGCCTGATATCGATCAGGCCTTTCAAGTGCGCAAATCCACGTTCCACCTCATTAAGATCTTTATAAGCGGCGACAGCCTCGACAGCCGTCATTCCCTTTTCCTAAGTCTGAATGATATACGTGCCTTCAAACGCCTTCTCGCGCTCAAGATTCACCGGATGCTCAGCGTAGGAGAACGAACCGTCTTTGAAATACAACTTGAAGTACCGATGGCCGTGGTTTCTGCTACAAGCCCTCGACGCAGCGGCGCCGATCTTTTCAGGCTCCTTCAAATCGCCTTTCTCCACTCGAACGCGAAGCGTCTCAAGAGCCTTGCGTGTTCGTTCCATCGAAAGCTCTCGCATGCTTCGCTCGTACTGCTCTCGCTCCTCGCCATGAACAACGAACACTCTGACTCCCGGCTCCTTGCCCGCAATCTCTTGCACTCGCGTCTTCGGCGGCCGGTCCTTTTCAGATGCGGTTATCCCAACCCGACATTCCTCCCATCGGCCTTGTGCCATGGCCGCCTCAACATACTCGAACACCGACTTCCTGTTTCGACGCTGCAAACCGACCTGATAGCCCTGTTCCGCTTTCCTCAGATGTTCAATGTTGTGGATTGATACCATGCCTCGATCTCCCAGGAATATGATCCGATTCAATTCGAATCGCTTGTTCACATCATCAACCACCTCCTGGACGGTCGTTCAGTCCAGGCGGTTGCCGGCAAAGACATGGTGCGCTATCGGCCACCCATCCATCATGACCACCCCGATGACGATCTGCGGATTTCGCGGCTTCCCATCACGGCTGTATCCGAACCGCGCAAGTCCGTGCGGGCCTTCGCCTTCGAAGTATGTGGAGGTGATATCGTAAAAAACCAGGTCGGCCCGAATACTGAAGAGATTCTTCAACCGCAGATAAATCTCCTTCTCTATCCGCTTTTTCTGCGGGAGAAGCTGGTCAAGCGTCTGGTACCACATTCGAAGTTGATGGAATCCTACCTTCAGCCCATGCTACGCGAATTCAGTCCGGCCCCGCCGACTTTTTGCAAACATGCGCTAGAATGCGTATCATGCCGGTGGATGCGAATTTCCGGCCGGGCAACAAACAAGGGGGTCTCGTGCCCAAGACAAAGCAAGCGTTGTTCCTTCTCACACTCACCTTTGGCTTACTCACAGCGTGCAAAGGCGGCGGCGAATCCGGTACTGCCGGCGGCAGGAGGGGAGGCGGTGGACTCTCGGTGCGCACCGCCCCGGTCGTTTCCCGAGATGTCGTGTACAAGGTGCAGGCTCTCGGCTCCATCGAACAGGATGAGCTGGTCCAGATCACCGCCGAAGTCAGCGGCGCTGTGAAAGAAGTGCTATTCCAGGCGGGGGACAATGTGACCACCGAAAGGGTCCTGGCTCGCATCGACCCGGATCGCTATCGCCTTCAAGCGGATCAGGCCGAGGCCGTCTACCGCAGAGCGGTGGCCGACTGGAAGAGATCCGAAGCAGACCTGCAGCGGCGTGAAGCTCTCGCCAAGGATCAGCTGGTGCCGGTGGAGGAGCTGGCTCGGGTGAAGCAAGAAACCGAACGCCTTTCCGCCGATGCCTCGGCGGCGAAAGCCGCCTGGGACATCGCGCAGTTAAACCAACGCCGTGCCGATGTTCGCCCACCCCGTCCAGGTGAGATCAACACCCGTACCGTCGATACCGGTCAGTTCGTGCAGATCGGCGACACCCTCGCCACCCTCGTCGATTTGCGCCGGTTGCGGCTACGTTTTAAGGTCTCCGAGACCGAATCCCTCAAAGCCAAGGAAGGCCAGATCGTCACCTTCCACATCGGCTCGATCGGCAACACGGACTTTGCCGCTAAGGTCTATCACGTCGGTGATGTCGCCGATCCCACGACGAGGCAGGTCGAAATTCTCGCCTGGGTGGACAACCCAGGCATTCTGAAACCCGGTTTCTTCGCCGAAGTGACTCTGGCAACCGAAAATCGCAAGAATGCCATCGTCGTCCCGGAAAGCGCGGTGCAGGCCAGTGAACGCGGCTTCGTCGTCTATGTCGTTGAGGATGGCAAAGCCTTGGAGCGGCCGGTCAAGCTCGGTCTACGCACCGGAGACGGCTCGGTGGAGATTCAATCCGGAATCAAGGTAAACGAAATCATCATCACCGAAGGCTCGGACCGTTTGTCCAACGGGATGGCCGTGCAATCCGTGAATCAGCCCGCTGCTAAGCCGGCTGGCGCTGTGTGATCATGAACGAGCGCAAGAAACAACCCGAGTTGGAGGAAGATCCAAAAACAATAGCCACCGGCATGACCCTGGCCGATATCTCGATCCGCAATCACGTCTTCGCGTGGATCTTGATGATCGCATTAATCGGCTTCGGCATCCTCTGTTACACCGGCGCGGGCAGCGTTTTCAAGGGGCTCGGCATCAGCCAGAATCCGGATGTCGACTTTCCCATCGTCAGCGTCGGTATCGGTTGGGAAGGGGCATCCCCCGAGATCATGGAAACCGATGTCGTCGACCCCCTCGAAGACATTCTGTCAACGGTCGAAGGCGTGCAGCAGATGTCGTCTATGGCCCGTCAAGGCTCGGCCAACGTCACCCTCGAGTTTGAGATTGGGCGCAACATTGACGCTGCCTTGCAGGATGTGCAGACCAAGGTAGCCCAAGTCACCCACGATCTGCCAAGGGATATCAACCCACCCTCGGTCTCCAAGACGAATCCGGAAGACCAGCCCATCATCCGCCTCGCCCTCTTCGGCGACCGCCCTCCAACCTTCCTCGCCGACTACGTTCGCAACGTCATTCGACCGCAATTGCAGATGATCGAAGGTGTCGGCGCGATCGATGTAGGCGGTTTCCGAGATCGCAACGTTCGGGTCTGGTACGACGCCTCCCTGCTCGAAGCCAAGGGCCTCACCGTCATCGACGTCAATAATGCAATTAGTCGGGAACACCAGGAAGTACCGGCCGGGCGCATCGAAGGCGCCGAGCGCGAAATGAACGTCCGCGCGCAGGGCGAGGCCATCGACATCTCGTCCTTCCGCGACCTTGTCATTACCTATAAGGACGGCGCCCCGGTGCGCTTGAAGGATGTTTCAGTGGTCGAGGACGGTCTCGAAGATCGTCGCCGATTGAATCGGGCGATGGGGGAACAATCCATTAGCTTTTCCATCACCAAACTGCGTGGCGCCAACGCAGTCCAGGTTGGGCGGGATGTAAAAGCGAAGATGGAGGGTTTAAAACCCCAACTGCCCATAGGCATGCGCCTTGAGGTCAACTGGGACACCACAACCTTCATCGAGCGCTCCATCCGCGAGATCCTCTTCACGCTGATCCTTGCCGCGCTATTGACCGGCTTCGTCTGCTGGCTGTTCCTCGGTTCGTGGTCGACGACGGTCAATATACTTCTCGCAATTCCAACGTCGATTTTGGGCACATTTATCGTTATTTACTTTTTCGGTTTTACTCTCAACACCTATACGGTTCTCGGTCTTACCCTTGTCGTTGGTATTGTCGTCGATGACGCCATCATGGTGTTGGAGAACATCTATCGCCACCGGGAAGAAGGCGAAGGCAAGGTGAAAGCGGCCTCGACCGGGGCGAGGGAAATCACCTTTGCCGCTGCGGCGACCACCCTAGCCATTGTGGCCATCTTCTTGCCTGTGGCTTTCATGAAGGGAATCATCGGCAAGTTCTTCTTCCAGTTCGGCGTCACGATCTCCGTTGCAGTTTTGCTCTCCCTTTTGGAAGCCCTCACCCTCGCACCCATGCGCTGCTCTCAGTTCCTTGAGATGGAGCATCGCGGCCGCCTCGGGCGTACCATGGATGGTCTGTTCAAGCGCCTCTCCGACCTCTACCTCCGCACACTCAAACCCGCTCTTCAACACCGCACCTGGATCCTGGTCGGCTCGCTCGGAATCTTCCTTCTCTCCCTTGGCACAATCAAACTTCTGCGCCAAGAGTTCATCCCCAGCCAGGACATGAGCCGCTTCACGATCCGTTTCGTCACGCCGGTTGGCACCAGTCTCGATGCCACCGATCGCTACTTTCGCCAGATAGAATCGTTTCTCATATCTTGCCCCGAGGTCCTGCTCTTCGCGGGGAGCGTGGGTGGTGGCAGCGATGTCAACTCCGGTCAGGCCTACGTCAACATGAAGGATCCCAGCGATCGGCCTGTCGATCGCAAACTTGGCCGTCCTCTAACCCAGCTTGAGTTCATGGAAGTCGTCCGCCGCTACTCCAACACTATTCCCGGCGGTCGTATTGTGCTACAGGACATCTCCCAGACCGGCTTTTCCGCTTCTCGTGGCGGCGGCTATCCCATCGAGTTCAACATTCGCGGCCCCGATTGGGAAGTGCTTGCGTCCTCCTCCAAAGAAATCGCTGAGAAGATGCGGCAATCAGGTTTGGTCACCGACGTCGATTCCGACTACCGCGTAGGCATGCCTGAAGTACAGGTGTTCCCCGATCGCAACCGCGCAGCGGATCTAGGTATTAGCATGTCCACCATCGGCGAAACCATCAACGCAGCTATTGGCGGCATGCGGGTTGGCAAGTTCAAGGATAAGGGGCGACGCTTCGATATTCGCGCCCGTCTGCTCTCCCCCCAGCGACAGAAACCCGAGGACATCACACGTCTTTTAGTGCGCACAAACAGCGGCGAGCTGGTTCGGCTGGGGGAGCTGATCACGATCAAACAAACGCCTACCCTGCAGGCCATCACGCGTCGCGACCGGGAACGGGCGATCACCATTTACGCCAACGTGGCCTCGGGTGCGTCCCAAGCTCTCGCTGTCCAGCGCTCGTTGGCGATTGCCAGCTCGGTCCTTCCCGACGGGTACCGCGCCATCGTCTCCGGCAGCACTAAGGCTTTCCAGGACTCTTTCCAATCATTGTGGTTCGCCTTCGCGATGGGCCTTATGATCGCTTACATGGTGCTTGCCTCCCAATTCAATTCCTTCTCCCACCCCGTCATCGTCCTGCTTGCCCTACCCTTCTCCATCAGCGGAGCGCTCTTGGCGCTTTTAGTCGGCGGTCAGAGCCTGAACATCTACAGCTTGCTCGGCTTGATCCTGCTGGTTGGTATTGCCAAGAAGAACTCGATCATGCTGGTCGACTTCACCAACCAGATACGAGCAAAGGGCGCGGATTGCCGGCAGGCTTTACTCGAAGCCTGCCCGATCCGGCTGCGCCCGATCTTAATGACGTCGGTGGCAACGATTGCCGGCGCCCTGCCGCCGGCGATGGCCCTCGGCCCCGGCGCCGAAGTTCAGCGGTCCATGGCCTTGGCTCTGGTTGGCGGTATTGCCGTATCGACGCTCCTCACCCTTTACGTCGTTCCAGCCGGCTACAGCGTCCTTGATGATATCCTTGTTTGGAACCACGCACGACGCAAGAAGAAGGCGCAAGCTTGACCCGAAAACTGCAGTTAGCTGTTACCGCGTAGGCGACTGAAATAATCCGCTAAGTCAAGATAGGTGCGCTTACAAGAGCACAAACCTAGGCAGAAGCTGGGCAGCCATGTGCAACGACTCGTCGTTCGACGAGAAAATCGTCGCTCTGGCGATCGATCCATCAGCGTCCCCAACGACCAAAAAGGCGCATGAGGCCGACCGCAAAACCCGACTCCTCGCGCTACTATGCTGGAATTTTGACTTTCGCCAGATTAGAACCGTATTGAATAACTGAACTCGTTGAGAAGGAATTTGGAGAATAGCAAGGAAATAGAATATGTTCCTTGTATGATTGCAACTTCGAAAATCACACGAAAGAATCAGACAACACTGCCGAAAGTGGTGATAAATGTTTTGGGGGTCAAGCCATCGGATCGGCTTGTGTATGAAATCGAGGAAAATCGAGTCATTCTCCACGCCAAGACAGGACGGCTCGCGGATCTGGCAGGCAAGTTCTCGCACTTCGGCAAATATCCCCATCAACCACTTCCGATCGAAGAAATGAGCCATGCCGTCGCTCAGGCTGTGGCGGAAAACTACAAACGCAAGTTTGGTCCTCGCAAACGTCGCTGCACAAAATGATCGCCCTCGATGCGAATATCCTCATCCGGTTCATCACACGGGATAATCCCAAACAAGCCGCAAAGGCTGAACGTATTTTGCGCACGGCGAAGGAAAACTTCTTTGTCGGTTTGCCGGTTTTACTTGAGCTTGTGTGGCTCCTCGACCGCCGCTTTGGTTTCAGCAGAAGTGAAATTGCAGAGGTGCTTCGAGCGTTTTATGAACGGAAAGATTTCGTTTTTGAAAATGAAGATCATGTCATGGCCGCCGTTGCCGCATTCGAAGATGGCGCTGACTTTGGCGATCATCTTATATTCGAGGGAGCACGCGCGTCCGGCTGTTCGAAGCTGATCACATTCGATACTGATTTCGTCAACAAACATTCCGATTTTGTCATTCTGCCAAAACGAGCGTGAAGTCGTAGTTTCCTTCAGTTTCAATTCTCCACAGCATTGCATTTAATCGAAAACGTCAATAGCCGGGCTAATTGAGCCACCTGGAGTCGGGTATTGTAAGCCTGTCGGAGTCGGGCAAT
This sequence comes from uncultured Acidobacteriota bacterium, assembly GCA_903916735.1. GTDB lineage: Bacteria > Acidobacteriota > CAIWXX01 > CAIWXX01 > CAIWXX01 > CAIWXX01. The sequence goes on from CAIWXX010000008.1 coordinate 18,902, forward strand.
GAATCGCTTGAACACGATCCAAGTTCTGTCTATTATTGAGTCTGAATGTGGTGGCCTAAAATGAGAGCAATGTGTGTCTCGGAAGACATCGTTCCGGTGAGCCAGTTCAAGACGGAAGCGGCCGGGTGGCTGAAACGATGTACTGCCACCGGGCGAGCGGTTGTCATCACCCAGAATGGGAAACCCGCCGGGGTGCTGGCATCTCCGACAGTCTTCGACGAGTTGACCGAGCGCAAACGGTTCGTTGCCGCAGTCGAGGAAGGACTTCGAGACGCTGAAGCCGGGCGGCTCGCAGATCATGCATCGGTTGTCTCTGAGCTCCATCAACGGTATCGCAAACACAGCAGCCGATGAGCACTCAACGTCGAGATCGAGCTAGAACTCGATCACAGAGATCACCTCCTGGCCGCCTGCATGCAATTCGTTGGACGGATCGAGCGCGAAATGATCTCATTGAAATCGGTGATTTCATCGCGATAGGCAACGCATCGACTACCGCACGCTGGGTGGAAATGCTCATCAAGGCCGTCGAGCGAGCAGGTGCCTTTCCGCTGAGCACCTCGCGTCATTCCGCTTTCATGCAGCACGGGTAACGTCCTATCGGATTCGAGGAGAAAATAATGATGACACCGCAAGCCGTTGGCAGTCTTCCAAAGAAACGAATTGCCCTCGTCGCACACGACAACAAGAAGCAGGACCTTCTCGAGTGGGCCAGGTACAACCGCGGCCTTCTCGTCGAGCACGACCTCTACGCAACCGGTACGACTGGCACGCTGTTGGAGGATGCTCTCAGCACGTCCATCACGAAGCTACAGAGTGGCCCTCTCGGAGGGGATCAGCAGATCGGCGCCAAGATCGCGGAGGGCCTCATCGACTTCGTCATCTTCTTCTGGGATCCTCTCGAACCGCAGCCACACGACCCGGACGTGAAGGCGCTCCTCAGAATCGCCGTCGTCTGGAACATCCCTGTGGCCTGTAACCGCGCTTCGGCTGACTTCATGATTTCTTCCCCCCTCATGTCATCTTCCTACGAGCGGATCCTGCCCAACTTCGAGAACCATCGCCAGCGGTTTAGTGGATCAGGCGCGTAAGCCCTTCGTTGGCCTACAGGCAGATTGGATGCATGAAGTACTCTGAGACTGAAGCCGAGGAATCACACCCACAATCGCGGGATTGATCCCTCCACCGTTTTCTGCTCGAACGGATTGAACCTGCCTTCCGTATCAGCGATGAAGGTTTTCACCATCGCCGTATACTTGAAATAATACTGTCCTGCCTGATCTTTCTCCGTCCAGACTCTCGTGCTGGTCTCAGCCTTTACTTTCCACTCGTCGCCGGCACTCTGCCTCTTAAGAATCGACACCGAGCTGGTGAAACCGATCAGCGACAGAGGATCGTCATAAAGCATTTGGAAATTCTCGTGGGCCACCTGGTCGACCCACAACTCTTCCAGGGGTCCGCCGTAACGATATCGCCCACCATCAAACACCTTTTTGACCAGAATGCCCTTTTTACCATCGACCGTGATGTGCTCCACCTCGCGAGTGTTCCCCCCTGGCCGTTTGGGATCTCCGGTGGTGGGAACGTAATCCTCCACGTCAACAGAAACGACGTCGGCCGTTGGCGGGAGCAAAACCTTCAACCTATTATCATCGGGCCTTGGTTTGCGTCCCGGCAACACGAGGGTGCTCGCCGGGAGATCTCCGAACACTCCTGTGTGAAGGGTGATCGTCGGCTTCTCGGGGCTTTGCCACATTGTCGGAAAAAACGACGGAGAAACAGAAAGCCTGATGCGCCACCCCTTTTTGAATGTATGGCCCATCAGATTCAACGGGACAGCCACTTTGAAAGCGATTCCCGGTTCGATCCGCTGCGGTTTCGTCATATCGTCGCCACGGTAACAAAGATTGAAAAAGCTGTAGGTGACCAAATGGGACGACTGTGTTTCCGGGCTGACTTCGCAGAGTCGAACGGCAATGGACGCGAGAGGCTTGTCACACGCTAGCGTGAGATTCACAATCGGATGACCGAAGCAATCCATATCATCGGTCAGTGGGCCGCTGTCGAAATAGAGCGACTTGCTGTCGATCTCAGCCTGATCACCTGGAAGATCGTTGTTCCCGCAGGAACCGTAGGAACTGGTTTCGAGCATTGTTGTGGCAAAGAGGAGTCGCCCTGAGCTGACGCATTCGGCGTGGCCGGCAGGCTCTGCGTGCGAAAGACGTTTGTTCGGGCATAGATGGAAAACCTTCTCTTTGATGCGTGTCGGCCAGTCCGAATCTTCGGCTATCCATCTCCCCTCATCATCAGGGCATGAAGATCTTCCCGGTTCCTTCGACATGCCGAGCCAGGCCGTGAGCTGAGGCAACTCGGTGTCAGCAGGCGGTTCGATACCCTTCAGCCATTTATCCCACCAATGAGTGACGATGTACCGAAGCCAGTCGATCCGTGGCCCTGGAAATCCGCGGAATGGGTAACTATGGCCCCATGGGCCAATGAGCCCGCCCACGGGCATCCCAACGGCTGCGAGCCCTCTGACCACGCGATCGACCGGATTTTTATAACCATCCTGCCAGCCCGACATGATGTAGACGGGGATTTTCACCCTCTCATAATGATCAAGGACACTCGCCCGCTTCCAGTATGAATCGCGCGATTGATGAGTGGCCCATTGCCGGAACCAAAAATCGGCATTCTTGATTCGCTCGCGCCACATCTCCTTCCAGCGGTGGCCGACGATACCTGGATCTGGAGGCAGCGCCAGCCAGCCCCACATCGAAGAGGGCCATGCCACATTGTCCTGCATCATCGCCCCGCCCATGTAGTGCACGTCATCACCATAGCGGTCGTCGTTCCCGCAATTGACGATGATCGCTTTCAACACGCTGGGGCAGTCATGCCGGGAGGCAACCATGAGCGAGTTAATCGCACTCCACGACTCGCCCATCATCCCGACATTGCCGTCGCACCAGGGGTGTTCGGCAATTTGATGAATCACCTGTGTGCAATAGAGGAGCTCTTCGTCGGTGTACTCGTCAGTGAGCATACCCTCTGAATCGCCTGCTCCCTGGAGGTCCAACCTGAAACACAGGTACTCATTGTACGCAAACCATGGATACATTCCGCTGTCGACTGTGATCATGCCGTCACGACGCCTGTACGGATTAAGCTCGACAATCGCCGGACATTTCCTCCCGCTCTCAACCGTTTCCTTGTTGTACCAGAAATGACCGACCAGCTTGATGGGATCCTTGCCGGGGTACTGCACCTTGAAGGTGATGACTTGAGGATCAGGAACCTTATCCTTTAGATGGAGATAAACCGGATGACCTCCGACGGGAATGAGAGGGGGATCATCGAAGCTCTGTGCCTCCCCTTCTCCAGCCGGCCCAAAAGCGTGCAGCACCGCTTGAGGTGCAAGGGCGGCGCCGATTACCCAGCCCACACCGCACACGAAGCGGCGCCGTTCGTGAGAGACACTCCCGTCTTGGCGCTTTGATGATCCGACATCCTTTTTGTCCGTGACTCCTGACATATGACCTCCCTTGGGTTTCGACGCCAGTCTTTCAGAAGCGATCGCCCGTCGCTCGATTTCTTATGTGAGTGCAAATCCTGGATCCAAGACGCATTTACCACATCCCTGACGCGGCATAGCCGTAACCAAACAAGATGGCTTCGACAACCATGGCTACCGAACCTCTCACGAATGCAGGAAGGGAGGAAAGCAGGAACGGATTGTTATATCGACCAGCGGTGGTTTCATAAGTCATTCCTGCATTCCTTTCTTCCGGGCTTCCTGAGAGGAATTCACGATCCTGCCCTATCACAACTTTTGCCATTTTGTGCACAGATTTCACCAATCAGATACTAATTGCCCTGCCCTCTCGCTATGGAGATGACGATTGTTGTCCTGCTCGCCAATGGTGATCCTTGGAAGTATCATTTCATTTGGAAGATCCGTCCCGTCCATTCAATGGATTTCAAATAGATCTGAGGGATCACATCTTCTTTCAGGCCGAGCTTCCCGACGGCTATTGAAAGCGCGTTCCAATCCCCCTTCTCGTAAGCCAGTATTGAATCCAGAGCGGGCCGCAAGGAGTTCGGCTTTCCCAGGAGAGCATCGCCGACATCTTCGGTGACAGGAAGCTGCGTCAGGATCTCAGTCATCGGTCGATCAACAATGGCATCGATCAGAGAAAACATGCCGAGCAGGAGCAACTCCGATTGGCGATGAAGCATTCCAATGAGCGGTGCAAGAGATTCGCAGAATTGAGAACGGAGGACAGAACAAACGACCAGCTCTTCCGGCTTATCCTGGCCCAAACCCGCGAATATCCAGAGGGATGCCAGCTTCCGGATCGTGAGCTCGCCCACCAACACGAGGGCCTCGTGTATGGAGTGGATCTCATCGCGAAAGCCGAATGCGGCCGAGTTGATATAACGGAGAAGCTTATAGGATATGGCGACATCTTGCTTGATGATGCTTTCAATTCGGGAGAAACTAAAATTGGGATCATTGATCTCGCCTAAAAGACGGATGTAATTGAGCTTGAACCCAGGAACATCTTTGCCGGACATGACGACAGGCTTGGCGAAAAAGTAACCCTGGAAGAGAGTGTACCCCATGGATATGGCCCAATTGAATTCTTCGTGGGTTTCAACTTTTTCAGCCAGGAGCCTGAGCCCCATCGCACGTAATCGAGGCGAAAGGGATGCTCGCTGGTCGACCGGCGTCGCAATAAAATCCATCTTAACGATGTGGGCAAGTTGGAGAAGCGGCATCATATCGTCTCGATAAACAAAGTCATCAAGAGCGATCTGATAGCCGGCCTTCTTCAATTTCCGGCAGGCGCCGATGACTGTTTCATCCGGTGCAACCGATTCCAAAAGCTCGAGGACGACCGATTCCTTCGGCAGAAGAGAAATGTAATCCGAGATCAGGACATCGCGACTGATGTTGATAAAAGCATGTTTGCCGCCGGTCATTGTGTCCAAGCCGAAAGAGAGAAACGTATCGCTGATGACACGAGAACTGGCGTGATCAGCATCGCTTTCGCGGAAGAAGTTCTCGAGCCCTGAGCGAAACAGCAATTCATAAGCAACGACATTTTGCCGCTTGTCGAAAATCGGTTGTCGTGCGACGAATATATTCACGTTGCGATCATAGACCTTGAATCATTCCATTCGCGACAGAACCGGTATCACTCACGTCCCCTCTCCGGAGAAATCCAGAGAGGGGATTCGAAACGTTGATCTACTTCTTTCCTTCGAGCAGGATCTTCCGTGTGTAAGAGATGAGCCCTCCGGCGTCGATAATAGACTGGCGAGCTTTCGGCAGCGGCACGATGTCGAAAGTTTTGCCTGTCGTTCTGTTGGCAACCCGACCATTCTCGACTTCGATTTCATCGCCCTCACTGGCTTCGATCGTTGGGCAGATGATCATATCCAAACCGAGGTTGATGGAGTTCTGGAGGAAGATCCGGGCGAAGTTTTTTGCAATGACCTTCAGATCATAGCCCTTGAGGCAGGAAGCTGCCTGTTCGCGCGATGATCCACAACCGAAATTCTTATCGGCGACGAGAATGCTGCCGGCCGGGATTTCTTTGGCTTTGAGCTTCGTGTTAAAATCGGACATATCCGCAAAAGCAAATACCGGTGTCTCAGTCGGAAGCACCGTGGCCATGAATCGGCCGGGATAAATGATATCCGTCGAGATATCCGCTCCCAGTTTCAAAACAACCTTAGCCATTATTACTTCCTCCCTTTCTTGATCTTCTTGGCAGCCAGTTTGGATTTGGCAACCGGTTTCCTTTTGGGCTTCGCTACCTTCTTAACCACTTTCTTGGATTTTGTGCGGATTGATATGGACACTGATGCGACGGTTCGAGGGTCAGTGATCATGCCGGTGACGGCACTGGCTCCTGCAACTGCGGGCGAGCAGAGATAAACCTCTGCGTTGGGATTTCCCATCCGGCCTTTGAAATTGCGGTTGGTTGTTGCAAGCGCCTTTTCGCCATCGCCGAGAGCGCCCTGGTGAACACCCAGACACGGCCCGCAGCCGGAGTTCATCACCATCGCACCGGCTTTCATGAAGGTATCGACATATCCTCGTTTGAGCGCTTCCAGATAAATCCGGCTCGATGCCGGGAAAACCAGCATTCTGGTGCCGCGAGCCACCTTCTTGCCCTTGAGGAAGCTTGCCGCAATCTCCAAATCATCCAGGCGACCATTCGTGCAAGAGCCGACAACGATCTGCTGGACCTTGATTCCTGCGGCTTCCTTGACGGACTTGACATTGTCGACGGTGTGAGGGAAGGCGATCATGGGTTCCAATTTCGACGCGTCAATTTCAATCACCCGTTCGTAGCCGGCATCCGGATCCGGACTAAACATGCGGATCTTGTCTTTGACGTGCGCATCTTGTTTCAGGTATCTGAGCATTTCTTTATCCGGCGGGATGACACCTGATGTCGCGCCGGCTTCCACCGTCATATTGCATATCACGAGTCGCCCTGATGTGGTCATCTTCTGGATGGTTGATCCGTGAAATTCAATCACCTTGAAATTAGCGCCTTCGGCTGTGAGTTTCCCGATCAGATGCAAAATGAGATCTTTCGGGAAAACATTTTTTGGGAACTGCCCAGTGACAATCACTTTGATCGTGTCCGGCACTTCGACATTCAGAACACGGCCCAGAGCCCACACTGAGGCCATTTCCGTTGCGCCGATTCCGAAGGAGAATGCTCCCAGAGCTCCATGGCTCGTGGTGTGGCTATCGGTTCCGACGACGACATACCCCGGCCTGACGTAGCCGTTCTCAGGCAATATCTGGTGGCAAATGCCGCCTTCATCGCCGCGAATGTCATGAAATTTGTCAATGCCCTGTTTGCCGACGAAATCGCGGATTTTCTTCTGATTTGTGGCTGTCTTGGAACTCTCAGCTGGAACCCTGTGATCGAAAATGATCACGATTTTGGACGGATCCCAAACCTTGGCTTCCAGGCCGGTGTTTTTGTAGATCTCGCTGAACTGGTTAATCACCAGAGCCGCGTTTTCGTGGGACATGGCCAGATCAACCCTTGGCTCAACCACATCTCCCACATTCACTGAAGCCTGATCCGTCGCCATTGCCAGGACCTTCTGAACCATCGTCATTCCCATAGGATGATCCTCCTCGATGAATCCAAACGTGACCTTGCCCCATCCTCCTCCCCAAAGCGGGGATAGGCCGGGTCAAAGCGATATTAATTATGTTTCTTCGACGATTTCCAAAAATACTCGGAGCGCGATCTGGGCCCAATTCACCCAGAATCGCCGACCAAAATGCCTCCACTCCATGGTGCTAAGATAGAACCGGCAGGCCCGTCACGTCAAGTCCACCTTAATCTCGATAGATCATAAGGGCGGTTGAGATTTTTTCATCATTATTAAACAGCAGAGGCGCTCATAGATTCGATTGCGCCCGCATACGGACTCAGGATCATTTTGATAAAATAGGGATTGGAAAAAGAGCCGCATGAGACTCAAAGGACTTAAATCCACCTTTATTGCCATTATCGCTTCCGTTTATATCGTCATCGGAATTCTCACGCTTTTCGCTTTTGAGATGGTGAGCGTCAGAATATTGGAACACCTCGGAACTAAATTCGCCATCAGACAGGCTCTGCTCGAAAAGGCGCGAGTTCTTTCGGTCACTCAAAAGGAGCTTGCGATATCGATCAAGCTGGCCGACTCCCCGATGCTGAAACGATGGACGCTCAACGAAGAAGACCCGGTTCTCAAAGGGCTGGCCCTCGACGAGCTCGATAGCTATCGACGCAGCTTCGGAGGCAAGAGCTATTTTTTCGTGATCGCCAAATCACTTCACTACTATTTCAACGACACAACTGGAAGATATTCCGGAAACGAGCTCCGCTACACACTCAGCCCGGATAATGCGTCGGATGACTGGTATTTCAAAACAATGAGGGAGGTGGATTTCTATCAGTTGAATCTCAACGTCGATGCACATCTTTATGTCACGAAAGTCTGGTTCAACGTGATCATCAAAGACTCCACGGGAAGAAAGATCGGACTGGGAGGTACGGGCATCGACATTTCGGATTTCATCAACACGACGGTCAATTCAACCGATAAAGGCGTCTCTACCATACTCATCAGCAGTGATGGAGCGATTGAAGGTCACAAAAACAGGGCTTACGTTGAGCACAACAGCAGAGTGACCGAGGCCAACAAGAAAATCACCGTCTATGAACAGATCGGAAACGAGGATGACAAGAGAAAACTGAAAGATGCTCTTTCTCGTCTCGCTTCAGCTGAGCGGGAAGTCGAAACGCTCACGATCTTCATCGAAGGCAAGCAACAACTTGCTGCGGTGGCATACCTCAAGGATATCGGATGGTACAACCTGGTTCTGGTTGATGTGGCACAGGTGATCAGCATGAGGGACTTTCTGCCAATCCTGGTCATCATCGTGGTTTCGCTCTTCGCAATCATCCTGATCATCGGCTTTCTGCTCAACCGCATCGTCCTCAATCGGCTGGCACATCTCTCCCGGTCCTCACAAGAGATCATGCAAGGGAATTACAATATCGTTGTGCCTGTCACGCGACTGGATGAGATCGGCATGCTGACAGGGTCATTCAATAAAATGGCTCAGACCGTGAAAGACTATACCGAAAATCTCGAACAGAAAGTCGCAGATCGAACAGAAGAGTTGAATGTCTCGAACGTGAAACTATCCGAATCAAACCAACTCATCATGGACAGCATCCGTTATGCGCAGATGATTCAGGATTCCATGCTTCCACGAGATGAGGTCATCTTAAAATATGTGCGTGAGTGGTTTGCTATTTACAAGCCGCGGGATATTGTTGGAGGCGACTTCTACTATTTCCATGAGTCGAACGGCGCCTTTTTTGTCGCTCTCATCGATTGCACGGGCCACGGCGTACCGGGCGCGCTGATGACCATGACATGCAATGCAGTGCTCAAACACGTCATCGAGGACAGACAGCATGATGATCCGGCCGCTGTCCTGAAGGAGCTAAACAAACGCATGCGGGAAACATTGCAGCATGACGCCCACGATTCGATGATGGACAACGGCTTCGATATCGGACTCTGCTATTGCATGCCGGCATTGCGAAAGATCGTGTTCGCAGGCGCGCGGATTTCCCTCTTCCATGCCAGCCATGGAGACGTCCAGGAGATCAAGGGGGAACGGCAGCCGATCGGCTACAGCTCCTCCGATCCCGCTTTCGACTACCTCAGCCATCACATTTTCATAGCTAACGCCGATTCATTCTACATGACTACCGATGGCCTTTTAGACCAATCTGGTGGCGAAAGAGGAATCAGCCATGGCAAAAAACGATTTATCGACCTGATCCTCACCATACATCCCGCACGCTTGGCAGAACAGGACGCCCTCCTCAAGCAAGCGTTGACTGAGTATCAAGGGACGTATTCCCAGCGGGATGACATCACGGTGATCGGATTTAGAATCTAATGCAATGCTGCAAATATTTCGTGCCGAACGGATCAACGATCCTCAAAAAGGATCAGAAACTGAAATCGATGATGAACACGATCAGGCTCGAATCCCAATATAATTGACCTATGGCAAATCTATTTGTGTGCGATCGATTAGCTCGACTGGGTCATTAAAGGAAGTCGCCAGATAAAAAGATGCCTGGAAAAGCATTGACAATGACAATGAGGAGGATCCGCCTATGAAGACGATGGATCTCTTTGACATGAGAGAAACCCTTAAAACGGAAGGGATACTAATTTGTTTTGCTGGTCCTTTTTCACACGGTATCATCGAAGAGCTCGGCAACGCTGTCCGGCGTTATCTCGAAACGATGCAAATGAAAAAGGCCTTATTGATGGATGTTTTTTCCGTCTTCATCGAGCAGACTCAAAATGTCAGAAATTATGCACAAAAGAAATTGACTGAGGGTAACACCGAGTATGATTTCAATTGCGGCATTGTTATTATCGGCCGAAAAGGCAACAAATACGTTGTGAGTTCTGGTAATATCGTGGAAAAGAAGGATTTAGAAGAAGCTATTGCCAGACTCGCAGAGTTGAATCGGCTTGACAAGGATGGTTTGAAGGCGGCCTATAGAGAGCAAATGAGGAAAGTCATACCTTCCGGAAAAACGACCTCAGGGCTTGGGTTCATCGATATGTCGCGGAAAGCGTCTGAGCCCTTGCAATATTCCATCAGGGAGATCAACGAAACGTATTGCTTTTTCACTCTCAGAGCAGTCATCTAGGAGACGCTCATGGAAAAGTTGTTTTTGCCAGGAACACGATCGACGCCGGAAATCTCTTTCGATGGCACAAGCGGGGTGCTGACCATCTCCGGTGAATCGTACCCCGAGAACTCTTTTGAATATTACAAGCCGATATTGGCCTGGGTCTCCCGATTCGCTCAGACGCATACCGGCCCAGCGACCCTCAATATAAACCTCAACTATCTCAATACAGGAAGTATCAAGAGTCTGATGGACATTCTGGACTATTTTGAGGAGATGCATGGCAGAGGCGGCGATGTGGTTATCTACTGGCACTATGACGATGAGAACGATCGTGCTTTGGAAACCGCAGAGGATTTCAAGGCCGAGGTGACCTTTCCGTTTAATATCATTGCCATAAAAAGTGAAGCCAAGTGATGAGGAAGATTCCCGAGACCAATGACCGGATTATTGACAAATATCTTAATCTATTGGGCGAGGGTGGCACAGGAGAGCTTCTGTCACGCGCTGATGCCAAGGAGCTCTTTGACGCTTATGCCAAGTTGCGCAGGCGACTTGCCCGGATCGTAGGGATCAGCGATGGATATCAGACACAAATCCAAGCCCTACTTGACGAGCTTCAAAAGGCGCTGATCAGCGTCAAGACACTCAAAGGATTTCTGCCGATCTGCGCCTCCTGCAAGAAAATACGTAATGATGACGGCTACTGGAAGCAGCTTGAACAGTATATCAGCGAGCATTCAGAGGCGCTGTTCAGTCACAGCATCTGCCCGGAATGCGCGGCCAGGCTCTACGATGACACAGCTTCTCAGCCATCCGAAAAGAGCGGATCGCCGGGCAAGGCGGCCGCTGACATCTCCGATCTCGACTATGAAGATCCGGTGGTGGTCAGATTCCTTCCTCTTGCAAACGACGATCTGCTGAAAAGCAATCCACTCCATGTCGATTTTCAAGTTCTGTTTCAAAAATACGCCCGCCTTGCGAATAGAACCAAAAGGATCGCAAAAATCAGCGACAGCTATCAGACTCAGCTCCGAGAATTAACAGCAGCACTTGACCGAGCGTCACATACGGACGTGCTCACCGGTCTATCAAATCGCCGAGAGATTTATGAGAGGCTCGAAATGGAACGGAGCCGGGCACGTCGCCATGGAACTGGGTTTTCGATCATGATACTTGATCTGGATAATTTCAAGAGCATCAATGACGCTTACGGACACCAGGCCGGCGATCAATTGTTGGTGCTTGCCGCAAAGACGCTGCGAAGCAACCTCAGAATAGAAGACGGTTGCGCACGATGGGGAGGAGAAGAGTTCCTGTTGATCCTCCCCGAATTGACAAAGGAAAAAACACACACGGTGGCCGAGAAACTGCAGATGCTGCTTGCGGACGCCGGCATCACTGTCGGCGACACTGACATTCACTGCACAGGAAGCTTCGGAATTGCAGCCTTTCGGCAAAATGAATCAATTGATGACTGCATCCGCCGAGCCGACGCCGCGTTGTATAAAGCGAAACATGACGGACATAACAAGACAGAAATATCCGACTGAATGGACTCGGCTGAAATTTCACGCTCACGGCAACGCCTGATATCACTTCAACGATCCAGGGATGGCCGGTTATGCCGCCAAACTATGCGGTTTCACTCCGTCGGCGCGATCTCGCCATCATCATCCATGGAAGTCTCGGGCAGCAACGCTGTCGCATCCGATGCCGGCAGTTCCTGAACATCCCGAAGTTTCCTCTGGATCGCCCTGCTCTTTTGTGCGACATCATCAATCTTGTTGGCGGCTTCATGCAGCTTTTTATGAACCGAATCCAGCAATCCTCCAAATCGGCTGAATTCCGTTTTGACAGCGCCCAGCACAGCCCAGACTTCGCTCGATCGTTTTTCAATGGCCAGCGTCCGAAACCCCATCTGAAGGCTATTGAGAATGGCCCACAGGGTCGTTGGGCCCGCGATGACAATGCGAAACTCGCGCTGGAGTGTCTCCGCCAAAGCCGCTCGTCGCAGCACTTCGGCATACAATCCCTCGATCGGAAGAAAGAGAATTCCAAAATCAGTCGTGTTTGGAGGGTCGATATATTTATCCCGGATGTCTTTGCAACAGGATCGGATCCGAAGTTCGAGCTGTCGCGCAGCAGCCTCAACCCCATCAGCATCGCCTCGATCGGAGGCATCCAATAAGCGAAGGTAATCTTCCTGGGGAAATTTTGCATCAATTGGAAGCCACACGGGTTTTTGTTCAAGCACATTGCGCCCTGGCAGCCGCAGGGCAAACTCGACGCGTTCGCTGCTGCCTTCTTTGGTCACCACATTGCTTGCATACTGTTCCGGGGCCAATACTTGATCCAGAAGCGCCTGTAACTGGACTTCGCCCCAGGTTCCACGGGCTTTAACATTCGTGAGCACTTTCTTGAGATCGCCGACGCCGGCGGCAAGCGTCTGCATTTCGCCGAGTCCGCGGTGAACGAGCTCGAGCCGTTCGCTGACAAGCTTGAAGGATTCCCCCAGGCGCTTCTCTAATGTGCCTTGCAGCTTCTCATCGACGGTGAGTCGCATTTGTTCAAGCCGCGTATTGCTTTCGTCCTGGATCTGCTTCAAACGTGCATCAACGGCAGTACGAATGCCTTCAATTTGACCAGCAAAAAGTTCCAACTGATTTTTTTGGAGATTTCCCATTTCGGCCATGCTCTTGACGACCGAGTCGTTAAAATTCTTCAGCGAGAGGGTCATCTCCTCCCGGACATTTCGTGAAGATGACGAGGCTTCTTCCCGGCCGCGCGCCAGATCATCACGAAGTGAGCGCTCGACGCGTTCCAGAGCCCGTTCGGCAGCATCCAATCGGCTCTTCAACTCGGGCGAAAGACCCGAGCTGAATCGCCGCACCACAGATAATGTGAGCAGGATCAGGATGACGAGCAGAACGATGGAAATCCATAGAAGTGACGTCATCATCGAGAGGCCTCATTCCAATCGACCGTCGGCGTTTTCATAGCTGGACGCGGAAGAGGAGTCATGTCGCCCACCGATAACTGGTCACTGGGAACAGCCGACCAAGAAGTTACCGACGACATGATTCCACTCTTCAATAGCGAAAGGATAGAGTGGAGATAATCATCATATGCGAACAGACAGAAACCACCCGTGTTCTGTCTCCGGGTCTCAAGAATTTGAACGATGACTTTATCAAGCGGGAGCGGCTCACTTGACACGCCAATTCCCGGATGCACCGGCACGAGGCCATCGACATATTGAAGCTGCTGTTTGACCGTTACGGCGAAACCGGCCGAATCGGAGGTGTAATCCATGGGCAGAACAAAATCCAGATAGCCGGCGCGAATCCAGCTCACCCAATCCTGTCCAACCCCGTCACGACAATCCGGGTAATCTGAAAAGACCGCGGCCGAAATTTTGACTGCCGGCTTGATCGATTTGACGGCATCATGCACGTCCTTGACGAGCTTCGTGATCTGCAGGCAGCGCCAGTCATGGTATTCCTTTTGAAGCGACCCGTTGTAACAATCCCATGGCCAGTTCGCGACAGGCTTTCCGTGTTTGGCTTCAAATCGCTTCCGGCAGCCTTTGCAGTAGCATGTCGTTTCATCCGGATACCGGATGTAGTCGAAATGAATTCCGTCGACATCGTAGTTTTTCACGACTTCCAGAAGCGAATCCCGTTCCAAGGCCTCATTGAGCGGATTGGACGGACAGAGCCAGTCGATATCTTTCCCATTCACATCCACCTGCGTGCGCCCGGCGGATCTCATCTGGTTGATAAACGACTGTGGAGCCGTTGAGAGATTCCAGTCGACCTTCCAGACATGCATTTCGAGTCCGCTTGCGCGGCACGCTGCCTGGCATTGCGCAATCTGGTCGCCGTATTGACGATAGATATCTGAACGCGGGAGGAGTTTTGATGGATAGTGCGCCGAGCCGCCGTCGAGCATATTCGGAAAAACGGCCGTGAAGCCGGCTTCTTTCAGCTCTTGTGTCGAACGCGGCCAGTTACCAGGCCAGAGTCCTGTGCCGGTATGATTCCAAACGGCATGAAATTCTCCGGAAAGTGGGCGCTGGCATAGGGCATATGCTGTTACGAGAGCCTCATGAGCTTCGAAAGCCGGTGAAAGCACTGTCGGATATCGATGCTTTGCGTAGGCGTTCTTGGAAATGGTCCATGCTTTCTTCGCAGCAGCCAGGGAATCTTCCACGCCCTTTGGATTGAGGCTCCCGGGACCTTGAGCTTTGATCCCGGCATAGGCTTTTTCAAAGCCATTATAGAGAGCCACCGATCCCATCCGATCCATGACACCGGAGGCAATCTCCTGAGCGAGTGAAGGCAGATCGTGCATGAGCAATGCGAGGATCATCTGCTGCTTCAACAGGAAATCGTCAGTCAGAAGGACATGCGACATGTACGAACCATGACGGCCGCTCAGAAGAGCAGGAAAGTCCAGGAGATTTCCATCGCAATCTTCCCATTTCGCAAGAACCTTCGTGCCGGGTTGTGATGGCTTCGCAACGATAAAATTCCATGACGCCTGCAGAACCCGCTTCGGCATCCCTGGTATTCTTGTGGTGAATTTCATAGAACAGACGACCTTATCGATCCAATCGGTCTGTTCAATTCCAAGCAGATCCGTCACTCGTTCATCGATACTGTAAAATGCCCAAGCCTTCCCTCCCCCTTTGACAAATTTCTGTATCTGCTCAACTTCCGTATCGGACAAAATGCCGCTGTCGGGAAAAATCGCGAGTTGCGAGCCGGCGAGGCCTCCGGCTTCAACATCCTCATCCGCAATTTCGCTGAAAGGCACACCGAACTGTGTGAACCAATCAACAAACGGCTTGACATATTGCTCAGCCTCCTCATCAATATTTCCAACCCTTACAATTGTGACAGCTGGGCTATAGGCCATCAGACGATCCGCATAGATCGCCGTATCTTCGGAAACTTCACGCCAGGGCGAGAGGCGTATTGAATCGATCTGATCCCATCCAGCAGGATTCTCTTCCGTGCTGAATTCGCCCTTCTGGAAAACGAGGTTATTCCATCCAGTCTGCGTGAGGCTCTGACTCTGTCCATACCATCCATCCTGGCTATGGAAATAGAGAGTGACGGCGCTGATGGGCACTGAGTTTGAACAGAAGAGACGTAGCAAGAAGCATTGGTATCTGCTCAGGTCAAGTGTGACAGATCGATCCCAGTAGCAGCGTTCCCGATCCGATGTCGAGAAATCACATGGGAAAACGCTCAGGAGCTGCCTGCCCCATGGCCCGCTCTGAGCGATGTTCGGCAGAGGCGAACCTGCTCCAGCCTGCCATGCAGCTCGAATAGCCGCCGCTGACTTATAATTGAAGGGATCGATGTCATAGCCCAGGAGCGAGGTCACAGAGAACAGAAGGGTTAAAAGGCCACAAGCCGGCGATGCCCATACAGGCATCGAGAACTTACTGAAAATTTTATTCATGACCAAACCTCAGCATCCCATTTGTATCTTCACTCAATACTCAGGTGCAAGTCGATGTTGATTCCATTCTCGGATCCGACGCCTTCCCAGGATACATTTTGCTCACCGTTGAGGCCGGTATCTCAAATCCGTATTGACGGGTATCATTTCTAATTCACCGGCATATGGAAAAAGAACTCGTAGGGTGTTACCATTTTAGCATAGGGGATATTAGTGAAAATCAGAAAATCATGCATTGCCGGTGTGATCGTTTTTGCGGCTCTGGCAACCGCCCTTGGGTTGGTGAAGATGACCACGGTTAGAAGTGGTTCATCGGCGCCACAGAGCCAAAGGAGTCAAAAAGTGTTAGAGGCGGCAGTGGCGGGTTTGTTCTAT
Source organism: uncultured Acidobacteriota bacterium (assembly GCA_903916735.1). GTDB lineage: Bacteria > Acidobacteriota > CAIWXX01 > CAIWXX01 > CAIWXX01 > CAIWXX01. The sequence goes on from CAIWXX010000008.1 coordinate 35,017, forward strand.
CCGGCGGAGCCAAGCGCGCTGGCGGAAATGGTCAGTGGATTTTTGGCGAAAGCTGACGGCAAACCGGTCGAGAATATTCGTGCTCTTGTTTCCCCGCATGCCGGCTATCCTTATTCCGGCCCGACAGCGGCCTATGCCTACAAGCAGCTAACGGGCCGCGACATCGAAACGGTCATCATCATGGGCCCAAGTCATTATGCATCGTTCATCGGCGGCGCGATTCCAGATGCCGATATCTGGAAAACACCCTTGGGAGATGTTCAAATATCATCCACGGCAAAAAAGCTTGCCGGTGAACGTCCCTTTGTCATCAATCCAAAATGCGAAGTCAGCCGGCCGCCGTGGTGGACCGAAGCCCCCAAGAAAGCACCGCCCTCCGGACAGGACACACCCTATACCTGGGAGCATTCGATCGAAGTGCAGCTGCCGTTTCTCCAGCGAGTGCTCAAAAATTTCTCGATTATCCCGATCATTTATGGAGAGATCGATCCCGGCGAAGCGGCGCGGGTCATCGTCAAGTATATGGATGAGAAAACCATCCTCGTGGCCAGTTCGGATTTGAGCCATTACCATCCCTACGACAAAGCCAAGGAGCTTGACACTGATTGCGTCAAGGCCATCTGCGATCTCGATATCGGCCGAATGAGAAATGAAGAAGCATGCGGCAAGGTTCCCATCATGACAGTCATGTACATCGCTCAGATGAAGGGATGGAAGACGGCGCTTCTCGACTATCGCAACAGTGGCGACACGAGCGGGAACAAATCCGACGGGGTTGTCGGCTATTCAGCCATTGCATTTTATGAACCGGCTCATCAATCAGCGAAGATGAAGGATCCTGCGCCGGCAGAGCCTGCCCAGAATACAAAAGGAAGCTTGACCGTCGAGGAAAAAAAGTTTCTGCTGGAGATGGCAAGGAAGACTCTCGTCTCAGTCGTGACGACAGGCAAAATGCCGGACGTCACCGCGACAGGTTTATCCGGCAAATTGACGGAACTCCGAGGTTGTTTCGTGACCCTTACGGAAAACAACGATCTGCGTGGATGCATTGGGCATATCCTGCCGCAAGAACCGCTCTACATGGCGGTCATGGATAATGCGCGCAATGCAGCGACTGAAGATCCTCGCTTTAACCCCGTCGTTCCGACGGAGCTCAATCGAATTCATATTGAGATAAGCGTCCTGACAGTCCCGGAACCGCTGAAATTCAATTCAACAAAAGAGCTGATCGAAAAGCTACGCCCCGGCGTGGATGGAGTTGTCCTAAAATCAGGGTATCATCAGGCGACCTACCTGCCGCAAGTCTGGGAGCAGCTTCCCGACAAAGAGACATTTCTGAACCAACTCTCCATCAAAGCCGGGGGATCTCCCTGGATGTGGAAATCTCCTGGAGTCGAGGTTCAGATTTACCATGCGGAGGCTTTTGAGGAGCCGAAAAAATAATCCGTGAGCCGCACATTTTCGCATAGCAGCGATCCTCGTACGCCGGTATGAGACCAAGAAGATCCGGAAGGCCATCGTTCTGCTCGCCGTGCCCAAGACCATGATGCTTAATCCCAAGCCACGGGTTGCCGGCGGCTTTCCACTCACCTCGATAATCGCCGGCACACTTGGAGCCTCAGCCATCCTGACACAACTCGTGTTCATGCGGGAATTCTTGAGCGTTTTTTCCGGAAACGAAATCATCTTCGGGATTACTCTGGGCATCTGGCTCCTGCTGACAGGAATCGGAACATCCATCGGGCGTGTCGGCACAGAATTCAAAGAGCCCATGACTCTGCTGATCTCCGGATTGATGGTTCTGTCTTTTATTCCAGTCATCAGCATTTTCTTATTGAGAACAATACGAGACGTCGTCTTCATACGCGGTGCCGCTGTTGGATTGACAGAGGCGATACTGAGTTGCACCGTGTTGCTCCTCCCCTATTGCCTCCTATCGGGCGGCCTTCTGACGATCTCCTGCTCAGCATCATCCTCGAATGACGGCCCGCGCAACATCGGCTGGGTTTATTTCTCGGACAATGTGGGAAGCATCATCGGCGGGTTCTTTTTCACATTTGTGCTGGTCACATCGTTCAGTCATTTTGGAATACTCTACGCTCAATCATTCGCCACTCTGGCAGTCGCAGGAATCGCTTCATGGCATCGACGACAAAAGTTGCTCGTGTTCATGGCCGGTCTGATCCTCGCCGCCTTGATTGGAATCGCCACCCTCACAGACATGGATTCGATATCGACCGGGATGCAGTATCCGGGGCAGACGATTGCTTTTGCTGGCAATTCTGCCTATGGCCGGTTGATTGTCACAGAACTGGATGGGCAGCTGAATTTCATCGAAAATGGAATACCGCTTTTTGCGAGCAGCAATATTCAGGAGATCGAGGAATCGGTTCACTACGCGATGGCGCAGAGACCATCAGCCGGCCGTGTTCTGATTCTTGCCGGCGGCGTTTCCGGGACGGCACGAGAGGTATTGAAGTACGGCACCGGCGAGGTCGCCTCGGTCGAAATAGATCCACTCGTCCTGAAAGTCGGCAGAAAATTTTTTCGAAATAACGTGCTGGATCCGCGCATCAGACTCATCCAGATGGACGGGCGGATGTACCTCAAACAAGCCAAAGACAGCTATGACGTGATTATCTCGGAAGTGCCCGATCCGACAACCTGCCAGCTGAATCGTTACTTCACGATCGAGTTTTTCCAGGAGGTGAAGCGAGCTCTGATGCCTGGCGGCGTGCTATCAATATCGATGGGGCATTATGAGAATTATGTGAACCCGGAGTTGTCTCGTTCAATCGCCGCCCTCCATCATACACTCGCAGCGGTTTTCAAGAATGTGATGATGATCCCCGGCGGGAAAATTTATTTCCTGGCATCTGATGGCGAAATGACCAAGGACATTTCAACCCGGCTCGCCGAACATCTGATATCGCCTGTCTCCATCAGGAGAGATTATATTCAGGAAGTGATGAGACCTGATCGACTTCTGGATATCAATCGTGCCATCGCAGAAAAGGCGCCTCTGAATACCGACTTCTATCCGATCCTCTACTATTATCGTCTCATCTTCTGGATGAACCAGTTTGACGTCCAACTGGGATTTCTCCTGGCGCTTCTGATCGCCTTGACAACTCCATACCTGCTGAAGATGCGTGCCATTGCATTCGCAATTTTCGTCTCTGGATTTGCCGCATCGGCATTGGAAATCGTGCTTCTCATTTTCTTCCAGGTCCTTTTTGGAAGCCTCTACCAGCAGATCGGCCTGATCATGACCGTGTTCATGACAGGACTGGCGATTGGATCATTTGTGGTCAATCGCCTCGTGCAACTTCCGGGCCGAAGGCACGTCGCAGTTCTGGCTTTCTGCATTGCCCTTTTTGCATTGATCCTGCCAATCGTCCTCAAGTGGCTGAGCCATATTCAGCCATGGACAACCTCGATCACTATTCTGGGCCAGGCCGTATTCGCATTCCTGACTCTACTCCTGGCGCTTTTGGTTGGGATGCAATTCCCGGCAGCGGCGAGAACAGGATTTGAAACAACAGCGCGTACCGCGGCACGCATGTATACTGCCGATTTTATCGGAGCCTTTTTAGGGGCTTCGATCTTCAGCAGTTTTGTCATTCCTCGATGTGGCGTCACCACAGCATGCCTGGTTATTGCGGGGATGATTATCGTGAGCGGCTTCGTCGTCGGTTTCAAACGTGGAGTATGATCGGGGGAGAGAGAATGTTGCGAAAAGGCCGTAACTACTACCTCGTGAAAATCAACCGGTTCACCGGCTGGTGCCTTTTTCTACTCGTGCTATTATTCATACTGACGGGATTCTCGCTATGCGGAATGTTCGGTTTCAACAGGACACTCAGTTCGCAGACTGCCCTGAGGATCCACAAATTCTTCGACTGGCCTCTCGTGATTATTTTCATCCTTCACTCCGTCATCAATTTCTATTTTTCGTTTAGGAGATGGGGATGGATTCGAAAAAAGACGTCCACCCTAAAGAACCAGGGATGAAGAACACAAGTTCTTACAATCCAAAAAGGTCGGGCATGATCTCACGCCGGCAAGCGATCGGAACTGGAACGATGGGACTCGCAAGCTTCGCCATATCCGACCCTGTTAAAACCTTCATGAATTGGCTGGCATCATTCGCGGCGCCCGACACCGGCGTCTTCAAAAAAGACGCTCCTGTCGGTGAACTCTGGGAGTTATGGAAAAAGCGGGGTTGGGTCAAAGAAGCGTATCACTACCTGAAATTGGGGCGGAATGTTCAATGTAAAGTGTGTCCAAATGAATGCCTGCTGGAACCGGATGACCGCAGCCATTGCCGGAATAAGGTGAACAAGGACGGAGCACTCTACACGATGGCTTATGGCGATCCATGCACATTTCATGTCGATCCAGTTGAGAAAAAACCGCTTCTCCATTTTTATCCGGGAATGCAAACATTTTCCATCGCGACGTCCGGATGTGGCTTTCGATGCCTGAATTGTCAGAATTGGGAAATTTCACAGAAGAAACCTGAAGAGACGAAAGATCCTCGCGGCACATCGATCAGATGCACCCCCCAGCAACTCCCCTTTCTCAGGCAGGAGGATATCGCTCGCATGAGTATGTTCCCGGAAGATGTCGTTTCGATGGCTCAATATACCAACTGCCCGGCTATCGCATACACCTATTCGGAACCGACATGCTACTTCGAATATATGTACGACACAGCAAAACTGGCGAGGAGCCGCAGGTTGAAAAATATCTGGGTTAGTTGTGGCTACATCCAGCAAGAAACTCTCCTCGATCTCTGCCAGTACATCGACGCCGCTCATATCGATCTCAAGAGCTTCAGCGAGGACATATACGCGAAGCTGAACACCGGCAAACTTCAACCGATCCTCGACACGATCAGGACACTCCGACAGAAAGGGATATGGTTCGAAGTCATTAATCTTGTCATTCCGACATATACCGACAATATGAGCATGATTCGGCAGATGTGCGATTGGCTGGTTAAATACACAGGCCCCGATCAGCCGCTGCATTTTTCTCGATTCCAGCCCCTGCACAAATTGACGCAACTTCCGCCAACTCCAACCGAAACACTGCTAAGAGCACGCGAGACGGCCAGGAACGCAGGACTGCAATTCGTTTATATCGGTAACGCACCTGAAATTGCTGACGGGGAAACAACCTTCTGCCCCGGCTGCAAAAAAGCGATCATCGAACGTGATATATTCGCCATTCGCAGCATGAATGTGTCGAGCGGAAAATGTAAATTCTGTGGAACCAAGATCGCAGGAGTCTGGCAGGCATAGTCCTTGCGGAGAAATTGGCTTCCGAATTCATGTGCCTCACTGAAAATTTCAGCACCCGGGATCGCCTGAAAAAGCTCCGCCATATGCCGAGCCTGACGACACGAACTTTCAACCATCTCGATCAAGCCGTGGCGACTGAGTCCGCGCAAAGCGACATAGATTATGAAACCGCCGGCACACCTCGGCTCAGGTGTGCTTTCGTACGGTACCGGCATTCCCTTGTGGGCTCCTTGGCGCTCATCATGGCATGCGTGCCGTCATTTTCGAGTATTTCATGCTGCCTCCTTCATTGCGATTCCATGCGATTCGCGTTCAGTGTATGTTTGCGAAAAATGACCGGCAATGAAGTGTCGAGGCATCGAGGAGGAACCTGTCCACTATTTCTCAACGCCGCTTTTCACCTGGGCCGGAACGATGGTGAAAAGAGTCACGATCGGGGGCGACATCAACCTCATCGGAGGTCCCCACGTCCCAGCCCCGCGGCTTGTATAGAGGAGTGATCCTTTTGCAAGAGGATAGAGCCCATCAATCATGGGGAAGCTCATCTGTACAAAAAAATTAAATGGGAAGATCTGTCCTCGGTGAGTATGCCCTGAAATTTGCAGATCAAACCGCCCGAGTGAAGCCGGGTTGATGAGTGGACGGTGTTTCAAGAGAAGCGTCAATGGCCTGGGATTCATTGATGGAAGGATCTGATTTTCAGAGGTCGTCGGCGATTCATCGCTCACCGACGCCCCTGAATCATCGACGCCGACAACCAGTACCCTTTCATTAATGGCGATTGATTCTCCGCGCAAGATTCGAAATCCGGCACTCTTGATGAACGCCAGACTCGGTTTAATGCCCGCGTAGAATTCATGATTTCCGGTGATGGCAAACTTCCCTAATGGCGCATGCAAGGAGGCCATTAAGTCAGCCAGATGATTCATATGCCCTGTCGTGCCGTCAACAAGATCTCCTGTCATCACGATCATATCCGGATGGGCCTGATTGACCAGGTCAATAATCTGCCGTAACCGCCACTCGCCGACGAGTAAGCCCAGGTGCACGTCTGAGATCTGGCAAACCGTCATTGGCGGGGATCCAGGCAGGAGCGATCCTGTTTGTATCGTGACCCGTTCCAGACGGATATGATGGGCTTCTCGAAGACTCCACATGCCAGCCAGTAGAATGAGGATCAGGAACACGGAAGTGCTGCCATAGATGGGAATTGCAATTTTAGATGCGATCGGCAAGAAACGAGCGATGATCCAGATGAGAGTATTCCATAGATCTCGGATGAGCCCGATCATGAAGAACCAAAACGCGAGGGCCATCCATGAATAAACGACATAGGCCATGAGTTTCGCAACGGCAATCATGCCGCCATGCTCCAGATATCGAACCACGATCGGACCCAAAACCATGAAAATAAGAAAAGATGTCAGGATCCAAATCGACACGCCGCTCAAGCGAAAAGCCCGCCGCATCTCCCACAAAAAGAAGAGGTTGACCCCACCATAAATGGTCAGGTAAAATAGCAGAAATACTGTCATCAGTGATGATTTTCCTTTCACTCCATCAGATGCGCGCCGCTCCTGGATCTCAATAATGCGCCATCTCGTCGGCGATCATTTGGACGTCTCCGATCTTCCTCTTTTGAGTCGCATGAAATTCCATCGGCCATCATCGTTTCTTATGTGTTTAATATGTCAATGGAAATTGGTATGAACCGTTCATCGTAAGAGCGGCGCCAAATGTCCCATGAATCAGGCTACGCCCGATAATAATCCCCTCTCCAGTTCTTGATCGCTTTTTTGATAGCGTCTTCCGACAAATTCTCTATGGCGGCACGATGAGCGAGTGACGCGAATTCATCGTCTGAGGCAAAGCGAAGCCCGATTATTTGCCGAATCGTCAGCGTCGAATCAAGAAGTTTCCCTGTGAGCACAAAATGGCGAAGGGTTTCTTCAGCCCTGATGGCACGATCCTGAGCCTTGAGTGCGAACGTCCTGCAAAAAAAGAAAAGAAACAGGCCGATGATACTCAAGGAAAGAAAAAGAACGGCACCCCACATTCTTGGCGGATCACCGATCGATTTCACGAGATTGACGCACGAGCAGGCGATTGTCAGAAGGATCAGACCAAAAAGAAAGAAATGAAACATCGGAACGTACCTTCTATGGTTGGCGTATTTTTGCTCCACCATGCAATTTCTCCTCTCCAAGAAGTTCAGAGTGTTCGGCGATCAGCCCTCAATTCGAATGTCCTGTCTGATCGATATTCAATATTCCTTCCCACAGATTGCCTCTTATCATTTTAGCAGCCCTGACGTATTATATAGGTCGATTGCCTGCCACTCCACCTTACACGTATAACCGGCGAAGCATTTCAGCAGCCGTCGGATCCAGCTGCTCACTGCGGCGAACATCTTCGAAGCGGGCCAGCAAGTCCTCCGGGCGCATCCGCTGCTTATCAGCGCCGCGAGCATCATGTATGATTTCGCCCTTGTGCATCATGACGAGGCGGTTACCGAGGCTGGCCGCCTGCTGCATCGAATGAGTCACCATCATGGTCGTCAGTTTCTCGCGCTCGACAATCTCCCGCGTGAGCCGGATCACTTGTTCAGCGGATTTTGGATCGAGCGCGGCGGTATGTTCATCAAGGAGCAGCAGATGCGGCCTCAACCACGTGGCCATCAGCAAAGTCAATGCTTGCCGTTGGCCGCCTGAGAGGCTCCCCATCGCATTACCCAATCGGGTTTCCAGATCCATATTCAGGCCTCTGACGCGCTCCTTGAGCCGATCGATGACATTTCTCTTGAGAGCCCAGCCGAGTCGTCGCGGCTGTCCACGACGAGCGGCCAGGACGAGATTCTCCGCGATCGACATGCGAGGTGAGGTCCCACTAAAGGGATTCTGAAAAACCCGGCCAATGAAGCGTGCTCGTCGATGCTCAGGCCAGCGCGTCACATCTTCTCCGGCAAGAGCAATCCGCCCTACATCTGGAGAAAATGTCCCTGAAACAGCATTCAGAAGTGTCGATTTGCCTGATCCATTGGTTCCGATGACAACGACAAACGAGCCGTCATCGATCGTCAAAGTCACATCACGAAGCGCTTTTACTTCTTGAGCTGTTCCCGGATGGAATGTCTTGCTGACGCTCTGTATCTCAAGCATCCGATGTTTCTGCCTTTTGTTTTCGAAAAACGTTCAAAATCCGGGGCAAAACGAGCGCCGCAAAAACGAAGGCGGCTGTGACGAGCTTAAGATCATTTGGATTCAACCCCCATCGCAGGGCGATGGCAACCAGAAGTCTGAACAGAATCGATCCCATGACAGCCCCGATGATGGTCAGGCCAAGCTGACTCGCATGCACCAAAGCCTCACCGATAATGACACTGGCGAGTCCCCAAACTACCATGCCGATGCCCATCTGCACATCCGCAAACCCTTGGTACTGGGCCAGGAGAGCTCCCGAAAGAGCCACCAAGCCATTGGCTAATCCGAGCCCGACGACGATCATATTGCCGGTGTTGACGCCGAGCGCACGGATCATCTGGGGATTGTCTCCAGTGGCACGCATCGCCGTGCCTAGATTGGTCCGAAAAAATATTAACAATCCGATCGAAACCAGTAGAATGATGATGATGGAAAAAATCAAGACAGCAGCATCTCTCGCCGCGACTTCCCATCCAAGTACATTGAAGACTTCACCATTCGCCCAACGCGTGCCTACTTGCTCGGCATAGGTTGCCAGGGTTTTCTCAGAAAGGAGCGGAACATTGCTTCTCCCCATCACATGAAGGTTGACGGAATAAAGCGCGGTCATCACGAGAATGCCGGAGAGCAGAGCGTGAATATTAAAACGCGTATGCAGTATTCCGGTCAACGTGCCGGCCATATATCCCGCTCCTGCGGCTATGAGCGTTGCCCAGAGAGGGTGAACTCCTTTGACAATTAAGATCGCGGCGGTGGCTGCGCCCAGCGTAATCGATCCATCAGTTGTGATGTCTGCAAAGTTGAAAATGCGGAATGAAACGTAAACACCGAGAGCCAGAAGCGACAGGATGAACCCGATGGTCAGCGATCCAAGCAGGAGATTCATACAGCTGCTCCTGATTCGTTTTGCAAAGCCCGATTCTGTTCGCTGATATCCAACGGCCCGCACCAGATCGCTCCGCGCACAAATTCACTATCTCCGCCTCCGACAATGTCCCGGTCATCGGAGAGGAGATGCATGACATTCTGAGGCGACACGCCCTCGAAAAGCCCTGGAATGGTGTCAGTGAGTTTGATGCTCCCCATCGGAAGTGGACGGTACGGAAGCACGACGGCGTGGCAATGCCCCAGTAGCGTCTGATCAGCCCCAAGTGGACGCAGGAAGGGCGCCATCTTTGCATTTCCAGGAGCCGCAACGATTCCAGCCACGATGGCCAGATCCCGCTTGTGGACCCGCTCCGGCGTGAAAGACAGCCGGCGACGGAGAGCCGGATGTGAAAAGAACGTGCCTCGTTCCTTAAGTAACGGTGGAGACTGTCGCAGTGAAGCCCCGATTAATCCTGCAGACTCAGCAACCATGACAAAGCCAACGGCTTCGGACTGGGCCACATCCAAGGCGGTTCTCATTAAAGCCGTCAGACCTGCATGTGGATTGCCCTTTTCGGTTTCGAAACGAATCAGGATCGAAAGGTCACCGGTACAAACAGCACCGTAAAGCAAGTGCGCTCGAGGCACGAATGGTCCCGATGCAATCAGAAAATCCGGCGCCCCTGATTCTTCATCGGTGGCTCTGCATGCGGCAACTCCAGCCGCAGCCAGAAACTCGCCGAATCTCCCGCGACAGTCGGCGGCATCATTTCCAAAAGCCGCTATGCCAAGCGAAAGGACATTGCGAGGGAGCGAAACCTCTTCAATAGTGAGCTCGCTTTCTCCAGATGATTCGATCTGATCCGGATGGCCGACCATCCGACAGCGCATAGGCTCGACAGAAGATTCACGGAAGAGATCGATGATCAGGCCATTTTTTAGGAGCTTCTCTGAACCCGGAGCTTTCTCCGCAGTCTGCGTGGTGGCTTTGAGGCTGAGCAATTTCTCAAAACCGCTCAGCTCGAGCACCGACCGTACTTGATCCGATGGTTCCGTCACGAGAAACGAGCCTTGAAGCGCTTTGAGCTGCTTGAAGGCCGAAAGAAGCACACGCATGCCTGTGGAGCTCATGAATTGGACATCTGCCATATTCAGGCGAATGTGACGCGCCCCCTCGCGAATCACTTCATTGAGCTCAGAGGTGAGTTGAGCAGACCAGTGCGAATCCAACCGGCCGCTGACCCTGACCTCCAGAATACCATCCTGTAGCTGTTTCCGAATGTCCATTAGCGCTCTATGACCCGATCAGCCCTCTTCAGAACCGAGTCGGGAACTCGCAGACCGCACAGGTCGGCGTTCTTCAGATTGACGACCAGAATGGTTGTGCTGATAATCTCGATAGGAATATGAGCCGGATCTTCACCATTCAGGATACGCACAACCAGCATCACCATATCCCGACCGCCTTGAATGTAATCACGCGACAACCCGACGGCTCCCCCGCTTCTCTCCACGAGGCCGCTGGTAAATGCGAAGAGAGGTGTTTTTGAGGTCTGAGCCGCTTGGGCGATAGCCGAGAACGATGCATCCAATATACTGCTATTAACCTGGCAGAGAGCGTCCACATCCTGCTCCGTAAGCGAGATGGCGGCATCCAGGACATCTGAGCTGGATGAAACGCTGACTGACTTGAGTTCAATTCCAACGTTTTTCAGTGCCACAGTCAACAGATCTCTATTGAAGACCGAGTTCAGCTCGGATGGCACAAAAAGTGTGCCGGCTCGACGCGCATGCGGCAGGCACTCTCTCACCAAACGTGCCATCCCGTCAAAATCGCTCAGTGTCGATACACCGGTCAGGTTTGCCTGATGTTGTGCATCGCTGGTGGCGACGCCGGCCAGGATCGGGCTGGCAATATTGCCGAAGACCACCGGCCTATCATGGACGCGGCAGGCAACCGCTTGCAGGGCCGGAGTCGACGACACCATGATCAGATCGATCTTTTCACTGACGGCACCATCGATCATTGTCATAAGCGTCGGCATGTCTCCCTGAGCATTGGAAATTCTGAGAGTGTAATCGCGCCCTTCAACGAATCCCAATGCATCGAATTCTTCATGGATGCCTTCAACCGCGTCTTCAACAAAAGTAGATTCAGTGTAATTAAGAAAACAAATCTTGTAATTGTGGCCGAAAAGTTTTCTCGAAACGGGTCGTGATGAAGCCTTGTTGATGGGTTTGAGGTGAGGCTGGCATCCAACCACTTCGGCCGCGCTTTTCATCACATCGTCGGGAATATGCCAGGGATCGCGCAGGCTGCGCAGCACGTCGAGGTTGATGGTCAGTTTCTTGGGAATGACATTATTGATGGGAATCGATGCCGGATCGCGCCCGTCGAGAACATCCGCTGCGAGGAAGCCCTGAGCCTTGCCGACTTCATAGTAATCGGCGCCCAGCCCAAACAACACCCCCATGGCGACCGTGCCGGGCGCATTCGTGAAGACGGGAATTTTCGCCTCCCGAGCCGCTTTGATCACCGACGAGAGCGCTAATTCCACGACATTGTCTCCGCCTACCCAGAGGGCTTGAGCGCCGCGGGAAACGAGAGAGCGGGCGGCTTCGAGCACATCCACAGAGTTGTCGACTGTCACTTCCAAAAGCTCAATGCCCATCTCTCGACAAACCTCGCGTGCCAATTTTGTGCATTCCAGTGAACAGGCTTCGGCGGGGCATCGAATGTTCCCAACAATCTTGAGGTGCGGGAAAAATTTCCAGGCCAGATTGAACGACTCCTTGACCGGTTGGAATGTGCCTATTCCTACGAGATGCTTTGGACGATTCAGTGAGTTATTGCGATTGAGGCCGACTCCTGAAGCGAACGGATCAGTGACAGTCCCGAATACATGGATCAACTTCCCATCTCTATTGACCGACGCCATCGCCTGAAGACAGGGAGTCGTTAAAGTCAGTACCATCTTGGCATCGCTATCGATGATAGCCTTGGCAATGTTATTGGCGGTCGGCAGATCGTTCTCAGAATTGTATTTCTGAATCAGAATCGTTTTATCCTGGACATATCCGCGTTCACTGAGGCCGTCCACTAGACCGCGCGCCGCTTCATCCAAAATGGGTCTGCTGGCAAATTGAAACAATGCAACATGTGGGATGGGTTTGGCGGGTGCCACTCGATGCTGCCAGTCTGAGATTAATAGAACACTCGATGCGAACAAAATCAAAACAACGCCGAGAATAAGTCGCTTCACTGCCACCCACATAGCTCATTCAGGATACCGCATCAACGCAGATTTGTCATATCGAGTGTGGTTGGGTTGGAGAGACCCCCCAAAAATAAACATCGACTCAGCACGGTCATCAGGAGGCGATTCAGCATTCGCGCGATCGAGGCAAAAATAGGAGCTGGACATGCTGAAAGAAAACCGCAAGAACAGAAGCGACTGGCGAATCAAGACACGTGACAGCTTCAGCAACAGATCCTTTGCTTCGCTCAGGATGACCGATAGTCTTATTCGGGAGTATGTTTCAGAGTGACGATCAATCGATGCGTCCGCATTATTGGGAAATCTCTAGGCGCCGGACACCTCAAATGCTGCGTCGACGATCGAACGGGCGTCATCGAGGATGAGTTGAAGGTGATCTTCGCCCTTGAAACTTTCCGCATAGATTTTATAAATGTCTTCAGTACCCGATGGGCGGGCGGCGAACCAGCCGTTTTCAGTCACGACCTTGAGACCTCCAATCGGGGCCTTGTTGCCGGGTGCCTGCGTGAGCCGCGCCGTGATCCGCTCGCCGGCCATTACATCAGCGGTAACCATGCCGGGAGTCAGATTTTTGAAAGCCATTTTTTGTCGCGAGCTTGCTGGAACGTCCAGCCGAACATACACAGGGCATCCGAAGTTTTTTTCAAGATCCTGATACAACTCGCCAGGATCACGTCCCATTTTCGATGTGATCTCCGCCGCCAGCAGATTCATGATGATGCCATCCTTGTCAGTCGTCCATAAAGTCCCATCTTTTCGCAGGAAGGAGGCCCCGGCACTCTCTTCACCTCCGAATCCGTATGTGCCGTCGATCAAACCCTCCACGAACCATTTAAAGCCGACAGGAACTTCAGAGAGCCTTCGCCCAAGATGCGCGGCCACGCGATCGATCATCGAACTGGAAACCACCGTCTTGCCGATCGCAGCGTCAGGCCGCCAGCCTGGGCGATGTTGAAACAGATACCACACGGCGACCGACAGATAGTGATTCGGGTTCAAAAGACCCGCGCTGCGTGTCACGATGCCATGTCGATCGGAATCGGGATCGTTGCCGAAGGCGATATCGAAATGATCCTTCATTTTGATCAGACCGGCCATCGCATATGGCGAGGAACAATCCATCCGAATCTTGCCATCCTTATCCACAGTCATAAACCCGAAGGTTGGATCGACCTGCCGATTGACAACGTCCAGCGTTAGCTTGTATTTCTCGGCGATCGGCTCCCAAAAATGCAGCGAAGCGCCTCCGAGCGGATCGACACCGATCTTGAGTCCGGCTTGTGAAATAAGATCCATATCGACGATTGTCGCGAGATCGTCGACATAAGGCGAAATGTAATCATATTCATGAGTTGTTTGAGAACGAATCGCCTTCTGGTAGGGGATCCGTTTTACAGCCTTGATTCCCTCTACCAGAATCCGGTTGGCTCGATCCTGGATGACGCGCGTCGTCTCGGTGTCTGCCGGGCCCCCATGAGGAGGGTTGTATTTGAATCCACCATCATCCGGCGGATTGTGCGACGGAGTGATGACGACACCATCGGCTAGCCCCGAGGACTTTCCACGATTGTAAGTCAAAATGGCGTGAGAGATGACCGGCGTCGGCGTGTAGCTGATCCCCTTCTGAATCATGACCGTGAGTCCATTGGCGGCAAAAACTTCGACTGCGGTCGCGAGAGCAGCCTCTGAAAGGCCGTGAGTATCCATCCCAAGAAAGAGTGGCCCGGAAATGCCTTTCAACAATCGGTACTCACAGATGGCCTGGGAAATGGCAAGGACGTGATCTTCATTGAATGTGCTGTTGAGCGAAGATCCACGATGACCTGAAGTACCGAAAGATACCTGATGCTCAGAATTACGTAAATCGGGTTTGTAGGTAAAATATGCCGTCATGAGCCTGGGGATATTGACCAAGAGCGACGGTGGAACGGGTTGTCCAGCGAGTTCATGGATTGTCATGTGCAACCTCTCTTATGCATCCGAGAGTGGAGAATCATGTGTTGATTCATATTAACACGTTCACTCAACAGCCGCTAATTGGAGCGAAAAAATGAGCGGCCGACTCCACAATATGCTCGAGCACCCCGGTCGAGTCGTTGCTACTCAGACCGATTCTAACAATCACCAGGCCCCAAACAAAAGGGCATGCCGGACAATACACGCCCCTCGATGAAAGTAGGGGTTTCGTGATGAGTGCGCGGTCGAGGGGGCCCCGATGTCGATGCGGGGCTGTCGCAAAGCAGCCCCGCATCCAGAAAAGTGGATAATCGTTTATTCCTTCTTCCAGGTGGGCAGACGGCCTGGAGTCCATGGTGCACCGGCTGTGTCTGCATCCTGTTCGAGATTCTTCAGGTCAATGCCAATGAGAGTCCGCAGGTTTTCCAGAACGCCGCCAAATTCGTCAGCCGCGATATCGTATGCTTGACGATGCGTTTGAGTCGGAGCTGAGGTCGTCGACCAATGACCGGCAACGATGCCTTGTACCCGATCTGAAATTGCGGGTGGAGTAGGCTCATTTCGACTCCCCTTGACACGATCCCCCTCCAGAGCAACCTGGATGTCCTTAAGGCGTAATTCGAGTGCGCGAGTCTGATCCATGAGTATGGTATTCGCGGCAGGCGTATCATCCAGCGCTTTCTTGAGAAGAGTGAGTTGGGTCTGAGCTTCGTTCGCGGTTTCGATGGCTCCGAGCACCGCCCTCTGCAATCGGGCTGTCTTCTTTTCAAATTCAATGAGCGAGGCACGATCACTGGCAGGCAGGCTGACGGTGCCCAAAGGCGTTGTCGCAAAGCTCTGGGGTTCTCCAATTGGAATCAGCTTGCCGTTGACTCGCTTGGCCATATTCACAACATACGTGCCCGGCGCAGCCAACTGCCCTTCCGGCACAGAGTCGTACGGATTATCAGGGTCGGGGCCTTTAAGATTCGCCGGAGTGGAAGGTGGGAACCGCAAGTCCCATGCGACACGATGGAAGCCTGAAGTCACGGGACCACTCAACCGTCGGATCACATTGCCATCGGCATCGGCGACCGTGAGGATGATGGCCGGTTCTTCTTCACGATCCTCGGTCTTGAGCGCTTCCCAGGTCGGATAGAAGATATCTTTCCCATCTTTGGCGAGTTTTTTCTCCTCCTCCTGGCGGATCTTTTTCTGTGCTTTGATCTCATCCTTGAGGTAGTACGTGAAGACGGCGCCGAAAGGCGGGTTAGGCGCGGAGTAATAGCCCTGGCCCTGATTCGATTTTTCTTTCAATCCCAAGGGTTCAGATTGAATGAACATCCAGGCCGGTTTGACCGGGAAAAGAAAAACATCCTGATCGACTGTTTGGGGAGTGATCTTACGCAGAGGAGTGTAATCATCGAGGACGAAAAAGCCGCGACCAAAGCTGGCGATCACCAGATCATTTTCGCGCTTCTGAATAGCGATATCCTTGACGGAAATGACCGGCAGTCCCCCCTTGAGTTGTAACCACTTTTTGCCGTAATCAACAGTGAAGTACAAGCCGAATTCCGTCCCGGCAAACAGCAGATCCGGCTTCTCGAAATCCTGAACCACAGCATAAACCGGCCCGCGATTCGGAAGATCGCCGGCAATCGATATCCATGTCGTGCCGCGATCTGTGCTCATCAGAAGATATGGCTTGAAATCACCCATTTTGTGATTATCGAAAGCAGCGAACGCCACATCCGGATTCTTCACGGACGCTTTGACTCGCGAACAGTACGTCGTGTCGGGAACTCCAGGGAAGTGATCGATTTTGCGCCAAGTCGCTCCGCCATCCTCCGTGACTTGAATCAAGCCATCATCGGTTCCAACATAGATCAGCCCTTCTTTCAAAGGCGATTCGTCGAGAGAAACAATGTTGCCATAGAGAGATGTCGAATCATTCTTGGCCACGGAATCGACACTCCAGACTCGGCCCATCACCTTAAGCTTATTTCGATCGATCTGACGGGTAAGATCCGGGGAGACGGCTTTCCAGGTATTTCCGCGATCATCGCTCCGGAAGAGCTTGTTGGCTGCGAAGTAAAGCCGTGTGTGTGAATGCGGGCTGATGATGAGAGGGGAATCCCAATTGAAACGCAGAGCATCTTCGCCTTTTCCCGGCTGCGGCTGAATGTCAAGTTTCTCACCGCACCGCTTGTCAAACCGGACGAGCCCTCCATACTGAGATTCAGAATAGATGATGTTCGGATCTTCAGGATCCACCTGACTCCAGAACCCATCGCCACCAACAGTGATCAACCAATCCGAATTGACGATGCCGCTGCTGGAGATCGTGCGGGAAGGGCCACCGATCGTGTTGTTGTCCTGCGTGCCTCCGTAGATGTTATAGAAGGGTGTTGCATTGTCGACAGCCACTCGGTAAAACTGCGTGACTGGAAGATTGGAGAAATAGAACCAGTTCGAACATCTGTCATAGCTTTCATAGAGGCCGCCGTCGCAGCCGACAAGAACATGGTTCGCATTATCCGGGTCAATCCAGATGACATGATTATCGACATGTTTGAATTTCTCCCCGGCATTATGGAAAGTCTTCCCGCCGTCATCGGTGACTTTCATGAAAACATCAATTGAATAGACGCGATCGACGTTCTTCGGATCGGCAAAAAGTTCGTTGTAATACTGAGGGCCACCCGGTACGTAGTCGGACATTTTTTCCCAATTACCGCCGGCATCGGTGGAACGGAAGAACCCGCCTTTTTTCTGGCCCGCCTCGATCACCGCATACACAACATCGGGATTGACCGGCGAAATCGCGAGGCCAATCCGCCCCATCTCAACCTTGGGCAGGCCGTTTTCCAACTTTTTCCAGCTGGCTCCGGCATCCGTCGATTTGTAGAGAGCCGATTCAGGGCCACCATCAATCAAAGTCCAGACATGCCGGCGCCTTTGATAGGCGGATGCATAGAGAACATCAGGGTTTCTGGGATCAATAGCCACATCACTGACACCGGTGTTATCGCTGATCTTGAGAGACTGCGTCCATGTTGTGCCGCCGTTCGTCGTCTTATAAAGACCGCGATCGCCGCCGGAAGACCAGAGTGGACCTTGAGCGGCAACATACACCGTCTTCGAAGAGCGGGGATCAATAACGATCTTTCCGATATGCTCGGAGTTCTTGAGTCCCACGTTCTCCCAGCTTTTGCCGCCGTCGGCCGATTTATAGACGCCATCGCCGAAACCAACGCTGCGCTGGCTGTTGTTTTCTCCGGTCCCGATCCAGATAGTGAGTGAATCGTTTGGGTCGACCGTGACACAGCCAATCGAATAGGAACCCTGATCATCAAAGACCGACGTCCATGTAATGCCGTGGTTAATCGTTTTCCAGACTCCGCCGGATGCGACTCCGACATACCAGATGTTGTGGTTTTTCGGATCGACCGCGATATCGCCGACACGGCCGGACATCAAACCGGGGCCGATCCCGCGAAGCTCGAGCCCCGCGAAGGTCTCAGACTTGAAACGAGTCTCCGGTGCCGTCGGCTTCTTCTCGGCCTTCTCCGCTGCCAATGCCGTGCAAACCGAGAAAACGAATGCCAGAACAACCGCTAGGGTTCGCTTCATCTATCTCTCTCCTTCTGATTGATAATGATAAACACTCTTGGAATTTCACTATTCCCTACTCCTAGGGCGCACCCATTGTATGTCGCTAAAAGGACGGAAGCCATATAATCGTCACATTTTCATCAGGCCGGAACCGTGATCTTCCCAACTGTCATGCTACCGGATTCAACCATCATCTCAAAGAATGCCGTCTCACATCGCTTGTGTAAGAAGCGGTGGTTTCAAAGCTTGCCAAAGAACATGAACAGCCCGATCACTATAAATGCGACGGCGGCGACCCTCCTGACGATATAAGCCGGGACAATCTGCAAGATCGCACAACCAAAAAGAACACCGATCCCAGTCACGATCGCCAAAGCGAGTGTCGATCCCAGAAAAACCGATAGGGGTCGACGAGTATCAGCGGTCAAGGTGATGACAGCGAGCTGGGTTTTGTCACCAAGCTCGGCCAAAAGAAGTGTCGTAAATGAAACAAGTACAATTTTCCAGTTAATAGCCCACCTCCTGGTTCATCATCCACAAAGAATATCATACCATTCATCCATCATAAGAACGCCTTTTGTGCGCTCGGTTCATGAAATCCATTGTGCCTCGTGCATATCGACGATAACAGCCATGAACAAGCCAAGCAGTTATAATAGTTTGATGCGAATAGCCTATTACATCTCGGGGCATGGATATGGGCATGCGAGCCGATCCTGTGTCATCGTGAACGCCTTGGCAGAAGAACATCAGGTTTGGATCGTCACCTCCGTCCCCCGGCAATTCTTAAATCGTAACCTCAAAATGCCATGCGGCCGCCGATACGCCGACATTGACATCGGCGTCATTCAGCCTGACAGCATGACGATAGATTTCCGGGCAACGATTGAAGCACTTCATGAATTGGAAGCGCGACGAGAAAAGGTCCTTGTCCAGGAGATGGAATGGCTGGCCAAGGAGCATATTGAGAGGGTTATCGCCGACATACCACCGTTGAGTTGCCGGGCGGCTGCGGAGCTCGGGATTCCATGTGCGGTGATCACAAATTTCACCTGGGATGATATCTATGATCCCTACGAGCACGACCATCCGGGTTTCCGAGAGGCTGCGCAAAGCGCCGCTGCTGACTATGCCCGAGCATGGCTCTTCGAATTACCCTTTGCCACTTCAATGCAGGCGTTTCACACTCGATCTCCATTTGGCCTCATCGCCCGTACTCATTCAGTCGACCGAAAAACCGTCCGCCAACGACTTGACTTCGGCGAAAGCCGGCTGGCGCTTTTATCCTTCGGCGGATTGGGGTTTGGGAATTCGGCACCAGAGCACTGGGATACTCCTCAAGAGTGGAAACTCATCATCACCGGAGAAAGGCCGGAGAACCTGGTTTTCGAGAAGGGAGTGCGGCTGATAACGCCGGAACAAATGACGGAAACCGGCATCAGTTATCCGGACATCGTCGGAGCTGCTGATGTCGTTTTGACGAAGCCTGGATACGGGATAACAAGCGAGTGCATTGCGAACAGAACCCCAATGATCTACACCGACCGCTCCCCTTTCGCAGAATACCCATGCTTGGTAGAAGGCATTAAACGACATCTCCCGAGTATTTACATTGACCAGCGGCTACTCAAATCCGGCTCGATACGGCAGGCTCTTATCGATATTGAGAATCAGCATTGGCCGGAAGAGTCATTACATGCATTGACTCCTCAGGAGATTCGGAGCGGGTTGGCGATGTTTCTTGGTAAAGAGCATCAGATGCCCAGGAGGAATTGGCCAACCAGGTCGGGAGGTTATCTATAATCCGATCTCGGCCGCAATCGGCTTCAAGGCATCGATAACGAAAGCGATATGTTCGGCAAGTGGCCGGCCGATTGCTTCCGCGCCTCCATATACACACGATCGGTCAACCGATCGCGCAAAAGCCTTATCCTTGAGCTTCTTGACGACCGATTCAACAGGCAAATCGGCTATCTTTTTCGAGGGGCGCACCTTCACACAAGCTCCGATAAACCCAACCAGTTCATCAGTCGCATAGAGAGCTCTTTTCATCGGCGTATCGCGCAGGATTTTCATGTAATCGGCATGTGAAGAAATCGCATCGATGATGGGCTCAGGATAACCCCGCTCGTGCAGAATTCGCGCGCCGACGTGAACATGCGTCTCTTCCGTCGGGTTTTGCTCATAATCAAAATCGTGAAGCAGGCCGACCACGCCCCAGACGATGATCTCCTGAGCATCAACTATTCCAAACCATCGTGCGTAAGCACGCATCGCCTCTTCGACTCCACGAGCGTGTTTGCGAAGGGCATCGGATTGAGTGTACTCGAAAAGAAGTGCTTCGGCGTCCGGGCGTGTGATGTGTTTTTCACTCATGTCAGTAAGAATATCAGAATTCGGATCAGCTTCACAACATTGCAATTGTGCAAGGAATTGTAAAACAATATGCAAGAATTGTATTGACAGTAGGATAAATTGAAGTAGAATAGTGCAAAATTTGCGAGAAATAGAGGTCAATATGAAAAGCGCGAACAAGCCCAAGAAATCCAGCAACGGCATGACCAAGCCCGAAATTCTCCGCCTTTGTGATAAGGAGCATGTCCGCTTCATGAGGCTCCAGTTCACCGACATCCTCGGAGTCATCAAGAATGTCGAAATCCCACGTTCGCAATTTGAAAAGGCGCTGGATAGACAGATTCAATTCGACGGCTCTTCGATTGAAGGTTTCACACGAATTGAAGAATCGGACATGAACCTTGTGCCCGACTTGAACACTTTTGCCATCTACCCGTGGGCTCACAAAGGAGGCGACCAGGTTGGCCGGCTCATTTGTGATATCCATAACCCGGATGGCACTCCGTTTCTAGGTTGTCCCCGCTTGACTTTAAAAAAGCAGATGGACGCCGCTCGCGCTCTCGGCTACACCCTCGTCACCGGCCCCGAAGCCGAATTTTTTTTATTGCGCAGGGACCCCAATGGAGACCCGGTTGTCGATACGCATGATCAGGGATCATATTTCGATCTGACACCGGTGGATCGAGGCGAAGAAGCTCGCCGTGATATCGTCGTGGCTCTCGAGCAAATGGGCTTTGAAGTTGAAGCCGCCCATCACGAGGTCGCGCCGGCACAGCATGAAATTGATTTTAAATACGCCGACGCCGTCACAACCGCGGATCGTGTCACGACTTTCAGGTTTGTCGTCAAGCGGACGGCACTGGAACATGGCCTTCACGCAACTTTTATGCCGAAACCCATCTTTGGTGTTGCCGGCTCCGGCATGCATGTTCACCAGTCGCTGATCGACGACAAAGGGAAAAATGCTTTCTACGATCCCAAAGCCCCCTATCAGCTTTCGAAGATTGCTCTTCACTATATGGGCGGAATTCTTCGGCACTCGCGGGCATTTGCCGCTGTCACAAATCCATTGGTGAACTCCTTCAAGCGTCTCGTTCCCGGCTACGAAGCCCCGGTCAACGTCGCCTGGTCGATGGTTAACCGATCGCCGCTCGTTCGCGTCCCGGCGCGGCGTGGGATGGGCACACGCATTGAAGTTCGTATGCCGGATCCATCCTGTAATCCATATCTTGCATTTTCTGTCATGCTGGCAGCCGGACTCGATGGCTTGAAAAATAAGATCGACCCGGGAGAGCCGGTTGACAGAAACATCTTTGAGATGTCACACCGTGAAATCAGACGTCTGAAAATTGATCAGCTCCCCGCCAATCTCTGGGAAGCCATCGTCATGATGCAAAAAGACCCGGTTGTGACAGGAGCCTTGGGTGATCATATCCTGACTCATTTCGTCGACGCCAAACAGAAAGAATGGAAAGAATACATTTCAAGAGTTCATCCATGGGAAATTGAATCTTATCTCGAACAGTATTGATTATCCGATTGACGGCTTGATGTTTTTTTGCGACGTCTGAGAGCGGGGCAAGCTTATCCGGATCCGGCCGGATCAGCGACAGGCAGCCGGAGGAGGCATCGGTTGAATGGCGTTACATCTGCCGCCATCAGCAATGGATGACGGCATTTTCGGTGGGCAAGCAGCGGAACACCTTCGCCGCTCTGCGCCCAATGTATACTGGAATCTCCTTCGGAGAGATATAGCCGTCTATTTCAGCTCATCCACAAGCCAATCGCCGACGACCGTCTTGTTACTCGTTTTGAGAAGATATCGAGCGAGGATGATTGAGCTCTTGGCTGTCCCATCTTCCAGTTTGATGGAGGCGGCGACTTCGACGCGCGACCGGTTGATGTCCCCATTGGAAATGAGATTTCGAATTCCAGGGATTCGTGATAGCGACTGTTGAGCACGATCCATCTCCGCCTTCAGGCTCTTATCCTCTTTATCAAGAGCGGCGACCTCATCGCTCAAATTCGCAATCTCTTTTTGGAGATCGAGAAGTGGCTGCGGGTTATCACTCTTCAGGACTTCCAAGAGACTCAGGTCCTGAGTCTTTTCAGCGATGCTATCTTCAAAACCGCGGATCTGATCTACATAGCGCTTCTCGATCTCAGCAACCTTCGCGTCGACCGATGATTTCATCTGAGCATACTCGTTCTTCTTGGATTCCAATTCCTGCCTGTATGTCTGAACGTTCACCAGGTTGGTTTGGTACGTGGCTTCCTCCAGAGGCGTTTTCGGTTTTGAATATTTATCGACCAGGGATTGCGCCTTTTTGATTTTCTGAGTGATCTGATCCATATCGTATGTCACCCGCTGAAGATCACTTGCAGCTTCCGTCTCCTCTGTTTCCATCCGGGTTCTCACCGCCCCCAGTTCCCGCTTCTGTGAATCCAGGTAGATCCGAATATCATCCGGATCCCCGCTGGTCCGAAGGGATTGATACTTTGCCTGAATCAGTTGTTTGGCTGTGAGGTCATTTTTCTTATCGCTCAGTCGCTGTTCCTTTTCCTTGATAACTTGGGCAATCACACCGAGGCTCTGCTGATCGAATTCCTTTCCAACAATGCCGACTTTCCCACTCGAAATCCCTGGAGCCTGACGACCATAATAAAGGCTCTTAAGAATCGCATCATCCGGTTCCCTTGCCGCCGCGATAAAAATTCGGGTTGCGGTCAGTGGATCGATCGATTGCATCGACTGAGCCTTAGCCCACTGCTCGGCAGCTGTGCCTTCCCCGAAATACATGAAGAGACAAACAATGATGGTAATCACCACAATAAGGACTGCGCCTGCCATGATAAATAGCTGGGGGCTGAGTGGAGGAAATTCAAACCCGGCTTTCTTTCTTGCAGGTCTCTTATCCGCTTTCTTTTGGTATTTAGCTGCCTTTGGTGGTGGCGGCGGCAGTGGTGGAGCTTCATCCTTGGCGCCATTGAGGATTTCTTCGAGGCTCTCATCAAAACTTCCACCTGCTTTTTCATCTTCTCCCATAGTCACCTTCCTCCGCTCCGCATGCCTGGGTGGAACTGATGTGCGTGGGGGCGGAATACTGCTATCCGGTTTTCGTGGAGTACTTCCGATGGGTGGCGGCGGTGCGGGAACGGGTGTCGACCCCAATGTCTTTTGTGGACGGACATCCGGCAATTTTTCCTTTTTGGGCTCCTCCTTCGGATGCTCTATTTGAGGAGGAACTGTTGAAGGAGCTTTCTGGATCTCCTTTTCGACTGCGTTTGAATCGATATCGAGATGGAATTCCTCATCCCCTAAGAATATTTTCCGTTCATCGAGCTTCTCGGTTGACGCTGCCTGCGGTGCTTCCGTGATCCGAGGAGGAGGAGGAGGATGGTTTGATTCGAAGGCTTTTCGCGAGCCGATCGGTATCTGCACAGATGAATGCCCACCTCGTTCGAGCTCTGGGATCTCATCCCCGGGTCCCATTGGTTCCAGGGGAACTGCCGTCGTCGCGAGTTCCTTGAGTGCATCGTCGAGGCCCTCAAGCGAATCAAGAGAAGCTGTCCGCGCCGGATTCACTTCGAAAACCTGGTCGCATTTCTCACATTTGATGAGGAGCGGCTTCTCAAGAGATTCGAGGCCCGGGAAATCATATTGAGCTTTGCAATGCGTGCAGGTCGTTTGCATATTACTATCTAGGGAGCCGCATTGTAGCTCATCCATTCCAAAAACGAAAGCCCTTCTCCGCTTTGCATTTTTAGAGCGTTTGAAATATACTGTCGCGATTCCGGAG
Source organism: uncultured Acidobacteriota bacterium (assembly GCA_903916735.1). Taxonomy (GTDB): domain Bacteria; phylum Acidobacteriota; class CAIWXX01; order CAIWXX01; family CAIWXX01; genus CAIWXX01. Next base: position 59,376 of record CAIWXX010000008.1, read on the forward strand.
GACCACATTGGATCGCGATTGCTCAGAGGGCCTATTACACTTCACAATCATTGACGAGGGGTATCTAAGGTCCACTCAACAAATATCGAACGGAGCTCATCGATTGCATTTCCACCGCGCCCGCTCCGTATTTCAGAAGATTCCGCTGTTTAGACCGATGCCCTGTCACGTCAGGGACCATAACCCAGAGAAGACTCAAGGAGGCTTTTAATGAAACGCTACGTAGGATGTGCCGTCATTACAATCATGGTTCTACTGGTGATCGGTTGCCAGGGCCCCGAACAAATGCTGTTGAAAAAGTATTTCAATGCAATGCAATTCCAGGACAAAACAACACTCGGACTCATGGCTGTGGATCCGGTTACATTGAACGTTTCCAAATGGGAAATAGTATCGGTCGGAGAAGAAACAACGAAACCAGCCGAGCTCAAAGCCAAGACTCAAGCAGAAGAAGATGCAAAGAAGCAGCTGGAGGATCTGAAGGCCAAGGGCCGCGAGACTGAAGGCCCAATGCAGGAAGCCGAAGCGATGCTGAAGACGGCCAGGGGCAAATCAAAGACTATCGTGCAAGCCGATTACGACGCCAAGAAAGCAACCTATGACGCTGCCGTACAGAAGGTCAAGGATGCTCAAAAAGTTCTGAACCTAGCCAAAGCCGAAACAGCTGAAGAGCGCAAGATTGAGGTGCTATCGGTGACGGAAATCCCTGGCATCGAAGAGATGGAAGGCGAATATCGGACCAAAACCGTCACTGTTAGGTTGACGTTGAAGAAAGAAGATAGATCCGACGCAACGCCAAAGGATTACATCATTGAATTGCGATCGTACAAGTTGACCAACCCCGCAACCGGCCGGCCAGCCAGAGGGAAATGGATCCTCGTTAAAATGGCTCCAGTTGCATAGCCCTGGCTGATCTTTGATTTCAGCTCTCACATCAGTGAGTAGTGCGAGCTGAGGGCCCTATGCGGGTGGCTCATCGGCGCCGGAGCGCATCAGGTTTCAGGTTCTGAGTTTCATCGGGCTCACAACCTGAAACCTGAGATGAGCCGTTTTGAGCCGTTCACTCGGCACCGATCGCAGCCGGATCGATCTGCCGCAATCTTTCAGCAATCCGCGCGCGCACTATGCCCGTCAGGCGTTCTTTATCTTCTAAGGTCATGCCGGCTGTGGAAATCGGATCAAGGAAGTGGAGTTCCACACGACCTGGCCGAAAAAACCGCCGGCCTTTCGGCCAGAGCGCAAATCCGCCGTGTACGGCAATCGGGATGATATCGACACCGGCGGCGATGGCAATAATCGCAGCGCCCTTCTTGAACGGACCAAGTCGGCCATCGCGACTGCGAGTCCCCTCGCCAAAAATCACAAATGACCTCCTCTTCTCTTTGGCGCGACGAATGGCTTCATTGCTGGCCTGAACCCTCTTCTCCGCACTCTGTCGATCAACAGGCACAAAGCCGGCGAGGCGGCAGACCCAACCGAGAATGGGGAGCTTGAAGAATTCCTTCTTGGCGAGAGCTGCGGCATCATGTGGAACCTGCTGAAAGATGACAATTGGATCGATCAATGACTGGTGATTCGACACATAAATATACGGCGTCGATCGATCAATTTTTTCTCGACCATGAACATCGAGCTTGACGCCACCAAGTCGAATCGCGATTCGGATTCCGAATCTGCCAGCAACAAAAAGAATCCGGGGAGACCCTGTGAGCACCGAGATAAGGATTACCGGCGGACCGGCTAAAAAAATATAGAGGAACGTGATTGAAACAACGAAAATTGTTCTTACCATATAGCGCGCCATTATATCAGTGTCTGAACTTTTCGTTGCGCACCTGCAACGCGTCAGCTAGTATCTAGCCATGGCTCCTGGCCGCCTCATTGCGCCGATCCTCCTGCTGCTGTCACTTTCAGCACCGTTGATAGCCGCCGAGGCCTTCGGTTGCAAACCAGCCGACTCCTGGTCACTCCACCTTTCGATCCAGGCCACGGTGAGCGGACGGAAATATTTCTTTTTCACATTCAAAGGAATGCTGCTTGCCGAAGCAGAGATGCGGCTATCGATGAAAGCCGGGCCAGATCAATCCCGTATTTTTTCTTTCCACGAATTGCAGAGACGCACGTATCTCCTGATGACCGCCAACCGGAAGGCGACAGAAATGATTGTCGAGATAATCGGGGAAACCCCGCACGAAGGTCAGGCATCAGGAAGAGAGGTCATTTCGGAGTGGGAACAAGCATATCCGGAATGGGCTCGGAATATTCATCCGGAAAAAAGGAAAAGCCTGCCATTTGTGGTGGCCCCGAGCGCCGACGCCTTTTCTTTCAAATATGACAACGGGATAGTGAGCGACTCGGCTTGCGGATTGTCCCCGATCTATCCGTGGCCATCGAAGGATCCGATGAAATTGACGATCTTCGACGGGCTCCGTGCAGCCTTGTCACTCTATAACCATTCACCCTTCGGCAACGCCACGATGGGCAGCACAGCGAGTCAAACGTTTCCCATCGCCACTGCACTCCGTGAGATTTGCATTACAATCTTGCCGCAAGTGCGATCTGAAGTGGAATTCACCGAGGCGTCACCACTCTCGCTGTCATACCAATACAATCGGGAAAATCACTCGGCTGTGCTTCAGTGCCTCGGGCAGGCCCACCCTTCTACACAGGTAGGAAAAAGCTTCATTCTCGACACGTATCGCCGAGAGGCTCTTCTGTGCCTGCCCGGCCGGCAGCTGTTGCGTGATCGCATCTCCGTGTTTCTCACCGGTACCAAGGGCAACTCCATCACGATCGTGATTGATCTGCAAAACGATTCACTTCAGAACATCCCGCTCTAGCTTTTCTGACAGATGATCAGAAGGCTGATCCTTTTTTGATGAGCTGTTGCGAACTATTCTAGAGATCCGTACTGGCGTAGCCGATCATAAAGCGTATTGCGTTCGATACCGAGAATCTCGGCCGCACGCTTTTTATTTCCTCCGGTATGATCGAGAACTTTCAAAATATGTTCTCTTTCCACATCACGCAATGAGCGCGGGATGAAATCCATGGCCGGTCCCGGCTGCGGAGCATGACGAGGATTGAGTTGCAGATCGTTGGGTGTAATGGTGGACGATTCTCCAAGCAGCACGGCGCGTTCGATGCAATTCTGAAGCTCGCGGACATTGCCCGGCCAATGATGGGACATCATCGCTGCAATTGCCTCAGGGGAAAAGGATTTGATCGGTTTGTGATGGAGGGAGCCATACTTTTCCAGAAAATGACCCGCCAGCATCTCCACATCCTCAATGCGTTCCAAGAGTGGCGGAATGGCGATGTTGATGACATTGATCCGGTAGAAAAGGTCCTCTCGGAATATTTTCTCTTCGACGGCTTTTTCCAGGTCCATATTGGTGGCGGCGATGATCCGGCATTCGGAATGCTCAATTTCATGGCTGCCCAGACGGCAATAAGCGCGCTCTTGGAGAACCCGCAAAATCTTGGCCTGGCATCCGACCGGCATGTCGCCAATTTCATCTAGAAAAATCGTCCCTCCGTTCGCATAGTGAAATTTTCCGATGCGCGAGGCCGTGGCGCCAGTAAAGGCGCCTCGTTCATAACCAAACAATTCGCTCTCCAATAGTGACTCCGGAAGCGCAGCACAATTAACCGAAACAAAATTCCCAGCCCGTCTCGGGCTATTGTAATGCAGAGCATTAGCGACAAGCTCCTTGCCGGAACCGCTCGGCCCCGTGATCAACACCGTTGCATCTGTCGGCGCCACTTTGGAGATTGCCTCGAGCACGAGTTTGATTGCACGGCTTCGCCCGACCAGTCCGTGGGCAAGCAACTCTCTCTCGAAATCCTTCAGATTCCGATCGCTAATCTCCTTCTGAAGAACCGTTGTCATCATATGATGGGAACCGGCATCGGCTGACGTCGTGAAGAGGAGATCCGTCTCGCCGATGGAGATACGATCACCATCGGAAAGCGCCCCCTTCCTAATAGGCTTCCCATTGAGGAGCGTCGAATTCAGGCTGTTGAGGTCTTCAATTGTCCATGCCGAGCCGTCGAGGTTAATGACGCAATGCAGGCGGGATGATTTAGCATCTCGAAGTTGCACGGTGACATCGCTGGACCGCCCAATAGCATTTCGTCCGGGCGCGAGTTCCCAATCGCGACCCTGATCAACGCCTGACACCGCAACGAGCCTGAACATATCAGCCGCGGCCTGTAGATCTAACAAGTGCGCGATGTGGAGGAGAGAAACCACTCGTGCGATCCCGTGCTGTCGGCTTTGGAAAATCTTCGAACTCGTTCGAACGAATCTCAACCCGATAGATAAAAGCCTTTCCTTCAGGAACTCGCAGAGCGAGAACTCCCTCCCGATAATCGATGTCCTTCACTTCACACAGGAGAATTCCGTTACATTCGATTCTGAGGGTCTCCTTATCCACTGTACAGAGCATCTTAAATCGTCCTGACGGGCGTTCGATCACATGCTTGACCAGCGGCAGTTGCGATCCAGGGAGGATCTTGCTGATGCCCACCTCATTTCGGCGCAACCCAAAAATATAACCCCTTTCGCGAGCACCCCACGCATAGGCAATGATGGTGAGAACACCATCCCGATCATCCGAAAATTCCGCATCGACTTTAATCATGAGATCACCACGAACGAGTTTCTTCAAGACCATTCTGGAGTTTGGATCACTGGTGAGTCTCCCATCAGCCCATGTCCATCCACGATCACTCGCGAATTGTCGCAAAATGAAGTTGGAGAAATTTCCTCGAACCAGTGAGATACTCCAGCCATCACGAGCGTCAGCCGCCGAGAAATCGTAGACGAGCTCCTTCATAGAAGGCGGCGAAGGCGCTGCCGGGGGAGGCGGCGGAGGAGGAGATGGTGCTGTCGGCTCTGAGCGTTGAGGCGGAGGCGATAGGGCTTGCTTCCGAGGTTGCACTACCGATTCCTGTTTTTCCGTTTCAGACTCCACCGAAGATGGTGACGTTGTCACTACGGGAGCTACCGGCGCGTACGTAGATGGCATCAGCGCCGAAGCTGCAGAAGCCGACGCAGGCGAGGCGCCGGTTTTTATTGACGATGGCGGCGGCCTGTGGAGAACGTAACCGAGCAAGGCGATGCCGGCAATGGCGAAGAGTGCCGCGTAAAGAAACAAAAGATGGAATCGAGGACGAGTGCGTGAAGCCGTCGAAGGCATCGTCATTGCCTTGTCGATGGCCATCACCAAAGTGTCATAGTCGGGATAGCGAGCCCCCGGATCGATGGCCATCAGTCGTCTGATCAACTCCGCCGTGCTGGGTGGAAGATCAGGCCGCAGAAGCGCAGGATCAGGCTGCTTCTGGGCGTGCAGAAAAACAGCCAACTCAGCAGCGCTGTGGACATCATATGGATATCGGCCGACAAACGCACTGAACAGGGTCACTCCAAGTGAGTACATGTCGCTGCGGAAATCGCTTTTGCCTCCTTTCAAAGTCTCCGGAGCCATATAGTAGGGTGTGCCGATAATCTCGCCTGTTTGAGTCAGATGCAGATCCCGCTCAATGGACTTTGCAATGCCGAAGTCCACAAGTTTCACGAATCCTTCGCTGTCGACAAGTATGTTAGAAGGCTTGATATCGCGGTGAACAAGACCGCGACGCCAGGCTTCACGAAGTCCAAGCGTCACATTGCGAGCAACCATCAGGCCAAAAGTGTTGTCGAGTGATCCGTCCCTTTTGATGCGCTCGCTGAGTGATTCCCCGTTGAAGTATTCCATCACAATGTAGGGCGGGGTTGATTGGACCTCGATTTTGAAAATCCGAATGACGGCCGGATGATTGACGGCAGCCGCTGAATTGGCCTCCTGAACAAATCTTTGGATAAAAATCGGATCATTCGCCAGGAAGGAGTGAAGCACTTTTACAACGACTTTGCGATCGAGCGATGGATCTTGGGCGAGGTAGACAGTGCCCATGCCTCCGCGGCCCAGCTCACTGAGAATCGTGTAAGGTCCAATGGCAACTGGAAATTGTACCGGTTGAGTCGGTACCGTCAACGGCTGATCGTCACTCATTCCAATACCTCCGGGGTAGCAGAGAATGGGACCGATGGCTGTATCCTCCGTTGTGTATCCACTGTGACGGGCATCAAGGCAGCCATTGTTTTCCCCTTTGAGGTGGAGTCTAGCAAACACTGCCATAGGTCTTCAATGCGCATCCTCATCAAACGGTGAACAAATCCCAATTCATCCTTCTCTCGTGCCGATTTTCGCAGATGGAAACGCTTTCAGATTTATTTGTTGATGATGACATCCACCCTCACGAGGTTAGCAAAAAAAGCCTTGTCATCGGATGAAGGACGCACGCAAATCCGTCGGCGAGAGCATCTTATCTCGCTCACATTCGCAATGAGGAACCCGTGCCTGCTCCCGTTCTCACCTCCGATGCGGAGAGCCTCAGATACTCTTTCGGGAACGGGCAGGGGTACGGGAACAGATTCAGACATGGCTGAGGCCACGCGACGCTCGACCCATGTCCGAAGGCCGGCGTTACATTTTGAGCGTCACAGGTGGCGACGCTGATCACCAGCCAATCGATGCCCTATTCCGATCCGCGGAATTCGGACATGGGTCGTCCGTTGACATGATGAAATCCATTGGCTACCATGGTTTGACATCATGAATTATAAGGAAGTTGAGAAACGATATCAGGAGCTTGCCGCTCTTCGCAAAACCGGCAGGCTTTCTCAGAACGAATGGGAGCAACAACTGAAGGCACTTTTGCTGCAGGATGCAAAAGGCCGTTATTGGACCATCGGAGCACAGACTGGGAAATGGTATTACTATGACGGCACGAAATGGGCGGAGGGAACACCGCAGAATTCTGTTTTCAACGACGCCATCGGAGCTCCGCCATCAGCGCCTCTGCCGACAGGGGTGATTTGCCCTTACTGTGGATTTGAAAATCAGGGGATGCATTCGCTGTGTTCGCGCTGTGGCCGCGATCTGCGGGCAAAAGACATCAAGGCCGCTGCAACACCTCGTGAAACGGCGACATGCCCTTTTTGTGGTGTGAGGGTCGAGCCACATTCACAGCAATGCCCATCGTGCAGCAGAAATTTAAGCGACAGATCGACAAGCGCACTTTCTGCACGACCGGCTGTCGAAGAACTGGTCTTGACAAAAGGCGGGCAGCCCGAGTTCATCGAGGCGTCAACGGGATCGGGGCATTATGGAGATGAACGGGAATTGAGAGCGGTCAACCTTGCTTCTTGCTTTCGTTTTCTGGGCGGCGCCGGCCTTATTATTGGGTTGGTCATTGGCGTCTTCCTGGGAGCCGTACGCGAATTCGGGTTGAGTGCTTTCCAGACACTGCCGCTTATCACAGAACTTAAAGGTCGATGGCTTGGCGGCTTGGCTTTTGGCCTGGTGGGCGCCGCTTCCGGCGGATTGGTCATGGGAATTTACGGCGTGCTACTGGGCTTCCTCTATAATCTCCTGGCGATCATCTTCGGAGGTCTCCGTTTCAAAGTGCATCGTAGCAAATAAGCAATCGGGGCCGATCTCGCTTTTGCAACAGCCCCTCTACTAGCGCGCACCGACATCGCCAGATGATGTCCGGGTCTTTTTATCGAGTCTTGCTATCAAGGCATGATTCCGTTGCCAGCATGAAGTTACTCGGAGCTCATGAATTTTGCGAAACCAGTGACATGGCTCTTATGATGCGGTGGAGGAATTGAAGCGATAAGGCCCCCAGGCACATTTGCCTCCATCTGAATAAAGAATTCTCAGCGACGATCGAGATGCATCTGGAGGAGTTCGGTAACATCCGCGAGTCCTATTCGTGGATTAGGGAATTCGGGCGAGCTCTTGACGCCCTTGTCAGATCAAGAATATGATTACTAATTTACTACGAGAGAAGAGAGATGGTTCCAACATGCTTGAACTGAAGCCGACGCTCAATCTCCCCCGGACGAACTTCCCGATGAAAGCCGACCTGGCTATTCGCGAGCCGAAGATATTGGAACGGTGGAGAGAAATTCATCTCTACAAGATGATTCGCGAAAAACGTCAGGGAGGACCGTCCTTTGTCCTTCATGACGGCCCACCCTATGCAAATGGCCGTATTCATCTCGGAACCGCTCTCAATAAAATTCTCAAAGATATTCTCATTAAATCTCGAACGATGTTGGGATACGACGCGCCCTATGTCCCAGGATGGGATTGCCATGGATTGCCGATCGAACACGAGGTCGACCGCAAACTTGGCGCCCGCCGCCATTCGATGACGGCGGTTCAAATACGACATGAATGCCGCAAGTACGCGGAGAAGTTCATCGACATTCAACGAGAAGATTTCATCCGCCTGGGCGTTCTTGGCGAGTGGGAAAACCCTTATATCACGATGTCGCCGCATTACGAGGCGGCGATCATCAGAGAGCTGGCCGGCTTTTTTGCCAGCGGCAACATCATCAAAGGAAAACGCGCTGTCAGCTGGTGTATCACATGCCGGACCGCGCTAGCTGAAGCCGAAGTCGAGTACAAAGATCACGAGTCCATATCAATCTATGTGAAGTTCCCGGCGCGCGTCGAGAGCCTTCATTCAGATGAGCCGCCGGAAACGGATGTCCTCATCTGGACGACGACACCATGGACACTCCCGGCTAACAGGGCGATCGCATTGCACCCGGATTACTTCTATGGGTTTTACCCATACGAAGACCGCTACCTGCTCATTGCTGAGGAGCTCTACCGCAATTTCGCCGAGACCCTCCACCTTCATCGGGAAAAACCGGTGCTTGTCAAAAAGGGAAGCGATCTGCTTCACATCGTCTCAAAACACCCTCTCAACGGCCGAGACACACCAATGGTCCTCGCCGACTACGTCACCCTCGAACAGGGCACAGGGTGCGTTCATACGGCTCCTGGCCATGGCTATGACGACTATCTTACCGGTTTGAAATACAACCTCGAAATTTTCAACCCTGTGGATGCAGGCGGGACATACACGGAAGAGGCCGGAGCTTATGCTGGTATGCATATCTATGTCGCCAACGGCAAAATTGTCGAGGACATGGAGGCCAACGGCACCCTGCTCCGGAAAGGAAAAATCGAACACTCCTACCCGCATTGCTGGAGATGCAAGAATCCGATTATTTTCCGAGCCACTGAACAGTGGTTCGTTGCAATGGACAAGAACGGGCTTCGAGAACGAGCACTCAACGCCATCAAAGGTATTTCGTGGGATCCGGCCTGGGGCGAGGAGCGCATTTCCAACATGATCACGACGCGGCCCGATTGGTGCATCTCACGCCAGCGCGTTTGGGGCGTTCCTATCCCCGCCTTTTATTGCTCCGCCTGCGGCCATCTGGAGGCCAATGAAAAAATCGCGCGCCGAATCGCCGACCTTTTTGCTCAGGAAGGATCCGACGCTTGGTTTATCAAGCCCGTCGATGAACTGGCAGCCGGATTGGTTTGTACGGCGTGCGGATCTCGACAATTCGAGAAAGAAACCAACATCCTTGATGTGTGGTTCGAGTCCGGCGCCAGTCATGCGGCAGTGCTCGGTGAAAGACCCGATCTCCCCTGGCCGGCTGATTATTACCTCGAAGGCAACGATCAATATCGTGGATGGTTCCATAGTTCATTGCTCGTCGGAATCGGCGCACGCAACGCTTCTCCCTATCGCCGTGTTGTGACGCATGGCTGGACATTGGATGGACAAGGTCGCGCCATGCACAAATCCCTCGGCAATACTATCGACCCGCAGGACATCTGCAAACAACGCGGAGCAGATATCATAAGGCTCTGGGTGGCGATGGTGAACTACAAGGAAGATGTCTCCTTATCCGACGAAATCCTGCAGCGATTGACGGAAGCCTATCGAAAAATCCGTAACACGTGCCGCTATCTCTTGAGCAACCTGTATGACTTCCAACCGGACAAGCATCTGGTGCCTTCCTCAAGCCTCCTGAATGTCGACCGGTATGTATTGCACGTTTTCACACAGCTCGGCCAACGCGTCAAACAGGACTACATGGCCGATCAGTTCCATACGATTTATCAGGCAATTCATAATTACTGCGCCGTTGATCTGAGCGCGCTCTACCTCGACATCACCAAAGACCGCATGTACTGCTCGGTGGCCGGTTCTCCAGAACGTCGATCCGCTCAAACGACCATGTTCCGGATTCTTCGTGATATGACAAAACTCATCGCGCCGATCCTTTCTTTTACAGCGGACGAAGTCTGGAGCTATCTGCCGGAGTTCACCGGCAAGGAACCATCGGTGCATCTCTCGGCGTTTCCGGGGTTCGATGAGGTGTGGATGACCCAGGAGGATGCAGCCGAATGGGAACGCCTGATGGAAGTCAGAAGCAAAGTCTACCAGGCTTTGGAAGAAAAAAGGCAGGCGAAGAAGATCGGCAGCCCACTCGACGCGCATGTTCATATCCGATGCCTTGAAAAGGATCGTGATTTTTTTGAGAAACATCTCCTCATTCTGAAAAACTTCCTCATCGTCTCTGACGTGACGATTGCTCACGATTTGGAAGCTGAGGATATCGAGGTTACCATCTCCAACGCACTCGGGGAAAAATGCGACCGCTGCTGGTCTTTCACGACGGAAGCATACAAAATGGAAGAGGCGACACTCTGCAGCCGATGCCGAGCCGCTGTCGAACATATTGAAAAATTCGGACTTGAAAACGGAGAAAGCATTGTCACATAGGCAGGCGGATCATGCACCGCAATCACATCATTTCCAAGTTGCGAGAACGGCAAAATCAGTCAAAGTGACCAACTGAAAGCCGATGCAAATTCCGAAATCCTGCTATCTGATCATCTCCGCAATCGTCCTCATCCTGGATCAACTGACCAAGGAGATGATTGACCGCACCCTCTTCGTCTACGAGACCGTCCCGGTCATACCAGGATGTTTCAATCTAGTACACACGCGCAATACCGGCGCCGTTTTCGGATTATTTCAAAACGCCTCCTCGCCTCTGCTTCCCTGGCTTCTCACTCTTCTCTCAATGACAGCGCTTGTTTTCATAACCGTCTATTTCTTTCGGTTGTCCAGAGATGATCGGATGAATCTGCTGGGTATCTCAATGATCCTGGGCGGTGCGATTGGAAATATGTATGATCGCATCATCAGGCACTCGGTGGTCGACTTTCTCGAGTTCTATTTCAAGAATTATCGATGGCCGGCCTTTAATATCGCCGATTTCTCCATTTGCGTCGGCATTTTCCTTTTGATTCTGACATCGATTCGAGAGGAACGTCGACCCCTCACATCAACAAGCACTCTGCTCGATGACGGAATCGTTTCTCGCTGAAATCAGCGCACGGCGGTTTGTCGGAGAACCGATGGCTTTGGATGAAACGTCAGGAGAACCCATGATGCAGGAACAGAGAAAAAAACTGGAGAAAGAATAAATGCACCCGCGCCTTTTCGAGATCGGACCGTTTGATATTCCCAAATTCTGGATGTTTGGTCCTTTTCATATTGATTTCACGCTCCACACATACGGGGCCATGCTGGCACTTGCCTTCATCGTTGCTGTCTTCATTGTGGTCAAAGGCGCACGACGCGAAGGCATTCCAGAAGAGAGAATTTTCGATCTTTCTGTCTATTCCATCATATCAGCCCTCATCGGAGCCAAAGCGCTTCTGATCATCGCCGATATTAGGTACTTCATTGAGAACCCCAGCCAGCTGGTATCATCGATAACGATTCGATCAGGCGGAGTTTTTTACGGTGGATTTCTTTTCGCAACCGTCACCTCGCTTCTGTATCTTCGCAAACACAAGCTGCCAATGTGGAAGGTGGCTGATCTGGTTGCGCCTGGAATCGCCATTGGGCAAACCATCGGCCGGATCGGATGCTTGTCGGCTGGATGCTGCTTTGGGAAGCCATCAACGCTACCATGGGCCGTGACTTTCACGGACATCTATGCCTGCGAAAAATCGGGCACGCCTCTCGATTTGCCTCTCCACCCTGTTCAGCTTTACGAATCCCTTGCGACCTGTGCGCTTTTTCTTTTTCTGATGACGGCTCGCAGGTGGAAAAGCTTCGACGGACAGATTTTCATGTTGTACGCCTGCCTTTACTCGATCATCAGATTCAGCCTGGAATTTTTTAGAAACGATGAACGTGGCTTTGTTTTCGGGATGGTTACGATGTCGCAATTCATCGCCCTATTTATTCTTCCCCTTTCGATCTATTTCTATTTCCGATTGAAGAAAAAGCAGCAGGCACCGCTCTCCTAGCTTGCCCGGCACATCATATGCAGCAGCATCGCTTCGTGTGCGATGTGACCCGAAATGGCCGCAGGCTTGATGTATGGCTGACCGAGCAAATGGACGGCATCACGCGTTCAGCGATTCAACGGCTGATTGAAGCCGGCCGCTGTTTGGTGGATGGCAAGCCGGCACGACCATCGCACAAGATGAAACCGGAACAGGTCGTGATTCTGACGGTGCCGGAACCGCAAACGTGGGCAATCGAAGCCGAAGATCTGCCCCTCCGCATCCTCTTTCAAGACAGCGACATAGCGATCATCGACAAGCCGACCGGGATGGTTGTCCATCCCGGCGCCGGTCACAGATCCGGAACGCTCGTTTCCGCACTCCTTCATCATATCCCTGGATTGACCGGAGTCGGCGGAGTCGAGCGGCCTGGCATCGTACACCGGCTCGATAAGGGCACCTCCGGCGTCATGATCATCGCCAAGAACGACCCGGCCCTCGCAGCCTTGCAACAGCAATTCAGCAGAAGGCAGATCAAGAAGACCTATGTGGCGCTCATATGGGGGCAAATCAAACAGCCCACCGGCCAAATTTCATTGGCGATCGGCCGAAGCCGCACCCATGCTAAGATGACGACTCGCGCTCACACGTCCAAGACCGCTCTGACTCGATACGAAGTCTCAGAGAGATTCTCTCCATGGTGTGATCTGGTTTACGTCTATCCGGCAACAGGGAGGACGCATCAAATCAGAGTGCATTTCGCAGCTATCGGTCACCCGCTTATCGGAGATCCCTCATACGGTCGACAGAAAAAGCTTCAGACCGGAGCCCCGGTGCTCATCCAGCAGCTCAATCGCCCGGCACTCCACGCCTGGAAAATCGGATTCGCACATCCTCGAACCGGCATGCCTCTCGAATTTGAAGCACCGATGCCGCAGGATTTTCTCCAGCTGTTGGATGAACTGCGCAGACAGCGAGCAAATCGGACGTTAACCACGGCCGGGGAACTATCTGGTCGAGGGTGAAGCTGACAAATTGCACGATGCCGGAGCTCTGCGTATTCGCGGATGCCTGAGCCGTCATTTTCACATCACTCCTTTTTTCAACGAAGAGTCGTTAGCCGCCCAACCCACCATTTCACAATACGGCTTGTCCTGGAATTCCGGATTGAAAACGCCGAGAAAGCCGGGAATTTTTTGTCAAGATATCCGCTGAGGCAATCAAGTCGATTGACCGGGCGGCTCGTCTTGAAAACCCAAAATGGCATATGATTAAGTAGAATTTGGAGGACGAGTGTGATGTTTATTAATGAATATCAAGCAGCCAGAACGGGTGCAGCCCTGTATGACCTCTCGGATCAGGGCAAAATATATATCACAGGCAAAGACCGGATTAATTTCCTGCACAGGCTACTGACCAATGACATCCTCGCCTGTACCCCCGGACGCGGATGCCATGCGGCTCTTCTGACCTCTCAGGGTCACGTGATATCCTGTCTTCGCCTGAGCGCTGTGGATCATGCCATCCTGCTGGATACTCCACCATCGACGCGGACGACTGTTTATAATAAGCTCAACGAATTCCTTTTTCGTGAGGACGTGCAGATCGAGGATCAAAGCGATCCGAAGACGCTATTAGGTGTCCACGGACCCAATGCATCCACCCTCTTGTCAACAACACTTGCGATAAAGCCGGAGGTGCTGGAAGAACTGCCTGTGCTTCACAATATGAGCTGTTTCATAGAGGACTCGCCTGTGCTTCTCATTCGCGATCGATATTTTGGAGAGAGTGGGTGGGATATTTTCGGCTCTCGAAGTGTCATCAATCATCTTCGAGAAAAACTCATCAAAGCCGGCGCGACTCTGATCTCTGCTCAAACAGCGCGCGTCTTACTCATGGAAACTGGAATTCCAGCTTATCCAGAGGACTTCGATGAAAGTGTAACGCTTTTCGAAGCCGGCCTCGAAAATTGTTCCATCAGCTTCACCAAGGGCTGCTATCCCGGTCAGGAAGTGATGACGTGGATTCGAGAGAGAAACAGCAACCGCACCTCCCGCAAACTCGTGGGCCTGACCATCGATGGCTCTACCGTTCCAGCCACTCACGATGCATTGATTCATAATGGTCTGCGCGCAGGTCATATCACGAGTGGCGTTTTTTCGGAGACTCTTCAACGCCCTATCGCGTTTGGGTATATCCGTTGGGATCTGAAGGTGGCGGGGACGGACATTCACGTCCAGCATGAAAAAGAGCTGATCAAAGCAACTGTCTGCGCACTCCCCTTTGTTCGACACGACAAACCTCAGCAATAAGACTCATGCGCATCAGACAACTTCATGAGTGGGATCTGTCGGTTGAAGAGGCCATCGAAACCCAGCGCCGATTGGCTGATAGAATCCGCGTTCCTGCCCCGTCAAAACGAAAAATCCGGCGGATCGCAGCAGGCGATATTTCCTATGATCGGGGTAGCGATCGTATCTGGGCCGCAATCGTCGTTTTTTCCTATCCGGAGATTGAACAGCTGGAGATCGCTCTGCACACATGCCGAGTTCACTTTCCTTACATCCCGGGACTTCTCTCTTTCCGTGAAGCCCCGCCGCTCCTCGACGGCCTCGCTCAACTCGTGACTCAGCCTGACGTTCTCCTCCTGGATGCCCATGGGCTGGCTCACCCGCGTCGTTTCGGGCTGGCCTGCCATATCGGCCTTCTGGCATCTCTGCCGTCGATCGGCTGTGCCAAAAGCCTCCTCGTCGGTGAACACGCGCGGCTCGGATCACGTCGGGGAAGCACGACGCCGATTTACTACAATCGTAGAAAAATAGGCATCGCACTCAGAACGCGAAACAGAGTTCGCCCTGTGTATGTCTCGTGCGGCTATAAGATGAGACTTTCAGAAGCGCTGGCAATCATCCACACCTGTACGGGTCCTTTCCGCATCCCAACGCCTCTCAGAGCTGCGCACAACCTGGCCAATCGCGCTCGGCAAATGGGCAGCATCCACATCGAAAAAGTCACGTCGGGCTTAATAACATAGTGCACCGTATCCCCCGTGGTTTTCTCAGAAGGAACATCAGCTCATCTGCGTTTCATCCTGATGCATTAACGGGAATCGCAGAGGCCTGAGAGTCAAAGCAATGCCGAACACCATCACCCAATCCTTTTCGTCCTTCAATAGAGCTTACTTCGGCACCATGCCTGAATTTTCCTTCACCGGATTCGCATCAGCTTTATAGGACCGATCCTCGGTCCTGCAAACCCGGGACGTTCAGGTGGATACTCCCATCTTCGGGAAGAGATAAAACTGGAGAAATAGATATATTCCCAATACTCCAAGGATGATCCAGTCACTCGAGTGCATTGAACGGTCCTTTCCGATCTCAAACATGATTTGATTTTAAGAGATACCCGATCAAAACTCAATGATGCCGACGCAGCGCTCATCCATCGGGTTTACAATTATCGATGAGATTCATTGGCACCGCATAAAGGCCGTTGTGACGAAAAGCGGAGATATAGAAAGGCATGCGAACCGATGATTCTTTTCATATCAGCTCCTCTGCCGCATCCGGCATATCGTTTTATCGGCCGGCTGATGAGTCATTCAACCGAGTTATGGAAGGAAAAAGCCGGCCTGGACTTTTGGTAAAAAAAAGATCAGGACCCCGAGGATTGGCCCTCTCCTTTATTTTTCCGCTTCAGTTCTTCCCATCGTTCAAATCGCTCTGCCACCGTTTTCTCGAACCCAATGAGCACCGGCCGCCAGTAAACCCGATCGCGGAGGCGATCGGGCAGGCATGACATGGTCGTGACACGATCCGGATCGTTGTGTGCATAGGCATAACCGTCACCGTAGCCGGCGTCTTTCATCAATTGAGTCGGCGCGTTTCGTATCTGCATCGGCACGGGATCGGCAATCGACGTTTTGAGATCTTTGAGAACCGCGTCATACGCCACGTAAATGGAGTTGCTCTTCGGGCAGGACGCCAGATAGATCGCCGCCTCAGCCAGAGCCAGATGACCCTCGGGCGGTCCAAGAAAATGAAAAGCGTCCCGTGCCGCGAGCGTGATTTCAAGCGCCCGTGGGTCCGCCAATCCGATATCCTCGGCGGCAAAACGCACCATCCGGCGCGCTATGTAAAGCGGGTCCTCGCCTCCCTCAATCATTCGGACCAGCCAGTAGAGCGCAGCCTGAGGATCCGAATTTCTGAGACTCTTGTGAAGGGCTGAAATCAGGTTGAAATGCTCCTCGCCATTTTTGTCATACAGAAGTGCCTTTTTTTGGAGAACCGTCGTTAGAAGCTCCTGTGAAATCATTCGTTTTCCGGTTTCCGGAGATTTGCCAATCATTCCGGCCGCCAGTTCCAATGCATTCAAAGCAATTCGTGCATCTCCGTTGGCAAAAGCAGTCAACAGATGAATAGCCGCAGGTTCAAAGCTCACTTCCAGAGCCTTCAGTCCATGAGGTGAGACGAGCGCGCGATCGATGATCATTCGAAGATGTTGTTCTGTGAGCGGGTTGAGGATCAGCACCTTGATGCGCGAGAGAAGAGCTGAAGTGACTTCAAAAGAGGGGTTTTCAGTTGTGGCACCAACTAGAACGATCGAACCGCGTTCGATAAACGGCAGAAAGGCATCCTGCTGAGCTTTATTGAACCGATGGATCTCATCGATGAAAAGCACCGTTCGACGGTTTTCCGCACGCCACTCGATCTCAGCTTCATCCATCACTGCCTTGATTTCCTTGATCCCGGAAGTGACAGCCGAAAAGGGCACGAAGCGACATTTCACCGCGCGAGCGATGATGCGAGCCAGCGTCGTCTTGCCGGTGCCGGGGGGACCCCAGAAAATCACCGAGAAAATCTCGCCTCGCTCGATCGATCGCCTCAGAAGCTTCCCCGGCCCCAACAGGTGCTCCTGACCGACAAATTCATCGACCGACGTCGGCCGTACCCTCTCGGCGAGAGGTGCAGCAGAGAAATCTTCCGGGAAAAGAGGGTTCTGATCGATCTCCATGATTCAGCTCCTCAGAGTAGAGATGATCCGCAGAGGCTTATGCAGGAGTTCAAATGCAGCAAAAATATCAGGGACAACCACATCTGCGGCCATGATTCCGCCTTCTGCTGAGCCTCCTGACCAGACTTGATCCGGATTGCCTTCACACAAAGCAGCCGGTCGATCATATTCTGTCGGCCGTGAGTATCCGCTGTCAGCAGATGCACATCCAGGCGACCCCGTAGTGCGGAGAACGAATCGGATAGGCCATCAGGTAGAATTCCATCGACAGCCAGCGTCCCGTTAACGTCGCAGACGAGATATTCCAGCTGTAATTCGCCACGTCCAGGAATTTTCACTTCAATCATGAGACATTACTATAGGAAAATCCCATGAAGGGCAATCGATGTAAAAGGACGCGAAATGATTGCCACTTGGCTGGTACGGGAAGCCTGCAAACGGAACCAAAGGAAGCCTCCCTCTTTGCATCAAGAGGGAGGCGACTCGGATTTCAGAAAAAGCCGGTTACTTGGTTTTCACCGGATCGGCCGGCCGCGATGGCAGCTTGAGAGGCTTGGCATCGATCTGTTTCATGACTTCGGCCACAGCACGTTCTAACTGCAGGTCTTTATTCTCGATGAGAGATTTCGGATCGTTTTCGACGACGATATCAGGATCAACGCCATGACCTTCGATGACCCATTTTCCATCCGCGGAAGCGGTGGCATCCTCCGGCACAAAAACCTGCCCACCATCGATCAATGAGCCATGGCCGCTGATGCCAACCACACCGCCCCATGTCCGTTTCCCGATAATCGGCCCCAGGCCTGCCTGGCGGAACATGTATGGGAAAATGTCACCATCGGAAGCGGACATCTCATTAATCATGCAAACCATGTGACCGAAAAAAGTCGCGTCAGGATATGTTTCGGTGTCTTCATTGGTTCGTCCGAAACCTGTGCCCAGCAGCGCCCGGCGGAGTCGTTCGATCAGCATCTGAGAAACATTGCCGCCACCGTTGGCGCGCACATCCACGATCAGTCCCTCTTTTCGGATTTGTGGGTAATACCACTTGATGAACTCGCGGATGCCGTCTTCACCCATATCTGGAACGTGGAGGTATCCGACACGGCCATTGGTTAATTGCGCTACCATCTCCCGATTGTGCGTCACCCAATCGATGTATCGTAATTCCACCTCGCTCGTGACCGGCTTGTACGTAATCTGCCGTGCACCTTTCAGATCAGGCTTGTCGTTGACAGTCAGTTGGACCGGGCGGTCGGCTTTGTTGAGAAGGAGGTGATATGGACTATCTGCGGCCTTCAGCTCCTGGCCGTCGATCTCCAGAACATAATCACCTTCTTTGACATTCATGCCGATTTCCATGAGTGGCGATCGGTAGCGATCCTCTTCGTTTTCACCTTTATAGATCTTGGCAATTCGATAGCGCCCTGAGGCTTTGTCGAGCTCTAAACGTGCACCCGGCAGAGCAACTTTGGGCCGCGCTGGAATTTCGAAATCACCGCCTTCGATGTAAGCATGTGAGACATTCAGCTCGGCGACCATCTCTCCAAGCACGTAGTTGAGGTCGGATCGGTGGGCAACATAAGGAAGCAGCGCGCGATACTGCTTGCCGATCGCGTCCCAATCATACCCGTGCATGTTTTTGACATAGAAGAAGTCACGGTAACGCCGCCAGACCTCGTTGAAGATTTCTTCCCACTCCTGCGCAGGAATGCGATTGACCATGAGATCCTTCGTCGCAACTGTCTTCTTCGTGTCTTTACCCTTGGCATTTGCATCGTAGAGGTTGTAATCAGAGCCCTGCTGAACGAGAACCTTCGAGAAGTCAGAGGACACTACATAGCCATCGACATCTTCAGCAAGTGTCGTCACCTTGCGATCCTTGAAAGTGAAAACCTGCAGTGCGGATTTCACATCGCCATCGTGGTTATAGTAGAAGGCGCCACTACACATGAAAATGAGATTTTCCTTCGTCGCCTTGAGGCCGTCGTAGTTGTCGGCCGGAACCGGGACAAGAGCGGTCCGCGCAGCAATGCCATCGAAGTCGATTGTGAATGGCGTCTTCTTCTCAGCGGCTTTCGCTTTGTCTTTCTCCTTGTCGGCGACGGGAGCCTTCACCTTGGACTCAGCATCCTTCTTTGGTTCTCCGGGTTTCTCGATCGTCACCTCGTCGCTCTCGGGTGGGAAGGGATTTTTCACATCTTTGCGAAGAGCCATGGCGATGATGTCGGTTGTGCGATTCCCGGCGAAATTCCATTCGATGTTGCTGATCTGCGGCACAAACTCCCGGTCACTCAGGAAGTACAGATACTTGCCATCAGGATCCCATGTTGGGCTGAACGAATTGAACAGGACATCCGTCACGCATTGAATTTTCTTGTCGGCGGCGCTCCATATCGAGATCGTACGATAACCACTGATTGTGCTGGAAGAGAAAGCCAGGTAATTCCCATCCGGCGACCATGAATAGCCGCGCATGAAACCCCGGCGATCCTTGGCGACCTCAACCATGCTCTTATCGCCAACCGTCAGTGCATAGAGCCAGCCGTCCTTGTCGGTGAAAGCCAGGCGTTTTCCATCGGGCGACCATATCAACCCGGAACGCCGTACCTTGCCGCCGGTCGTGAGTTGTTGTGCCACGGTCTTGCCGTCCTGGTTGATCAGGTAGATTTCCTCTTCGCCGCTTTTATCCGAGATGAACGTGATCATGGTTCCATCCGGCGACCATGCGACACTCCGATCATGGGCATTGGATGTATCGGTGAGGTTTCGGGTCGGGCCTTTTTCAATCGGAGCTGTGAAGATATCTCCGCGAGCCACAAAAACAGCGCGTTCGCCCTTTGGAGAAATGTCAAATTCCTCAATGAATTTTGCCGCCGAAACGCGCGACGGCCTCATGGCGACGCCGTCATTCGGCACGAAAATTGAGATCGGCTTGTCTGAGTTGGCATTAACATCGTACACGTGCAATTCGCCGCCGAGCTCATAAACAATCTGCCCGTTGCTGCGATCGCAACTTGGCCACCGGGCATCGAAGTTTGTCGAATGAGTCAGTTCATTCACGGCTTTCGACGCGATGTCGTAGCGGTAAAGATTGAGTGTTCCATCACGATCAGAGGCGAAGTAGACGGCATCGCCGATCCACATTGGATCTCGATCCGTGCGGGGATTATTCGTTATGTTTTCAGCGGCATATGTCTTGAGATCAAAAATCCATAAATCCTGCGCCCAGCCTCCTTCATAGCGTTTCCATGTACGGAAATCGCGCGCCAGCGGCGAGAAGACGACTTTGGTACCGTCTGGTGAAAACGCGCCGGCACCGGAGAATCTCATGGGAAGGGGTTCCGGCAAGCCACCATCGACACTGATCGTGTAGAGTCGCGACTCGCCTAGATCCCAACCCGCATCCATCCCACGGAAAAGCACGGCTTTCCCGTCGTTGGCCCAACCATAGACTTGGTTGTCATAGCCCCAACGCGGATTGAGAGGCCCACGTGCAGGATAGAAAGTTAATTGTTTGGGAACACCGCCGGCTGTTGGGATGACATAAACCTGTTCATCTCCATCATACTGGCCGGTGAAAGCAACCCACCGGCCGTCCGGCGAAAATTTCGGGAACAATTCCTGTCCGGGGTGCGCTGTGAGCCGCGCGGCGGGACCGCCGGAAGATGGTGCGAGCCAAAGATCGCCTGCATAACAGAAGACAACTTTGTCGCCATGAATATCAGGGTACCGAAGGAGCTTTGTCTGAGCATTCGAAAAGGCAGCAACCAGCAAGAGTGCGGCTGCTGAAAGCGGAATAGTCATTCTTTTTACGTACTGTGGCATAAACCCTCCCGTTGAGATTAGACGATAGAACCTACTGAAAAGTTCCAAGAAATGCATTTTCGATGAGATGTTCATACTGATTTGCAAGAGTGATCAGCAGATATCATCAGCGAACTGGATCGGTTCGGAATGATCGAGAGCGGAGTGCATTGGCGCTAAGAGTCATTTGTGACCGATGGCGAGGTACCATATAATTCCGATCTCCCCTTCTCAAGTGGAGTTTATATGAAACCCCTGAAACTTTTTCAACAATTATCGCAGCCTCCCACTAATCCGCACACACAGCCGGCGCCTCAGAAGTTTGATGTCGCCGACTTGTATGAGGGTCCTGCGAGCGAAAGAGCCTTTGCGGATGATGGCGGCCTGCCGCTCGATGAGAAGCTCCGCCAAGCCTACTTCTGGATTGTCAATCATGCGATCATCAGTCCGCATTATGACATTGAATACCATGATGGTCCGAGTCAGAGTTACACATTCGGCGATACCAAGGCCAAGCTGAATCTGCCATCAGCACAGAGTTATTCCAGCTTTGTTCTGATGCCTCTCTTAAATTTTGCCGTGCGCCGGCGATGCCTTCTCATCGGCGGCCCTGGACGCGGCAAAACCTCCAGCGCTGTTCTCATGGGTGTTCTTGCCGGATATTCCATTAAGGATGTGAGGCGTGCCATGCAGCATGGTCAGCCTCAAATGACTATTTCCGATCTCCTGGGCAATCCCCTCCCCGCTGATCTCATCAACGCGCAAAAAATGGAGGACATAACAATCTCGTGGAGGAAATGGCTCAGCATGCGCGTGCGGATTATCGACGAGTACAATCGGATTCCAACCCGTACACAATCGGCCCTTCTTACGGTCATGTCCGATAACTATGCGGAAATCCTCGATCACATCTATGAATGTCCGGAAGCAGCCTGGTATTTGACGGCGAACGATGATGCCGGCGGGGGAACCTATCATGTGATTGAAGCGCTACGCGACCGCATTGACATCGTCGTTGTTGCTCTGCATTTCAATACGCGCTTTCTGAACAACCTGTTGATACGGATCGAAGAGGGAGTCCGCCCCGAAGAGGTTGTCCCGCCGCAGATTGTTTTCACCGAGGCGGAAAGCGAACGGATGTACAAAGAGGTTATGGGAATCGAGTTTCCGCCCGAACTGAGGCGTCGCCTTGAGTTCTTCGCCAGCCAATTCGAATTTTGTGAACCAGCCGCGGATCAGCTGGAATATAAGACCAAAGACACCGCCAAGCTGGCGAGCATCGATCTGCATGCCCTTTTCGCTCAAGAGACCGGCAAAGATCGACTCAAAGATATCGGCAGCCTGACAAGGAACGGGCTTTCAGTACGCTCCTTGATGACCGTCATAACATTCGCAAAGGCTCTTGCCTACTTTCGCGGTAACGGCGAAGTAGGCATCGAAGACCTGCGTCAGATCATCCCGTTTGTCCTGCACGACAAACTGACGCCCGATCTGGAAGCACCTTGGTTCGAAGCTCCGGGCAACGCAGTATTTCGGATCGATCGTATCGGCTGGATCAGGCGACTCTTTGATCTGGCGTGTTCGGAATATGATCGACTGAATCTTGACAAGGACGACCCTGTCGGAGAACTCGACAAGCAATTCAACAGCGGGCTGGAAGGCGTCAGCGCGTCGGAGGTGCGGACGAGACTCGCAAAGATCGAGCGGCTGTTGACCGAGTGGAGCAAAGGGCGGAAACTATATGGACACATCTTTGACGACCTGCTCAAACTCAAATACCTGCACCAACGATACACCAATTACTTGATGTGGCTCGAATGGAAAGCTTGATATCCGGCGCCTTCGCCAAGATACTCGAAGCCAATCGTCATTCATTCAATGTCCGATTTGCCGAGACACGTCATCAACACCCATCAGTCGATCCGGCAGCCTTCCGTGAACTTCTCTGCTCCACCATCGCTCCCATCGTGGACGCAGTGAACAGTGTCTCTCCAGAGAGAGCTGAAGAGGTCGCTCAGATTCTCTATGACATGTCTCTCGACCTGCTGAGCCGGAATCTGCTTGGACAAAAATCCCGCCAACCTGCCATCGCCGAAGGCTGGCGTAAACTGTACCCTCAAATCCCCCGATTCATCGCCGCTTCGCCGCAACGCACATTCACCTCGATCACAAATGCGCTCTATCATCTTTCCGTGACCCCCGGCGCACGACCTCATGAATGGACGGACAACATGTCTCTTCTTTCTGCTGTATGCGTGGATGTAGATTCATGGCTGCAAGCCGGGCAGATCGCAGCATGGCGAGCAGGGCTGGCGCACTATCGCAGGGGCGCACTCAATCTCTGTCGGAAGTTGGATCCCCCAGTCGCATATGTGGCACTTGGCATACCGGACAGTGCGGCTGGATCAGCCATTGATGAGGTCGTCACACGATTGGCTGCTGATCCATGGCTCTTGCCGGGACTCGCAGCGAGAAAGCCCGGCCGGAAAAATCTGACTATTGTCGCTCGTGCCGGCACTTTTCGAGGGTTAGGAGGACTGTTCGTGTCGACGCCAACCGTCACTGCCACCGGCGAGGATTTCCTTATCATAGAAGGGGACTCCAAATGGCTGCTCACCGCTGACATATTTGGAGCAACATGGCATCACGGCCAAGGCACGACTGAATCCAAGACTCAAAGCCCGTTCAGCATTGATCAGACAGGCATTGTCAAATTTGAAAAATATCAACAAACCTTCCCGGAACTGACCGGCTTGAACAGCTTCGCGACCAACACGACAACACTCGCCGTCACCACACCTCTGTCTTTTTCTGTGTACATGGTTGCGCTTGTGGAGGAGGGAGGATCGACTTGAATGCGCGGTTGTATAGGTGTGAGGAGGTTCACGTCCGAACTGACAAGTCACGCATTTGACAGATGAGCCGTAGAAATCTGGGAGAACTGACAACTGGAAACTCTCATGATGGAAAATCTACAAGATCTTCGCCAGATCTGGATGAAGAAATGGCCGGAAGCACTGGCACTCTGGAGTAAATTCACGCGTTTGCGGCCTCCGCTCTGGTGTCATACACAGGATGATGCTGAGAAAGAGGGACTCGCCGGCAGTTTCGCGATGATTCGTCTGCAAGATCACGCGATCGTCATCAGCCTGCCTCTCATTCGCAAATTTCATATTGAGCATTTTTCACTCGAGATCTTAGCACATGAGATCGGCCATCACGTTTTTTGCCCGGCGGATTTGACCGATAACGCTCGAGTGATTGCGCGTATGCGCTGGGCGTTGCCGACCAAGGAATATCTGGCAGGATTCATCTCCAACATTTATTCTGATCTGCTCATCAACGATCATCTCCAGCGCAGTGCCGGCCTGAAAATGGCCGATATTTATCGAATACTCGCTGGGGATTCCGCTGATCGCATGTGGACCTTCTACATGCGCATCTGCGAAATTCTCTGGAGCATTGAAAAAGAAAAACTTGCGAAGGGCGGGATCAAGGCTCAGATGGAAGGAGATGCACAATTAGGCGCACGACTGATCCGCTCATATGCCCGGGAGTGGATGGAAGGCGCCGGGCGTTTCGCGGCACTCTGCCTGCCCTACCTGCTCGATGACAATGCCCACGGAATTCAGAAAATCTTGCATGCATGGCGTGACACGGAACAAGCTGGATCCGGCGCCGTGCCAGACGGCTTAACCGAGATAGAAGAAGGTGAGCGCGAGGGGGCTGTTCACCCATCGCAGGATCCGGACCTGGCTGAACTCGATGATCCCGAAGAGCAAGGAGATGTCGTCGAAAAATCTATGCCCCGACAAAAAAAATCACCCGGTGGCGCCCGCGGACAGCATCGCGAGCCGTTTCAATATGGAGAAATCTTAAGGAGTCTCGGTCTGAATCTCAACGATCATGAAATTGCGGTTCGCTACTATAAAGAGCGAGCCGCGCCATTGCTCGTGCCTTTTCCGAGCCGCACTGTATTTGAATCCACCGAGCCGCTCCCTGAAGGTCTCGAACCGTGGGACATCGGATCACCTCTTGAGAGTGTCGATTGGATGGAAAGCGTTCTGTTGAGCCCGCGCGTCATCCCCGGAATGACCACGGTGCAACGGGTGTGGGGAACTATGGATGGCACTCAGCCTGAAAAGCTTCCACTCGACCTTGATCTCTACGTTGACTGCTCGGGATCGATGCCGAATCCGCAAGTGACCATTTCGTACCTTGCCCTCGCGGGCGCGATCATTGCCCTGTCGGCACTGCGAGCCGGCGCTCGAGTGCAGGCGACGCTCTGGAGCGGCGCACATCAGTTCGACACCACCGGCGGCTTTATCCGCGACGCGCACAAAGTTCTGGAAATCCTGACGGGTTATTTGGGTGATGGGACGGCTTTTCCGATTCATATGCTCCGCGATACCTATTCGAATCGAAAACAACACGATCGCCCGGCGCACATCCTCATCATCTCAGATAGTGGAGTAATAACAATGTTCGATCGGGATGAGCTCAATAATAGCGGCTGGGATATTGCCCGGATTGCATTGAGCAAAGCGCGGGGAGGCGGAACGATGGTTTTGAATCTGCCGACAACATGGGGGGGAAATAAGGAACTTGCCCGGGCACATAAGGAAGGCTGGCAGATCAGTGTCGTTCGAACATGGGAAGAGCTTGAAGAATTCGCCCGACAATTCAGTCAACTGAAATATTCCGAGCAGGAACCGGCATGAAGATGGAAGGCCCTCAGTTGGAAATTCTGACAAGGCGAGTGGCCGAATGCCCTGTCGATTTCCTGGCCGAGCCGCGCATCGGAGCAGCCGGATCCATTCCTGTTGCCGCAATCGTATCGGATCTCATCCGCGATCTTGGAGGCGATCCACTCACACTCCGGCAGTCGACGGGCTTTTCCAAAGGAGACGCGAAAATAGGTCGCAATCATCTGCGTTTGGTGCTCATCACTTGCTGGCTCTTTCATGATCCTTGGTTCCTCAATCGAAAGGAGTGTGCCAATTTACTTTATCTTTTTCTGACCGGTCCATTAACAGACCTCTCGGCAACGACAGCCGCGGAAAAATTCGTCTCGGAACCGGATCGCCGCGAGGAGCTCGTCCGTTTCTGCCTCAAGGAGCTCGACCTGAGGCCTGCGGGGGAAACCATCGCTCAGGCACAGGATCGACTGGCGACACTGAGCACAGCTGAGCGACGAAGGGTCATTCGCGCTGCTCGTGAGGCGGAGGAACGCGCAAGGGCGATCCGTGAAGCAATGGTACGTCGTGCTGCCGATGAAGCCGCCGCCAAGGCATCAAGAGAGTGAGATGAAAAAATGATCCTTCGCGGCAAACAGCTCTCGATTGTGGACAGCAGCACGGAATGCGCTATAAGTTGATGTGAAATCCGGAACGAGGAGCCGAGTGTGGTTGAAACATTAAGCGAAACCGAGCGATTTCCTCTTCTCACTGAAGAAGGCCGGCGCCTTCTCCGCCGGCTTCATGAGAATGAATTCGCTCCTCGTTATAACCACCACTGCGGCGATCGGCTAACGATTGAGGGATTACGGCGTGTCAGAGATTTTGAAATCGAACTGAAAAGCTCAGCTCAAGATCGGCACCCCGGCGATATTCCATCGTGGCTGTTGGACTTCACAAAAACATGCTGCCGGGATGTGCCACATTACCGAGGATATAAAGCAAATCCTGCCGATTTTTTTTCGATTCCAACCTGTGACCGAAGTGATCTCAGCCGCGAACCATGGTCTTTCGTGCCCGATACACAGGACCTCGATGACCTGATCGTCTATTGCACTTCGGGAACCACCGGGCATCCCTTGGATGTTCTTTCGCATCCGGTTGTCTCTTCCATGTATCTGCCGTTGCTTCGCACTGCAGCTGCAACTTATGGCGTGGCCTTGGAAGGGCGACAAGGGCATGTTGCAATCGTTCTTATCTGCTTCCAAAAAAGCACTCTCACATATGCTGCGATTTCTGCCTATCTCGATCAAGCCGGTCTCGTGAAGATCAATCTGAACCCTGCCGACTGGCGCCATCCTGCGGATCGGGCGCGCTTTCTTGATGCCTGCCGGCCGGAGATATATACCGGCGATCCGATATCATTTATGGAACTGGCTTCCCTGGCAATGCAATCCCGACCGAAAGCCCTTCTCTCGACCGCCATGACATTGCCGCCAAGACTTCAAAAGTTTCTGGAACACCATTTTCAATGCCCCGTCATCGACATATACTCAATGAACGAAGCCGGGCCTGTTGCTGTCAGAGACGGCACCGGCCATGTGCCGCTCCAACGGCGCCTTTACATTGAAATTCTCGATAAAGATGGCTTGTCATGCCCTCCGGGTGAACGTGGCGAAATAACTCTCAGCGGTGGTTTCAATCCGTACCTGCCGCTATTGCGATATCGTACCGGGGATTGGGCTCGCCTTGAGTATCGAGGAACACTTCCGGTGCTCAAGGATCTCGAAGGGCGTGCTCCTGTCCTTTTTCGTGATGCTCGCGGGAATGTGGTAAACAGCATCGACATTTCCTCCGCATTAAAACCTCTCGCATTGGTTCGATTTGAGCTTCACCAGAATGCGGACGGATCTCTCCGCCTGAGAATGCAGAAAGGCGAAACAACTCCTGATCAGGTGCGCCATGCCATCCTTTCGCTGTTCGGAGATGACCAAAAGGTCGACGTGGAAGGAATGGAATCTCCATGCGACTCTCCATTCAAAGTGATTCAATACTCCAGTGATTATGCCTTCTGACAGATTCCGGGGAAAGAAACTGGTTATCGCTTGGCGCGTGACCGAAGCGTGCAATCTCAGTTGTCATTTCTGCGGCTATAGCTCGATAATGGAGCGGACACGCACGTATGCGTCCTCGGATTTGGCTCTTGAGTTCGGCCAGCTGCTGAGAGAATACCGCCGGCGACAAGGCCGCGATGTGCTCGTCAGCTGGATCGGCGGCGAGCCTTTTCTCTGGCCACCGCTCATGGACGTCTCCCATCATTTCAAACACCAATTCAAGCTTCATGTCTCGGTATCAACCAACGGTATAATGCCGACGTCGCAAGGACATCGCGAACGCGTCATTGAGGACTTCGATGAAATGACCTTCAGCATTGACGGCCGTGCCGAATTTCATGACGCTGTACGAAACGGTTCCGGCATCTATGAAAAGGTCCGATCCACGATCATCCGCCTCAGCGAACTCAAATCGAAGAGAGGCATCGGGCCGCTCATCAGAGTCAACACAATTCTCATGCATGACAATGTTCATCATTTTGAACGATTGTGCCGAACAGTCGCGAAGTGGGGCGTTGAGGAACTAACCTTTAACACACTTGGCGGGCAGGACAGGCCCGAGTTTTTCCCGGCCAACACATTGACATACGAAGACGCTGTCAGTTTTCAGCAGGAACTTCCTCGAATCAGCAAACAGATGGCCTCACTGGGGCTCAGAATTCATGGAAGTCGAAAATACCTCGACAAAATTACGGCCTCAGCGATGGGGATGAAGACACCGATTCACAATTGCGCTCCATGCCGGAATTTTTTATTTATTGATGTCAACGGCTTTTTAGGTCCCTGCAGTGGTCTTGCCAATTCCGGCAGCGGCATCTCGGTCAGGGAGATCAAATTCCCGGAAGATCTCCAGGCGCTCAGCCCGAAGTTCAATTATGATCGCAGCAAGAAAATGCCAGTCGCTTGCGGCGATTGCCCCAGTACCGAATTTTTCGGAAAATTTGCTGATCCGATCGAGAATCCGGAGGCAATGCTCCAATGCGTCTCAATTCAATAAGGCTCCCATGAAAGCCGAAGGTCCGCAGTTGGAAATGCTCACCCGGCGCCTGGCAGAATGCCCAACGGATTTCTTGTTGGATCCACGCATAGGCTCATCCGGGTTGATCCCGGTCGCAGCCGTTGTCTCTGATCTGATCCGTGACCTCAGCGGGAAGACTCCGACAGCGCAAGAGATGGCGACTTTTCAAAAGAGCGGGGATCGCAAGCTGTACAATTATTTAAGCACCGTCCTTGTTGTTTGCTGGCTTCTCAACGATCCGTGGTTTCGGAGCCGAAGCCAATTTGCACCAGCAGCGCTCAGATTTCTATCAAATGAACTCATTGAGATAGCGTCAACGACTCCCGTGAGGAAATTCACAAGTGATCCGGATCGTCGCGAGGAGCTGGTTCGCCGGTGCCTTAAGGAGATTGGCCTGCGCCCTTCGGGCGAGAGCATCGTACAAGCTCAGGACCGCCTGACCACACTCAACACGATTGAGCGGCAACAGGTCATTCGAGCAGCTCGTGAGGCCGAAGCGCGCGCTCAGAAAATACGTCAAGAAATGGCGGCAAAAAGAGCGGCGGCGGAATCCGATGCGAAGGCCATGAGAGAATAACAATGGCCGGCGGCTTTCATAATAAAAATCTCTTTCCTCTTCTGTCTGAAGAGGGTCACCGGCTGCTGCAGTGGCTGCATGAACACAAATACGCGCCGCACTATACGCACCCAGGCTGTGATCGGTTGACAGCGGAAGGGCTTGAAAAGGTCCGGGCTTTTGAAGCCGAATTGGATTCACCTCAGCAGAGCAGGCGAAATGGTGAAATGCCGGACTGGCTGAAGGAGCATGTCGAGACCTGTTACCGCGATGTCCCGTTTTATCGACGCTCCGGATCAGCGCCATCGAATTTTACATCAATCCCGACCACCAATCGGCGTGATCTCAGTCGGGAGCCATGGGCCTTCGTACCCGACTCGCAGCCTCTAAACGATCTCGTCATCTATCAGACATCCGGCACGACCGGGCATCCACTGGATGTCCTCACCCACCCGACTCCTCTCGCCATGTATCTTCCTCTCCTGCGCACAGCATTGGCGATGCATGGTGTGAAACTGGAAGGCCACTGCGGGCGCGTCTCAATCATTCTCGTGTGTTTTCAAAAAAGCACATACACATATGCTTCGATTTCGCCGGTACTCAACCAGGCCGGTCTCGTCAAGATCAACCTCAACCCGGCCGATTGGCGCGACATCAGTCATATGGCCAAATTTCTCGATGCATGCGATCCGGAAATCTACACTGGGGATCCTATCTCATTCGCTGAATTGTCGCGCCTGCCACTGCAAACGCGCCCAAAGGCCATCGTCTCGACCGCGATGACACTTCTTCCGGGGCGGCGACACCGTCTTGAACAGCATTTTGGATGTCCAGTCATTGACATCTATTCGATGAACGAGACGGGCCCGATTGCCGTGTGGCTCAGAGAAGCGCATGTCGTGCTACAGAAACGCTTATATATAGAGGTGCTCGATAGAGACGGTTTCTCATGCCCATCGGGTGTCCACGGAGAAGTCACTGTCACTGGCGGGTTCAACCCCTTTTTGCCGCTCCTGAAATATCGAACAGGTGATTGGGCACGTCTGGCTTTTCATGGAACTCAGGTGCTGCTGGAAGGCCTGGAAGGACGACCTCCGGTCATCTTCCGAGGGCGGCGAGGCCAGCCCATCAATAACATCGACGTATCAACCGTATTGAAACCACTGCTCCTAGTCCAATATTCGCTGCATCAAAATAGAGACGATTCACTGCATCTGCGAGTACATGGGAGGATTCAGGATCAGAATCGCCTCCGGGATATTATTATTTCACTCTTCGGTGAAGGGCAGAGATTATTCGTTGAAGAAGTCGATTCCTTACCGGCCGCCGGGAAGATTCTCCAATATTCGCGGGATGATGAATAGGGCCACTGTATGATGTTTGATATTTCGCCAATGAAATGGCTGGAAATCATTGCCGTCATTCTCGCCATCCTCTGCGTCTGGCAGACAGTGAAGGAGAACATCTGGTGTTGGATCA
The DNA here is from genome assembly GCA_903916735.1 of uncultured Acidobacteriota bacterium. Taxonomy (GTDB): domain Bacteria; phylum Acidobacteriota; class CAIWXX01; order CAIWXX01; family CAIWXX01; genus CAIWXX01. The sequence continues at coordinate 90,278 of CAIWXX010000008.1, forward strand.
CCGGCAGCGTGAGCAACCTCCTTTTCTGTTATGCCTTTTTCACAGCCAGGCTGTATTCAGATATGGCTCTTCAACTCGTCTATGTTCTGCTCAATGCCTATGGCTGGTACCAATGGCTCCATGGCGGAAAGCGGCAGTCGTCTCTCTCCGTGACCATGACAACAATTCGAACGTGGATTGTCTTGGCGCTTGTCGCGTTAATTTTAACATCGGCACTGGGCCAATGGCTGTCATTGCACACCAATACGGACGTGCCCTACTGGGATGCAACGACGACTGTCATGAGCCTGGTTGCTCAATTTATGCTGGCCAAGAAATTGATCGAGAACTGGTGGATATGGATCAGTGTCAACGTCATGTACATCGGCATTTATTACTATAAGATGCTGTATCTCACGAGTGGGCTGCAGATCATCTTCATCGCTCTTTCGATCATGGGGTATCTGGAATGGAAAAAATCACTGCGCGCGGCCGAAGAGGCATAATCATCGGCAAGTTCATGCCGCCGCACAATGGACATAGGCATCTGATCCAATTCGCACAGAGCCACATCGATCATCTGACAGTCATCATTTTCACGAAATCTCAGGAACCGATTCCTGGCCATCTGCGTGTTCAATGGATGCGGGAGATCTTCCCGAACATTGAGCTCATCCACGTGACGGATGAGCATCCAGTGGATTTTCGAGACTCAACCATCTGGAGCCTCTGGATTGATTCGATCCGCAGGGTTTGTCCGCAGACTCCTGATATCGTCTTCTCATCTGAAGACTACGGCGACGAGCTAGCTGCGCGGCTCGGAGCTCGGCATATCCTCGTTGATAAGGCTCGATCGAGTGTCCCCGTATCGAGCAGCTTGATTCGTAACCATCCATTCGATTACTGGCATTTCCTGCCCTCCTGCGTACGACCGTATTTTCTCAAGAGGGTATGTCTTCTCGGCGCCGAATCCACCGGCAAAACAACGCTGGCGCAGGCCTTGGCGAAGCACTTTTCAACGGTATGGGTGCCCGAGTATGCCCGTGAATACCTGGAAAGCAAAAAGGGCTTTTGCGAGCTGATGGATATTATCCCGATTGCTGAGGGGCAGGTGGCTTTGGAAGACTCACTCGCTCAGCACGCAAATCGCCTGCTGATTTGCGACACGAACCTCATTGCGACAATGGTGTGGAGTGAACACTATTTCAGCTTCTGCCCGGCGGAAATTCTCGATATGGTCAATGAACGAAAATATGATTTCTATTTGGTGCCGGATATTGATCTTCCATGGATCGATGATGGATTGCGCGACTCACCAGGGCATCGTGATTGGTTTCATAACCGATTCTTGAGCGAAGTACAGCATCGGGAGGTTCCTTACGCCATCCTTTCGGGTGCCTTCCAAAAACGATTGGATACGGCCATACAGACAATTAATGCTATTCTCAAAGTGAACCCTCAATCATCTGCCATGGCGAACGCCGCAGAGTTCTGATGCCGCCCGAGATCCAAAAACATCGTCTCGCGGTATAATCGCCTGGTGCGGATGAGGAAAGTTTTTCGCCCTCCATATGCGGGAAGGAATCATGACAAGAAGCTCAACCATTCTTTCATCGGCCATTGAAGCCATTGGCAACACTCCGCTCGTCGAGCTCTCTCGCCTGACAAGCAATTTAGGAGGCAATTGAAACGGTCCGGGCAGTCGCCCGAGAAGAAGGCATCTTTGCCGGCATTTCTTCCGGCGCGAATGTGGCGGCCGCACTAAAACTATTAAGTGGTGAATACTCGGGCAAGGTTATTGTCACAATTCTCAACGATAGTGGATTGAAATATTTGAGTACGGACTTGCGGAAATGGAAAGTTGGCATCGGTCCCTTGTTGTCATCGTCGTCTGAATCAATCGACTCAGTGCAACAGAGACCATAGGAGGTCATCAATGGCTCATCAGACTCTGAAATCCGGGTATCACGCACTTATCGACCGGATCAATCAATCTCCACAGGGCGCTCCCCCATCGGACCTTCTCTTTCAAATCCTCAAAGTGCTTGTCGGCGACAATGAAGCACAGCTCATCGCCCTGTTGCCGATCAGACCGTTCAAGGCCCATCGAGCAGCGACCATTTGGAAAATGGCAGACGCTGATGCCCAGAAGATTCTCGACGAGTTGGCATCGCGCGCTGTCCTCCTCGATTTCGAACATCATGGAGTCATGCACTACATCCTGCCGCCTCCCATGGCGGGTTTCTTTGAATTTTCGATGATGCGTGTCAGGAGTGATGTCGACCAGAAGCTCCTCGCCGAGCTTTTGCACCAGTATCTGAACGTAGAAGAGGATTTTATTCGTGAGCTTTTCGGCAAAGGCGATACACAAATGGGGCGCGTCTTTGTCCAGGAACCGGCCTTGCCGAAAGATGATACCCTGCACGTGCTCGATTACGAACGAGCCAGTGAGGTCATCAAGAACGCCTCGGACATCGGTATCGGACTCTGCTATTGTCGTCATAAAATGTCCCATCTTGACCGCGCCTGCGATGCGCCGATGGACATCTGCATGACCTTCAATTCAGCAGCATCATCCCTTAACCGCCACGGGATCACACGCCACGTGGAAATGGCGGAATGTATGGACAAGCTCGATGAGGCCTATTGCCGCGGTTTAGTGCAATTCGGCGAAAATGCCCAGCGAAAAATCAGCTTCATCTGCAACTGTTGTGGATGTTGCTGTGAAGCTCTCCTTGCTGCCCGCCGCATCGGGCACCTTCGCCCGGTTCATACAACCAACTACATTCCAGCCGTCAATGCAGAAACATGCACAGGATGTGGAACATGCATCAATTCATGCCCTGTGGAAGCAATGAGCCTGGTATCAGCGAATGACCCACATCACCCCAAGAAAAGAAGGGCCAAACTTGACACTGTCATTTGCCTTGGTTGCGGCGTCTGCATCCGCTCTTGCCCAACAACTTCTCTCACCCTACGGCGGCGCGAACAAAGCGTGATCACACCAGTGGATTCAATTCATCGAATCGTCATTATGGCGATTGAACGAGGGAAACTTCAAAACCTGATTTTTGATAGCCAGGTTTCCTTTGGGCATCGAGCGATGAGGGCGATTCTGGGATCCATCCTGAGGCTCCCACTCATCAAGCAGACCCTGGCTCAGAAGCAGATGAATTCGCGGTATATTGAAAAATTACTCGCTTCAAAATCCGTGTAGCGAGAGTATTCTTCTTTTCTCTTCAACAGAAGAACTGTCACCACCGATGCGGTCTATTTAAAAATTTTGGCACTCTTCAAGAGAGCAATTAAGAGAGATGCTCCCAAAATGCGCACAACAAAACTGGCCACTCGACCGTAGGCCGCGATCCCGATGAAGCCCAACATGAAGAGCCCCAGCCATGATCCGACAATGCCGACGAGAATGTTGGCGATGATACCCATCTGGCGATTTGTTTTCATGAGGAGACTGGCCAGCCACCCCACAATCCCACCGATGATGATGGAATAAATCATTTATTTTTCATCCTCTGAATTTTTTTTAACGATCCAAGAAGATTTCACCCTCTCGGGAAACATACTAACTGAGAATGTGGTGAGAGGCAACGAAGGGGGGTGTCGGCGCGACCGACAGTGCCACTGACGGGAATCGCGTCCGATCACCCCCCGCCAGTCAACATCCTCAGCTGACTCCTCTCTCCAAACTCGGTTGATCCGAGTATTAGCCGTATTCTCTTACTGACGCTAGGATTGGACGGCTTGTCTGAGAGGAGCCAAGGAGCGAGGAGCCGCAAGCGAAGCCCATGTACGTGAGCACCGCAACGACCAAGGCGACGAAGCAGATATGCCCTTATCGCGGGATCCGGGGGTCGCTTGACGCCATGTGGAGCCGCAGCTAAAGTGAAGCCCCAGGTGGAAAAACATGAACAGAAATATGATTATTTTTCTTTGCTGCTTTCTATCAACCTCTTCTATTTTCGCAGCCACGCCGGCGAAGCCGGTCCAATTCGATGAGACCGCTGCAGCGCGATTTGCGGAACTAGCCCTGAACTGCGTCCAGAAAGAATATCCCAACAAAATAGCGCATGTCTTGAATGGCGATGAAGACGTCAAGCCGCCACGGCAGCTGACTCCCTGCTTCTTCGGTTGTTTCGACTGGCATTCGGCCGTTCACGGGCACTGGCTCCTCGTGCGACTGGCGCGCACATACCCCGACGCTGCCTTTGCGCCAAAAGCCCGTGAAGCACTCGCCCACGACCTGACTCCTGAAAAGGTTGCAGCCGAAGTGGCTTACCTTCAGGGCAAAGGCCGCGATTCATTTGAACGCCCCTATGGTTTTGCGTGGCTACTGCAGCTCTGCGCCGAACTTCGGGAGTGGGACGATCCGCAGGCACGCACATGGTCAACAACACTTCAGCCGCTTGAAAAGGAAGTCGTCGTCCTCCTGAAAAAGTGGCTACCAAAGCTGGCCTATCCCATTCGCGAAGGCGAACACAGCCAGACAGCCTTTGCCTTTGGACTCATCCTCGACTGGGCTCGCAACACCGGTGACAAAGAAATGGCGTCTCTACTGGAATCGCGCATCCGGGATCTGTATCTCAAGGATCGAGACTGCCCTCTTTCCTATGAACCATCAGGTCAGGATTTCCTCTCACCATGCATCGCGGAAGCGGATCTCGTACGCCGCATCCTGTCGCCTTCTGAATTCGCGACGTGGCTGACGGCATTTCTCCCCTCAATCCCGACAGATGGCAGTGCGACGTGGCTGGCGCCCGGTATCGTCACCGATCCGACAGACGGAAAGCTCATGCACCTTGACGGCCTCAATCTCAGCCGCGCCTGGATGCTTGAAGGAATCGCATCCGGGCTGCCATCCATGGACGTGCGTGTGGCGGCACTGCGAGCGGCAGCATCGACACATCGCGAAGCCGGCCTTCGAGCCGTTACAGGGGAGCACTACGAAGGTGGTCACTGGCTCGGGAGCTTTGCCGTCTACCTGGTAACAGAAAGAGGACTCCCGACAAAGAGGTAGCAGACAATCACCTGTATTTATGAATGACTATTAAAACTGAGAACTCGCTTCCGCGGCACGGCGCATCTCCTGGTTTTTGACATAGGCAGAGACGAGAATCGCTTCAGCGATGTCATCCAGGCTTATGAGGCCCAGGTATTTTTCTCCATCATAGACAGCCGCAATTCGCGTGCCTTTTCCCTGCATCAAACGGCGAACATCATCAAGAGGCATGGAGCCTTCAGCAGAGAGCACTTCTCTCTCCATGATGCCGGCGACATACACATCCTGTGTTTCCGCTGCAAGCGCTTTCAAAACATCGTTTCGTGTTACGACGCCGAGGAGCCGCGTGCCTTGGACGACTGCAAAATCCGGCTGGTAGCTTGTCAGCAAATAATCAACGACTTGACTGACCTGATCGCCCGGCGCCAGAGTCAAAGCGTATTTGTTATAAACATCTCCGACGCGCAGTGTCGTCAACACCGTGCGCGCCTGCTCTTCAGCGCGCTCGTGTCCGGCCTCCAGGAATATGAACAGGGCGATGAGAGTTAAGAGGAGATTGCCACTCAGAATTCCGAAAAGCCCCACACCGATGGCGATGAGTTGCCCGAGCGCCGATGCGAATCTAGTCGCCCGCGGAAATCCGATGAACATGGCCAGAAGCGATCGAAAGACACGTCCCCCATCCAGCGGGAATGCGGGAATCATGTTGAAAATCGCCAGGCTGATGTTGGCGGCGATGATCCAGAGAAGCAAGGCTTCTCCAGATGGCTTCATCGGCTGTCCATCAACCAGCCCCCTCGCATTGAGACTTCCAATCCATTTCGAGGCGCCTGTCGAAAGAAGAAGAATTGTGGCGATGATGAGGTTGATAATAGGTCCTGTCACGGCGATCAGGAATTCATGAACAGGCCGTTCCGGATTTTTTTCCAGTTTTGAGACGCCCCCGATTGGAAGAAGGAGAATTTGCCGGACAGGCAGCCCGAGAATCTTCGCAACAATGCTATGACCGAGCTCATGCAAAACCACGCACGCGAACAGCAAAAGCATCAAGAGCATGCCGAAAACGGCTCCAGGCGCTCCATACTCTCCTCCCCATTGAAAAGCCCCGAGCGCCAGTATCAGGAGAAATGTAGCATGAACCTCGATATCGATTCCGAAAATTCGCGCGACCTTCACTGACCACTTCATATTATTAACCGCATTCCCCTTATGATCCTCTCCTCCATTATTCATTAAAATCCGGAAATCTCAAAACAGGCTTTCAAGGTAAGCTATCTCAGATTCATCAGAATAACAGGTCGGAAGCCCCGGATGTCAGCCTTAATGAAATTTGACATGGTTGGCCATCGAGCTTATACTACACGTGTGGTATGGGGTGGTTTTTCTAAATGCGCCCCAGCGATTCGTATTTCTTTGACATGGCCTTCCTTCAAGGCCTCGGCAATCCAATTTTTTCTAAGGAGTTCAATCATGAAAAATGCCGGATTTGCACTGCCACTGCAAGCATTCGGTCTCGGAATTTTCGCAGTCCTTCTTTTAATCGGCATGGCCCAGTTTACTGCCGCGAGCGATCTGCCTGTGATCAATCTCGGTGATGAAGGCGCGGCGTTGAATGCCAACGCTCCTGCTCCACCACCGTTCATCTGCGACAGCACTGATATCATCTGCGATCCAGTCCCTGGATCAACTCAGGACACTCAAATCTATGCCAGAGGCGCCAAGATCATAGTCAACGGATCTGTACAGAAAATGACCGGGGGCAATGCCTTTTATGGAGATATCCAACTCTTTTTTCCAACCATTACATCGGGTGTCTTCACGATGGAAGTCAGAGGATTGACTGATGATAATCGCATAACAATCCCCTACTTTATTCAGTTCAATAACGGCAAAGGTTCTTTTGACAAGACAGAATGGCAGACAACACTCAGAAAAGGCATGAAAGCCCGGATGGAATTGGCCTGGTATGGATGCTGTGAGGCTGCGAACTACCAAGGACCTCGTGCGCCGGTTATGGATGCGGCAGGAGGCTTCTATACGCTCACATACAAGTGGGATAGCGCCAATGTTTATTTGTACCAGGGACGTGGCACAGCGATCAGCGCCATTCATAGCTTGCCGAATAGGCTGGGTTCTTTTATGCCCTCTGACTGGAAAAACGGCTGCAAATCTCGGGCAACCAAGGGCTCGATCATTCCCTTGAAGATTGAACTGCCTGAACGCCACTATGGTCTGGCATTCAAATATTGGTTCCGTAACTTCAAGTTAACAAAGATCAAGTAGCTCGCACTCTTTCACAGGACCCACTCCACGTGGCGCGGAGTGGGTCTTTTCTGTGTACAGGACTCTGAGCAAAATGATACGCACTCATGGATCCATTCATTCCTGCCTGTAGAAATAGAATCATGAATTAAGGAGAGCAGGCCAAAAGTCGCTTGATCCATCCGCGCTTAAGTCTTAAGTCTGGACTCAGCCGTCAATCCCCTGTTGTGTGATATCCTAATCACTTTGTTGAGAAGATCATGAAGAAGAGAGCATCACTAAGCAAAACGTTGTATCAGCAAATGCAGGCGATGCCGCCCTTGGATCCGTCATCGATTCCAGAACAGTCGCTGGCTGTCTCTCTTCTGATACCCGCAAAGAGGTCGGGTCATGCACTTGAGAACACCGTCATCGAGGCTCATCGATTCCTGAGTCAGCGATATCCTGGTGATTTCGAAATCGTCCTCATTCCAAATCCTGATCCCGGGGATCCGACCGATGTCTCCATTGAAATTTCTGAAGCTTTGGCCCGCCGGTTTGCGGAGGTAGTGGTCGTCCCCCACACCAGCCCTGCCGGGAAAGGTGCGGCCATAAGAACCGGGTTTTTCGGGAGTCGCGGTCGATGGATTTTCATGACCGATGCCGACCTCCCTTATGATCTCGAATTTTTCGATCGCGCCGCGAACAAGCTTCGAAGCGGTTATGATTTCGTGACTGGAAACCGTCGATTGCCCGCTAGCGTTTTTGATGTGCCGATGGACATGTTATCTCATGCGTACAAGCGCCATCGCCTGGGCATCTGGTTTAATCGAGTCGTCCGATTCATCCTGCCTATCTGCACGATCGATACACAATCAGGACTCAAGGCTTTTACTCGAGAACTGGCGGTGCTTGCATTTTCCATCCAGATTTGCCCGGGGTTCTTCTTCGACCTTGAGCTCTTTCTTGCCTCGTATGGCCATGGATTCCATCATGTCGATATTCCAGCCACTCTCTATCTCAATAGCCAAGAGAGCACGGTTTGGATATTACGCGAATCGATCCTGGCGGTTTTCTGGCTGTCAAAAATCACGTGCAGGCAATGGAGAGGCGTCTATGGCCGGCATTCCGTCAGGAAATCGAAAATCCTCAAACGATTCCGAGGGAGCCCCATAGGAACACGTCTATTCCTGCTTTTTCGCTGGCATCTAACCCCATATGACATCATGGCATCGAGAATGCCACCCAAAGGGAAGGTCATGGATCTCGGATGCGGGCACGGCCTCCTGACGCTGGCGATTGCGTTGAGTAACGCCGACCGCCAGGTCCTCGGTGTCGACCACGATGCCATGCGAATTGAGACAGCCAGCCGAGCTGTCCGTGAACTCACCAATATCACCTTTCTCAAAGGAAGCATGCTTGCCTATCCGGAAGCAGGACCGTTTGCCGGAATCGCCCTCATTGATTGCATGCATTATTTTAATCCGGAATCTCAGGAAAAAATTATTCGCGATGCATACAAGCACCTTGAACCCGGCGGCACACTTCTCATCAGAGAGGTCGACCCCAAGGGTGGGGTCATCGCATCGTGGAACCGCCTCTACGAGAAAATCGCCACGCGAATCGGCTTCACAAGGACGGATGAGAAGGGTTTGTTCTTTCGGACTCCCATTGAGTGGGAGTACTTTATCGAAAAAACCGGGTTCAAAGTGGCAACTGAACCCTGCAGCAGCGCACTGTTTTCAGATATTCTTTTTGTCTGTGAGCGATCACGAAAATGACCCAGCAGCAAACAGCATCGACTCCCACCAACATCTTCATATCCTTTCTGCTGCCTTTCCCACTTCTTCCTTATCCTGAATTGCACCCAAGATTTATTCGAAGAATCGTGGAGGATTCAATCGTTCACCTGGAAAAGATGAAAAGCAGCGCAACCTATGAAGTCCTCCTGATCCCCTATGGAGAAGATGTCGAGAAAGCATCGATGCTGATGGAAGAGGCCAAACGGCTTGCCAAGGAAAACAACGGCGTCACGTTGTTACCGGCGCATGTGTCACGGTTGCGTGGGGCAGCCATACTAGAAGCTTTCTCTCTCTCTCAGGGACATCTGATTTTGATCGGCCATTCACTCCAACCATGCGATTTTTCATTTTTCGTGGAAGCGCTCCCGTTGTTAAATTCCGGGGTTGATCTGGTCCGTGCGAATCGTCGGCTTCCTCAAACGCGCTTCAGAATACCCGTCCGTCTTCTGCCCTATGTTTATCGTCGTCATCGATTGGGACTTCGCTTCAATCGCCTCGTCAAGCGGTTTCTGCCGATCACGACGACGGATACGCATTCAGGAAACCTATGCGTGACCCGCCGTCTGGCGGTTGAGGCCTTCGCCCGTCGACCGGCGTCGGATTTTCTCATTGACCTTGAAATCAGCCTGACGGCCATCGCTCACGGATACAAGGATCAGGATCTGCCGGTGAAGCTTCATCTCGATCATGAAAAGAATATTCGCCGGATGCTGATTGAGACAATCGATATCATGAAAGGCCTTCCCATCATGGCTTACCGCTATCGCAGTGGTTACTATGGACCAGTGGACGAAAGTGCACAGCCAAAGAAAAATTAAGTTGATCTTGTCAGGACAGCGCCACGCGTGAGTCCTTCAGAGAAGTTGCGAGAGACGGTGTGAGAGCGCCAGCCATATTTGATCGCACGACGATTTACGGGGCAATCATCCTCGTTGGATTGATCCTGCATGGAGTGCAAGCTCATCGATTCGGTTTCTATTGGAGCGATGATGTCATGTACTTCTCGCTAGGCTATCAGCAGGCGGGCTGCAGTGCTATGAAGTACATCCTCAGCGATACAGCCATCGCACTCAATTCAGACCGACCTGTTTCGTATGTCGCCTGGGCACTCGCCCGCGCTGCATACGCGATCAATCTGCCCACGCTTCACTGGTTACTGGTTTTGCTGGTGATTTCAAATGCCGTCATAACGGCTGTCCTCGCGAGGCGAATCTTCAATGAAGAGTGGTTCGCATTTGCAGTGGGAATCCTTTTCCTGACATACCCGATTTCACCTCTGGAGGCGATCTGGGGAGCCACAATACATTATCTCGTGGCGACTCTCCTGGCCACCGTCGTCATGCTCTTCTCCCTTAACGGCTTGGAGAGCAGTGGAAAGCGCCGGAGGAACTGGTTCATTATTTCGACAATGACTTTTCTGGCGCTCCTCCTGACGCATGAAGCCTACGCTCTTCTGCCACCGGCTTTCATCTGTTGTTATGCCGTCAGCCGTCGTCATGGTTTTCCGGAAAATCCGGATTGGATCAGATTCGGCTCTTTCTGGTATCGCAAGCCGGCTCTTTTCAACCTGGTGCAATTCATCGTCGTCATGTTCATCTACGGCCTCTGGCGGCTCTTCATCCTTCCCTCGTATGGTGTCTTCAGTTACCCAAATAGCGATGTTGTATTAGGCATCGGCCGCCTGGTCTCGAAATTTGCCACCGGTCTCTATATTCTGATTCTTCCTTGGGCTAAAGCCTTGGATGGCGTCTTCTACCCCCCGCCAACAATCTATATCATCATCTCTCTTTGCCTGGGCCTCATCACATTTCTCCTTAACAACTGGTTCATGTTCAAATCCAATTCGCGGGAAAGGATACCGAGAGAAAGTGAACAAAGAGATCATTTGCTGAGTCGATGGATGTGGATTGCATTCATCGGCATGATTCTGATTGTGGCCACGGATGCGGTCATCAGCATTTCGGCAATTGGAATTAAGCATATCAACGGATTTCCATCACGAGCCAATTATATTGCCCTTACCGGACTGGCACTTTTCCTACCGGCAACGATATGGCTACTAATTCGTTTCAGCTTTCGATACAAAATATTCGGGTGCATTTTTTGTCTTCTGGGAATGAGCTGGTACAAGTTTTTCCGGATTGATGTGACTGGGAAATTCCCTTCAATTTCATTCACTTTTCCACCTCTCTTTCATCTGCATAACATCACTCACACGGTCCTCGACTTTGTGTGTATCGGGATCACCATTGTTCTTATTGCATTCTTGCTCATCTCCACCACGTGTAGAATACTCAGACGTAAAATGCCATTTCAAAAAGATGACACCATCTATTGCGAAACGACGAAAATATTCAGGAACACCCTGTCAGGAGCGATCGCGTTGATCGTTCTGGCCGGCAGCCTCTTTCAATTCTCCATAAAGGAAGGAATGATTGATCGGTGGAACCTGACGCGACGGATGTATCAACAGATGAAGATGGACATTCCTAATATTAAGGATGGAACCTTCGTGATTTTTTATACATCAGATCGTGGAAATCGCGAAGGCGCACATTACGAGATCAGTTACTTTCTGCAGGTGCTTTATAACAATCCATCGCTCATGGGTAACCTCTACGGCGGCGTCGAATATCAGGCGGATAAGATCATTTCGCAGGGATTTGGTCGGGAGACAGCGGTCGAGATTCCATACGACAGGCTTCTTTTCATCAATTACGATGATAGGGCCATCAGCCCTCCGCAACAAAAAGCGATCCGAATTAGAGGCATGGGGATGAGGAGCGTTAAGAGCCATGTAGAAAGGATCATCAAGGGAAATCCTGTAGAATCTCCAGCATGGGATCATATGATGAAATAGTCGCCCTGAAAGCCCGGCGCCGATGAGCTACCCACGAAGGATCTGCGACAGCGACATTATCAGGGAATCATCTGAATCCCATTCGCAACATGTTGGTTCCTTCTGGATTCCATCCACTGGCAGTCAGATGATTGAAAGAATGATGAAGAGCCATTTGTTCTACATAAGTAGTAAAAATTCCATTGATATTTTGTCCTCTATGATATAATTCCGCTCCGATGGAAACAAAGATCATCCCGCTTGGCGGACTCGGTGAATTCGGCATGAATTGTACCGTCGTCGAATCCGGCGATGACATCATCGTCATCGACGCCGGGCTGATGTTTCCTGACGAAAGTGCGCCCGGTGTTGACGTCGTCATCCCGGATCTCACCTATCTTTTTGAACGGCGGGAAAAAATCCGGGCCATCCTCCTGACGCACGGACATGAAGACCATATTGGCGCATTGCCCTACCTTCTGCGTGACATCGATGCACCGGTCTATGGGGCCCCTTTGACCCTCGCCTTCATCAAATCCAAACTGAAAGAACACGGCATCGACGAAAATCATCCGATTGAGAGCGTCACTGCTCGTCAGAGAAAGGCGATTGGGTGTTTTGATGTAGAGTTTCTGCAGGTCTCGCATTCGATCGCCGACGCCCTGGGACTGGCCATCGAGACACCGGCCGGCATCATCGTCCATACGGGTGATTTCAAAATCGATTCGACACCATTTCTCGATCAGGCGACCGATCTGCAACGGTTTGGATGGTATGGTGAAAAGGGCGTTCTGGCACTGCTATCGGATTCAACGAACTCCGAAATTTCCGGATACACCCCATCAGAAAATTCAATCACCAGTCGCTTCATAGAAATTTTTTCAAAAGCGCAAAAAAAAATATTTGTCACATGCTTCGCAACGAGCATATCGCGCATCCAGCAGTTCCTGGCGCTTGCGGCGCGCATCGACCGTCGCGTCGTTATCCTCGGACGCTCCATGAATGAGAACGTGGAGATCGCTCACAAACTCGGCTATATCGATCTGCCCGAAGGGTTGCTTCTCAAGCGCGAAGATGCTCGCACCGTTCCGCCTGACAAGCTGTTTGTCATCGCGACCGGAAGCCAGGGGGAACCACTTTCAGCGATCAACCGGATCAGCATGCACGATTACCCTCATATGGCGGTCGAAGAGGGCGATACGGTTCTGATTTCCGCGCGCATTATTCCGGGCAACGCCAAGAGTGTTTCCCGCATCATCAACCGGATGGTGAGAAGCGGCGCCCATGTTTTTCATCAGGGCATTGCGGATGTTCACGTCTCAGGGCATGGGAGCCAGGAGGAGCTCAAGCTTTTTCTCAGGCTTTTGCATCCTCGCTTTTTCATCCCTGTTCATGGTGAGTTCCGCCAGCTGTATGCTCATGCCGATCTGGCCCGTCAAGCCGGAATCCCTGACTCCAACATCCTCATCGCCGAAACAGGAGACATCATCAGCCTCATGCCGGATTCGGCCAAACTTGCAGGCCGTGTTGACGTGGGACGCGTCTTCATCGATGTGGGCGGCATCGAGGAGGTGGAAGAAGCCGTGCTCCACGACCGCAAGCATCTGTCGGCTGACGGCTTTTTCGTGATCGTGATCGCCATTAACAAATCGGATGGATCATTAGAAGGCGAACCGGAGGTCATTACGCGAGGGTTCCTTGATATCGAGGGCAGCGATTTCATCAAGGAAGCCCAGGAAATATGCGCCGGTGTCATTTCGCAGAGTACGGTCGAAGAAAAACAGGATTGGGCAGCCGTCAAGGAAAAGATTCGCCGGGAAGTCCGCCGATTCCTCTACAAACGTACGATGAAGCGCCCAATTATCATTCCGGTTATCATGGAAGTGTAGTTGGGGAAAAAGGGACTAGGGGCTAGGGATCAGGGACTGAAAAAAAAGAGCAAAGGATAAACTGGATGGCGACGCCGTGGATGGGTAAGAGAATCCTGGAAATTGGAGGGATTCTCATCATCCTCCTCTCATTGCTCATCTTTCTCAGCCTTTACACCTACTCGCCCCTCGATCCGTCGCTCAACAGCTCGGGGATTTCTCCTGAGTTCCCAATCCAGAATCGTGTGGGAGCTGTCGGCGGATATGTTTCCGACTTTCTTCTGCAGGCCATCGGATATTCTTCCTTCCTTCTTCCACTGATCGGTATTCTGATCGGAGCGCGTTTCATTCTGCATCTTAAGATCTCCAACTTTCTTTTCAGGCTGATTGGATTCATCTTCATTCTTCTCACGATCTCAACCATGATTCGCATTATCCGGCCGGACTTGCGCTATGAGAATCTCCTGGGTGGAGGGGTTTTCGGTGAGAAGGCGGGAGCTTTTCTTCTGGCCAAGTTTGGGATTCAGGGAGGGCTTCTCATCTGCGCAGCCCTCATTCTCATCTCCTCGCTTTTAATGCTGCAGCTCTTCCTGATCGAAATGGTAAAGAGGGCCTGGTTGGCCTTGACCGGACGATTCAATGATTTGTCATCAGCAATGGGGTCGAAATACAGGAAGAAGGTGCAGGAGCATGAGCGGGAGCAACTCAGGAGAGAAATGCTGGAGAAACACCGTGCTCATCGAGAGGCGACCCCAACATCTATCCCCGTCGAATCTTCATCGAGTGAACCATCAGAGTCCGAGCTTCCGGCCCGCAACGCCCCACCAATCACAAAAGGCGGCATCGGACCACGGCGGGCGATACAAGAAGAATTGCCGTTTCCCGAGCTTCGGAAGATTTCTGGATTCAAACTTCCACCATTAACACTGCTCGACAATCCACCCAAGGGCAACGCGATCGATGAAAAAGAAATCCAAGCAAAAGCGCGCCTGATCGAATCGAAGTTCGCGGAGTTTGGAATCGAGGGCGCTGTCTGTGCCATGCATCCCGGTCCTGTGATCACAATCTATGAGTATCAACCGAGTGCGGGCGTGAAATTCAGCCGTGTTCAGGGCATGTCCGATGATCTTTCACTGGCATTGAAAGCGGAATCTGTGAGGATCGATAAAATCCCAGGACAATCCACAGTTGGACTGGAAGTGCCGAATGCCAAACGCGAGATGATTTACTTGCGGGAAATCCTCAATTCCGTTCATTTCAACACGTCTCATTCCATGCTCTCCTTGGCTCTCGGCAAAGATGCGACGGGTGAACCATTCGTCGCTGATCTCGCCCGGATGCCTCATCTCCTTATTGCCGGGGCGACCGGCATGGGGAAATCGGTTTCTCTTCATGCGATGATCTGCTCGATTCTCTACAAATCAACCCCCGAGGATGTGCGTCTGATTTTGATCGATCCGAAGCGGGTCGAACTTGGGGTCTATGCCGACATCCCTCATCTTTACTGTGAAGTCATCGTCGAGCCGAAGAAGGCCGTCACTGCCCTCAAGAACGCAAAGGCGGAAATGGACAAGCGCTATCGCACTCTGGTTCGTTTCTCCGCGCGTAATATTGATCAGTACAACCAGAAGGTCCATCGCCGGGATTTCACGTTGGCGGCAGGGGAAGAACCCCCGGCTCCTCTGCCCTATCTCGTCATCATCATCGACGAATTGGCAGATCTTATGGCTGAGCTTTCAGGCGAAGTTGAGCATCAAATCGGCCGGCTCGCACAGATGGCCCGTGCCGTGGGCATTCACCTGATCCTGGCCACGCAACGCCCATCAGTTGACATTATTACAGGGACAATTAAAAACAACCTGCCGGCGCGCATTTCATTCAGGGTGACGCAAAAAATCGATTCCCGCACCATCCTGGATGCTTCTGGCGCCGATCAGCTCCTCGGCAACGGCGATATGCTGTTCATGGCACCTGGAACGAGCCGTTTGAAACGAATTCATGGCGCGTATGTCAGCGAAGAAGAGGTCATGCGTATCATCACGCACCTCAAACGGGAGGGCAAACCGGATTATAATCAGGCCTTCCTTAAAGAACAGGATAAGGAAGAAGGAGCTCTGACGGGCGAGATGCAAGACGAACTGTTCCGGCAAGCCGTCGAACTCGTGCTCAGCTCCGGACAAGCTTCGGCATCGCACCTCCAGCGCCGGCTCAAGCTCGGCTATAACCGTGCCGCTCGCCTCATCGATATCATGGAAGAACAAGGAATCGTCGGGCCTCCAGCCGGCCCCAACAAGAGTCGAGAAATTCTTGTCAAACCCGATTTCCTCGATAACATCTCCCCTTCGAAATCCGCAGAAGACTGATATGCAACCTCAACTCAAAAAGAAACTCGAGATCGGAGCGATCATCGCCGCTGGAGTTTTGGTGCTGGGAACAATTTTCGGGTTCTTTCTGCTTGAACGACACTATGCAAAGCTCATCGCCCAAAAGCTGGCGGGGCATCGATGGGATTTGAGCTCAAAACTGTATGCAGAACCCTACTCGTTACGCCCGGGAATTCTCATGCACCAGGAACGCCTCGCCGGAATACTTGCCGACCTGGACTATCGGCGCATTGATGGGTCGCCAACCATCGAGGGCGAGTACTCGATCAAGAAAAATTTCCTTGATCTCTACCCTCGCGCGTTTCCAGTTCTTGGAAACCAGAAGCTGCCCGGGCCGGTTCGTCTCACATTTAACGGGAGCCGCATTCTGGACATGAAGCAGATCCAGGACGGTTCCAGCATCTATTCGTTGGCCATCGAGCCTCAGCTCATTACGGAATATTACTCAAGCGCCCGCGAAACCCGCGAAGTCGTCGGACTCAACCGGTTGCCGAAGAATCTCATCGACGCCATTCTCTCAGCAGAAGATCAAAGATTCTTTGCGCACCCTGGATTCGATCTCCTTGCTATGTTCAGAGCGCTTCTCATGGATATTTTCACGACGCGCATGCAGGGAGGGAGCACTCTGACTCAGCAACTTGTCAAAAACTACTTCCTGACACCCGAACGCACGGTCAAGCGAAAGCTCCAGGAACTCTTCATGGCCTGGTGCCTGGAAAGGCACGCGACCAAGCAGGAGATCATGGAGATGTATGTCAATGAAATCTATCTCGGGCAACGCGGAACAATCAGCATCAACGGATTTGCTCGAGCCGCGCGTCTCTACTTTCGAAAAAGTGTCAGCGATCTCTCGCTTGAAGAGTGCGCGCTGCTCGCCGGCATCATCAAGGCGCCCAATACCTATTCCCCATATCATTCACCCGAGAAAGCGCTGGAAAGGCGTAACTGGGTGCTGGAGAGGATGTGTGAGGAGAAATTCATCGCACGAGAAGCGGCCGATACGGCCAAGAAGCTGCCGCTTCGAGTGGAGCCGTTAACGAAGGAGGTCAATCAGGCGCCCTACTTTGCGGATTGGGTCCGAGTGTCGCTGAGCGAGCACTTCGACGACAAAACGCTGCATACACGAAATCTCTCGATCTTTACTACGATCGACCCAGCCATGCAGGAAATCGCCCAGCAAGTCCTTCGTGATCAACTCGATCGCCTCCAACGCACCTATGCAAAACGATATGGTAAGAGGCGGCTCGAAGGATGCCTGATCGCCGTTGATCCACGGACAGGCGCCATTCGAGCCATGGCGGGCGGGAGGAACTACGCTGAAAGCCAGTTCAACCGAGCCGCGGATGCTCATCGCCAGCCCGGGTCAGCATTCAAGCCGGTTGTTTTTGCTGCAGCATTTGCAGCCGGTGGGGATCATCCGGTCACACAGGCCACAATGATCGAAGATGAACCGACAACTTTTTATTATCATGGGAAAGAATGGAGTCCTTCGGATTTTGAGGATTATAAAGGATCGGTGAATGTCAGGCGCACGATCGCTGAATCGCTCAATGTCCCAACGGCCAAGATCGCCATGCAAACGGGCATCGATCGGGTCGCACAAATGGCCCGGCGACTCGGGTTTGGTACAAAAATCCCTCTCTTCCCAGCGATTTCACTCGGCGGTTTTGAAGTCACGCCCATCGAAGTTGCCGAAGCGTTCTCGACAATCGCCAACGGAGGTGTTCATATTCCGCTGCACGGAGTACAACAGATCAGGGATGACACTGGCAAGATCCTCTGGCAACCGGACCTCAAGGCCGATCGAGCCCTCTCATCGGCTGCTGATTATCTTCTGATCGATATGATGAAATCTGTCATTGATGAAGGCACAGCCGTTAGTGTCAGGTCCTATGGGTTCAGTCGTCAGGCCGCCGGTAAAACGGGAACAACAAACGATATGCGGGATTGTTGGTTCGCCGGATTTGTTCCTCAGCTTCTGGCGGTAGTCTGGGTCGGATTCGACGACAACTCCGCTACAGGCCTTACGGGCGCTCATGCAGCTGTCCCGATCTGGACTGAGTTCATGATGAAAGCCCTGGCTGGAACACCGGAGGAAGATTTCTTTATTCCGCAGGGGATCGTTTTCCGGGCTATCGATCCGATTAATGGATACCTGGCCACAACATATTGTGAGCCGATTGAAATCGTTCCTTTCATCGAAGGAACTGAACCAACAGAATTCTGCCCACAGCACCAGTTATGAGCCGGGACTGAGCTCGTTTCGGTCCCAATTTGAATGTGAACTGTGGATTTAGGAAGTTGCCAGTCCGGCATGCTTATCCAATTTAAGGCAAAGAAACGCAGTGCCTCAGCATGTTTTTTCTGATTAGTTCTCTGGTGGGAATCCCTTTGGATGGAGCAAGACGGCTGCCTGCACAATTGACACTGCACAGAGCATGAGGCGGAATATCGCCTGGGAAGTATTGTTGACGAAAAATCCAGGAATGCTAAAACCGTCTGAATAGTGCGCCCGGTTCGCGTCGCGAATTTCAGCATTTAGTTCGAGATTCCAATCTCATACGATACTGGTGGACAGGGCTGGAAATCGGCAATTGCAAGGTGCAAAATTCTCTGACAATCTTTCAAGCTCGACCCCTATCCGCGAGTAAGCACACGCCTATTGCGACAAAATGGCTTCGGAGCCTCTGCGGCACGGCTCGCGAGGATGCCGAGCCCTCCCCACGTATATCAAGCATTCCCCTGATCGATGGTTAGGGAGGGCGAGGCTCCTGCCGAGCCGTCATGCCGGGTCTATCAAGACTATCTAATGGCTTGCCGCCATTCCTTATCCACGGATTTCGGCTCGATTTTCCGGATTGCAACTTGACATCATCCTCATCCTCATCCTATCGTTCCAGCTGCTGGCCCTGAGAAAAGCGTTCATGTAGGTCAGAAGAAGGAGAATGGAATGGCGGGACAACTCGACGGAAAAGTGGCATTCGTGACAGGGGCGGCGACTGGCATCGGAGCGGTCTGCGCCCGACGTTTCGCTCGAGAAGGAGCGATCGTGGCCTGCACCTCGCGGCCTCAGGATCCCTATCAGGAGGTTGTTGATGGCATTGTGGCGGCAGGAGGCCGAGCCATCGGCATTCCACTGGATGTCACGAATCCGGAATCCGCCCAGGAAGTCACCGACCGGGTCATAAAGGAATTCGGGGCCATCCACATCCTCTTAAATAACGCGGGCATCACCGATGACCAGCTCATTATGCGGATGAAACCGGAGTCATGGCGACGCGTTCTTTCCGTCAACCTCGATGGCGCCTATAACGTGACACATGCAATCGTGCGTCATATGATTAAGCAGCGAGAAGGACGCATCGTCAGCATCTCATCGGTAATCGGGATGATGGGTAATGCCGGACAAGCCAACTATGCAGCATCTAAAGCAGGCCTCATAGGATTCACGAAATCGTTGGCCCGCGAGCTCGGTAGCCGTAATATCACCGTGAACGCCATCGCTCCCGGCTATATTCAAACGCCGATGACTGAGAAGCTCAGCGAACAACAGCGGCAGGCATTGATCGAAAATCTTGCCATCCAACGCCTCGGAACCCCGGATGACATCGCAGAAGCAGTGCTATTTCTGATCGGTCCAGGAAGCACATATATCACCGGCACAGTTCTCAACGTGTCTGGCGGGCTTTATATGTAGGAGCTCCGCGTTTCCTTTATGATGTGCTCATCGAAGAACACATCAAAGGGCACGCCGTCAAGAGCGAGACCATCCCTTAAACCATGAACGGAAGATCTGCTCAACGCCGATTCCCGCGCAAACACACAAGGGCGGTAGAACCAGAAGAGTATATTGAGGCCATTTTGTCGGCCAGAAGATAAGAAATAGCAACCCAAAGCCCGCCCAGGCGACCCAAATAGGTCGCCGGCGAATTGCCCAGGGGATTCCGATGATGCCCAATGGAAGAATGATGATATCCACTATTCCAGTCGGGAAAACACCGGGATGCCACTCTGTGGGTGACGCGTGCGTCAGATGGTAAAAGGGCGAATACCATGGCATGCCTGATGAAACTACATGCTGGCTATGTGAATAGTCCCAATGGTACATGACCGACTCCCACAATCTGGCCGGGGGATTTGGCCAGAGAAAAGGATCGGCCAGAATGAAAACGGCGAGAGCCACCAATGGAAATAACAGCAGCTGTCGAAAACGCACACGACGGCCGATAAGAAACCCCAACATGACGGGACCAACCATTCCATAAATATATTTCCCAGCTCCGGCAAGCCCGAGAAAAACAGCCGAGAAAATGAGGGGCATCCAGTGGACGGGCTCAGCAGGAGAAGAGTTTTTCTTTCGACGTATAGCCAACTCAAAAATCGAGACGGCCAACACCGCCAGCAGCCCCGGCAAGCCCTCGAGATAGACCTGTGCACTGTATTTAATATGGTAGGAATCCAATGCCAGCAGCAATCCACCGATCGGATGGATGAGAGCTATGATCACGACCTGCAACACGCCTGCATAAGCCGAGAGCTTGCGCGGCCCAAAGAAAGCAGTTTGATCGGATGGCGGGATCGACATCGGAACGTCAAGCTTCTTCCAGTCGGGCTCCTGAGCTCGACTTGCCATCAGCCGCCCTGCGAAGACAAGTTTGTTCAATGGCGGATGTTCAAGGTTCTCTCGGAAATACAGGATCTCTTTCCACCGCCCGTTCGTCATCATGTCGCGATAGCGGAAAGCCATGGGAAGATACGTCATCTCGTCAAAATCGATCGGCAACCGATAGACGGCATTGAGCCGCAGGCGGATCGCCAAAAACGCGATCACAACAACGAACGGGAGTAGCAACAACCAACGCCACCGATTCATACTAATCACCGACTCTCGAATTCTTCAATGCTTCCCTTCACCTGATCAGAATTGGAAGACTTGAACCTGTAATTGGACCTGAATCCGATTTGGAGATCCTTGCTTCCGGAGACTGGTGACGGCAAACTTGATGTTCATGTTATGGCCGTTGGGCCAATATGAGATACCGCCCTGGTAGCGGTTTTCGTCATGCTGCCCCGGCTGTTTGAATTCCAGCCCATTATATTGTACATACGGTGTGATTTTTATTTTGCTGAAGTAATAGCCTGCTTCGACGAGCCATGCATCCTGTCGAGGCAGCTGAGTGAAAGTGTGACCTCCATCGTAGCGAATCCAATCCGTCTGGAAAGTGATCGCATCGTGTCCAAAAATCGGTAGATCGGTGAAAAAATCCATATCGACGGACTGATAATCCTGTTGATGGTCGACACCCGCTCCGATACTCACGATTTTTTTCTGACCAAATCCGGTGCCGAAATAGTATATACCGGTTTGAGCTTCCAACGGCCATATAGCCACACGCCCTGCCCAGCGCAACGGCATCGTTGAATCCTTGCCTCGGGCGCCTTGAAATGCTCCGACGCGGTATTCGACGTGCTTTTTCATCACGTAACCTCGCGCCTGGAAGCCATAGTCACGGTTCACACGCGCACCCGTTGGGCTCGACGACAAATATGAAAAAGAAGCCAAATCAAGAGTCAGCGGATTGGCTGCACTCTGAAGAGTGTTGTAAGAGTTCGGAACCAGGAAGAGCCCTCCATCTAGCATGAATTCATCCCGAAAAGTATATGTCACGAACATATCCTGGATGTAGATGCTCGAATCGTTTTTCTTGCCATCACTGTCACTCTTGCCGAGGTTGGGACAATCTGTGTCGAGAAAGAAAGAGAGGTGTTCATTAGCCTTTCCGCCGAGGATGAAGCGCAGGCGCCGAAAATAGATATTGGTCGACGTCCGCTTGGCGTCAGTTGTGTCAATCGATTCGGCCTGAAGCTGTGCAAGAAAACCAATCTTAATCTGAGATTTCCCATCGGCCGAAGCAATCTTCCACTCGGCATGGGCCTGGCGGCCAATACCAAAAGCGAAAAAAACAGCCGACATCAGAAAGATGATAGTACGCCGGGTCTTTGCATTCATGGATCTCCTTTCAGTTCCGAATGGGTGCCCTACTAATTGTTTGCAGCTCATCATATCTTAATCCGAGTCGAATTAATGGACAATACAAATCTCCCTCATTAACTTAACGCGGCATAGCCGCACCCAATCAAGCCGGCTTTGACAACCATCGCACCCGAACCTCTCAGGAATTCAGGAAGAGAAGAAAGCAGGAACGGATTTTTATGTTGACCAGCAGCGGTGGTTTCATAAGCCGTTCCTGCATTCCTTTCTTCCTGGCTTCCTGAGAGGAATTCACGAGTATGCCCTATCACAGGTCTTGCCATTTTGTGCACAGATTTCACCGATCAGATACTAAGGTTATTGGCTGTGTCGTACCGAAGTGAATCGGGCTTATCAATTCCAGACCGGTGAAGTATCGGATCAATATGCAATTTCTGCATGCCTGAATCTCTGAAATATGAATCGACACGAATACGGCGGGACTTTAGCGAAAAAATCCACTTCGGCCTTATTATTGCTGCTATACTCGAAAAATGATTATCTGCGCGCGGATCATTTTCAGGGAGCAATCGCCATGAGATTGTCCGGCGCATCAATTTCAATCGGTTGCTGATGGAACAGCGTTTCGAATTCCAAGATCAACAGTCGAAAGGAAAGCGTTTGCCGATGGCATTGCTCTGCCTTTCAGGGCTCTTCGCCATCGCTGACCTGTCGTGTCGGATGCCGGTGTCACAAACGTCGACAACGGTGGTGCTCCTCGGAGTCGATGGTTACTCGTGGCCGCTCCTTCTGAGATACATACGGCAAGGTCAAATGCCAGCCACAGCGGCGCTCATAAATCGCGGTGTTACCGGGCGACTTGTCACAAACAGCGCCCTGATCTCCCCCATTATTTGGACGACAATTGCGACCGGACAGCCCATGGAGCGCCATGGCATTTCAGGCCACCTTATTAACGGGAATCCGCCAACAAGCTCAATGCGGCATGTCCGAGCCGTCTGGAATATTGTGAGCGACCATAACAAGAGTGTCGTCGTGCTCGGCTATATGGCAACGTGGCCCGCCGAAAAGGTTCGGGGAGTCATGGTGAGCGATTATTTCATGGCAGAAGATATGACCGATCGCATCTATCCACCGCATCTAACAAACGATCCGGTTCTGAAGCCTGCCTGGTACCCTTATGATCCCGCTGAGACCTGGAGACTTCGTCATTTCACGGATTTTACATTTGATCCAACTCAACAGTTCGATCCTGCAGGCGGCCCGATGTCCCTCGCCGGCAAACCACCGGACGTTCTTGACAACTTCCTCATCGGCAACAACCTCACATGGCCCTATATGAGGGATGAGACGATTTTTCGCGCAACGATCAAATATCTGGATCGACGTCGACCTGATTTGATGATCACATACTTTCGAGGCATCGACTATGTCTCACATGGGTTTTGGAAATTCATGGATCGCAAGGACTTTCCTGATGTTCCAGAAAAATCCCGACAATCATTTGGAATGATCATCGAGAAATACTATCGCTACATGGATCACATCATCGGCAGGATTGTTGAAACAGCAGGCCCCGATGCACACATCCTCCTTGTTTCAGATCATGGACATGGCCCGGCAATCGGCCAATATCGGCCCGAAAAGGATCTCTGGTACGTCTCAGGGAGACATCGGCCTGGAGGTGTCTTCATCATGACAGGTCCTGGGATCGGTCGTCATCGTTGGATCGGCAATGTCGATGCACTCGATATCTGTCCGACAATGCTCGCCTTGATGGGAATTCCTATCGCACGAGACATGCCCGGGTTGGTCAGGCGGGATTTTCTGGCCGATGGTGGCACGGATCTAATGATTCAGTATGTTCCGACCTATGAAAAGCAATTCAATCCATCACCTGTCATCCAAAAATCACCTGCTGCCGATGAAGAAATAAGGGCGCAGCTGAGTGCTCTCGGCTATATCAATTGATCGATAGAAGCCGAGGAAAAGAGCAGCAGGCTACTTCATCTCAAGATATTTGCGGATCTTATTGGCCAGGATTCCGGCATCGATTGGTTTCATGACGATATCATTGATGCCGCCGGCCTTGAGTTTGACGATGGCAGCCGGATCCAGAGAACGGCCAAAGATGATGATCGGCGTTTTCAACGCCGTCTTCTGCTCGCGCAACATTTGAACAAATTGCATGGCAGGCATGTCGGAAAGATCCAAGCCGAGGAGTACGAGGTTGCAGTTATATTCCAGAAAGCACTGTATAGCTTCATCACCGCCCTCAGCATCGTAAACATTCTGAAACCCCTGGCCGTGCAAAATTGTTCTGAGCTGAGAGCGCGAGAGGGATGTATCTCCTACAATCAGGATACCAGGCGGGGTTGGTTCTTTGAAAACCTCTGGATTGGGACCTTTTTCGACTGCCACCGCGACAGGCGGCGGAGGTGCAGCCGGCTCAATCTCGGGCTTTTCGGTAGGAGCCGTCATGGTTTTTGAATTTTTGATCAAGGACGGCGATGGACGCTCTTCCGACAACGGCTCGGGCTTTTGTGGTCTGAGCTCAATTGGCGAATCATCCTGCACCCTGGGAGGCTCTCTTACTTGATCACGCTCGTATTGCTCATCGGGGAACATCGGGCCGGTGAGAGAGCGCCTGACGAAACGGCCCTCCAGAATACGCTCCACGTGATCCAAATCCGACGATTCAATTCTGTCGAATTCCATGGCAACGTAGAGATTCGGATTGAACCCCCACGAACGGCGGGAAATAGCCGAGAATTCACTCTCGCGTGCAGCTCCCGGTAACTTCACTCGAGCCACCGCAAATGCTTTGCCGGCCGTAAAGTAAATTGATGTCACCGAAAGAACCTGCTGCGAACCAATATCGACGATTCTCTGAGGACGGAAACAAAAGCCCGTCATCGAGAGCTCGGTGACGGGGCCAGAGGCAGCTGCTCCTTGGAAGAGGCTTGCGATAGCGGCGATCGGAACCATTTCATTCTTCCGGAGGCGCACGCGCGGGGCCGCCCTTCGCTCATTATCTCTCAGAATGTTCGGCATCGAACAGAGGACCCAGTGATCATCCTGTTGTTTATCTACAGTTGTAGTAAAAGAGTAGCGCCAGTCGGATGATTCGAAGGAGACCTGGAAAGTGGAGCCTGATTCGAACGAAGTCAATTGATAAAACCGTATTAGTAGACGATCCTGTTTTCCAGATTCAATTCCGATGATTTTCCCTTCCTCCGATGGACTCTCCTCGGGAGAACTGGCGGAAATGAGGCAACCGTCATCAATGGCTCGTTGGATCGCCTTAATGATCTCCTCGGAATTGACGACATCATGCTCAGATTCCTTTTTCGGCTTGTCCTTATTTCGGCTAAAAAGACCCATAATGTCTACTACTCTACCCATAGAATACCACAGACCTGCTTTCCATGCCCCTTAAAATTACGATTGAATTTATCTTGTGGAATATGGTGAGCCGATTCGCCGGGATATCCAATGTCCAAGCGGGCTCGCACCAGGAGCCAACACAGCATGCTGATAAGGCCTCTTGCTGACCGGCAATCCTAAAGGCAATTCTGCTCGATAACCCTTCAAACCGGCGCCTCTATGATAAACTCGACACTTATGAAATATCATCTGCTCGGAATCGGCGGAACCGCAATGGCTCACCTGGCACTTCTCTTGCGAGAGTGCGGACATGATGTCCGTGGTTCAGATCAAGAAATCTATTCTCCAATGAGGGAGCTCCTCGAGGTGAGTGGAATATCCTTCGCCACGCACTATCATCCATCCAATATCTCCGATCCTGATGTTGTCATTATCGGCAATGCAATCGGTCGCGGGAATGCTGAGCTCGAAGCGGTGCTGGACCGGCGGATTCCTTTCCGCAGCCAGGCGGAAATTCTAAAGGAAGTGATCCTCGAAAAGCGCCGCCCGATTGTCGTCGCCGGAACACACGGCAAGACAACCTGCACGGCGCTCCTCGCATGGCTTCTCCAGGATTTAAACCCCGGATTTCTCGTCGGCGGCATCCCTTGCAACAGCCCAAGCGGCTCTCGATTGGGAGCCGGCGACCCATTTATCGTGGAAGGCGACGAATACGACACAGCCTTTTTCGATAAGGGGCCTAAATTCCTGCATTACCGGCCATGGCAGGTTCTTTTGAATAACGTCGAATTCGATCATGCCGATATCTATAAAGACTTCGATGCCTATGTGCTTTCCTTCGAACGCCTCATCAATGTCATTCCCGCCGCAGGGCATCTTGTGATGTACAGCTGCGGATCCGGCATCGATCGGATACGCGCTCGTGCCCGCTGCACTGTATCAACATTCGGCCCTTGTAAGGCGGATTATCAGCCTGTGGATATTCGCATTGAGTCCAATGGAAGGAGATCTTTCAGCATATGCGGTATTGAGGGTCGCTTTGATACATCATTGATCGGCCGGCACAATGTTATGAACGCTACCGGCTGCATACTGTCAGCCCGCCATGTCGGGATCTCGATCGAGCGTATCGCATATCATTTACAGAGTTTTGCCGGCGTGCGGCGCCGGCAAGAGCTCGTCTTGGATGGCAGCACGTCGCGCGGAGTCCTGCTTTATGACGACTTCGCGCACCATCCGACGGCCATTGCTGAAACCTTGCGTGCATTCCGCGAATGTTTCCCCGGGCGGCGGCTGTGGGCGCTGTTTGAACCCCGGAGTTGGTCGATGCGGAAAAACGTATTTCAGAGTGCTCTTCCAGCGGCATTTTCGCAGACCGATCGGGTCATCATCGGACCAGTCTTCCGGAAGGATCTCGTAAAGGATTCTCTTGAACCGGTTTCGGTTGCAGACGCGATTATTGCAGCAGGAAGCCGTGCCGCATATATTGATTCGATTGATACAATTGTCGAGACAGTGATCGCGGACACTCATGATGGAGATGTTGTTATTGTTCTTTCGAACGGCTCCTTTGGAGGCCTTGTTGAGAAGCTCAAGAAAGCACTCGTTGATAATGCACACGCGTGACTGTCACATGAGCTTCAAATCCATCATCCAAAGAGACTTCATCATCGTCATCCCATGCAACAAGGATTAATCCGCGATTTGGATGTCAGAGTCGAACTCCGAATTCACGCAAAGACTCAATTGTGATATTGTAATCCCCTGGAGGTGTTGATGGCGAAGACACAGGAGCAAAAAAAGATCACCAATGATCTCGTTCATACGATCGAGACATTACAGGCGATGACCGAAGGGCTGGGCGAGGTTCAATTGCGCACCCGTCCGGAAGAGAATAAATGGTCAATCAAGGAGATTGTGGCGCATCTTGCGGCTTTTGAACGGGTCATGGTCGCCCGCCTCAAGGCCATGCTCACAACGGACAACCCGGCTATCGAACGATATGACACACTTGCATGGGCTGCCGTGGATCATATCGAAGAGGATATCGACGAAAATCTTCAGAAGTTCATCATCGCCCGGAAAAAAACAACAGATCTTCTGAAAAAGCTCAAGGACAAGGATTGGCTTCGGACTGGACGGCACTCTGAGTATCAGAACTACACCATCCAGAAAGCTGCAGAGCTCCTGGACGCTCACGACAGAAACCATCTCAAGCAGATCGAAAACATCAAGAAGAGATTCGGTTCCTGACGCATCCGACCATCAGAAATCGATACATGGAAGTGGCAATTGACTAATGGCTGAGCGCCGTCTCAGATAGATCTACCGGCTTGCTTCGCCGAGAGCCTCCAGGATGGATCCAAGCATCTTATCGATGCTTCCAGGTTCTTTTCCGCCGGCCTCTGCAAGATCCGGTCGACCTCCTCCGCTTCCCCCAATAAAGCCTGCCAGCTTCTTGACGATCTTGCCGGCGTGAAATCGCTTCGTCAGGTCCTTTGTCACACCAACGAGCAATAGGGCTTTGTCATCTGACTGTGACGCAAGTACGATAATGCCTGAGCCGATTTGTTCGCGCCATCGATCCATGACTGTCCGGAGTGCGGGCATATCACAACCGTCGAGTCGTTTGTTGACGACTCGTGTGCCGTCGATCATTTGCGATGTTCCTTCGGCCAGATCAATCGTGGATAGGGTTTTCTGCTTGAGGCGATTAAGTTCCCGATCTTTGTGTTTGAGCGTCTCCTGCAGGCGTGCAACGGCAGCCGATAGATCCTCGCGTGTGGTCCGAAGCGTCTGTTCGATATCGCGGAGTGTGGCTCGGTCACGCTGGTGGGATTGGAACGCCGGAGCGCCGGCACGCGCTGTGATACGACGAATTCCGGATGCAACACTTCCTTCTGATTCGATGTGAAAAAGCCCGATCTGACCGGTCGCCTTGAGATGAGTGCCACCGCACAGCTCCATGGAAAAATCGCCGACACGGATAACCCGCACGTGGCTGCCGTACTTATCACCGAAAAACGCCAGCGCCCCGGCCTTCAGGGCGTCCTCGATTGGCAGCGTCTTTATCTGCACCTGTTCATTTCGCCGAATTTCCATGTTGACCAGCTCTTCGATATCGGCGAGCTCCCGGTCTTTGAGCGGCGCGTAATGGCTGAAGTCGAAGCGTAGATGATGAGGATCGACGAGAGATCCCGATTGCTTGACATGGGGGCCGATAACTTCCCGGAGAGCCGCATTCAGGAGATGTGTGGCTGTGTGATGAATGGATGTATCCTGCCGTGCTGTGACATCAACGGCGGCATCCACCTCCTGACCGGGCTCCAGGCTGCCCTGCGCAATCAAGATATCCAGAAGCGGGTAGACTCTCCCATGATAAGAAGTCATCTGAACAACGGCGCGCCCGGTTTCAGCAAGGAGCATACCCCGATCCCCGATCTGCCCACCCGATTCAGCATAGAAGGGATTAGGATCGATAAGAATTCGCCCCACTTCTCCCTCCTTGAGTCGATCAACTGACCGGCCGTCGCGAAAAACTGCGATGATCCGAGAATTTGTCGAACGGAGGGTTTCATAGCCGATAAAAGCAGGTCGCGGGTATTCCTTGAGGAGAGCGCTCTCTTCACTGTCCTCCTCTTCAATCCGTGCAGCGGCCCGAGCTCTTTCGCGTTGATGATCAAGTTCCCGATTGAATCCGGCCTCATCGATTCGTACGCCGCGTTCTTCGCAGTAATCACGGGCCAGGTCAAGTGGAAAACCGTATGTGTCATAGAGTTTGAAGAGCTCTCCGCCCGCGACGACATCCCGTGATTCATTGCAAACTTTTTCTAGCATTTTGAGGCCGAGAGTCAGTGTGGAGGCAAACCGCTCCTCTTCTCCCTGGATAATCCGAGCGGCGTGGTCACGGTTGCCGACCAATTCCGGATAAGCATCCCCCATGATTTCAATGACAGTCCCGACAAGCTTGTAAAGGAACGGCTCTTCAAGTCCCAGCTTCCTTCCATATCGCATGGCCCGACGTAGAATTTTTCGTAAGACAAAACCGCGCCCTTCATTTGACGGTAGCGCTCCATCTGAAATGACAAATGTCGATGCCCGAATATGATCCGCGACGACGCGCATGGCTGCGCCGGCATCGCTCGCAGCATCATACTCAACACCAGAAGTCTCGCTCACTTCGCGGATGATCGGCAGGAAAAGATCCGTGTGAAAATTGGATGTGGCGCCTTGAAGGACCGCGGTGATTCTTTCAAGGCCGGCGCCTGTGTCGATGCACGGAGATGGAAGCGGCGTCACCCGACCGGAGGTATCGCGTTCGAATTGCATGAAAACGAGGTTCCATAGTTCCAGATAGCGATCGCAGAAACAGCCAGGGCCGCAGGTCGGCCTGCGACAACCGACGTCAGGCCCCTGATCATAGAGGATCTCAGAACAGGGCCCGCATGGTCCCGTTTC
This sequence comes from uncultured Acidobacteriota bacterium, assembly GCA_903916735.1. Classification (GTDB taxonomy): domain Bacteria; phylum Acidobacteriota; class CAIWXX01; order CAIWXX01; family CAIWXX01; genus CAIWXX01. The sequence continues at coordinate 120,239 of CAIWXX010000008.1, forward strand.
GCCCATCGCCCAGAAGTTATCCTTCTCGTCAAACCGTAGAATTCGGTTTTCCGGAACTCCGATCTTGCGATGCCAAATCTCCCAGGCCTGGTCATCATCTCGGAAGACTGTTGCATACAGCCGGTTCGAAGGAAGGCCGAGATGGGCCGTCATCAGATCCCAGGCCATGGCGATCGCATCCTCTTTGAAGTAATCGCCAAATGAAAAATTCCCAAGCATTTCGAAAAAAGTATGATGACGGTTCGTGTGACCGACATTATCGAGGTCATTATGCTTGCCACCCGCTCTCAGACACTTCTGGACACTTGCAGCCCTTTTTATGGCTCGCTTTTCGTTACCCAGAAAAACGTCCTTGAACTGGTTCATGCCGGCATTGGCAAAGAGGAGTGTCGGGTCGCTTTGAGGGATCAATGATGAACTCTTCACGATCTCATGGCCTCTTTCCCTGAAAAAGCCGAGAAACCGGGTCCGTATCTCCTGCGCCTTCATTCCGATTATTCCGCCTTTCGCATATTCTCTGAAGATGCAATGATAACGGCCGGCACATCATCATTGCAAGGCCGGGCTCGGCGCTCAAATGCCAGTGTCAGCTTCATTATTAAGAGAAAGGAGCTGTCATCTTAATAATGGCACGGACGACGATCTTGAGAAAATAACGAAGAGTTAATACCTGAAAACCGGTGGCTCTACCAATCCTTGCCGCTCACGCTCACCGATCGTTTTTTCGATTTCAACTTCTTCATGTCCTCGCGCTCTTTTTCCTTGAGATAATCAAGCATCGAGTTCATCTGTTTCTGATCCATGTCCTGTTGCGGCGGCGGAGGAGGCTCGTCCTTCTGCTTATCAGGTGGTTTTTTATCCGGTGGAGGAGGCTTCTGCTGCTCCTTTTCCTGTTCCTGTTTTTGGCGAAGCGCCAATTCGAGATTGATCTTCGCCTGCCGATCATCCGGATTGAGATGGAGAGCGCGGACATAGGCATCGATAGCGTTCTCCAGATCTCCCGCCTGCATGAAAGAGTTCCCCAGATTATAGGTCGCCCATTCTCTTTTCCGTGGGTCCGGAATCGCGAATGCCTCACGGAAGAGCTTCGCAGCTTCTTTTTGTTTTCCCAGTTTATATAGGGCATTCGCTTCGTTGTATTTCAACTCCGATAAATCCGGCCGCGCTGTCTGCGCTTCAGAATATTTTTTGAAAGCTTCATCGTATTTCTGATCGGCATAAAGCGCATTGCCCGCCTTGTTGCTGCGATAAGCAGAGACGGCTCGGCAAGGTTGTGAAATGAAGAGCACTGCTGTCACGAACGCCGCAACAAACCTCATTGTGTGCGCGAAGCGTTTCGAACCGGCAAAAAGATGCGACTGAGGCAGCGAATTCACAGCGTCCCTCCACCTTTCTGAGTTGACGTGTTAGATATCGTGACGGATCGGCCTGGGAGTGCGCCGGTTCCACAAAGCAGCGCTAAAGCCGGAAGCAGGAACCATTGAAATCGCTCCTCGTATGTTGTCTGCAACTTGGCATGAACTTCCTTTTTATCCATGGAGGCGATCTCTTCGGCAATTCTTTTCAACTCGCCGCCCCCGGTTGTAATTGCAAAGAATTTGCCGCCTGTTGTGACGGCAATCTGCTGCAAAGTCGCGGCATCGAGGCGGCTCTGAACAACCTGGCCTTGTTCATCCTTTTTCCATTCGCGAAATTGCCCATCCTGGTTTCGCACTGGCACCAACTCGCCATTCGTTGTCCCAATGCCGATTGTATAAATAATGAGCCCCTCTTCGCGCGCTTTGCTCGCTGCTTCCTCAACTTTTCCTTCATGATCTTCGCCATCAGTGAGGAGCACGACAACCTTAAATCGTCTTTCCGAAGAGTTGAATGATTTCAATGCCAGATCTATGGCGCCGGCAATCGCTGTCCCAGGCCGTGAAATTGTGGATGTATCGACGGAATCGAGGAAGATCCTGAGGGCGGAATAGTCGAGGGTTAGTGGGCACGTCAGCGCCGGCTCGCCGGCAAAGCAGATGAGGCCGACGCGGTCGGTTTCGAGTAGATCGAGAAAAGCGGTGATCTCGCCGTGAGCCGCCTCTAGACGAGTCGGTTTGATATCGGCTGCATCCATGCTGGCCGACACATCCAGGACGATAAAAATATCTAGCCCCTTGCGTCGCACCTCTTCCATCTTCTCTCCCCACTGAGGTCGCGCGAGCGTCAGGATGAGCAGAGTCAGAGCCAAAAGAAGAAATACTCTTCTCGTGCGCCTGACCCAGAATGGTATCGCCTGACGTCCGGGCTCGAGGAGACGATCATCGCCGAAACGAAAAAGCGCTTGCCGGGCTCTCCTGTCCCAGTATATGAACAGCAGCTGCACGAAAGGGATCAGAAACAGGAGGTAAAGGAAATGAAAATGAAGAAATCGCATTTCTGATCAGGCTCGAATATGAGTGTTAATCCCGTGTCTCGGGGCCACAGCGACAGAGCGGCTGCTCGATGGAAAAGAATTGCAGGCTGATTGCCCGTTCATCAGGATAGCCTCCTGAGATATGTCTCCCCGGCGATGAGTGCGACGAGGAGTAGAAACAGCCCACTCCAGATAATCGGAACAAAAAGTTCCTCATGGTTCTTGTATGTTTTGCTTTCGATCTTGCTTCGTTCAAGCTTATCGATCTGAGAGTAAATTTGATCGAGCGATTGTTTGTCGGTGGCTCGAAAATAGAGCCCACCAGTCTTGGAAGCAATGGCCCGCAAAAGATCCTCGTCCAGTTCCACTGGCAACATCGTATAGGTCCGGCCAAGGACTGGGTCGTCTATGGGATATGGGGCTAGCCCGGTCGTGCCGGCTCCGATCGTATAGACTTTGATTTTCAAGGTGCGTGCGACGTCAGCGGCATCAAGCGGGCTGATCTCGCCTCGGTTGTTTACCCCGTCGGTCAGGAGAATAATCACTTTGCTTTTCACCTTGCTGTTACGCAGTCGATTAGCGCAGTTGGCAAGTGCATTGCCGATCGCAGTCCCATCTTCAAGCTCTCCCATAGCAACTGACATGAGAAGAGACCGGAGCACGACATAATCGGTTGTCAGCGGACATTTGGTAATGCTGATGCCGGCGAATATGATGAGCCCGATCCGATCGCCTCGACGCCCGGCAATAAAGTCGACGACGACATCTTTGGCGACAGAGAGCCTGTTTTTGGGCTTGAAATCCTCGGCCGCCATGCTGCCGGAAACATCGATCGCCAGGATAATATCAATTCCTTCGCTTGTAATCTCATCGTAACTCTGAATGAGCTGCGGTCGAGCCATGGCGAAGGCGAGTAGTGCGATGACGGCGAGCCGCATCCAATAGAGGTTTTTAGCGAGCCAAGCGCGGTGCGTTAATGGCGTCCCGAGTGTGGCGGAATAAAGAAGCGATCCTCGCCCCATTCGCTCCTGCAAGCGCTCCAGGTAAAAAAGCACAGGGCAGGCAAGCAAGAGAAGAAGGAAATATGGAGAAGCCAGCCGCATTTAAGAAAAGGAAAAAGAAGAGGAGCGGTTGCTTTTGATCATAGACTAGTTAGCCTTAAGGTTTCTCTTTTCGCTCTAATGTTTCTGTTCATTGAAGCCATCATCAATTGAGAGTTGAATTATGGCAGGATTGTAACAACCCGATCAATTTCTTCTTCAATGAGATAGTAATGAGGTGAAAGTCGGATATTGCCCATCCTTTCGCTGCACAAGACGGAGTTAGAGAGAAGACCCTTGACGATATCAGAAGCCTCAATTTTAGGATGTCGGAATGTCACGATTCCACTCCCCTCGCCTTCTCCTCGCGGACTCAACAGGCGGTAGCCGCGTCGGTGAAGTCCGTCACAGAGCCGATTTGTGAGAAAAAGAATGCGATCCGATATTGCCGGGATGCCGATTTCAAGGACCAATTCGAGTGCCGCGACAAGGCCATGGATTCCGGCGGTATTAAGGCTTCCTGGTTCAAAGCGGAGAGCGCCGTCCGGATAAACGATCTTGTGCGCATCATAGTCGCCCGGATTCTTTACAGACATCCACCCGTGTTCAGTAACATCCAGTTGTGAGATCGCTTTCTTTGAGCAGTAGAGAAATCCTGCGGATTCCGGACCAAGCAGCCATTTCTTTGAATCCGCGGCCAATGCATCGATCCGGCTGGATTGAACATCGATGGGAAAGGCGCCGAGTCCCTGAATGGCGTCAACAAAAAAGAACACTGAGAATTCTTCGCACATCCTGCCGATCTCGATAAGATCGTTGCGAAAGCCACTCAGGAATTCGACAAAACTGAGCGCCAGGACTCTGGGCCGACGGCGGAGAGCTTTCCGAATTTCTTCAAGCGGAAGGCGGCCGTTTTTTTCCCGAAGCCATATCAATCGGACGCCGCGCTTTTCAAGCGCCATCCATGGATAAATGTTGGAAGGAAACTCCGGTTCCGCGACAACAACCCGATCGCCCTTTCCAAGACGCAGGCCGTTCGCCACGATGCTGACGCCTTCTGATGTGTTCTTGACAAAGGCCATTTCGTCAGCGTGCCCATTGATGAGGCGCGCCAGTAATGACCGGGCGTGAGCATATGTCTCGTACCAGTTCTTCCAGTTATAAACTCCATTTTCCAACTGATCACGCAGGAAGGCGTTTGTTGCGGCGACGACTCGTGTCGACAGTGGCGCCACAGCCGCATGATTCATGTAGATCCACCGCTTTGTGACCGGGAACAGCTTGCGAATTTTTTGCACGTTCATAAGATGTGTAGTCTTTAATACAGCATTAAAAATCTATGCATTACAATCTGATGTGACCAAATTTGTGACCATCGCGTCTCCTCTGGAATCCTCATTATGCAATACTTGCCATTGCCGTTCCAAAACGGTGACGGCATCGCGAAGTTCGTTGAGTTGAATATGCGTATAACTTCTGAGAATAGTGCCCCGCACGGAGTGCCCAACGAGCATTGCCACGGGCCCAATTGGAATACATGCCCAATGCAACCGAGAAATTACAGTGTGGCGCAACGTATGGAATGTAACGAAAATTTCGGTCCAAAAATCGAGTTGATGTCGGACACTTTTTAGGTATCCGCCTGTTTCCTCGTTTTCGAGTTTTCTTCGATGCATTTTTGCGACATCCGAAAATATTTGCCCGTTCCCGTCACTGAGCCCTCGGAGCCCGAGCAAAATTTTTGCATGTTCATCACGAGCGATTTTTTCGGCAACTCGCTTATCTGCTGTCCCCGTCGTACCACGATACAATTTCCCGCGGAGCATAAACCGGTACCACCAGTTTTCCACGCCGTTGCGTTTATGAAGTCCCATCTTTCGCGAGATATTATCTCAAATCGTGGAGTTTTTGTCATCTGGCACTCGTTGGATCTCCGGTTAGGGGACTCGAAATCCCGTGGTACTTAGGTACCATGAAAGTTAGATCCTCTACTCCGGCACCATGTTTTCAATAACTTACAGCCCCACTGAAAATTCACAAAAACTTAGTGTGGCCAAAGTGTGACCTTCGTGCGCGAATTCAGGAATTGTTTTTTTTCCACCTCCCACCGATTCTGCGCAGCTCGAGCAGGTTTTGGTGCTAATGTAAAGATTTCGAGTGAGTCAACAAAAACCAGGTTCGGACAGCACTGACGCATGACCCGCATTTCGGCGCTCGGCGGCCTGGCAGCCTGGGCCTTTCGCAAGCGGCGTGGGGGGGATGCCGGGAGTCCGATGGTGACACGGCAATGCCCGCTATCCCTGCATTCATCGGCCGCCTGGACGTGTTGGAAGACGGTTCGTTGCTTCTTGGGCAGGGCTTCAGATTGGCCGGGCGGGGAATCGGCCGTTCAGGTTAGTCGAAACGGACTTGGGATGGCGCCTCAAGGCGCTGGCGCACGGATATCGCGTCGAGTCTGCAGAGCGCGAGGGACTCTCCCGCAGGAATTCGATGAATCCTCGGACTCCCAGAGAACGGACGGATTTGATGAGAGCGCTGGAGTAGTGCGCGATGACGTTGAGGGTTTGCGCGAGACGCATCAGGTAGTGGTAGCCCTTCATGGCCTTCCAGTTGATGGAGTAGCAGTGTTCGTAGCTATGGCCATGGCGTTTCTCGTCGAGGAACCCGGATTCGATCGCCCAGCGATGCCGCGCTCCGAGGTTGCAGCGTTCGTGCACGTTGTTCTGATGCAGGGGTTTGCTGGAGAGCCATGCGTGCCGTGAGGCATTCACTTCACGCGACCTTCTGAGCGTTCTGTCGCCAACCACCCCATGCCCTTTCAAAAGGGTTGCACGCTTCCCTTACCCTTCTGATCCTCGCCGCCGGGGGACTTCGCCTTTCCTACGCAGGCTCGTCAGAGTCACAAGGCCGAATCGCGTTCGTCATCCTACGGACCGCTCATTCCCATCCTCCTGCTCTCCACACCGCCTCGCGACGATGCAGTTGGATTCCGATACCGGGTCGGAGTGCGAGTACCCGGGCAGGGACTTCCACCCTGCAAGTCGCGTGCGCTTTGGGGCGCACGGAGGGCGCGCCTGCTGCCACTCTTGTCGAGAATGATCACCGTGTAAAAAGGCGCGCCTGCGCCTTCCTCGAATACTTTCATCTCTTCGAATTTCATCGGCACTGGCCCGCCCATCGAGTTCTCAACGGCGATGACGGCGGTGATCTGAGGAAACTCCTTCAAGCTCATCTGCCGGATCTTCGCCTGTTGATGAAACAGCCAGTGTGCACAGCATCGCTGTCAGCAGAGCGTATGGAAGCGGGGCTTGCGTTGGATCAATCCTGAGCATTCTGTTTTTCATATTATCCTTCAATGCGAGCGGGTTCCTCGGCGCCCCTCCGGATAATGCATTTTGCATTTTTCAATCTGCAATCCGCCTTGACCAGGATACAGGCAAGATACAGCGCGAACTGTGAATTTTGCGCCATCAATATTGTTGGGGTGATCACACAAGGAATAAGACAACCCGCACGACAGCTATATCGCAATGCGAACAAGTATGCGGGCAACAACGAAAAAATGCTATAATAATTGATCAGGATGATGACAATTGAGCTCAACCGTATTTCGATACAAGGGGTATCGCGCATACTTTTTCTCACGAGAAGAGCCAAGAGCACATATTCATATAGAATCCGCATCCGGCGAGGCGAAATTCTGGGTAGAGCCGGCTGTGGAACTCGCGCAGAGCCACAGGCTCTCCGTGCCGGAGATAACGGAAATCGAGCATTTGGTCAGAGAACACATTGATGAAATCCGCACAAGTTGGAGAAAACACTTTGGCGGTTGAGCTTCTGAATATCTCCAGGCACGGAATATGGGTGCTTGTAAAAGGAGAAGAGTTGTTTCTCGGATTTGATCTTTTCCCTTGGTTCCGCCGCGCCTCTGTCGAGGACATCGCAAACGTGGAGCTGCACGGGGAAGACCACTTATATTGGCCGGACCTCGATATCGATTTGACCACCGAAATAATAAGGTATCCAGAGCGATATCCACTTATCCAGCAAATCTCCTGAACCATCATTATTCTGCAGCGAGCCGCTTTTCTGAAGGCAATGCGCAGATTCTCCGCGTCGATGATTTGATCCCAAATCCCTCCGACTCGTCTCATCCTTTGAACGCCTCACATATGATTTTTAGAAATCTATCGTCATATTTCTCCACTTTGGCCTGGCCGATGCCGGCGATCTGCTGCAAATCGGTTTGCGTTCGAGGTTTATTGGTCGCGATCTGTCCGAGCTGTTCGTTCGTACCCTGTAAAGGAAGATGTAGTTCCAGCAGACAACCGCGTTCTTGAACAGCCATCAGTCAATTTGCATCATAGGCTCAAACAGGGTCGGCATGATGATACCGGAATCCAGACTACAAGGCCCAAAATCCAGGGCAGAGGTAATTTCAAAAGGTGTGGAAAAGCGTAGAGGCGGCGAGTACCCTTCCTGAAGCAGAAAACAAACCGGGTTGGAGCCCGGCAGGAAAGGAGATCGCCGCCATGGAGAAGAAGAACACCGAAGGGGTCGGAGAGTCAAGGGTCGTTTGGGAGAACCTGGAGACGATGACGCGACAGCGCATCCAGGGA
>CAIWXX010000009.1 GCA_903916735.1 uncultured Acidobacteriota bacterium
CCCAGATTTTCTCGCGGTTGACGAATATGACCCAATCTTTGCGAAATTCCTCCGCGATAGAATTGATATCGAAAGAACGGAGGGTTCCAGACTCATCGCCTGACCGACGGATCACTAGAAATCGGTACTCTCAAGCTCCTTTCATTTTCATTGGATACCATAAATCGTGATGATCCTACTATGGATAATCTCGTAAAATCCTTCCTCCGGTTCATTTCCGGCTGTTCAGGGGCTTTTTGAAATTATCTATTCCACTGTGACGCTCTTGGCAAGGTTCCTTGGCTGATCCACGTCGCAACCGCGGTAAAGGGCAATGTGGTAAGCGAGGAGCTGGAGCGGGATCACAGAAAGAATAGGGGATAGCAGATCTGATACCGAGGGAATTCGAAGGACATGATCAGAAACGGTGTCGGGCTCGTCGTCGGTTGTCAATGCAATGAGCGTACCTCCTCGAGCCTTGACCTCCTGCATGTTGCTGGCAGTCTTCGACGCCAGATTGCGGTTCGTCGTGATAACGACAACCGGCAGATCTTCATCGATTAAGGCAATCGGCCCATGTTTCATTTCACCGGCTGGATACCCTTCGGCATGGATATAGGATATCTCTTTCAATTTGAGTGCGCCTTCAAGTGCGATGGGATAATTGATACCTCTGGCAATGTAGAGGAAATCGGAGGCGCGGAAGAATCGCCTCGCAAGCTCGTCAACTTCATTCTCCCGTTGGAGTGCGATTTCGATCAGATGTGGGAGGCGGGCCAGTTCATGGAGGCCCTGAAGTGAATCGGCCGGCTGAATCGTTCCTTTCTGCTGACCCAGGAAGTGAGCGAGGAGATAGAGAGCAGCGAGCTGCGATGTGAATGCTTTGGTAGAGGCCACACCGATTTCCGGGCCGGCATGAGTCAGAATCATGCCATCGCTTTCTCGGACCGCCATGCTTCCGCTGACATTGCAGATCGCCACGACACGGCTCCCCAAATCGCGAGCTTCCCGCAAGGCGGCGAGTGTATCGGCGGTTTCGCCGGATTGCGTGATGACCACTGTCAGAATATTGCCGTTCGTCAGTGGCCGCCGGTACCGGTACTCTGATGCGTAATCGACCTCGCAAGGAATTCGGGCAATCTGCTCGATGTAGAACTTCCCGACGAGCGCCGCGTGCCATGATGTTCCGCATGCGATTAACGCGACGGATCGCATCTGGCGAAAGTAGTCTGAATCCAAGCCGGCGTCTTCAAGAAAAATCTGTCCTGTGTCATAGGAGACGCGTCCGTAACACGTCTCGCGAATGGCCATCGGCTGCTCATGGATCTCCTTGAGCATAAAATGCTTGAATCCGCCCTTCTCAACCATAATAGGATTCCACCTCAAGGTTTCCGGTTCTCGTTCGATGTGTGAGCCGTTGAAGGTCATGATTCGCGTCGATGATTGTGTGACGATCGCCATTTCATGATTGTTCAAGAAGAGGATCCGTTTTGTATATGCAAGAACTGCATCGACATCGGATGAAACAATATTTTCACCATCGCCGACTCCGACAAGCAGAGGCGGGCCGTTGCGTGCAGCGATGATGACGTTTGGCTCCTTGGCGCTCAGGGCTGCAAAGGAAAAAACCCCTTCCAGCTCAGAAAGCGCTTTCCTGCACGCCTCTTCCAGGCCATGGGTGAAATGCTTTTCGACCAGGTGTGCAATCACCTCCGTGTCGGTCTCAGTCGTGAATCGATGCCCCTCGGCGATGAGCGCTTTTTTGACCTCCAGATAATTCTCAACAATGCCATTGTGCACGACGACGATTTTCCCTGAGCAGTCGCGGTGCGGGTGGGCATTCTCTTCACTGGGGCGCCCATGCGTGGCCCATCGGGTATGGCCGAGCCCTGTCCCTTTCCCGACTCGTAGGCCATTAACTTGCGATTCGAGGTTCGCAATTTTTCCGCTCGATCTCCAAATCCGGAGTTCGCCATCCTGTACAATCGCAATCCCGGCTGAATCATAGCCGCGATATTCCAGTTTCTTCAGTCCCTCGATCAGGACCGGAATGACGTCCCGGGACCCGAGGTATCCGATAATTCCACACATGAGAAGAAGCCTCCTTCCGATGGCACCGGATGATTCTAATAGAGACCGCTCTGGAATTTCAAAACCGAGACGGCTTTACCGGATATTGTTCGCAGAGCGCAATGTTCTCGACGCCGAGGTCATCAATGCGATTTGAGCTCAGCGGAGCGTGTTCTAGGGCTTCATCCGCTTCTTTCGTTCAGCCGCCCAGCCTTTCTTGACTACCTGACGGGCGCGGGCGATTGCAAGCGATCCTGCCGGCACATCATCTGTGATTGTCGATCCGGCAGCGACATAGGCATCTTCACCCACCCGCAGAGGCGCGATGATTTCTGTCCCGCTGCCGATAAAAACGCCTTTTTCAATATGAGTCGGATTCTTGTTGACTCCGTCGTAATTGCAGGTGATGGTCCCGGCGCCGATGTTGACCCCTTCTTCGATAGTGGCATCGCCAAGGTAAGAAAGGTGCATGGCCTTGGATGAAGGGCCGAACGTCGTCTTTTTCATCTCGACGAAATTGCCGACTTTGCTCTTCTCGAGGATTCGCGTGGAACCTCGCAAGTGGCAAAACGGGCCTATGATTGATCCATTTTCGATGCACGATTCAACGACCAGGCTGGACCCCTGCACCGTGACATCATCGGCTAATGTCGAATCCACAATCCGGCTAAACGACTTCACACAACACCGGCGCCCGATTGTTGTCTTCCCTTCGAGACACGTGAAAGGATGGATGACTGTATCAGGCCCGATTGAGACTTCATCATCAATAAAAGTGGTTGCGCTCGAGAGAATTCCGACACCTGCCTTTTGAAGATCCCGAATCTTCTGCAGGTTCAATATGCTTTCGCATTGTTCGATATCGGTCCTGTCGTTGATGCCGAGCAATTCACGCCAGGCTGGGTGAAACATGCAGACAACCTTGTGGTGCGCTCGATTGAGGATGCCGATAAGATCCGTAAGATAGTATTCGTATTTTTGGTTGTCCGGCTTGAGTTGCAAAAGGTATTTGAAGATCAAAGGCATTTTCGCACAGTAGATACCGGCATTTATTTCTCTGATGCCACGCGTTTTCTCGTCGGCGTCTGCGAATTCCCGAATCGCGTGCAACCGGTTTCCGCGCCGGATGATTCGTCCATAACTCGCCGGCTCGGGGGGCTCCGTCGAAACAACTGTGAAAGCAGCTTTGTGTCGCCGGTGGAACTCAACCACGGCCGTCAGGATGGCTTCTCCTGCAAGCGGGACGTCTCCATTTAATATGATCAGGTCTCCCTGGCTTTTCTCCAACGCCTCCCGAGTGGAGAGCACGGCATGGCCGGTACCGCGTGGTGGATCCTGTATCACGATGCGAGCGGCAATGCTGCGAGCCAGCGCGGAAATCTCTTCGGACTCGCGGCCCACGACGCATGTGACTTCCCCAATGCGGCTTGCATTCGCAAGAGTGCGCGCCAGGATGGGCACGCCCCGGAGGTCGTGAAGCAGTTTGTTCTTTTCAGATTTCATTCTCGTCGATCGCCCTGCGGCGAGAACAAGGACGCGACTGGTGTCATTCTTCTTCATAGCTTTGCTTTCTGTTTCGCCATCCTTACTCCTGCGATACAACACTCCGCGCAGCCGTCTGGCGATTGCATCCATTCCTGCCGAAAACCATAGTCCGAATAGTGATCAGGCCGACTCGATTCGATCACCTACCATTTTCCTTGGAAAAAGCAACTCACGGAGTTCGGGATCATCGAGGTACGGCTGAAACTCGGTCTCGTTCCGAGCCAGGACCCTGTTCTCCACGTCCAGTTGGATTGCATCGCGGAGATAGGCCACAGCTGTTTTCGGATCTTCCTTGCCCGCGAAAACCAAAGCCATGAAATATGTGATGGATGGATCTTTTGGCTTCTTCTCGCTTGCTTTCTTCAGGTATTTCAATGCTTTGTCATAATCACCAAGATTCAGCTGATAGATGGCCTGATTGTAATAGTCCTCGAAATTCCGCGGGCGCGGTTCTGAAGGTTTCAACTGTCGCTGAATCAAGTTGAGATACAAGCGGGCTCTGTCGATAAATTCCTTTTCTTCGGAGAACTTTTCAACGATTTCCTGAAAAACGCGTTGTGCTTTCTCGAATTTCTTTGAATTAAAGAACTCCACTCCACGATCAAAAAGCCCGACAGCTAGGTCATACCTTTCAGCCTCGGTTACAATCGCTTTCCGACGCTTATTCGGTTTTTCTTTTCTGCTTTTGGATTTCACCTTCTTCGACCGCAACGGAGCCTTTTTTGCGACAGGCTTCAATTTCTTTGATAATTCCAGAAGCTTCCTCTTAATCTGCCCAGCATTCACCTTGAACTTCTTGGCCAGTTCAGATGCGGTTCTTCTGTCCCGGCTTGCCCAGAGATACTTCTCTTCTGCTTTGGTCCATTTCTTAGTCATATATTGAATTCCTCGCTGCCGGGTCGGCCAGACATTCTAGTCAAACCTGTCGTCTGTTTCAAGCCTTTTTCGTGAATTGATGAAAAATCCTGATAGGAAATTTGCCATATGCGGTGAGTCGTCAGAAAAAGAGAAGACAAGTTTGATCCTAAAATCATCAATTTAAATATATTTTCATATTTTATTACATGAGGCGTGTCTAAACAGCATTCGGTGCTTTTCTATGCGGCGTGCAAAATGGTGGCGGCGAATTGCCAAAGTAGCGATTTTTTCTCGATGATTATGGGCTTCATTATGATATGGCGGAGGGTTTTGGAGGTCTCGCAAACGCCGCTGCCGTTGACTCGCATAACAGAGATGCATCTTTGGAATTGATATCTTTTCGATGCGATGGCTCGGCGATATGACTGATCATTCCCGCAAAATCTAAGAGCTACGCCTTCGTTTGCCAATCGTGGTCGCCCTGTATTAGAATCGGTACTCGCATCCGTGCGAAAGTGGCGGAACTGGCAGACGCGCAGGACTTAGGATCCTGTGGGCAACCATGGGGGTTCGACTCCCCCCTTTCGCACCAGCGGCAAGATGGGGAGTGAAGAAAAATTAATGAAGATCGAAGAAGTTGAATTGTCTCAGATCCGGAAGAAATTAGTGATCGACGTTGCGGCGGATGCGGTGCGGGAAGAGTACCGCCGAGTTTTAGATGAGTTTCATCATCATGCGGCGATCCCGGGATTCAGGAAAGGCCGGGTTCCTAAGGAATTAATTCAAAAACGATTCAAGGATTTGATTGAGAAGGAAATAACTGAGAGTCTTATCAAGTCGACCCTGACATCGGTGCTTGAAGAGAAAAAGCTCAGGCCGGTAGGAAGCCCCGAGGTTTCGAATGTCAAGGCGGCGCTCCCGGATGAGCTGCATTTTGAAGTCGAGCTCGAAGTCATGCCGACTTTCAAGGTTGAAAACTATCGGCAGATCCCATTAAAACGGGAAATCATACCGATAACGGACGAAGACATCGATGAGCGTCTTCAAGAATTGAGAAAAAATGCAGCCGAATTCCGTTCTATTGATGGCACGGCGTCCGAGTCTCATGCGGTTGTCGTAGATCTTGAGGCGACGATCGAAGGCACGAGTACAAAGGTGATTGACCAAAAGGCGATTCTCCTGACAATCGGGCCGGATTCAGAAGCGCCTCAAGTGGCAGCCGAGCTCGTCGGATTGAAATCGGGCGAAGAAAAGGAATTCACGATCGTCCACACTGAAGAAACCGGCCCTTCTGCTCTCGCCGGCAAGACAATCCACTATCGCGCTCGTGTCATGGAAGTGAAAGAGAGAATTCTTCCTGCCCTCGATGATGATTTTGCAACCACTCTTGGTGATTACTCGTCGCTTGATGATCTCCGTGTCCGCCTCCGAGCTGATTTGGAACACGCACGCGATCATAATGTCCGGAATCGTTATTCGGCGCAGATCATGGATTACCTAACCACAGCATACCCAATGGAGATACCTTCTGCTTTCTACCAGGAGCATGCCATCGAGAATGCGGCTGCATACAAGCAATATTTGGATAAGTCCGGAAAAGCCGTCGAGAATATGGACGAGGAGATCAAGAAGGCTTATTCCCATTATGCGGGCGAAGCCATTGTTTTAGCGCGAATATCGCTCGTCCTCCAGGAGATTGCTCGTCTCGAAAAGATTGTGGTAGAAGAGGCCGAGGTTGATGCAAAGATTAAGCAACTTGCCGAGGAGAGTCACAAATCTGTTGAAGCTGTCAAAGCCAAGATGGGAGAATCAGGTGTTGATCGTCTCCGATCTAACTTATTGAAAGACAAGACAATTGACTTTTTAATCTCCGAAGCTACAATTGACTAGGTAGGAGATTTGTAGAATGAACTTGATTCCGATGGTGGTGGAGCAGACAAACCGGGGAGAACGTGGCTACGACATTTTCTCAAGGCTTCTCAAGGATCACATCATTTTCATAGGATCTCCCATTGATGATGATGTTGCCAATGTGGTGATAGCCCAGCTTCTATTTCTGGAAGCTGAGGACCATGAAAGAGACATCTCCATATATATCAACACCCCCGGTGGGGTCATCACAGCGGGCATGGCCATTTACGATACCATGCAATTCATCAAGCCCGACATATCGACCTGGTGCATGGGACAGGCGGCGTCAATGGGGGCCGTGCTGCTGGCGGCGGGCACTCCAGGGAAACGCTTCGCGCTCCCGAATTCGCGGATTGTCATTCATCAACCGCTCGGGGGTTTCCAGGGCCAGGCGTCAGATATCGATATTCAGGCGCGTGAAATTCTGCGCATGCGAGAGCGGCTTAATCAGATTCTCGTTCAGCATACAAAGCAATCGCTTGAAAGAATCCAGCAGGATGCCGATCGGGATTTTATTATGACGGCAACCCAGGCGAACGACTACGGAATCGTCGATCACGTTATCAGTTCTCGGCCGACTTAGTTGGAAGGATGTGGATATGAGGAAGGGATTCGACGAACAGTTTCAATGCTCGTTTTGTGGGAAATCCCAAAATGACGTACGAAAGCTGATTGCGGGGCCGGAAGTTTATATTTGTGATGAATGCGTCGAAGTTTGTAACGGTATCATCGCAGAGGACAGGAAGACGGAGGATCACCAGAATAAGTCGCAACTCCCGAAGCCGGAAGAGATCAAAGCCTTTCTCGACGAGTACGTCATTGCGCAGGACCGCGCCAAGAAAAAATTGGCAGTTGCTGTTTACAATCACTATAAGCGGATCGAGATTGTCAAAAAGAAGAATACGGATGTCGAGCTGTCGAAAAGCAATATTCTGCTTATTGGGCCGACCGGCACCGGCAAGACGCTTCTCGCCCAGACTCTCGCCAAGCTTCTCTCGGTTCCGTTCACAATCGTCGATGCCACGACCCTGACGGAAGCCGGTTATGTCGGGGAAGACGTCGAAAATATCATTCTGAAATTGTACCAGGCGGCCGGGCAGAACATCGAACGAACACAGCAAGGCATTATTTATATCGATGAGATCGATAAGATCAGCCGCAAAGATGAGAATCCCAGCATCACACGGGATGTTTCAGGAGAGGGAGTGCAGCAGGCGTTGCTCAAGATCCTCGAAGGAACAATCGCCAACGTTCCGCCGCAGGGTGGGAGAAAGCACCCGCACCAGGAATTTTTGCAGATTGACACGACAAACATTCTTTTCATTTGCGGCGGCGCCTTCATCGGGCTCGATAAAGTCATCGAACGGCGGATTGGTAAGAAAACTCTCGGCTTCAATGCATCTGTGAAAACCCGCTTAATTACCGACCAGGAAGCTCTCTTCAATGAGCTCCAGCCGGAAGATCTCATCAAGTATGGCCTCATCCCCGAAATGGTTGGGCGATTGCCGGTGGTCGGGACTCTCAATGAACTTGATCGGAACGCTCTTATCGAAATCCTTGTCAAGCCGAAAAACGCAATCACCAAGCAGTATCAGAAGCTCTTTGATTATGAGAATGTAAAGCTTCGATTCACCGATGACGCTTTGGCCGAGGTGGCTGAACAGGCTATCACGCGCAAGGTTGGCGCACGTGGGCTTCGTAGCGTCCTTGAAGAGCTCATGCTGGATATCAGCTATCACCTCCCATCTCACAAGAAAGTTCGTGAATGCCTGATCACTAAAGAGATTGTGGAACGAAAGGTGAGTCCTCTGAGCGTCCTGGAGAAGGCGGGCTAAGCGTCGATCTCACAGTCGCTTTGGGATTCGACAGATAGATGTGTGAAGGAAGTAATGAAGAGGAATGTTCAAAGGAAAAATGAAAAGAATCATCGATGATCATGAAATGGATGGAAGTTGTTTTCAACGCGTCCATCGTTCCCGGATTGCGGTCCTGGGTATGATGAGAAAGCCGCTTCGTCGACTGTTTGGCCGAGCTTGATTTTTATCTGCCCACTCTATATATAAATCCGGGGCATACAAAAGTCGGATAATGGAGAAGAAATGAGTACGCACGAAAAAGGAGAGACATACGAAACACTCCCGATGATCCCGCTTCGGGATGTGGTGGCCTTTCCATACATGATGATGCCGTTCCTGATCGGAAGGGAGTCGTCGGTCAAGGCGCTGGATATGGCCATGGCCACGCGTCGCCGTGTGTTCCTGGCGACTCAGCACGATGCAGCCGTGGATGATCCCAAACCGAGTGACATCTACACGATCGGGACCATCGCTCAAATTATGCAGAGCGTTCGGATGTCTGACAATAACATCAAGGTCATTGTGGAGGGGATTGAACGAGCGCGAGTCATCGAGTGCAAGGATGAAAGGCCTTTTTACATGGTGCTCGTCAAGAGCATCCCCCGCGGTTCCGAGACAGGAGAGGAGATGGAGGAGCTCATCAAGCGCGTCATGACCCTGTTTGAGCAATATGTCAAACTCAGCCATAACCTCAACTATGAAGCCTTGCTGGCAGGTGTCAAAACCGATGACCCCAACCGCCTTTCCGATGTCATTGCTTCGCATCTGGCAATTCCGGTCGAAGAGAAACAGAATCTGCTCGAGACATTCAACGTTGCTGAACGGTTGAAGAAAATCGTCCAGATCCTGGAAACCGAAATCGAGAAGCTTCATGTCGATAAGAAGATTCAGAACCGCGTCAAGAAACAGATGGAGAGGGCTCAGAAGGAGTATTACCTCAACGAGAAAATGAAGGCCATCCAGCGGGAGCTCGGGCGCAAAGATGAGAAATTCAACGAGATCGAAGATCTGCGCAAGAAGATCCAAGCTGCAAAAATGCCGAAGGAGGCACTCGAGAAAGCGACCACTGAGCTGAAGCGTCTCGAAAGCATGCCGCCGATGTCGGCGGAATCGACCGTTTCGCGAAATTACCTGGACTGGCTCATCGGTGTTCCCTGGTTCAAGAAGTCCAAGGAAATTCGCGATATCAATTATGCCGAAAAGGTTTTAAACGAAGATCATTACGGCCTTGAAAAAATCAAAGAACGGGTCCTGGAATATCTGGCCGTACGACAACTCGTGAAAAAGCCGAAAGGGTCGATCCTGTGCTTTGTCGGGCCTCCCGGTGTCGGGAAAAGCTCGCTCTGCAAATCCATCGCCCGAGCCACCGGCCGCAAATTCGTCCGGCTCTCGCTGGGCGGGGTTCGCGATGAAGCGGAAATTCGCGGGCATCGCCGCACTTATATCGGTGCTTTCCCCGGGCAGATTATCCAAATGATGAAAAAGGCGGGTACAAAGAACCCGATTTTCCTACTCGACGAAGTCGACAAGATGAGCATGGACTTCCGTGGCGACCCATCGGCGGCGCTCATGGAAGTGCTCGATCCTGAGCAGAACAGCACCTTCGTCGATCATTATCTGGACAGTGAATTCGATCTCTCATCCGTCATGTTCATTGGGACGGCGAATGTCCTTCATACAATTCCGCAGGCGCTTCAAGATCGTATGGAAGTCCTCCGCCTTCCCGGATATACCGAAGAAGAGAAAGCCCAAATCGCCGTGCGCTTCCTCGTGAAGAAGCAGTTCGAGCAGCAGGGAGTATCGTCGGATCATATCGAATTCGATGAGGCTGCGGTCCGTGAAATCATCCAGCTCTATACGCGTGAAGCCGGTGTTAGAAACCTTGAACGCGAGATTTCAAAAATTTGTCGGAAAATCGCACGGAAGGTCGTGACCGATAAAGAATCCTTTACCAAGGTGGTTTTAGTTCCCGAAGCCATTCACGATCTCCTCGGAATACCGCAATTTCGTCCGTCAAAAGCCGAGACGAAACAAGAGATCGGTGTCGCTACCGGATTGGCCTGGACCGAAGTCGGCGGCGAGTTGCTATCAACTGAGGTCATCCTCATGAGCGGGAAGGGAAAGCTGACTCTCACCGGAAAGCTCGGCCATGTCATGCAGGAATCCGCGCAGGCGGCATTTAGTTATGTGCGTGGGAAAGGCCCTGAACACGGCGTCGATCCCGGTTTCCATAAGAAGTTCGACATCCACATCCATGTGCCGGAAGGGGCCATTCCCAAGGATGGCCCGTCGGCCGGCATCACAATGGCGACGGCACTCATCTCGGTCCTCTCCGATAACCCCGTCCGCAATGATGTCGCCATGACCGGCGAAATCACACTTCGAGGCAAGGTGTTGCCGATCGGTGGGGTCAAAGAGAAAGTCCTGGCTGCTCATCGAGCCGCTATTACGAATATCATCCTGCCTAAGGACAATGAGAAAGATCTCGCTGATATCCCGAAAAACGTGATTGAACATCTGTCGATTCACCTGGTCGAAC
The DNA here is from genome assembly GCA_903916735.1 of uncultured Acidobacteriota bacterium. Taxonomy (GTDB): domain Bacteria; phylum Acidobacteriota; class CAIWXX01; order CAIWXX01; family CAIWXX01; genus CAIWXX01. The sequence goes on from CAIWXX010000009.1 coordinate 10,759, forward strand.
GGATGGACGAGGTCCTGAAAATTGCTCTTGCCAATCCGATAATTCCGGTTCAAAATATGACAGAGGAGATCTCAGATATTAAGTCGGTTGAAGGTACAGTAACTCACTAGCGAAGAGTATGCCCATGGGCGGCCGCCCCACGTCCCAGGTCATTCCGGACAGGTCATCTACCTGTCCTGTTCGTATCACACCCCAAGATGACAATGAATATTGGATTACCAGCTGTGTACGCAGGAACGCGACTGCCATGCGATGGTCTGCCTGAAATCGTGCTTTTCGGTCGTTCCAACGCCGGCAAGTCGATGCTCATCAACCGGCTTGCGCACAATGCCGGGCTTGCTCGTGTTGCCAAAGCTCCAGGCAAAACCCGCTATCGCCATTTCTTCAGGTTTGGTGATCTCTTCTACCTCGTCGATCTCCCCGGCTACGGTTTTAGTTCGGTTTCGAAAACGGAAAAAGCATCATGGGGAAAGCTCGTCGACGACTCTATCAAGGATCGGCCCACTCTCGCCGGCGGGATCCTCGTCGTCGATGCCCGCCGACCATCAACTGAATTGGATCACGATCTGGTCCAATGGTGGCAGGCAAAAGCCGCACGAACCTTGTTTATTGTTGCATCTAAAGCAGACAAACTGACTCATCAGGAAGTGACGACTCTCAGAGATGAATTGCCTCGTCTCTACGAAATCGCCGAAGATCGTTGGTACATCGTTTCCAAAGACAGCAGTTCTGCTGTTGATGCACTTCGCCGAGCCGTGATCGATTCAGCCAAAACCTGGAAAGCCCTATCTTCGTAACAATCATATGAGGTGCCATTATGGATATTAGCGAACTCAAGGAGAAAAACATCGGAGCGCTGCTCAGGATCGCCAAGGAGTTGGAAGTCCCTGGAGCAGCCGGTATGCGGAAACAGGAGCTCATTTTCAGAATCTTACAGGCACAGGCTGAAAAGGAAGGCATGATTTTTTCGGAGGGGGTTCTGGAGTGCTTGCCGGAGGGTTTTGGATTTCTCCGCGCGCCGGATTACAACTATCTTCCAGGGCCGGATGATATTTATGTGTCGCCAAGTCAGATCCGCAAATTCGATCTACGCACCGGCGACACCGTTTCAGGACAGATACGGCCACCGAAGGAAGGCGAACGCTATTTTGCTCTGATCAAGGTTGAGGCCGTCAATTTCGAACCACCTGAGCAGTCTCGGGAAAAGATATTCTTCGACAACCTGACCCCTTTGTATCCGCAGGAGAGGATTGTCCTGGAAACGACAAAGGATAATCTATCGGCGCGTGTGATGGATTTATTGACGCCTGTCGGCAAGGGGCAGCGGGGACTCATTGTCTCACCGCCGCGGACCGGCAAGACCATGCTTCTGCAGACCATTGCGAACTCGATCACAGCCAACCACCCTGAAATCATTCTGATTGTTCTGCTCATCGACGAGCGTCCTGAAGAAGTAACCGACATGCAGAGGTCCGTGAAGGGAGAAGTGATTTCGTCGACGTTTGACGAGCCTGCAACTCGTCACGTTCAGGTCGCCGAAATGGTTATTGAGAAGGCGAAACGACTGGTTGAACACAAGAAAGATGTTGTGATTCTGCTTGATTCAATCACCCGCCTCGCGCGCGCTTATAATACGATCGTTCCACCGAGCGGCAAGGTGCTGTCGGGCGGTGTCGACAGCAATGCTCTGCAACGGCCAAAGAGGTTTTTCGGAGCGGCGCGTAATATTGAAGAAGGCGGAAGTCTCACCATTATTGCAACGGCTCTGATCGATACCGGCAGCCGAATGGATGATGTCATTTTCGAAGAGTTCAAAGGGACCGGCAATATGGAATTGCACCTTGAACGCGCGTTGGCTGATAAGCGCGTCTTCCCTGCAATCAATATTCTTCGCAGTGGCACCCGCAAAGAGGAATTGCTATTGGCGAAGGATGAACTGTATCGAATCTGGGTTCTTCGAAAGGTGCTTCATCCGCTGTCTGAAGTCGAAAGCATGGAACTCCTCATTGACAAGCTCGGCAAGACTAAGAGCAACGGCGATTTTCTATCCGCGATGAGCAACGGCGGACGGTAGACTGAATCCGGATTCATTTTGTCGCAATCTGAAGATCGGCTTCTTTTTCAGTTTTAAGCGTCGGCCATCCGCATCATTGTTGAGGCATTGGAATTCCGGCCTTATTGATTCACCGAAGAAAAATATCCAAGCTCCTGGAATTTCAAGGGCATTCAGTTGATGGCGATGACGAGTTCTTCGACGATACGCGCGATCGCCAGGCTCGATGTCAGTCCGGGCGAATCAATGCCGATGAGCTGGATGAAGCGGGGATGCTTGGGATCAGGTTCAATAATGTAATCGACATGCCCCTTTAGCTTGGCTTGGATCCCGGCTTGATGGTATTCCAGATCTTCCAGTCTCAAACCCGGGAAGAAGGAATGGACTTCGCGGTGGAAGTGCTCAAGCGGATATGAGCCGCTTGAGAGGTCTTCTTTGGAGATCCCCCCCTTGGTCGCCGGTCCAACCGTAACGGTTTTACCAATTTCATAATTGCCATCAATAAGGTCAAATGTCGGTGTCAAGTGAACACCGACTGTCTTGAGGACCTTCTTTTCTTTGTAAAGCCGTTGAAATTCAATAAAAGAAAGATCGGCCTTGAGGCCGTCAGGCCAGATAATTTGGGGTACGGGATAAACGTTGAGCCCCGCGTGATCGATCTCTGGTCGCCTCGTTTTGTAGAATTTTGCGGCCTCTCCGCGAATGGGAAGAACCTCATATGGTGAATCCGGATTGATCATTCGTGCAATCTCATCCGAATATACGCCGGCGCAGTTGATGACGATCTCGCTTTCGAATGGCTCAGTATTGCCTGATGCCTGCGCCACGATATCAAAATAGCCATGTTCAGCTTCCAGGTGAACAACATTTCGCCCAGGCAGAAAGAGTGCTCCCTGTTGAGTTGCCAGTGAGTAGAGCTTATGCAGAAATTGAGTGGCTTCCACAATTCCGGATGTGGGGAAATAGCCGGCACGGACGCACACGACATTGGGTTCCATGGCCTTGGCTTCATCCCCGCTAATGAACCGCAGGCCAGGAACGCCATTCTCTCGGGCGATTCTCATGGTGTCATCCAAATAGTCCAGATCCTTTTCATTGGTTGCCACAATGAGCTTGCCGGTCTTTCGGCAGGGGACGCCATGTTCCTCGCAGAATTCGTAAAGCAGCCTGTTGCCATGGACACAGACTCGCGCCTTAAGAGGACTTTGCTCCTGTGGATAATAGATCCCTGCGTGGACGACTCCTGAGTTCCTGGACGACTGGTTTTCACCTGGAATGCGAGGGTTTTTCTCGACAATGACAATGTCTTCAAACTTCTTCGATAGTCGCCATGCGATCGCACATCCGACGACACCGGCGCCGATGATTGTGATTTTTACTCGATCCGGCATTTTTTAGACTTTCCTTTTTGCAGGCACAGAATTGCTCACCGAATAATGAGGCATGGGATGAGGGCCTGGAGTTGAAATGATCTCCGTCAGAGATGAACCAGCTGTCATGTTATCTGATTTTCATGTGTGACACGCTTTGAGGCGAGGCGCCGAAGCGATTTCAAAAGTATGAGGGGCCGTGATCGCCGGGGAAATCATGTCGAATACTTTTCTTGTCTATGTGACCCATCTACCTTCGCCCTTCTCTTGCTGCGTATGGCTGTTCTACCAATTTGCAGAAAACTGCCGCGAATTCCCCTTTTACCTGCAGACGCGGACTTTCACTGAATCCTTGCGAATCACCTTCTCTGCCTGTGAATACTCAACGTAGAGTGTCACCATGCCACAGGAGGAGTTTGCGCCACCTTTAAGATTGATCACTTTGAAGTTGGTACCTTTGCCTTTGGGTGATAGTGCAGTCAGAGTGAAAGCTCCGCCGGAAACAATGATCACTCGTGAATCATTGGAGTAGACTCTCACGGATAATGCAGGCGAAGTTCCTCCGACTCCGAGATTGCTGATCTTCAAGCGGAGAGTTCCATTTTCGTTTGTATTAAGAATTCCATCACCTGATGCATCGGTAAGGGTGCTTGATTCAACCGTTACATAGCTGCCGGCCATGCCCGCAAAAGTCAGATTCATGGACAGCGTCAACTGAGCCAATGGTTCAATTCGGGATTGTGTCGGCCAAAAACCTCCTTCAATATAGCTTCCCACTTCTGCCGTCATGCAGTAGGCATGGCCGACACCATAGAACCAGTCATCGGATACTCCGTTGGTCGGATAATTGACGGTCGTGAATGAATTGCCGGGGACAAATCCATTTTGTGCAACGAGTTTTGCGGAGAGCCTATTCATGAGGATCTTTTCAGGAATTTCATCAATATATCCCCACGGGTAGACAAGCCAGTTGCCGTATGAGTGAAATTCAAAAGCTGTTTTGAAGTGCATCTTTTCACTGAACACCTTGATGGCGGCGGTTTCCGGTTCTGAAAATGGTTCCGTGCCACGATAGGTTTCATCCCATTCATCTGGTGAAGAACCGATATTGTCATAACCCCATTGATAATCGTAATTGCGGTTGAGATCGACTCCTGTTGAAAGATCGGCATTCAATCGTCTGTTCTTTCTCCACATGCCGCCACCCAGCGGGTCTGTTGTCTGGTTGTAGACATAGCCATCAGGGTTTGAAATCGGTACGAACCACAGCTCGCGATTGTTAACAAGCCATGTCACTTCCGGGTCATTTCCATAGTGATCCATGATGTATTTGATGAAATACAAGACACACATCATGCCTTGCGGTTCCCGTGCATGGGTGAGGCCCGTGAAAAGAGATCGAGGCTCATTTTCGGTTTTTTTGACATTATCAGAGATCTTATAAGCCCAGAGGGGCCGGCCTTCAATGGATGTGCCGATGCTCATCTTCGCGCTCATGATGGCCGGATTAATTTTCCTGTATTGCTCGAGCCTCTGCAGGGCTTCATCGAGTGTGAAAAATCCTCCCATGCTTCCGTTTGCGAAACCGCTAGACGCCGGCACCGCTTCGGATGCTATTTTCCGATATGTGGCGATAACATCAGCATCCGCAACTCTCGCATCGATCCCCATCGCCTGCCATTTTCGAACTTGACCCGCCTCAGCGTAAAAATACAGGCGGCCACCTTGAATATCGTTACCTTCTAAATCGGCGCCTGCGCATAAAATCCGATTAATTTCGGAATGGGAAGCCGGCACCGTCACCCGCTGCCAGATTTCAGCTCCAGATGCGATTGCGAGTCCGAATGTAATGATGACCAATGCCAAAAGGCAACTTTGCTTCATGACTCCTCCAACTCTGATGATCCATTTCATGATATGGACAACCCTATCATTCGTCTACGGGGCTTTCAAGCATTCTCAAACTCAACTTCACGGCTATCCATCATTCTCAGATGTATTTTCTATGAATTGGGAACATCTGAAAATAGTAACTGAAAGCCATTTACTCACGGCGTTGATTTATCCTCAATAGTGACTTCGACTGGCTCGACGCCACGCCCGCCCTGAACGGGGGTCGCCGTACCACATTGAGGACATTCAGCGACGGGAAGCGCATGATGCCCGGCGTCGGCGTCTGTTCGTACGGGGCCTATATACTTGCAGGAGGAGCATTCCAATGTCGCCGGCAGAATCTCCAGTTTCAGCCGGCAGCTTTCCAGCAGGGTTCCTTTGGCCAGCATCTCAAATGCCTGCTGGAAGGATTCCGTTGAATGGATCTCCAGCGCCCCGATTTTGAGTGACATTTCTTTGACTTCTCCGGGCGTTTGGATGCCTCGTTGTCTTAAATCCCGCACAACTCCTTCAAGGATACCTTCCATCAACGAATATTCATGCATGATGAGCCTCAGTCTGTGGAGTGTGGCAGGCGGACGCGCCAGTCACCCATCCTGTTAATATCCGGCAAGTACTTTCGACGAATGCCGGCAGATTTTTTTCAACGTCTTCCGTCAGGCCTTCTTGGATGACATACGGGTCTTTGACTTCCATCGCCAAAATTCGAAGATCATGTGGCATCGGTATCTCCAGTCGCTCCGCGAGCGCCAGTACTTCAGGCAGGCCGGCGTAGTGAGGTGATGGCGCGATGACCTTTTGGAAATCTTCAGGAGAGAAGGCGAGGATTGTGCCGGCAGGTACTGTCCCGGTTTTGATCGCATCGAGCAGCAGGGCGTTCTCGTAGCCCTCGATAAGCTCTAAAAGAGCCAGTCCTGCTTCCGATGACATGATGACGTCCACATCGTCAAATTGATTTTCGATAATGCGAGCGACCGCAAAGCTCACGCCATCATCGCCGAGGATATCGTTCCCCAGGGCCAAGCAGAGTGTCTTTTTTGCCCGATGACTCACCGGCAGATCTCATGAACCACTTCGCCGTTCATATTCCGTATTCTGACGATCATCGGCATCTGGCCCGGCAGCGAATGCGTGGCACATGCATGGCAGGGATCATAGGCCCGAAAGGCCATTTCGATCATGTTAAGCAGACCCTCTGATACGTTGCCGCCGTGAATGAGTCCCTTGGCGGCTTTTTCGACGCTCATAGCCATGCGCGCCGAGTTGTTCTGGGTCGCCACGATCAGGTTGGCCTTGGTGATCATACCGCGTTCATCGGCTTCGTAATGGTGGTAGAGCGTCCCGCGTGGTGCCTCGACTACCCCAACTCCTTTTGTCGGCTTCTTCGTCGGGATGGTCCTGATATCGGTGCTTGTGATTTCGGGATCGGCCAGCAGCTCGTTGATGCGTTCAGCCGCATATACCATTTCGACGACGCGTGCATAGTGATTGGCGAGTGTATGATGAACTGGCTTCCCACCGAACGTCTTGAAATACTCGTCGTAGAGTTTCTGCGCTTCCGGGGTTGTCATGCCGTCGGACGCATTCAGGCGGGCCAGCGGTGCTACCGAAAAGACGCCGCTCTCAACTCCACCGGTAAATCCCTTCCACCCGATTTTCTTGAGGTAAGGGAACTTGACGTATGTCCAGGGTTCAACGTGCTCGGCTATATAGTCCAAGTAGTCAGCCGGCATGAATTTAGCGATTTCTTTTCCGTTTGGATCAACAACTCGGATCTTGCCATCGTAGAAGTTGATCCTATTGTTGGCGTCGACGAGTCCCATGTAGTGGGTCTGGTGAGTGTAGTTATCGGATGTGATGAGCTTCACATATGACTCATTCTTCAAAACGATGTCTTTGAAGACGCTCATAGTGAAAAGCGCAAATTCAAGCCCATCTTTGGCGACTTCTTTGAACTTCGGCAGATCAGCCGGTGCGATGCCTTTCGCGACGCCTCCGGGCAGGCCGAGCACGGGATGAATAACTTTGCCGCCCAGGTAGGCGATCAGTTCGCGTAATCGACGGCGTGTCGATATGACCCTCTTGCCGACCTCGACGCCTACTTTCTGGATGACACCCACGACATTGCGCGAGGCGGCCGGCGCATCCGGACCGACGATAAAATCGGGGCCGCCAAGAATGTACACATGCAATGCATGGTCTTCAAGCATGAAAATGTTATAGACAAGTTCACGCAGTTTCTTCGCGGCACTCGTAGGCTCGACGCCGTACATCGCATCAAGCGCCTTCGTGCCGGCCATATGATGAGCCGTCGGGCAGACGCCGCAGATTCGGCTTGTGATCTGCGGCATGTCTTCGGCAGGCCGCCCCACGCTGAAGATTTCAAACCCGCGTAATTCGGGCACCTGAAAATACGCTCGTTCCACATCGCCCTTCTGATCCAGAAAAATGTCGATCTTCCCGTGGCCCTCCAGGCGTGTTATCGGATCGATAGTGATGCGGCGCTGCTTCATATAGGTTTCGTTGGCACGTGCCTGCGCCTGGTCGAATACTTGCTTGACTTGTTCTTCCATTTTACCTGGCCTCCGTCGTGGGTTCCGCTCCGAGATCGACGCGTCGCCTGAGAAGAGACTGCGCTAGCCCATAGCGGTAGAAGGTGCCGACCGGATCGGGGATTCCTTCGAGTGTCTTCTGAATTCCTTCATCATCCTTGGCGGCAATGTTGGAACAGATCGACGCCAGAATTTTTGCACCCTGATCCCTGACACGCGATGTCGGTCCAAAGCACCCTGTGCATGGCATGTTGCCCTTGGTGCAAAGCGCTTCGCAGCCGCCGCGGGTTGCAGGGCCCATACAGATAATCCCCTGAGCCAGGAGACATTTTTCCGGGTCGATCAAGATTTGATGAGGCCGCTTGAACTCGGTGAATGCGAGGTCTATCGGCTTGCTGTCTTTGCGAGGGCATTCTTCGCAGAGAGCGACATCTGGCGCCAGCACCGTTCCCTTTTCAGGAAGCTGTCCCGAGAGAATGGCGAGCAGAGCTTGCTTGAGCAGCTTTGGAGTCGGCGGGCAGCCGGGGATGTAATAGTCGACATCAACGACCTGGTCGAGTGCGCGAACGACATTCCGGAAAGCAGGAATCGTCGTCTCACGGCCGTTCTCAACGAGTCGTACCTGCGGTCTTGCTTTTTGCGGATTATCAACCGATGGGCATTCCTCGTATACATATTTCAGTATTTGTTCGCGCGAGAACTGGTTGGAGAGCGACGGAATGCCTCCCGTGTGTGCGCAGGAGCCGTATGCGATAAGGAGTTTGCTTTTCTGACGAAGAAGTTTTGCCATCTCCTCCTGCTCGGATGTCCTGATCGCTCCGTTGACAAGACAAGCACTGATTGAACCGTCTTTCATCGCCACGACATCATGTTTCTTGAAGTCCATCGCGACAGGCCAATAGACGATATCAACGTTTTCAATCACGAAGAGGATATCTTCGGCTAGATCCACAACGGATTCCTCGCACCCTCCGCAGGAAGCGCACCAGTAGAGAGCGACCTTAGGCTTGGCTGGCATGTGTCATCTCCTCTGTGTGATTCACAGTCGCTTCCAATTCCCGCATCTCGGCATCCCACTGTTTGAATCGCGATGGAAGTCGGAGCGGCCCGATGGCTTTGATCTGTGCGACCATGTCGTTGACGACCGTCTTGACTCGGTCTCCTTCGGCGGCGGAGATCCATTCAAGGCGGAAGCGTTCTTTTTCAATACCCATATCCTGCACGACTCGTTTCAAAAGATGCGCGCGACGCAGGCATTTATAGTTACCTTCAATGTAGTGGCAGTCGCCGGGATGGCATCCTCCGATAAGAACGCCATCTGCTCCATGGGCGAAGGCTTCCAAGATGAACTGTGGATCAATGCGTCCTGAGCACATCACGCGAATGACGCGGATGTTGGGAGCATACTTGAGCCGCGATACTCCGGCCAGGTCCGCTGCAGTGTAAGTACACCATGTGCAGAAAAAAGCAACGATTCTGGGTTCAAACTGCTCAGACATGTGCGAGCACCTCCTCGATCTCGGTGAAGATCTGGTCGTCTTCGTACAGGTTCTGGATGATGGAGCTGGATGGGCAGGCGCCGACGCATGTCCCGCACCCTTTGCAGAGCGCCTCGTTGATCACGGCCTTCTTCTTGACAGCATCGAAAGTGATGGCCGTGTAGGGGCAGAGAGAAATGCAGGATTTGCACCCTGAGCAGGACTGTTCGTCGATGAAAGCCGTGTTGGGCTCCAGTTCGATGGCGCCTGCATCGATGAGCGCCAGGCATTGAGCCGCCGCCGCGCCGGCTTGTGCAACTGTATCAGGGATGTCTTTGGGGCCCTGGCACGCGCCGGCGATGAAGATCCCTTCCGTGAATGTATCGACGGGCGCCAGCTTTGGATGGCGCTCCATGAAGAAGCCTTCACCGCCGCATCCGATATTGAAGAGACGGCGAACATCTTGCGCATCTTCGCGGGCTTCCAAGCCGGTGGCGAGCACGACCATGTCGACAGGGATGCGCCGGACGAACCCTGCCAGCGTGTCTTCGACACGAATGACCAGATGATCTTCTTCGTCCTTGTTCATAGCCCAATCAGTGATCTCGGCGACTCTGCCTCGAACGAAATTCACGCCTTCTTTGAGGAGCCGGTCATAGAATTCTTCATAGCTCTTGCCGGGCGTGCGCATGTCAATATAGAAATTGTAGATCTCGGCTTCGGAGTGCTCATGGAGCAGATGCGCTAGCTTCAGAGAGTACATGCAACAGACGCGTGAACACCACTTGTTGGTTGATTCGTCGCGCGATCCGACACAATGAATTATGCCAATCCTCTTCGGATGCTTCCCATCACGCATGACGACATCACCGCCGGTTGGGCCCGAGGCGTTGACAAGGCGTTCGATTTCGAGTGCCGTGTATACGTTTGGATAAATACCCCATCCGTATTGCGGAAGTTTCTTGGCGTCGAATGATTTGAACCCGGTCGAGATGATGACGGTCCCGACCTTGATCTCTTCAATCGTCTCTTTTTGATTGAAGTCGATCGCCTTGCGGTCGCAGGCTTCCGCACAACTCTCCTTGCATTTGCCGGTCTTCAGCTTCAGGCATTGTTCAGGGTCGATCACAACCACTTGGGGCGTTGCCTGAGGAAAAGGAATGTAGACCGGCTTGCGTTTTGACAGGCCCTGATTGAACTCGTCCTCAAATTTCTGCTTGAAAACGCAAGCATCGATGCAGGCCATGCATCCGACGCAGAGGTCTTCGATGATATATCGCGGTTTGTGTCGGACCTTAATCGTAAAGTTGCCGACATAGCCGTCGACCGATGTGACTTCCGAGTATGTCCACATCGTGATGTTTGGATGATTCTTCACTGAGGACATTTTAGGCGTGAGGATGCAGGCGGCGCAGTCCAGGGTGGGGAAGGTCTTGTCAAACATCGCCATGTGGCCGCCGATTGTCGGTTCGCGTTCGACTAGATAGACTTTCTTCCCGGCGTTCGCGAGCGTTAACGCCGCGTGAATGCCCGCGATCCCAGCACCGACAATCAGCACATCAGGATGAATTGGAGCTTTTTTCTTTTCGAGTGCCCGGTGGAAGCGGACACGTGCCACGGCGGCTCGCGCCATGTCCATCGCCTTTTCGGTAGCCGCATTTTTGTCGGTGTGGACCCATGAGTCGTGTTCGCGGATGTTCACCATCTGGAAGTAGAAGGGATTCAACCCTCCCATCGATGTTGCTTTCCGGAAGGTTTCTTCGTGGAGTAGAGGTGAACATGATGCCACGACAATGCGATTGAGCTTTTGCTCGCGAATGTCCTGTGCGATCAGTTCCTGCCCTGGATCCGAGCACATGTATTTATAGTCCCTGGAAACAGCAATACCAGGGAGACCCTTGACATACTCCACCACTGCCGGGCAGTCCACAACGCTTCCAATATTGTGACCGCAGTGGCAGATATAGAAGCCGGTGCGGATTTCTTCTTTCTTTTCGGTCACTTCACTTACCTCTCATTTCCGTTGTTCCATGAAACCGCATATTCACTGCCAGTCATGCGATGGCGACTTGCCGTTCTTTAAGGATCGGCAAGATGGGGATGATATGACGTTTGAGCCCCAGTTTGCTCGAAGGCATGCCGAATGCCAATCCCATCAGCTGCGTGAAGTATGTGATGGGCATCGTGATCTTCTCCGGCCCTTCCATTTTGTCCTGGTAAGAATCCAGGTTGAAAAAGCAGAGAGGACACAAGGTTGTGATGAGATCAGCGCCCTGACGTTTGGCTTCACGGATCAGGATATTGCTGAGTCGGGCTCCCACTTCAGGCAACGTGCCTGTGAGGCTCCCGCCGCAGCACTTGGTTTTCAGTGGATAGTGGACGACATCAGCCCCAAGAGCCTTGAGGAGGTTGTCCATCGTCACCGGGTAGTCCTGGTGATCAAAAGTCGCGTACGGGCGCACAACCTGGCATCCGTAGTATGGCGCAATCTTGAGTCCCTTCAGCGGATGCTTGACCGTCTTCTTGATCGTGTCCAGTCCGATGTCATTCACAATGACATCGAGCGGATGACGGATCCTGGTCGATCCGGCATAATCGTAACCGCCGGCTCGGAGTGACTCACGCACCACCCGCCCGACCTCCGGATAATCCTTGATGTATTTCTGCGTTTTCTGCAGGACGAGAAAGCATGCTGCGCATGGTGCCAGCAGATCGTCGGTTTTCTTCTCGGCGATCGCCAAGTTCCGAGCGGCGAGCGTGAACGCTTTGGATTCATCGACGGACATATAGGCGGTCGCGCCACAGCAGTTCCAGTCATCGAGCTCTTCGAGTTGAACCGACAGCGCCTCCATGACGGCGATGAGAGATGTCTCGTATGCGCCGCCCATTCCTTTCAGAGAGCAGCCGGGGAAATAGGAAAATTTCATTTAGGCTACCTCCTTCTTGCCGTGCTGCGCCGGACTGGCATCGAGAATTCTCCTGAGCTCTTCAGGGTGTTTCATGGATTCGACGGCGAGTGAGAAACGACCTGTCCGGAGCAGCCCCAGCCCCAGTCTCCACATGCCAAATCCTTTGAAAATGTTCGTCTTCAGGAGGAGCCTCACGACGAGCCATGTTTCGGTGAGTCGGCCCTTTCCTCGCACCATCTTGTAAAATTCGCGGGCCAGTACCGGAATCGGGAAGCGTGAGGGATAAAGGCCTTCCCGGATGGCGCGCTGCTTGAGTGCATACATGACGTCGGTGATATGGACAGTCTTGGGACAGTCGACATAGCAAGCATAGCAGGAAGCACAGAGCCAAATGGTATTGCTGCGCAGGACTTCGTCCTTGAACCCCTGCCGCGTCAGGTAGATGATCTGTCGCGGAGTATGGTCCATATAAATGCTGAGAGGGCAGACGCCTGAGCACGTCCCACATTGGAAGCACCCCAGGAGATCTTCACAACCTGGTGAGGCCATGATCTCCTCAGCGAACGTACCGTCCCTCTCGGATTCGTACTTGATGGTTCGTCGGATCTTAGACATTCATTGTCCTCCTCCTGCTCGTCGAGTCACTCCCCAACGAGCTCACCAAAGGCATTTTTTCATAAAATAGTCGATTCCATAATCTTCGGCAGGAATTGTCGGACCGTTCGTCAGCCACATGAAGGATTTTGGGGAAGGTCCCTGGAGTGAACGTGTTGTGAGGCCGCCCCTGTGGGTTGCTGAAGTCATTACATTTTCGCATGGAGCGATCTGTGGAGGAAAGAGACCATGCATTCATCTTGGGAAAAACCAGAGCTCGCATTCGGTCTGAGTCGGATGCTAAGCTTCTAAAATTCGAGACCACAGGCTCGAGCTTTGCAAACTCCGCCCATACCCTCGCAGAGCGCTGATGCACAACTTCTCTGTGTCTCAGCGCGCAGAACACTATCATGAAATAATTCGTTGAAGCAAGGAAGGAAAATTGGAAGAACGAACGGATTCCTCGGCCTCGGAAAATCCCCTTTGATCATGTGTTGTCTCTAATGGTTAAGCCTGGCTCGGGCGCGGCCTTGTGGGTTCTTTTTCAGGAGATACAAATTTCATTTCGAGCGATTCTTTTGCGGCTGCCTGCTCAGCGCTCTTGATTGAAGATCCCTCTCCTTGTCCAACGACCTTACCCGCAACGATCATTTCGACCCTGAAGCTCCGGGCATGAGCCGGGCCAAATGTCTCGATAACCCGGTATCCTGGCGTTGCGCCGCGCTCGCGCTGAAAAACTTCCTGCGCGTGTGTTTTATGATCGGTCCGTGCCGTGAAATCTAGGACCCCCCAATGGGGGAGAAGAAACTTGCGGGCTGCTCGCATGCCCCCATCCAAGTAGAGAGCGCCCACGATCGACTCGACGCAATCCTCCAGCACCTTCTTCTTCCGCCCACCCCCGGATTTCTTTTCCCCTTTGCCGAGCAGAATGTGTTCGGATAAATCCAGTCGCTCGGCAATTCGGAGCAGCCCGTCGGCACTGACAAGCGCGGCGCGTGCCTTCGACATATCTCCTTCGCTGTCAGTCGGCTTCTTGTAGACATGCTCGGTTGCTACGAGTTGGAGGACTGCATCGCCAAGGAATTCGAACCTTTCGTTGTCAGGGACATCCCGGTGTTCGCGAGCATAGGATGAATGTGTGAGAGCTTCGATAAGCAGGCTGCGTTTCTTGAATCGACGCCCTATCCGTTTTTCCAGTTGATCGAGCGGGGATTCTTCGCCTATGAGTCTTCTTAGAATGCTGATCATCAAACGGCGCCTCATCTTTTAGAAACATGATGAATGCAAAGAGCTAAACATTGGCAACAGCTAGAGCGGGAGTGCATCAGTATAGACAGCAATTGTATTCTTGCCATTGGTTTTGGCTTGAAGGAGAGCCTTGTGCGCCTGCTGAATCAGTTCGTCGCCAAATGTTGGTTCATCAGGGCGTTGAACTGAAATTCCGATTGATACCGTGCGCTTGATATTGATTTCGGATCCTTCTATTTTCGTCCGGAGCATTTCGATATGGGCTCGAAGATTCTCGGCAACCAGCGTGGCTTTATCGGCATCGGTGTCCGGCAAGAGAACCATGAATTCCTCTCCGCCACTCCGGCTGGCGAGGTCGGTTTTTCGCAGCTTCTCCCGGATTGTCCGAGCGATCGTATGGATCACTTCGTTCCCTGCCTGATCCCCGAATTTTTCATTTATTTCATGCAACTCATCGATATCAATCAGCAGCAGACCGAATGGATTTTTCTGGCGCCGGCTCCGGCGTATTTCTTCATCGATGCGGGAATCGAACAGCGCCGCTCTCATAAATCCCGTGTGCAGGTCGATCGCCTCATGTTCCAGGAGAAGCAGCGTATCCAGGGCCGCGGCACCATGAAAAATGACCGCCCGCAGGAGATCATCGTTGCCAATGCCGGTCGACAATTTGCCGGCACCGAGAATGAATCCCATGAGGCGGCCACGATTGATGAGTGGCATAAGATGCGTCATCTTGCACGTGAGCATTGTATGGCGCAGGGCGCTGGCGTCATTGCCAATCATATCCAGATCCAGAAGAATTCCACGGTAGCGCGAACGGTCTTCCATGAAATTTTGGAAAAACGGATCAGTGCGTTTGAGCATAAGAAGTTCTGCCTCACGCGAGGACATGTCACTCGTGGCTCGGCGGCATGTATAGCGGTTGTGTTCTTCCTCGAGGACGAAGAGGGCGGCTCGTTCCCAACCGATGATCGACGTGAGGCGCTGGCTGAGGAGGAAATAGATAGTCGATGCTTCGCTCAGATTGGAGATCTCTTCGGAAAGCTCACTCAGCTCAGCTCGTGCCTGGGGATGCGGGCTCGCGGGGGAACGAGCCTTTCTCGAAATCCGAAATAGATGCCAGCCGAGAGAAACGAGTAAGGCCCCATAAAAGAAGGCGACAACCCAGAGAGTTGCTTCATCTCCCGCTGGTGTGCCAGGCAGCATCCTGCTGACAGCGAAATAACCGGCAACGGCAAGGCCGACCAAGCCGATAATTGCCGCCGCTTTGCGCATCACCTATCTATTAGACCCTAAAAAGCGGCTCGATTCAACTAGGAATGCCCCGCTAAAATTCAAAAAAAACAAGATGCCTCAACATCAAGGGACAGACCTGAAAATGATCCTGACATACATCATGTGCTCATTCCGGAGCTCCGCTGGATTTAGTAAGCCGGCGGAATGACTCGTGTCATCGTCAACTCTGACTCTATTGCCTGGAAATCACCAGACGAGCCGCTGCCGGGTCACATCGATAGTGGCTCTCCTTTGCATTACCGTTCGGGCTTCGATTATGATTCCCTTTTTTGATGAGGAGCATAATGAGGAAGAGGGGCACCATAGCAGCATTAATGATGATTGCCACCGCATCGTGGCTTTTTGGGAGGGAAGATTATGCAAGCCGGACAATCCAAACCGGCAAAGGTCCATCGGCCGTCCTCCTCGCCGATCTGAATGGTGATCGGAAGGATGAAATCATCGTTACCGCAATGACCGAAGACACTTTGTGGATTATCTCATCTCTCCCACCAGTCGTTCTCTCAACGCTCCCGGGACCGACATCCCCCATTGTCCGGAATCTGACCGGAGACGGCTCTCCCAAGATCATCATTTCGACTAATTTTGATAACCATCTCCAGATTTTTGGAGAAAACCGACGCGGAACTAGTATTCTCCCGCAGCGGCATCTGAGCTCTCAACACGGGCCGGTAGCCATTGATACCACTGATCTGGATCACAATGGTTTTCTCGACCTCATCTCGGCCAACCTTCTTGCCGGTAACATCCGGGCGTTGCTCCAGGATGGCGGCCAGAAATTCAGGCCGTCACATGTGATTGCCCAGGTCGATAGCCCAACGTGTGTCGCTGCACGGGATTTTAATAAAGATGGCTTGGTCGACCTGGCGGTCACATCCTCATCACCAGGGGATCTCTTGTTATTCTTCCGTAAACCAGATGGAAATTTCCAGAGTCCTCGTGTCTGCCATGTGGGAGACAGGCCGGCGTGGCTCGATGTTGCTGACTTCAACAGTGATGGCATACCTGATATCGCAGTCGCTTTGAACAGCTTTAACGGCGCCGCTGTCGTCATGTCTCGAGCGGGACCAACCGGCAGCTTCGAAGATGCACGACCACTTCTTCTGCCTGCTCCATCGAACAGTGTTGCCGCTGGAGATCTCAATGGTGATGGGCTTCCTGATCTTGTCTTTTCTCAACCGACGATCGGCAAAATCGCCATCCTCTATGGCGAGGCCAAGGGATCTTTCAGTCGTCCCGTCCTGAAGGAAGTAGGGAAGAACCCGACGTCAGTTGCGATTGGGGATGTGAATGGAGACGGGAAGGCCGACATTGCCTGCGCTAATCTGTCGGACAATACCGTCACTCTTTTCGTCAGGCAATGATGGTCCGGCCTGCGGCCTTCTTATTAATAAATCTCCACCTTCGCATCTCGTTTGACGGCCTGAATGAATTGCTGGATTTGCTGGAACCGAAGTCGCTTTTGACACTCTTGGTGGACTGAGGTGTCGTCGAGCGTCCGCTGCTTTGTCGGAATTTTTTCCGTGCATTTATAGATTCGATAGCCATCTGGAAGCCTTATCGGCTCTGTTATCTGGCCTGGCTGCAGGTTGTAGATTTGCTCATTCGTAGCCGATGAACGGCCGCGCTCTATATACCCGATATCACCTCCGCGCGCCTTGCTAGCAGATGCCGAAAAATCCTGAGCCAACTTTTCGAATGGAATTCCGGCTCGAAGGCGGGATTGGATCGTGGTTGCCTGCTCACGGGCTTTTTGATCATCGCCGTCAAGGGGGATGGAAATTTCACTGACACGCCACTTCTCCGGCTGGAGAAAAAGATTCTTATTCTTATCGAAGAAATCCTTCACTTCCTGATCGCTTGGGGGGTTTTTTTTGATGACTTCTCGGTATATGAGACGTTCGATAGTCATGTTGTGTCGGATGATATCCGCGAAGGAGGCGTCGGTTAGTTGATGACTGGTGAGATAGACCTTGTAGGCATCCTCAGACATGAAGCTTCCGCGGGCTTTTTGCAATTCGGATTCAATCTCCTGGTCGGTTGGCGCGATCATGAGCTTTTTGGCCTGATCGAGAAGAGCTCTCTCGGTTGCCAGACCATCGGCCAAATTGCGCCTCGTCGTCGCAATTCCCCCCGGATTCGAATCCCGCATCTCGGGGCGCTCCGCCAGCAATCCTACAAAAGCGGTATCGACCTGAGCGTCAGAGATATCGACACCATTGACTCGAGCCGCCACGCCCGGCAGCTTATTGCCGGCAGGCGGAGCTTTTTCAGTGTTATTTTGACAGCTGGAGAGTAGGAGAGCCGGAATAATTGTCACAAAGGTAAATAGCTTCACTAGCCCACCTGTTTTTCCAGGACTGCCTTAACCACAGCCTGAAGCTTTTTTGCAGAAAATGGTTTGTTGATGTACATGTCAGCCCCGGATTCGAAGCCTTCACTCAAGGCCTCCGCGCGGTCCTGGCCTGTCAGCATGACAATCGGAAGCTTACTTATGGCCGGATCTTTTCGAACTTTCTGGCAGACCTCGAACCCGCTCATTTTCGGAAGCAACACGTCGAGAAGCACCAGATCAGGTTTGAAGTCATATATTTTTTCCAAAGCTTCCTCGCCTGATGAGACCGTTGCGATTTCATATTCCTTTTTGAGCATGGCTTCTTCAAGGGCAAGTAGCTCCAGATCATCCTCGACAATGAGTACCTTTTTCATATTATTTTGCTCCTAATGCTGCATAGCCGCAACCAAACAAGATGGCGTCGACAACCATCCCGCCCGAACCTCTCAGGAATGTAGGAAGAGAGGAAAGCAGGAACGGATTTTCATATCGACCAGCGGTGGTTTCATAGGTCATTCCTGCATTCCTTTCTTCCTGGCTTCCTGAGAGGAATTCACGATCCTGTCATATCACAACTTTCGCCATTTTGTGCACAGATTTCACCGATCAGATCCTAAGGCGTTTCCTTTCGTTTCGACCGGTCATTTTATCATTGCCCCAATCTATGAGACAAGCGATGTCCGGGGAGGTTTGAGCGGCAGAGTGAAGGAAAATGTGCTGCCTTTTCCCGGTTCACTCTTGACCTCGATTTTGCCGCCATGATCTTCGACAATTTTCTTGCACAGATACAATCCCAATCCAGCCCCTCGAACAGACTCCGTTTCCATGTTCCAGATCCGCTCGAATTTATGAAAGAGCTTTGGGAAATCAGTCGCTCCAATACCAATGCCACAATCGATAACACTGATTCGCACACCGGTCAAGCCTTCCGTTTGGGCACGGATAATGACAGGCCCTCCTGATGGTGAATAGGCAATCGCATTGGCGACCAGGTTATGGAATACCTGGAGGATACTCGGTGGATCAAGCTCGATCGGTGGGAGCGATTCCTCCAGGACAAGGCGAATTGAATGCTGCTGGTTTTCGAGAACCGTGATCTTTTCCAGGAGATCCTTCAGATTGACGGGAACAAACTGGTAGCTCGCGCCAACGAGGTCATGCCGGAAAACCGACGTGATCTGGTCGGCCATTCGGGAGATTTCTTCGGTTTCCTGGATGATGTAATCGACGTTGTGGAGGACGTCCTGCGAGACATCCTCCGTCATTTGTATCAACTCTGCTTGCCCTCGAATGACGGTCAAAGGATTACGGATTTCATGACTGATTCTGGACGCAAATTCCCGCTTAATACGATCGAATGCTTCAAGTCTCTTCTCCGATTCCAGCACATCTTTTTGAAGGCGAGAGCTCTGAATGGCGAAACCCAGCAGAGATCCGGCTATCTCCAACGTCAATCGGTCTCCCTCGCGCAGGTCATTCTCTTGCTCGAAGATGACATCGATATCGCCGATGGATCCAGTCGGGGATGTGATAGTTACGATGAGTCGCACTTGGGCGGCCTGGAGACGATGAGGTTTCTGAGCGTCTTCATCTGAGGCAGCATTCATGAGACGTGAATGGCCGCTCATCCCAGCGTTCCCCAGTTTGCTTTCGAAGAGTGGGATCCGGAATTTGAGTGGCTTCCCGGCATCTTCTGCGCCTGCGGAAGCGACAAACGTCAGAGATGAGCCTTGTGCGATGTAAGCTGCAGCCGAATGACATTTGAACGTCTTGAAGATCTCCTTCACGACGTTCTCCAAGAGGGCCTGAATATCTTCGTTGCTCCTGACAATCAGGTCGATTGACTGCAGAAACTGAAGATGGCTTTTATCGGTATTCATATCCTCGCGCCAATCCGGCAAATCGGCAGCAAATGTTTGGACGGTGGCCTTTTCTCATGATCACTGAAAGGCACGCAACAAAGATCGTGATCGTGCTATTGAAGGGCAGCAGGTGAAAATCCAACCCGGTCTGACGATAGGTACGTCGCATGCGCCGAAGTGCCCAACAAAGAGCGATTCGAAAGCCTGTCGGAAAACCCCGGCCGCAAGCCATGATGGGTGTGCTGAAGGATCGCAACGCAACAGCGCTTGAAAGATACGCACAGATGTTGCCAATCAAAAGCAAAATGTATCCGGCGCTAACCACCGACCATGCCGCCGCACCTGCGTCTTCGGCTGTGAAGGTGGATGCGGCGCGCAGTCTGAATATCGGGCACCA
Organism: uncultured Acidobacteriota bacterium; assembly: GCA_903916735.1. GTDB lineage: Bacteria > Acidobacteriota > CAIWXX01 > CAIWXX01 > CAIWXX01 > CAIWXX01. Next base: position 30,746 of record CAIWXX010000009.1, read on the forward strand.
TGGAAGAACCAGAAGAGTCATGGCCATGATTTCACTATCTGTGAGCATATTCAGTAATGAAAATCTAGCATATCGTAATTTGTGTTGGCAACTCCGAGTTTCAGAAGAAAGCCACATTCCCGATTTTGACAAGACCATGATGCGAATAAAAGAACTTGGCATGCCAGAAGGTCGCCCTGTGTTAAAGTATAGTGGGGCCCGTAGCTCAGTCGGTTAGAGCAGTTGACTCATAATCAATTGGCCGGGGGTTCAAGTCCCTCCGGGCCCACCAGCAATTTCTAGAGGTGGGTTGTGTTGAGCAAAATGAAACCGTTCTTTCCGATTATCTTGGCTTTCCTTCTTGCTGCGACCAATGCAGATCCTTTCCTTGGTATCTGGAAGTTGAACTTTCAGAAATCCAAATTGCCCGGCAAAGATGTTCAAAGCCAAATTTTTTCCATCGTCATCGTCCCTGAGGGCCAGCTCAATCTTATCGAATCAATGGGCGTGAATGGGAAAACGGCTTCAATGCAGTACATCACGAATCTCGATGGCCGGGATGCCCCAGTTCTTGGAATGCCAGGGACACCCACTGTCGCCGTAAAAATGACCGGCATCCGATCCCGGGAAGCTGTCTGGAAGAATGACGGGAAAGTTTTTCAAAAAACGAATTCGACGATATCAAAGGATGGAAAAACCTGGACGATCGAACTACAGAGTTTCAATCCGCAAGGCCAGCCTGCCGGCGGCCCCAGGGTTTTTATTTACGAGAGACAAGCATCAAACGTCGTGGCTCACGGGTCCTCGCATTGAGTCTCTCACGTGTGAGCCATTTCGCTGCCTCGCGTGAATAATGGCGCTCAGATCAGCGATATCCGCCTCGATTTTTGGCACTGGCTTATTGCGAAGGGCAGAATGGTTGAATCGTGAAACCGTCGTCGGATAGAATACCTCGGCTTCGCGCTCGCACCAGAAGGAGGGAACAGCATTCATGAAGGTATACGAAACCGCTCAAATCCGCAACGTAGCTCTGGTTGGCCATGGCGGCTCGGGCAAGACCACTCTCACGTCGGCGATGCTTTTCTGCGCCGGAGCTGTGAGTCGCCTCGGCAAAGTCGATCAAGGGAACACGGTGACCGACTATGATGATGAGGAGATTGCCCGGAAAATTTCCCTTTCATCCGCACTTGCCTATTGCGAGTGGAATAAGCTCAAAATCAATCTTATTGATACTCCAGGGTACGGCAATTTTATCTGGGATACCTGGGCGTGCATGAAGGTTGTCGAGGGTGCGATTGTCACCATTTGCGGTGTTTCCGGCGTGGAAGTCCAAACCGAGAAAGTTTGGAAGTTTGCCGATGATTATTCCCTGCCGCGTATTATCGTGATTAACAAGCTGGATCGAGAACGCGCCAGCTTTGAACGTGCCATGGAATCGATCACCAAATCTCTTGGGCGGAAGGCGATCCCTGTGCAGATGCCGCTCGGTGAAGAAAAAGATCTTCGTGGTGTGATAGATCTCTTGCGAATGAAAGCCTACGAATATCAGCACGATGAAAGCGGCAAGTTCAAGGAAATCGACATACCGGCCGATCTGCTCGAAACGGCTCGGAAAAAGCGCAGTGAGCTGGTTGAATTCGTCGCCGAAATGGACGATAAGCTCATGGAGAAGTTCTTCGAAGAAGGCGAGTTGTCTGAGACTGAACTTCTGACCGGACTGCACGCGGCCGTTCTTCAGAATAAAATCTGCCCCGTGATGGCCGCTTCGACTCTCATGAACATCGGTGTTCCGCAGATTCTGACGGCCATCGGTGAATATTTCCCATCACCGGCAGAACGGCCGGTGCCGATCGCGAAGCATCCCTCATCGGGGCAGGAGATTCCGCTCGAACCAAGTGAGAAATCTCCACTCGCGGCCTACGTGTTCAAGACGATCGCTGATCCATATGCCGGTCGAATCACGATGCTCCGGGTTTATTCAGGGACCCTTCATGCCGATTCATCCGTCTACAACCCCATCCGGGGTACGGCGGAAAAACTGGGCGCGATCGGGCTCCTCCAGGGCAAGCAGCAGACGTTTGTCGTCGAGGTAAAGGCGGGAGATCTTGCCACAGTCACAAAGCTCAAGGACACTCTCACGGGCGATACCATGTGCTCCGACAAAGCGCATCCGCTGCAATTCGAGCCCTTGCACTTTCCGGAAGCATCCATCTCTTACGCGCTCGAGCCGAAGGCTCGTGGAGATGAAGAGAAGATTTCCAGCGCTTTGCATAGATTGCTGGATGAAGATCCAACCATGCGAATCACGCGCGATGCTCAAACTCATGAAATGCTCGTTTCAGGCAATGGCCAGATGCACCTTGAAGTCCTCGTGGCGAAGCTCAAGAGACGTTTCGGGGTGGAAGTTATCTTGCATCCACCCAAGGTGCCCTACCGGGAAACCATCAAGGGCAAGGCGGATGTTCAAGGCAGATACAAGAAGCAATCGGGTGGACGTGGTCAATACGGGGATTGCAAAGCCAAGTTCGAACCGCTGCCGCGCGGAAAGGATTTCGAATTTGCCAACGAGGTTTTTGGAGGATCCATTCCGAGGAATTACATCCCGGCGGTTGAGAAGGGAATTCAGGAGGCGCGCGTCAAGGGGTTCCTGGCGGGATATCCGATGGTCGACTTCAAGGTTATCCTTTACGATGGCTCCTATCACGCCGTCGATTCATCAGATATGGCATTCAAGATCGCCGGCTCTTTCGCCTTCAAGAAGGCCATGGAATTGGCACAACCAACGCTTCTGGAGCCGGTCATGAATGTCGAAATTTATGCCCCTGAATCACATATGGGCGATCTGATGGGCGATCTCAATAGTCGCCGCGGAAGGGTTCAGGGGATGGAAGCGCGTGGAACCGCCAGCGTCATTAAGGCTCAGGTACCGATGTCGGAGATGCTCTCCTATGAGCAGGTTCTCAATTCAACCACCGGCGGACGGGGGAGCTATCATATGGAATTTTCTCACTATGACGAGGTCCCGGCACATCTTCAGGCCAAGATCATCGAACAGGCCAAGGCTGAAGGCCGCGGTCCCGCCTCTCACGAGGAGGAATAATCCACGCGCACCACAGAGCAGGAATGGATCGATACGATCGCCGTGTTTTGGAAGCCGGCCGGCCTTTTCAGATCATGAATTTCTCTAGGGCTCATACGGCTGCTCTGATTGCGAATTCCGTCTTAATGCGGAAAGAATAACATCACTGATTGAGATGCATATAAAGAGACGTTGGAAGCACAATATGTGGACTTCTTATTCTGTTTTTTTCTCCATCCATTAGGAGGGTATTCGGAAAATGGGACAACAGGTTACCCACGATGTCATCATCCTGGGCGCCGGCCTGGCGGGCTTGCGTGCTGCAGTCGAACTCAGCATGCGCACGTCCGGCAAGGTGGACATTGGGATGGTGAGTAAGGTTCAGCTCATGAGGGCTCACTCGGTATGCGCCGAGGGAGGCACGGCCGCGGTCATGCGCCCAGAAGAAGGCGACAGCCTTGAGCTGCATGCCTGGGATACAGTTAAGGGCGCCGACTTTCTTGCCGATCAGGATGTGGTCGAGCGATTCGTTCGAAAAAGTCCCGATGAGATCCGGCTCATGGAACACTGGGGCACACCTTGGTCGCGACGGGAAGACGGGAGAATCATGCAGAGGCCGTTCGGCGGACACTCATTCCCACGAGCCTGTATGGCTGCCGACAAGACCGGGTTTTTCGAAATGCAGGCGCTCTATGATCAACTCCTGCGTTACCAGACTTTCAAGCGTTACGAAGAATGTTTCGTCACATCTCTGATCATTCACAATGGGCGATTCGCAGGCCTCACCGCATTGGATTTGCCATCGGGTGAATTCATCACTTTAAGAGCCAAGGCGCTGCTCATCGCAACCGGTGGTCTCGGGACGCTGTACGGCTTCACCACCTATTCCCAAACCGTCACCGGCGATGGACAGGCGATTGCCTACCGCGCGGGTCTTGGCTTGGAAGACCCTGAATTTTTGCAATTCCACCCAACAGGATTGGTCCCTTCTGGCATTCTCATGACGGAAGGCTGCCGCGGTGAGGGCGGCACTTTGGTGAATAACAAAGGCGACCGCTTCATGGAGAAGTATGCTCCCAAGATGATGGAGCTCGCTCCAAGAGACATCGTGTCGCGTTCAGAAATGACCGAAATTATCGAAGGCCGGGGTTTTGAAGGGCCCGATGGCCTGGATTATATCAATCTCGATCTGACGCACCTCGGAGCTGATCGCATCAATAAGCGACTCCCTCTGATTCGCGAAGTCTGCATGAAGTTCCTGGGACTCGATCCCATCCTCAAGCCGATACCCATCCGTCCTGTGGCTCACTATTCGATGGGTGGCATCGAGGCGGATATCAATGGGCTCACGAAAGTGGAGAATATCTGGACCGCCGGCGAAGTGGCCTGCCATTCTCTGCACGGCGCCAATCGGCTTGGGTGCAACTCCACAGCCGAGTGCATCGTCTGGGGCGGGATTACCGGCGAAGAGATAGCAAAATACCTGGCGAAACCCCCGGCTCTCGGCGACTGCCCGGAGAGCAGGGTGAAAGATGAAGAGAAGCGCATCTTCTCAGATCTGCTCCAAAAGAGCGGCAGCGAAAATCCATATCATATCCGCAAGGAATTGAGAGCCTTGATGGATAAGCATGCAGGTGTTTACCGAACCGGCGAGTCCATGAAGGAGGGTTTGGAAAGAGTGCGCGGGCTGCAGCAGCGCTTTACGAAGATTTCGGTTCAGGACAAGGGCAAGGTCTACAACTCCAACCTGATGAACGCCCTCGAAACAGAAAACCTGCTTGACCTGGCCGAGGCGCTTCTCATGGCGGCACTGGCTCGCGAGGAATCCCGTGGTGGGCATTCACGCCGTGATTTCACGGCGCGTAATGACGAGAAGTGGCTCAAACACACTCTCGCTTATTACAATGACGGCAAGCCCAAGCTGGAATACAAACCCGTCACGATAACGATCTGGAAGCCCGTGGAGAGGAAATATTAGAACAGTTTTCAGGTGCAAACCTGAGGACTCTTCGCAAGGAGATATTTATGGCCGACTTGAAAAGGTACGATAACCGGCTCGGTATCTGGGGCTGGATCGGGGGCGGTCGATGGGGCATCGACCGGTACGCCTATGCGCTGCATCGGATCACCGGGCTGGGAATTTTGTCTTATTTCCTGATGCATATTATCGTGACAAGCCTGCGGGCGATGGGGATTTACCTCTGGGTTGAGGGACAGTTCTTCCACAAGCCTCTCTTCCGCATCGGCGAGTTTTTCGTCTTCGCAGCATTCGCCTTCCATGCTTTCAATGGTATTCGGCTCTTCATGGTTGAAATGGGTTTTGCCGTCGGCAGACCGATTGAACCCGTGTATCCATATCAAACGTCGCTGAACGTCCAGCGTCCCCTCTTCATCGCCATGATGGCTCTGGCAGCGATTTTCTTTGCTGCGGGAGGCTGGGAATTCCTTCAATACATGGCGAAATAGGAGAATCACATGCGAGAAACAAAACTCTGGACTTGGCACATGCTTTCGGGTGCTGTCATCCTTGTGCTGCTGGGCGTTCATATGATCTATACGCACATCGGTGAGATCACTCATTTCATGGTCTTCACGAACAATCCGGATCCCATCTCTATTAAAAATGTTCAAGCACGGGATGCGATGGCGATCTTTCCCGTCATTTTCATTATCCTCTTGGGTGTTGCTCTTTATCACGGCCTCTACGGCCTCCGGACGATTCTCTTCGAGATCTGTTCAGTCAAGAGCATCCAAAAGGCGATCTCGGCTCTGCTCCTCATCCTCGGACTAGGCCTTTTCATCGTGGGAACCTGGGGTGCCGTCAAGGCCCACACAAATGCGAAGATGCCTGTGTCCACGGAACAGGTGACCGCTTTGGCCGGGGAAAGGAAGTAGCCATGCCTGAAACAACCAAGATGACGAAGGACATCACCTTCCACGTTCGCCGGTATGATCCGATGAAGGATAAAGAGCCTTATATGCAATCCTTCCAAGTTCCCGTTACACCAGGGATGGTCGTGCTGGATGGGCTGCACCATATCAAGGAAAATCTCGATCCAACTCTGGCATTGAGATATTCATGCCGGATGGGCGTTTGCGGATCCTGCGGCATGCTTCTCAACGGAACGCCGACTCTGGCTTGTAATACGCAGATCCTGGATATCGCCACCACGGATCTCACCGTGGCGCCCCTACCGAATTTCCACATCATCAAGGATCTTGTGCCTGATCTGATGCCGATGCTCGAAAAACATCGCGCGATTCATCCGTATATCCATCGGGAGAAGCCGGAGGAGCTCAATGACACTACGGGCGAACACTACCAGACGCCCGAGCAGTTGGAGCACTATCTCCAATTTACTTACTGCATCAAGTGTGGATGCTGTATGGCTGGGTGCCCCACTCTGGCAACAGATTCGGAATACTTGGGCCCTCAACCCCTGACGCAGGCATATCGATACAATGCGGACACGCGTGATGGGGGCAGGGCTGCAAGGAATGAAGTAACTGGGGACACTCATGGAGCCTTCCGCTGCCACTATGCCGGTGAATGCTCGCGCGTATGCCCCAAGGGCGTTGATCCAGCCAAGGCTGTTCAGTTGCTCAAGCGCCAGCTGGTTTTTGATTATCTGCATCTCGCTCAGAAACAAACGCCGTGCGAACTCCTGCACGGTCCCGCAAAAGGTGAGAAAATGCCCAACATCCCGACAGCTCCAGCCCGAACAGCCGGCGTATAAAAACTCACATACGATTTTTTTGCCGGCGCTCTGAAGGGGCGCCGGTATCTCTTTTCTCCTCCTAAGCTCTTCGTCGCCGGCGAAGGGCTTCGATTCCATATGATCAGTGCGTTGGAAATCATGATACAGCACTGAAGATAATCGGCGGCATCTCGGTTCCGGCCTGTGCGATCAGTGATATATGGAGTGGTCAGGTATTTTTTCGCGCTGCCTCTTTTTTCTCGTCTTTTTCGTGGCAAGCTTTCATACTTGCCATATGGCAACAACCTTTGTAATGCTGCGCGCGGCATTACAAAGGTTGTTATCGATCGGGGCGCCGGGGACATGGAGGAACCGGGTGAGTTTTCCCCAGTGGGTTCTCATGTAGGTAATTGCCTGACCCAAGCCGGAGTTGGGCTCCACCTTGTGCTCCTTGTTCACCAAGCCATTTCTCAAGCACATCCATCAACGGACCGCTTTCGGCTTCATGAAAACGCTGCCGCTCATCGGAAGTCATCTTCTGCCGCTTTGTCAGCGCCTCGTTTTTGTAGACCCTGGCCAACACGTCCAAGACATTACGGCATTCTTCGGGGAAGCGCGTTGCTACTTCAACAAACTTCCTTCTTCCGTGCGCAACGCAGTTGCTGACGATCGTTTCGAACTCCTTGGTGAAATTCCGGAAAAATTGCTTACCTGCAAATTGGACTTCTATATTTCGGTAAAAAAGATCATGGCTCGCTCTGAAACGCCCGGAGGGGACCTCAGCCGGCTAATGAGGGACATCAACGGCCGAAATACTCAGGCATTCAACTGGTGATATCGCCGGGCAGGGCATCTTTGGCAGCGAGATCGCCGAACGGTATGAAAGGGACGCGTTGGCCATCTCGATGGCTGCGAAAGTCATCAGACTGGAATCCGAGACAGACCACCCCCGGCCGGCGGCAAATCTCCAGCTGTCGGATCAACGCTTGACTGCGAAAAATGAAAAATGAAGACCTGGCCCCAGGCTTTCGAGTATGATCTTAATGCGAAGAGGAGAGAGAGCATGAAACGGTTGAGCCTGTGTTTATGCATACTGATGGTTTCCGGCGGCATCCTGCATGGCCGGAAGGAAGAGCCGATCGTTTCGGCTTCGATAGCAGTGCCGGTCTATCATTTTGTCGTTGGTCAAACATATCCCATCTCGATTGATATCCATATTCGTGAGCCTTACCATATCAATTCAAACAAGCCTCTCGATGAGTTCCTCATTCCGACGACTGTGCAGCTTCAGCCACAGGCAGGCATGGCGTTCGGGAAGATTGGCTTTCCGGCAGCGACCGTCAAGCAACTCGAAATCTCCGAAAGTCCGATGGCGATTTATGAAGGGACAATCCACATAAAAACGTCGGTTGGAGTGGCTGCTGACTTCCAGGGGAAAGAAGTAATTCTCGACGGCGTCATCGGCTATCAGGCTTGTGACAACCGCAAGTGTCTGGCCCCAGCCAAAGCGACTTTCAGGCGAATCGTCCTGATGAGTGCCGAGACTGGTTCGGTTGTACCTCCGAGTCCGGCAGAAAAGCCGACTCAATCGGCTGCTGATCAAACCGTGACGCCTGCCCCTCAAAGCTCAAACAGAAATATTCAGCTGCCGGCGGGAGTGAATTTCGCGGATAAAGGACTGCTGTTGACTTTCCTCCTGGTTTTTCTTGGCGGATTGGCTTTGAACCTGACCCCGTGCGTCTATCCGCTCATCCCGATCACGATCAGTTATTTTGGAGGGCAGTCTGAGGGAAAGAAAGGGAATGTCATTATCCATTCTTTCCTCTATGTGATCGGAATGGCCGTCACTTATTCCGTACTGGGCGTGATCGCTGCCTTCACAGGAAGTTTGTTCGGATCGGCACTGCAGTACCCACCGATTCTTATTGCCATTGCGATCGTGATGGTGCTCCTGGCTCTCAGCATGTTCGATGTATATGAACTGCGAATGCCTTCCTTTTTCAATCGAGTTGCGGGTGGTTCTCAAAAGGGATTTTTTGGAACATTTTTCATGGGGCTGACAGTCGGCATCGTGGCGGCGCCATGTATCGGACCTTTCGTCCTGGGTCTTTTGACCTATGTGGGCAACAAAGCCAATGTGCTCTTGGGATTCTCTCTGTTTTTTGTTCTGGCCCTTGGATTGGGAATGCCATTCCTATTCTTGGGCATCTTCTCAGGAAGCATCGGCAAATTACCGCGTTCTGGAGCCTGGATGGTGTGGGCCCGGACCAATTTTGGATTCTTTCTCATCGCCATGGCGATTTATTTCGTAAGATCATTGATGCCCAATTCACTCTATGAGTACCTGGGTCTGGCGATGACGATGCTGATCGCCGGGATTTATATGGCATGGATCGAGCCGACGAAATCGGCAGGAAAATCATTTGGCTATGTTCGGAATATTGTCGGCGTTATCTTTTTTCTCCTGGCGCTACATTTCGCTGTGACTGGAATTCAAGACTACAAGAGCGTGGATGCGATCAATTGGACACCTTATTCAGACAGTAAGCTTGCTGAGGCCGCCGCAAGCGGCAGACCGGTGATGATCGATTTTTTCACTGAATGGTGTGTCGCCTGTAAAGAGCTTGATAAAAAAACATTTGCCGATGCGGACGTGATCGCTACAGCCGGAAGTTTCATCATGCTGAAAGCCGACATCACCTCGGCCGATGATCCTCGAGTCAAGATCATGACGGAAAAATACGCAATTAAAGGAGTGCCGACACTCGTCTTCCTGAGCCCCGACGGAAGAGAGATGCCGGATCTTCGTGTCACAGGATTTGAGCCAAGAAATGAATTTTTGCCCAAGATGAATCGCGCTCTGGCACTCAGCAATAAAGGCAATTGAAGGTAGGATCGGGTCTCTGAATTTCTTAGGTTTGGTCGCCATCTTCGAGCCGGATGAAACCAATTTGTCCATATTTGCTCTCATAAGATGGGGCATTCAGATCGTGATTCAGCCCTGTTTCTGCAGTATCAGTGGAATTTTAGTATTCACTAGTCAGATCGAAGCAGTTGGCTGACACGTTGGTTCCAACTGAAGAGCAGATGCAAACCGGCCGATCACTTGACCTCGCCGTAGAATAGGGTACGATGAATACCAAGAAAACCTCCGGAGGTACTGAGCCATGCAGATGCAGGGACGATTGGTTCTTCTGGCTGTTGCCATTAGCATAGCCGGGCTTGCTGTCTACAGAATCAGCGGGCGATCCGCCAAAACTGAGCCGACGACCATTGCGCAGGGAACAGCCGCGATACCTGTTCCTCAAGGATGGGAGTCTCATTCTGATCCAGTGGGTTTATCGGTCCAGACACCTGTTGGATGGACAATGAATACTGATCGACACATGGGCCGTGTTGATCTTCATGGGGCGGCCAGTGAACAGATCATCATCTGGCCGATCTTTGTGCCCGGTCTCCTTGATGCTTCGTCGGCCGTGGTCGTTCTGAGGCGGCTGGCGTCTCAAGTCCTCCCTGATGTCGCGTGGAATGTCATTCCAACGACAAGCAGCAATACGGTTCGGATGTCGGGACGTTCCTCCGGTCGTTCGACTCTGGCACTATTGACCTGGACCGCCGGCCCCAAGGGGAGTGCGGCCTATCTTTACCTGATCTCAGCGCCTGAACAGCAGTTTCGTCAGGGGCAGGGTGATTTTGCGAGAATTCTTCAGAGTCTCAACATCGCCGGCCCACAGGCAGGTGAAACATCGAGCGCACCCCAGGTCAATTATGTCGCCTGGCAGGATCCGCGTGAGAGGGCATTTACGGTGGAAGTTCCAAATCAGTGGAAAGTAACGGGTGGGCTTTTCAGGTTTGCCTCCGTCGATACGCGCCCGGTTGTTGATATGACTTCGCCGGATGGTCAGATTCATGTGACAGGCGGCGACGCCGAAATTCCGCCTTTCACGATCCCCAACCAGACGCTGAAAATGTCGGGATTTTCCGAAGGTTCATGGTATTCCCCGGGGTACGGCGTGAACATGATGGTGCGCAACTATCACTCCGGTGTGGAATTCGCAAAAGAATATGTATCGACCAAGGTGGCTCGAAATTGTGAAAACCTGGATTTTGTTCAGGAGCGCGACCGCCCTGATGTTGCGAAAGCCATTAATTCCATCTACTCGCAATTTGGCGCCGGGGTGGCTTCCATGCAGCTCTCAACCGGCGAAGTTGCCTTTACATGCACAAGCGGAGGACGGCCAATGGCCGGCTACTACTTCGCTGGAACATTGCTGACACAAGTTGCAGGAATGCCGGGCGGCCTCTGGAGCGTGCAGATGTTGTATGGATTTCTTGCGACGCCCGATCAGGCGACGACAGCGCAAGGTGTTCTGGATCATGGGCTACAAACTTTTCAGTACAATCCCGCTTGGTGGAAAATGCAACAAAATCTGGCAGGACTGACATCACAGATCGTGACCAAAACCAACAATGAAATTTCGAATATCATCAATGACAACTACTGGAGCAAACAGACATCCGATGATGAATTAAGCCGGCGGCGGTCGAATGCGACGCTTGGTTTGGTTGATGTCATCGATGAGGCGACTGGACGCGAGATCAAGGTCGAAAGCGGCTCCAATTATTATTGGATTGATCCACGGGGTGCGATCGTCGGCACGGATACATATACGAAGCCGTCGATCGATTTCCGAGAGCTTTTACAGCTTCCCTAATGCGAATTTTATTTGGGAATCCGTTTGAAGCGACCATGCAGAAGCACCGACAGTGTCGGAAACTGGATCATCAACTCAGAACTTTCCATGGAATGAGGCACTCAACGAAGGAGAGGCATGCATGACACACTATTGCCTGCGTTATCTTTTTCTGCTTGCATCCGTCGTTATCGTATTGATGGCGTGTCACGTGGCGCACGCCGGCCTGTGCACGCTGGTCGAGGAAAATTCCGGTTGTACTCTGAAGCTGAACCCCGGTGATTCGTTATCCGTACGGCTGGCAGGGAACCTGACGACAGGGTATCAATGGGAAATCATTTCTTATGACAAGCCTGTGCTACGTCCGATCGGAGAACCGGATTATGCCGCCAACAGCAAAGCGATAGGCGCCGGCGGCATGTATACATTCCGATTTGAGGCCGTGGCGCCTGGCACCACCTGTTTGAAAATGATCTACCACAGGACGTGGGAGAAGGGCATCGCGCCTCTACGGGCATTTCAAATAAGCCTCATCGTCTCCAAAGAGAGCGCGGGTTGCCAGACACAAAACGGCCCATCGGACAATGAATAAGCACCTGACTTGAATTTTTCGGTTCGTTCTCACATGGTTTTCTCAACTCGTTCCTGAAAAGCCTTCCGTTGCTTTTCCATTTCGGCTGGCAGGCGGTTTCCAAACTTCCTGAAAAACTGCGTCAATTCCTGAGCCTCGGAGAGGAGGTCCTTTCGTTCTACGTCCATCACTGACCGGAATTTTTCCGGCTTAAAATCGAGTCCCGCCCACACGATGTCCTCATATCGAGGCACCTGTCCGATGGGCGTCTGTTCGGCCGAAGCGTTGCCGTTGACTCGATCGATAATCCATTTGATTGCTCGCATGTTCTGTCCATATCCCGGCCAGATGAACTTTCCATCAGCATCCTTTCTGAACCAATTCACGCGGAAGATCTTCGGCAAGCGGTAGCCTTTGGTTTCCATGTTCAGCCAATGTTGCCAGTAGTCGGCCATGTGGTATCCGGCGAACGGCAACATTGCGAATGGGTCACGTCTGATCGCCGCCTGGCCGATGGCAGCGGCGGTGGCTTCTGATCCCATTGTTGCCGCCATGAACACCCCATGCTTCCAGTCGAATGATTCGTACACCAATGGAAACGACTTGGAAAGACGGCCGCCAAAAATAAAAGCGCTGATAGGCACGCCCTGAGGATCTTCCCATGCCGGATCAATTGTCGGACACTGCGATGCGGGAGCTGTGAAGCGCGAGTTCGGATGAGCTGCGGGGTGATCCATCCCGGGTGTCCAATCGTTGCCTTTCCAGTCGATAACATGAGCCGGCGCCGGGCCCATGCCTTCCCACCACACATCTCCGTCATCAGTCAACGCCACATTTGTGAAGATGCTGTTTTTCTTAATTGTGTCCATGGCGATGGGGTTTGAGTCGTAGGATGTACCCGGTGCGACGCCGAAAAAGCCGGCTTCGGGGTTAATGGCCCTGAGTGTGTTGTCGGGTGCCGGCTTGACCCATGCAATGTCATCGCCGATGGTCGATGCTTTCCAGCCCTCCAGCTCTTTTGGAGGAACGATCATGGCGAGATTGGTTTTTCCGCAGGCGCTGGGGAAGGCCGCCGCGACATATGTTTTTTTCCCGTCCGGGGATTGCAGCCCCAGGATGAGCATGTGTTCGGCGAGCCACCCCTGATCACGGGCCATGACCGATCCGATGCGCAGAGCCAGGCATTTTTTGCCAAGAAGAGCATTGCCGCCATAGCCGCTCCCATAAGACCAGATTTCGCGTGTTTCCGGAAAATGGGAAATAAATTTGTTTCCGATATTCCCTTCACACGGCCATGGCACATCCTTCTGGTCGGGGGAGAGCGGCGCGCCGACGGAATGAAGGCACCGAATAAAAAAATCGCTTCCCAGCTGATCCAGTACCGCCTGGCCCATGCGCGTCATGATCCGCATATTGACGACGACATAGGGCGAGTCGGTTATTTGAATGCCGATCTGCGCGACAGGTGACCCTAACGGTCCCATGCTGAATGGAATGATATACAGTGTCCTCCCTCTCATGCATCCGCTAAAATTCTTGCGGAGGATTTGTTTCATCCCTTCCGGCTCCATCCAGTTGTTGGTAGGACCCGCGTCTTCCTGTTTCTGAGAACAGATGAATGTGCGCTCTTCCACACGAGCCACATCGCTCGGATGAGAGCGCGCCAGAAAACAATTTGGCCGCCTGTGAGGGTTCAATCGGGTAAATGTTCCGCTTTGAACCATCTCCTCACAGAGTTGGTCGTATTCCATTTGTGATCCATCGCACCAATGAATCCCGTCGGGTTTGCACATTGCCGCGATTTCATCGACCCATGCAAGCAAACTGGTATTGGATGTTCGTTTCCGTCCGTCGTTTGTCATACGAAAATGCCTCTCATTCTCACGTCACGATAGCGTTATTAATAATATCGACCACCGAGTTAGGCTACCCCAGGTAGCGGGTGACGTCAATGCTGCGACAGGGATGACGATTGCAAAATTTGAAAATGGAACTGATGACCGCTCTGCATGGATATTCTAAATGGAGCGCGCGGCATGGAAACAAATCCCACGTCGGTGTATAAGATTGAGAGAGGATGCGTGCAACGCGGCGTTTCACTCATTGAACGGTATTGAGGAAGAGGATTGCTTATGGACGAGAAGAATCCGGTCAACGGCTATAACGTGCATACTCTGAAAGACCGGCGAGAAATGCTGGATGCTATTGGCCTGTCTTCGATCGATGATCTTTTTTCGCAGATACCTTCGGAAATCAGATTGCACCGGCCGCTCAATCTTCCGCCGGCGCAAAGCGAATGGGAGTTGGACAAACGTCTCCATGCCCTCGCCGCTCAGAATGCCACCACGCGGACTCACCTGAGTCTGCTTGGAGGCGGCGCGTATGAACATTACATCCCAGCCGTCGTGCCGACTTTGACCGCGCGCGGTGAATACCTGACGGCTTACACGCCGTACCAGCCGGAGATGAGCCAGGGTATTTTGCGTGTGCTTCATGATTTCCAGATTGTGATGGGCCGAATGCTCGGCCTGCCTGCGGTCAACTGTTCAGTCTACGACGGCGCCACGGCACTTGCCGAGGCGGCCTGGATGGCATGCAGCATCACAAATCGGCGGCACGTGGTTGTGACGGAAGCTCTTTGGCCCGAATATTCTCAAGTGTTGAATACGTATATGAGAGGGCGAAATGTCACGGTGTCGGTGATTCCAACTGATGCCATGACTGGTTCCATGGATCTCGAAAAGCTCGCCGGTTCACTGAAAGACACTCCAGCCGCGGCCGTTTTAACTCAAACACCGAATGGCTATGGTGTCCTCGAACCCATCGAGCATATTTCAAAAATGTGCCATTCATGTGGCACCTTGTCGAACGTCAGCTGCTACCCCATGATGCTTGGCTGCCTGAAAGCTCCCGGCAAGCAGGGAGCCGACATCGTGACGTGTGAAGGCCAGAGTCTGGGATTGGCGCTTAATGGAGGCGGCCCTTATCTGGGCGTCATGGCGACGCACGAAGACAATATCAAATTTCTCCCGGGGCGCATTGTCGGCGAGTGCGATGACCTCAAGATGGAAAAAGCGCTGGCGCTCGTCAAGGAGAGCCGTGAACAGCATGTCGCCCGAGACAAAGCGACCAGCCATATCTGTTCCAACCAGGCGTTGTTGGCAATGCGCATTCTGGTCTACCTGTCGGCCGTGGGGGAGCACGGTTTTCAGAAAATATCACGATTGAATGCGAGCAAGGCGCATTACATATGTGAGCGGCTTTGCGAATTACCCGGTGTGCGGCGGACGCACACGGGTCACTTCTTCAATGAATTCCTGCTCGATCTTCCTTGCGAAACGGCCCCACTTCTTGTGACACTCCAAAAGCAAGGTATCTTCGGCGGGATCGATTTTTCGAGGCTCTATCCGAACAGCGACCGAAAGCTCCTCCTCGCAGTGACCGAGACAAAATCAAAGACCGAGCTGGATCGAATCACGGATGTTTTCAGACGCGCCATCGCAGAATTGGGCGGAGTCATCAGATCATGAAAACACAAAGCATTTTTCCCAAATCACGTCCCGGCGTCAGTGGTGCATCCATCATCGACGCCGATTTCGACACTGGTCCGACAGACGCAAGCTGGTTCGATCCGGCGGATGTGCGTGAGGATTCCATCGGGCTGCCGGAGATGTCGGAAGTCGACGTGGTCAGGCATTTCACCAATCTCAGCCGTGCTGCTCATGGAGTTGATAACGGTCCTTATCCTCTGGGCTCTTGTACGATGAAGTACAACCCGAAGAGGAACGACGTGTTGTCCACGCTGGATGGATTTGCCCATGCTCATCCTCGCCAGCCTGAGCCGACGCTCCAGGGTCTGTGGGACATGATGCTGGAGCTTCAGGAGTTTATTGCTGAAATAACCGGGATGGATTTCGTGAGCCTGCAACCGGCCGCCGGAGCGCATGGCGAATTTGCAGGATTGCTCGCGATTCGCCGACATTTCGAACAACTGCATCACGATCGAAATATCATCCTTATACCTGACTCTGCCCATGGAACAAATCCGGCAAGCGCCGCCATGGTCGGCTATCAATGCAAGATCATTCCAACCACCTCGGATGGAATGATGGATCTCGATGCGATGGAACATCACCTTGACCAGCGCGTCGCGGGACTCATGCTCACAAATCCGTCAACTCTGGGGCTCTTCGATGAGAATATCCAGAAAATCGCCGAGAAAATACATGCCAATGGATCTTTGCTTTACTACGACGGAGCCAATTTGAATGCCATTATGGGAATCACGAGGCCGGGCGATATGGGTTTTGATGTCGTCCATATCAATACGCACAAGACGCTTTCAACGCCTCATGGTGGAGGGGGTCCTGGCGCCGGCCCTGTCGGTGTTAAGGCTTTTTTGGAAAAATATCTGCCGGCGCCGGTCATCCGCCGGATCCATGGCCGAGCGGCGCCGGATGATAACCGGCCTATGAGCGCGGGCCGGGTCAAGTCATTTTTCGGGCATGTGGAAGTTCTCCTGCGTGCATACTGTTATATCCTCACAAACGGCGCTGATGGTTTGAGGACGGCATCGGAGAATGCGGTCTTAAACGCCAATTACATGAGGGCGCGGCTCGCGGATCTGCTCCCTCCTGTTTTTGCGCAGAGGTGCATGCATGAGTGTCTCCTGAGCGGAGGATCACTCAAGGTGAACGCATTCGACTTCGTCAAGCGGCTCATCGATTTCGGCGTTCACCCACCGACACTCGTTGGAGCGGGTTGTGTTCATTTCGCCAAGGAGTATGATGCCGCGATGCTCATCGAACCCACCGAAAGCGAATCACGGATATCACTCGATTTCATCATTGAACAGTTCCGGAGGGTGGCGCGCGAGGCTGCTGTGGCACCTTATATGATCGAGACGGCACCACACACCACTGACGTCGCCAAAATCATCAAAGATCAGAATGCTTGGATTCAGCTATTGGAAGCGACAAAATATTGAAGGCGATCGAATAACGAAAGTCGGAGTGGTGATACGCTGGAATGAATTGAATGGCCTCGAAAGAGCATGGCGCTGGATTTTTCTTATGATGAGGACGGCCCTATGAATCTTCCCAATTTTAGAGAAAGCACGATTCTTGTTGTCGATGATTCCGTGATGATGCGTGTGCTGATGACGCGCCTTCTCAAGCAAACCGGCTTTGCCAATATCCTTGAGGCTGAAAATGGGCAAATTGGGCTGGATGTCCTGCACTCGCACCAAGTCGATCTCGTTTTGCTCGATATCCAGATGCCGGTCATGGATGGTTATAAGACACTCGAACTCATCAAAGCAGATCCGGAGTTGAAGGATGTGTCCGTGATCATGGTGACGGCCGTGGAGCTCATCGAGAGCGTCGCTCGTTGCATCGAAATGGGCGCTGATGACTACATGCCAAAACTTTTCAACTCGATTTTGCTGACGGCCAAGATCGAAAGCAGCCTGGAGCTGCGTTATCTGCGCCGCCTGATTCAAGAACGAGAGCGTGGTGAGAGTGAGGGCTGCGTTCGAATGCCATGAGAAGCCGTGCCCGGCTCTCACGATGTGCGTCTCTGCCGAAAAAGATATCATGTCGCGGATTGGGGGTTCTAGGCACGGTGTCGCTGTCGATTTGACACCGCCTCAGGTCATTGCTAAATTACGCTTGTGGTTCGCGGAAGCTGGAAATACTCGGCAGGAGCATCCAGGTGTAAGCGATGGCGGAGGATTTCAACATGCCCGGACCCGCTAATTGATGAGACGAAGACTAGCCTGCGTATTGTTGTTGGTATCCCTATCAGGGTGTACGGTTGCGCGGAAACCCCCTAAGGTTACTCCTCAGATAGTCATCGTACACACATTAAGCGAAGCCATCTCGCGATATGACGAACAATGCCTGCCGCGGGATCGTCTGCATGCTCAAACCACCATCGAGTATCGTTCCGGCGAAACCAAGCGCAGTTTCAATGCGGCTCTTTATATCGATACGATCAATCACAAAGTCAGGTTGCGTGCAGATGCATACTTCATCGCGATTTTCGACATGAGCTTTGAATCGGATCAATTCTCCGTCTTGGTGCCCAGCATGAAAACTCTTTATAAAGGGCAAGGCGACAACTTCCGGGGATTTGCTTTGCAGGATCTGAGCGAAGCTCTGAGTCCTCGATTGCTCCCGACAACGGGAGGTCAGATTCTGCTTGAAGAGGATCAGCGGAGCGTCGTTCTGACGGAAATGGTTCAATCCGAAAGCGGCGAATACCGGCCGAATCAGAAAATCTTTCTGACTCGTCCCGACCTTCTCCTCGTGCGGCGAAGCCTGTATTACCCGACCGGTATGCTGAAGAGCGATCTGACTTATTCGAGGCCGCGTCTATTCCAAATCGGCACATTTCCGTCGCGCGTGTCCCTCACGCGCCCCTGGCAGAACATCTCGGTCATATTAAATCTTGAAAAATTGGACAGCCCGACTTTTTTCAATTCTGGAATGTTCATAATTGAGATCCCTCCCAAGACAAAAACAGTTGACCTGGAATCGAATATGAGTGAGGATATCTTGTTTAGGACGAGTGATGGGAGTAATAAGTAAATTAGCCGCCTCAAACCTCTTCTACCGGAAGACTAAAGCGATCGTTTCCATTCTTGCGGTGGCACTCGGCATCATTCTCGTCACCGTGCTTGTCGGGCTTGCCGATGGGACTCTCAACGAGTACGCCAACCGCATCGAACGGATCGGCGCCGACATTATCCTGCAACCACCTGGATCATCGGCGCTTTTCGCTTTCAGTGGTGGTGTCCTGCCGATCAAGCTCAAGGGAAAAATTACGCTTCTTCCAGGGGTCCGGATTGTTTCACCTGTTCTCATGACGGCGGGTGCCAAGGTCAAGGATGCCGTGGTGCTCATATGGGGCATTGATGCTGCGACCTATGATCAAGTGGGGGTCGGAATCAAAATTCTCCAAGGGAGAATGTTTCAGGGCCAATACGAAGTCGTCATTGATACGGTGTGGGCGTCGAGCAAAAACCAGAAGGTCGGTGATACGATTGAGCTTCTTGGAAAGACTTTTAATATTGTCGGAATGAGGATGGCTGGAGATAGCGGCCGAATTCTAGTGCCCATCGAAACGCTCCAAAGCCTGATGTCGACCGAAGGCAAGGCCTCTCTTTTCCTCATTTCCGCCACGTCGGCCTCGGCCGTTCAACCCTTGGTTGCGCGATTAAAGAAGGAATTTCCCGGTTATAACCCGATCATTTCTGCGACGTATACTCAGGCGCTTATCGATAATGCCATGGCTTTTAAGCAGTTTGTTATCGTCGTAACGGCGCTCTCGGTTGTCGTCAGTTTTCTCGTGATTCTCTTGGCGATGTACACATCCGTAGTCGAGCGTACGAAAGAAATCGGTATTTTAAAGGCAATCGGAGCCGGCAAGGTTTTTATTATTCGAGCCATTTTGCTGGAGTCGATTCTGCTCACATTGATTGGCGTTGGCAGCGGTTATGGCCTTTCATATTTTACAAAAATTTGGCTGAATCATATTTACCCTTCTCTGACTGTTGATCTCACCTGGCACCGTATGTTGATGGCGGGAATGTGGGCGATGGCAGGAGGACTTATTGGATCGCTTTATCCGGCCATTCGAGCAAGCCGGCTTGATCCTGTGGAAACAATGGTATTTGAATGAGCGCCCCCGATTTTATCCTGCGGACAATCGACCTTATCAAGGTGTATCGCTCCGGAAAAGTGGATGTCCCTGCTCTTCAGGGTGTGGATGTCGGGATCGAGAGAGGCGAGTATGTCGCCATCATGGGTCCTTCAGGTTGTGGCAAATCGACGCTGCTTCATCTGCTGGGCGGCCTTGACCATCCGACATCAGGCAAAGTTTTTCTGGATAACATAGAGATTTCCAGCTGTTCTGATGGCCAGCGGACTCGGTTGCGGCGTGAGCGTGTTGGATTTGTTTTCCAGAGATTCAATTTGCTGCCGACGCTGTCGGTTCTTGGGAATCTGGAAGTCGCCAGAGCGATCCATTCCAACGGAGCCATGATGGTGCCGTATGGACGACTCCGGGAGATGCTCGTTTTGGTCGGGCTTGAATCCAAGATGCGCAGGAAGCCGTCTGAGTTAAGCCTCGGCGAACAGCAGCGCGTCGCGATCGCGCGAGCTCTTATCCATCAACCGGCGATCGTGCTAGCCGATGAACCGACCGGGAATCTCGACACGACCAACTCCATGAACATCCTGCGCCTCTTGCAGGAACTCAACCGGACTCTCAAGCAAACCATTGTGATGATCACACACAATCCGGAAGCCGCTGCTGTCGGCCATCGGATCATCGAAATGCGGGACGGAAAGGTTGTCTCAGGCGCTACCTCCCGAGCTCCCGCCGTTATTCCTTGAATGAATCGTAACCCTCTGCTCCGCTTCTGGTTTAACGTTCTTTTCTGGTCGTTCGGGCGAGGGACGTGGCAATATGATATCCTTTGCGGTGCCATCATGGTGTTCCTCTTTCTCACGCCGACATCGATGTTTTTCTCCGGAATTGAAAAGGACCCGTTTAACCCGGTACAGAAAATCGTCGAACTTCAAAAAATCCATTCTGACTTGTATCTGCTGATCATCCTCAATCCAAATGCCAAAGAAGCGGGCGATGTCCTCGATAAAAAATGGCAGGATTTTGACAAGCGGACTCAGCATCACTTTGCAAGAAAGGCTTTTTATGATGAGAAGGGCCATACATTGGGCTATATTCTTTCTTCTCCTTAGTACCGTTCCGGCTCTCCACGCGACCGCAGTGGAGGATGTCCTCCGCGGCATGGAAAAAGCGGGGAATACTCTGAAAACGTTTAGCGCGGATTTTGTTCGAGAACGAGTTTTTCTCATCGCCGAAGAGAAAAACAGCGACAATGGCAAATTCTTCTTTGAAAAAGCCGGGAAAATGGTTTGGGAGTTCCAAACGCCAACCGTGCGCACTGTTCTCATCGAATCCAACCGAGTTTCGACCTACCAGCCGTCAATCAAGCAACTTCAGAGAATTAAGCTGGATGAGCAGAAAATGGGCGAGTTTCAAATGATCGGATTCGGCGGCAGCTCCAAGAGCTTGACCGATAAATATATTGTGAAACTGCTCGGCGAAGATGCCGCTGCTTTTCACCTTGAATTAACTCCGCGTTCCATCGATTCTTCGCTCTTCACAAAAATCGAACTCTGGATCAATAGGACAGCTTTAGTTCCGAGCGGGATCAAGTTTTATGAAAAAACAACGGATGAAACAACAATCCGTTTTACCGGTCTCCAGATCAATCCTGTTCTCCCATCTTCCCGATTCAAGATATCGGTGCCACCCGGCACCACGATCATTGAGTGACAGCCGCGGGATTTCAGTTCAACGGCCGATGAAAAGGTGGTCAAAGAAGTGGTGTGCGGATCATATCTGAATGCTGTCATTGTACGTCACAATATCTTCTTCACAGAAGACTCTCTCTCGCAGGAGAAGATATAAACCAGTCAAGGAGCATCGATGAAAGTTCACGAGTATCAGGCAAAGGCCATATTACGCAAGTACAGTGTTGCTTGCCCGAGAGGCGAAGTCGCCTATACGCCGTCGGAAGCGCGTGACATTGCCGCTCGACTCGGCAAGAAAGTCGTTGTCAAGGCGCAGATTCATGCCGGCGGCCGCGGCAAGGGTGGGGGCATCAAGCTTGCTGCGACCCCTGATGAAGCTGAAAAAGCGGCCAAAGAAGTGATCGGAATGTGCCTCAAGACATATCAAACAGGACCTCAAGGCCGGATTGTCAAGCGCGTTCTCGTCGAGGAAGCATCCGACATCAAAAAGGAATTGTATCTCGGTATAGTCATCGACAGGCGCACGGCTGCTCCTGTCATAATGGCATCCCGTTCAGGTGGAGTCGAGATCGAGAAAGTCGCCGAACTGACTCCTGAGCTCATTTTCAGAGAGTATATCGATATCACAGCAGGCTTCCAGCCCTATCAGGCGCGTAAACTCGCGTTTGCCATGAGGCTCCCATCGACAGTGCTCTCGAAAGCAATAGCTTTCATGCAGGCTCTCTACCGTGTCTTTCAGGAATCGGATGCGTCGCTTGTCGAGATCAATCCGCTCATTCTTACTGAAGACGATAACCTCCTGGCGCTTGATGCCAAGATCAACTTTGATGATAACGCGCTCACACGGCATCCTGATATCCGGGAAATGCGCGATCTCGAAGAGGAAGATCCACTGGAGGTTGAAGCCTCGAAATACAACCTTAATTACATCAAGCTGGATGGCAACATCGGTTGCATGGTTAATGGCGCCGGGCTGGCGATGGCAACCATGGATATCATCAAGCTGGCGGGTGGTTCGCCGGCGAATTTCCTTGATGTCGGCGGTGGTGCCAGCGAGGAACAGGTCAAGAATGCTTTCCGAATACTTCTGTCCGATAAAAATGTCAAAGCAGTCCTTATCAATATTTTTGGCGGAATCGTTCGCTGTGACATCGTCGCTCAGGGAATTGTGAGAGCCGCACAGGAGTTGGGGCTTCATGTGCCGATGGTGGTCCGCATCGAGGGGACTAATGTGGAACAGGGTCGAGCGATCCTCCAGGAATCCGGTTTGAACTTTACGGTTGCAACCGGAATGAAGGATGCCGCTGAAAAAGTCGTCGCGGTCAGCAGAGGATAAGCAAGAATGAGCATACTTATCGACCAAAAAACCAGAGTCGTCGTTCAGGGAATCACAGGGAAGGAGGGTTCCTTCCATGCGAAACAATGCGTGGCATATGGAACGAAGATCGTTGCAGGGACTTCGCCGGGCAAAGGCGGGACATCTGTGGACGGTATTCCTGTTTTCAACACAGTTGCCGAGGCGGTTGAGAAGGAAGGGGCAACAGCGTCACTGATCTTCGTCCCACCGATGTTTGCCGCCGATGCCGTGCTTGAAGCGATTGATGGAAAACTCGATCTGGTCGTCTGCATCACAGAAGGAATCCCGACGGCTGATATGCTTCGAGTGAAAAATGTCATCATGCGTTCGAAAACCCGTCTCATCGGCCCGAACTGCCCGGGCATCATATCCCCGGGAAAAGCGAAGCTGGGAATCATGCCGGCGCGCATTCATCAAGAGGGACCGGTCGGGGTTATTTCCAGATCCGGAACGCTCACTTACGAAGCCGTTTGGCAACTCACATGCCTGGGCATCGGCCAATCGACATGTATCGGCATCGGAGGCGATCCGATCATCGGCTCAACCTTCCTTGATCTGCTTCCGCTCTTTTCAGCGGATCGAGATACGAAAGCACTCGTCATGATCGGTGAAATCGGAGGTTCGGCGGAACAGGAAGCGGCTCAGTACATTAAGGCTCATTATAAAATGCCGGTCGTCGGATTCATCGCAGGGCAGACGGCACCTCCAGGACGTCGTATGGGACATGCCGGTGCCATTATTTCAGGGGGCAAGGAAACAGCCGAAGAAAAAATGCGCATCATGGAAGAAGCCGGGATAACCGTGGCACGGAGCCCGGCGGAGATCGGCGAGAAGATTAAGAGCCTGATCAAGTCATAAGGGTGAGGGCAGCCGCTGCAAGCTGCCCGCACGTGGATTTCATGTGCCGATCGCGCTCCGCCGAAAACCGCCATGATGAACTTGGAATCGAAAATTCATACTTTGTTGGAGGTCGTATGATACAGAAGACACTAACGATGCTGAAGCCGGATACGATGGCAGCGGGAAACGCAGGGAAGATCATTGCGATGCTTGAATCTGAAGGATTCGCAATCATTGGAATGAAGCTGTTCCGCCTGACAGCGGAAAAAGCCGGGCGGTTTTATGCCGTCCATCGAGAAAGGCCATTCTATTCGAGCCTCGTTAGTTTCATGTCGGAAGGGCCGGTCATCGCGATGGTTCTTGAGCGCGAGGACGCCATTCAACATCTGCGGAAGGTCATGGGAGCCACCGACCCCGCAAAAGCAGACCCCGGAACAATCCGGAAACTCTTTGCCAGCTCAATCGAACACAATGCGATCCATGGATCCGATTCTGAAGCCTCGGCGCAATTCGAGATCGGCTTTTTTTTCTCGCAGCTGGAGCAGCTGTAAAAATATTGATTCGCAATCGAAATCTCTCATCACGGGTGAGCCCGTCGGATGTGAGCCGGCATAAAAATTTGAAATTCCTTTGACTTCCTTCTTGCCGTCCTGTATCTTCCATTATTGTGGTATGCATAGATCTCACCACAAGATATTGTATGAAATGATGAATAATGGAGCGGATGTCGCCATTGGCGTCTGGAGCGCGTTGATGCCGGTTTTGGTATTCGCCGGAATTGGTATTATCCGCATTGCTCTCCGGGTCTGAAATGGTCACAGCAGAATGAGAACACAGACAGAAGGGAAGGACACCATGGAATCTGAAGTCCGATCCATCCGGGTCGGAGTTCCCTCCGAACAGTGGAATGATTGGCGTTGGCAACTCGGTCATTCACTGAGAAGCGCGGATGAGTTGGCCGATTTTCTTCGGTGCAGCGCCGGGCAACGGGAAGAGATCAGGCGGCTATCGAAGAATTTTAGGTTCGCCGTCACACCGTATTATGCCTCATTGGTCAATCTTGAGGATCCCGAAGACCCGATTGGATTGCAGGTCTTTCCACAGTCCATGGAGCTTCTCTGCTCACCGGAAGAAGAGAGTGATCACATCGGCGAAGAGCAATATTCTCCGGTCAGAAGAATCGTCCATCGTTATCCTGATCGTGTGCTGTTACTCCTGACCGAGCAATGCTCCGTCTACTGTCGGTTTTGCACCCGACGGCGTATTGTCGGCGGGGGAATGGATGCAGGATATCAGGAGGAGGTGGCCGAGGCGATTGAGTATGTGCGGGCAACGCCTGAAGTTCGGGATGTGCTGATCTCCGGCGGCGATCCTCTGATTTACTCGGAAGAGAAACTGGAGTCGGTTCTGGCAGGGCTGCGATCGATCGAGCACGTTGAGATCATAAGGATCGGGACACGAGCGCCAGTCGTCATTCCCATGCGCATCACGGACGAGCTCTGCGGCATGTTGCGTCGGTATCATCCACTTTACATGAACACCCATTTCAATCATCCTCGAGAGATCACTGCCGAATCGGCTGCCGCCTGCGCCCGCCTGGCTGATGCCGGCATTCCACTTGGGAATCAGACAGTGCTCATGAGAGGAGTGAATGATTGCCCGACAATCATGAAAAGGCTCGTTCACGAACTCTTAAAAATACGAGTGCGCCCGTACTACCTCTATCAAACGGATCTCGCCATTGGGACAAAACATTTCCGTGCCCCCATCAGTAAAGGGATCGAAATTATCGAAGCTCTTCGCGGGCATACGACCGGCTTCGCCGTGCCGACGTTCGTAGTCGACATGGTTGGCGGTGGAGGCAAAGTTCCACTTGGACCGAACTATGTCATCTCACAAGCCCCAGGGCATTGGGTTCTCCGAAACTTCGAAGGGTTCATGTCGACCTATACTGAACCTGATGATTACGTGGATCGTTGTCCTGACCGGTGTGGCGCATGCAAAACGGAGCGCGACGTGACGGCTCGTCCGACCATCTCCGGATTAATTCGTGCGCGAACACCCTATATGAAGGCGAAGGGGAAAGCCGAAAAGAGAGTGGCCAGCCGTGTGCGGAAGCCCGCTCGTTAACGCGAGATGTCGACGATTCAATCATGCTTTGCCCGAAGGCGGGATTGAGCTGATAGGGGTCAGGGACGAGGGTCGGCAGCTTGGTAGAGACGACTCTCTCTGCAGCCACTCTTGGATGCGATGCAGGCTCAGCAGGATCTGGCTTGAAAATGGACACATGCATATCAAGTGAGATCATGCTTTTTGAGGTGAGGCGACGGACATGCCGCGGTTGACGCCAATCTCACAATAATATCAGGGACTGTTAGGAGACGAGGGAGCAATTTATGGAATATGTAAAGAAAGTGATCCTTCCCGACGAGACGCTTCTCATATCGACGCGAAGACATGTTTTTGTTCTGATCGGCGATCTCATCAAAGAGACGATTATCCTGATCATAGTCGGTATCGGGCTGATTGCTGTCCAATGGAGCGAGATTGCTTCACCGGTACGATCTTACCTTTTTGCAGGCATCGCTTTGGTGGCGCTCATTGTTTTCATCTCGATTTTCTTAGATTGGCTGCAATGGCGTTGCGAGCAATTTATCCTGACGAGTCGGCGCGTTATCCATTGCAAGGGCGTTCTCAACAAGAGCATCCTCGATTCTTCTCTAGATAAGATCAATGACGTCATCCTGCGCCAGAGCTGGCTTGGCCGAATTTTCGGCTTCGGCACGATTGAGATTTTGACGGCGAGCGATCAGGCGATCAATCAGCTTGAGCGTATTTCAAAACCGATCGATTTCAAGCGCGCCATGCTCCAGGCCAAAGCCGGACTGGAATCTCCCCATATGCCACCGGCGCCGGCGCAGCGATCCGCTGCCGACCTTCTGCAGGATCTTGCGCAGATGAAGGAGCGGGGGCTGATTTCGGAGTCGGAATATGAATCAAAGAAAATCGAATTGTTGAAGCGAATGTGAAGCTTCTGCTTCACTTTGTCAGGGTGATTGCCGCAGCGAACGATTCTCTTCGATCGCCACAGCTGCTCGATGGCTCATCGCGATTTCTTCTGAGAGCTCCATGATTAAGACCGATCCATCGCCATTGACGTCACGGATTCAATTGGTTGCAGCCGCGATCCTTTTTTCGACGGGCGGTGCCGCTGTCAAGGCCTGCACGCTGACAAGCTGGCAGATTGCGGGTTTTCGGTCTGCCGTGGCCGCTCTTTCCATATTCTTCATGCTTCCAGCTTCACGACGACACTGGAACTGGCGTACTTTGGCGGTCGGGGCCTTCTATGCATGCATGCTCATCAGCTTCGTCAATGCCAATAAGCTGACGACAGCTGCGAGTTCCATCTATCTTCAGGCAACGGCCCCCTTCTATGTGCTCCTCCTGGCGCCGTGGCTGCTCAAGGAACGAGTTCGTAGCCGTGACATTGCTTTTATGCTGGCCATGGCTCTCGGCATGTTGCTGCTTTTCACGGGAAGAGAAGCAGCAACAGCGACGGCGCCGAATCCTTTTCTCGGAAATATCTATGGGGCTTCCAGCGGTTTGCTATGGGGTTGCACTCTGATGGGATTACGATGGTTAGGTCGTGGAAAAAGCAGCGAAAATTCGGCGGCGCCGGCAGTCTTTCTCGGCAACATTATCGCTTTCGTTGTCTGCTTGCCCGCGGCTCTGCCGGTGGGTCAGAGCCGCCCCATCGATTGGCTCCTCATCGTTGGGCTTGGAGTGTTTCAAATCGGTCTAGCTTACGTTTTCCTGACGTGGGGGATTCAACGGGTCCCGGTTCTTGATGCTTCTCTGCTGCTTCTGGTGGAGCCGATGCTCAATCCAATCCTGGCCTGGCTGGTGCATGGGGAGAGTCCCGGTGTATGGTCAATTGCAGGCGGGAGCGTCATTCTCATTTCGACAATTCTCAAAACATGGTTGGATCGTCGTCCTGCAGGTTTTGCGGTACGGTAAAGTCGCCGTTGGTTCCGAGTTGTGGGAGATTGAGTGGCTTCCGTCGAGCCGTGTAGAAATCGTCGAGGGAGAGCTGCTAAAGATCTACGCGCATCACGGCCATGGAAAACGTGGGGTTGTTGATCTTTCCACCACTGAGGCCGATGCTTCTAATCGTGCCAGATGATCTTGCCGCCGACGATGACGCCGGCCGGCGACCCCTTGAGCTTCCACCCATGGAATGGTGAGTTGCGGCTTTTCGATCGGAAGCGTTCGGCATCGATAGCAATCTTCTTCTGTGGATTGAGGAAGGTAATATCCGCGTCTGCACCGATGCGAAGTGTTCCCTTGTTTTTGAGCCCGAGAATACGAGCAGGATGAGTTGAGAAAAGCGCGACGAGGCGTAAAACCGATATGAGACCCGTATTGACCAGGCGATCGAGTGCCAGTGAAACGGCTGTTTCGAGTCCGACAATGCCAAATGGTGCATAGTCGAATTCGACATTTTTGTCGTCATATGTATGTGGAGCATGATCGGTTGCGATGCAATCGATTGTTCCATCTTTGATAGCTGCATGGATTGCTTGAACATCAGATTCGCCGCGAAGGGGAGGATTCATCTTCATAGCTGTTTCGTATGAGACAACTTCCTTGTCTGTCAGGGAGAAATGATGCGGTGTGACTTCGCATGTCACCCTAACGCCTCGTTTCTTTCCATCACGAACAGCCGCAACGGATCCCGCCGTCGAGATATGAGCGATATGGACGTGGCCTCCTGTTGCAGCCGCTATGATGATATCCCGCTGAACCATCGTCTCTTCCGCCATTGCGGGGATGCCACGAAGCCCGAGGAGCGTTGAGTAATAGCCTTCGTGCATGACTCCGCCATCGGCCAGGTTCGAATCTTCGCAGTGGTCGATGACGGGCATACTGAACATGGACGCATATTCGAGCGCCCGGCGCATGATAAGCGCATTTTTCACCGGCTTGCCGTCGTCGGAGATGGCAACACAACCGCCTTCATGCATGTCACCAATTTCGGCCAGATGATCGCCGGCCGATCCCTTTGTCACGGCTCCGATCGGGAAGACGTTGACGATCCCGCCCTGGCGAGCCCGCGCAAGAATGAACTCGGTGACGGATCGGCTGTCGTTCACCGGATTTGTATTGGGCATGCAGCAGATGGAGGTAAATCCTCCGGCGGCAGCGTCTTCACACCCTGATGCAATTGTCTCTTTGTCTTCGCGGCCGGGCTCCCGCAAATGCGTGTGCAGATCGATGAATCCCGGCGCCACAATCTGCCCGACAGCCTGGACAACCCGGGCCTCGCTATCGACAATTGCCGGTTCGACTCGGGCGATTTTCCCATCAGCAATGAGAATATCCCGCGTGTCATCCAGCTCCTGTGATGGGTCGACGACGCGTCCGTTCTTGATCAGAATTCTCATGATGCCTCTCCCGCTGGATTCCCGCCGGCAAGCAAATAGAGCACGGCCATACGGACGGCGACGCCGTTTTCAGTCTGATCGAGAATGACCGACCGGTCGCAGTCAGCCAGCTCATGGTCAATCTCGACGCCGCGATTAATCGGGCCGGGGTGCATGATGATGGCATCACTTTTGGCCAGACGCATCCGCTCCCGTGTGAGCCCGTAATACATTGCGAATTCCCGCAACGACGGGAAGAAGGATTTATCCATTCGCTCCTGTTGGATCCGCAGCATCATGACGACGTCGGCATTGCGAATGGCAACACCAATATCGCTTGTGACAGTGACCCCGAGTCGATCCATGCCAGGGGGCAGCAACGTTGCGGGGCCGGCAATATGAACATCGGCTCCGAGTTTCCGGAGCAAAAGGATGTTCGATCGCACCACCCGCGAATGCCGGATATCGCCAATAATGGCGACCCGAAGCTTGCTGATGTCCCCTTTACGTTCACGCATAGTGAAGGCATCGAGCAGGGCCTGTGTTGGGTGCTCGTGAGATCCATCCCCCGCATTCACGATGGATGCCTGCGAGATGCGGCTGATCATCAACGCCGCCCCGGAGCAGGAATGCCGCACGACGAAATAGTCGGGTTTCATCGCTTCGAGGTTGCGAACCGTGTCGACAAGGGTTTCGCCCTTTTGCACGCTGCTTGTGGACGTCGAAATCGACACCGTATCGGCGCTCAATCGCTTCGCGGCGAGTTCGAAAGATGTTCGCGTGCGGGTCGACACTTCGTAGAAAAGCGTGACGACCGTCTTGCCGCGGAGTGTTGGAACTTTCTTGATCTCGCGAGTGGAAACTTCTTTGAAAGATGCGGCCGTATCAAGAATCAACTCGATTTCGGCCTTGTCGAGGTGCTCAATCCCCAGCAGGTGCCTGCTCTTGAGCTGCACTAACTCTCTCCTTCGGCAATCAGCACCTCGTCATGGCCATCTGTCTCGTGGAGGTGCACATGCACGATTTCTTTGCGCGATGTCGGGAGTATTTTTCCGACATAATCAGCGCGGATAGGCAGTTCCCGATGGCCCCGATCGATGAGAACTGCAAGCTGGATTGTGCGTGGCCGTCCGAAATCGATCAGGCTGTCCAGAGCAGCGCGGATCGTCCTCCCGGTGAAGAGAACATCATCAATGAGGATGACATCCTTCTCGTTAATAGGAAACGGGATGTCGGTTTTATGGACCTGTGGATGTGATGAGCCGGCATGGATATCATCTCGGTACATCGTGATATCAAGCGATCCGCGAGGCACCTTGACGGACTCGGCCTCCTCGATGGCCGCCGCAATCCGCTCGGCCAGCGGAACCCCACGGCTCCGGATGCCGATCAGCACAAGATCTTCTGCGGATTTATTCCTTTCGAGGATCTCCTGGCCGATGCGCGCAATGGCGCGTTCCATCTTCTTTTTGTCCATGATGCGAGCTTTTATTTTCACGTGCGGCAGTATATTCGGGCCTTGGAAGAACGTCAAGACCGGAGCGTCAGTGTTAATCCTGCGTATGGTCTCTGCGCTCGTGGCCATGGACGAACTGCATTCAGTTCATCTTTATCCCTGATGAGGATCATGCCCATGCATAGAGCAGTCGTCAATCAGGGTTTCTGTTGCAGAGTAAATCCGGCGTCTTCCAAAATGGTCTTTGGATCGACGCTGAATGCCGGGGTTCCATTCAGGCCGTCACGAAAACATCTTTTTCATTTCTTCGGTGATCTTGGGGATGTATTGGAAGAGATCGCCGACGATTCCATAAGTGGCGAACTTAAAAATCGGAGCATCGGGGTCTTTATTAATAGCAACGATCACCTTGCTCGAGCTCATTCCAGCCAGGTGCTGGATTGATCCCGAAATGCCGCAGGCGATATAGAGCTGAGGTGAAACGACTTTTCCTGTCTGGCCGACCTGGTGATGATGATCGATCCATCCTGCATCGACAGCGGCGCGACTGGCCCCAAGGGCTGCGTTTGGGATGGCTGCAACCAGCTTTCGCAAAATTTCAAAATTTTCCGGGCCCTTCATGGCCCGGCCGCCGGAGACGACGACCTGAGCTTCAGTCACGTCAAGCGCGCCGCTGCCGGATTTGACCTTCTCCACAACTTTCGTCGATGCGTTTCGCCGAGCAGGAGCGTCCATGATCTGTCTGACTTCACATGCAAGCGTGGAATCGGGAGCACTGGCCGGGAACACATTCGGCCGTAGCGTGAAGAGGTGAGGCTTCTCACCCTGAAATGCGACGATGGCGCGGGCTTTGCCGGAGTACACCGGGCGGATGAGTTTCACCATGTCTCCATCCGCATGAATCTCAGTACAATCAGTTGCCGGGCATCGGCCCAGCTTTGCTCCGAGCCGCCCCATCAATTCTCTTCCGAAAATGGTTGCGGCTCCTGCAATGAAGCCCGGATGGATCTTTTCATTAAGGTCGGCCATAACCGTCGCGAACAGATCTCCGGAGAAAGATTCGAGTGCTGCCGCTTGATAGACCTCGGAAGCACCGTATTGTGCCAAAGCACCTGCATCGGTGGTCGGCCCGAGAACGGCGGCAACGATATAGTTGTCGATCGCCAGATGTTTGCAGGCACAAAGTGCTTCAATCGAGCTCTTACGAATTTTGCCATCGACCGTTTCAATGGCGACCAGATATATCTTGCTCACTGTTGCCTCCTCTATATCACTCGGGCATCGTTCCGGAGAAGAGCCACGAGCTCACGGGCAGCTTCCTCAGGCGTCCCTTGCAGAATCTTCCCGGCCGTGCGTGGCGGCGGAAGTTCATATTTTTCATGAACGAGTGTTGGGGAGCCGAGAAACGCGGCATCCAGGCCGAGATCCTCGGTCGTCCAAACATCGATGGGCTTCTTTTTCGCTGCCATGATGCCCTTGAGGTTGGCCATGCGAGGTTCGTTGAGACCTTTCTGAGTGGAAATAACGACGGGCAAAGCGCAATCGACCACTTCAGCTCCATCGTCGACCTCCCGCAAGCACCTCGCCGTATTGCCATCGATCGTCACCTTCGTGACGATATTTGCCAGTGGCAGGTCGAGGATCTCGGCGACCATGGCTTGTACCATTCCCTGATCCATCCCAACTCCCTGCTTGCCGAAGAGGATGATGTCGGCCGAGAGCTTCTTGATAGCCGCAGCAAGAACATGGGCAGTGCCAAGTGCATCGAGCGATTCGAAGAGAGGATCTTTCAGATGCAGGGCTTTGTCGACGCCGAGAGCCATGGCTGATCTGAGGATCGTCGCGCAGCGGTCGGGTCCAATTGTTATAGCCGTAATGGAACCGCCTCCTTTGGCTTCTCTGATCTTGAGGGCTTCTTCAATAGCAAATTCGTCATATGGATTCACGATCCATTCAACTTGGTCCTCAATGACGCTCTTGCCCACCGGAGCGAGCCGGATCTTGGCCTCGGTGCTGAATACCTGCTTAAGGCAGACAACGATGTTCATGATTCCTCCCTGGTTTCCGACTCCCGCTGAGACGATGAAAGACCCGTTGCACGCGTGGTTATTGACAATCTTGCGAACGCCGCTATCCTTCGTACTTCTTGAAGAGAAGACAGGCATTCGTGCCACCAAAACCGAATGAATTGCTCAGCGCATAGCGAACAGCAGATTTCCTGCATGCGTTGGGGACATAGTCGAGATCGCAGTTCGGGTCCGGATTTTCGAGATTCATTGTCGGCGGCAGATAGGAATTGTGGATCGAGAGTGCTGAAATGCCGGCTTCGATTCCGCCGGCTGCTCCCAGCAGATGGCCTGTCATTGATTTTGTCGAACTGACTGCCACCCGCTTTGCATGGTCACCGAAAACCTTCTTGATGGCCATGGTTTCAGTCTTGTCATTATAGAGTGTTGATGTCCCGTGCGCATTGATGTAGTCGACATCGGATGGCGCGATGCCGCCGTCCCGCATGGCGAGCTGCATGACACGCATCGCGCCCTCGCCATCCTCGGATGGCGCGGTGATATGGTAGGCATCGGCCGTCATCCCGTAACCGACGATTTCGGCGTAGATTGTCGCTCCGCGCCGTATCGCATATCCCAATTCCTCGATCACAACAATCCCGGCGCCTTCGCCCATGATGAACCCATCCCGTTTTGCATCAAACGGGCACGATGCCTTCTGGGGCTCATCATTCCGTGTAGACATGGCTTTCATTGAGCAGAACCCGCCGATCCCGAGTGGCGAGATGACGGATTCCGTGCCTCCGGTGATCATCACATCGGCATCTCCCCGCTGGATGATCTTGAAGCTGTCTCCGATGGCATGTGAACCGGTTGAACATGCCGTTGCGGGCGCTGAGTTGGGTCCCTTCGCTCCGAAGCGGATCGAGACGTGACCTGCGGCTAGGTTGACGATGAGCGATGGTATGAAGAAAGGGGAGATCTTCCTGGGGCCGCCTTCCAGAAGGGCCTTGTGCGTGTTTTCGATAGCATTCAAGCCGCCGATCCCGGAGCCGATGATGACGCCGACCCGATCGGCTTCACTGGGGGAGAATGTCAACCGGGCGTCTTCGACGGCGAACTGGGCCGCAGCGATCGCGTATTGGATGAAGATATCCATCTTCTTGATCTCACGTTTGTCGATGAAGTCGGACGGATTAAATCCACGAACTTCACCGGCAATCCTGCACGGGTACTCGTGTGCATCGAATCGTGTGATCGGACCGATGCCGTTTTTCCCCGCCAGGATGGCTTCCCAGTTGGTTTTTGTTCCGATCCCGAGCGGAGATAAGAGCCCAACACCTGTGATAACAACTCTCCGTTTTTCCATTCAGCCTCCAGGCAACCGCGTTCGAAATTATCGAATCCGGGGCAGGACGCTCCAGCTTCCCTGTTGCCGGAACAAAAGACCATGCCGCTATCAGGGCGGTATCGATTGGTGAAGAATTAGCGTTTGCCCTGCGCTCTCAGGAGGCCAGAGGCACTCGCTCTGCAGAACCCTTCCCCGGATATTCTTCTTAATGCTTAGCTTTTTGACTTGATATATTCGACTGCTTGAGCCACTGTGCGGATTTTTTCAGCATCCGAATCGGGGATCTCAATTTTGAATGAGTCTTCGAATGCCATAACCAGCTCGACCTGATCCAGGGAGTCGGCGCCCAAGTCGTCCTGGAAGGAACTCTCAGGCGTCACTTCCTCTTCATGAACTCCGAGCTTTTCGACGACAATGGATTTAACCTTTTCTGTGATGTTTTCCGCAACCATTCTCTTCCTCCTTGGAGTTTTTTTTAAGAGTCCAACGTCAGTTTAATATTGTTTGGTTTTGTGACTGATTCCATCTTTACCACTTCAGCAGTGTCGCACCCCATGTCACACCGGCGCCAAAAGATGTGAGCAGCACGTTCATGCCTCTTTTCAGGCGTCCGTGCGTATAAAGTTCATCGAGCGCGATGGGAATTGAAGCCGATGACGTGTTGCCGATACGGTCGATATTACAGTAGACCTTATCAAAAGGCACCATAAGCCGTTCGCGAACGGCGTCCGAGATCCGTTGGTTCGCCTGGTGAGGGATGAAGAGATCAATATCGCTGACGGTCATCCCACTATCGCGAAGCACCCGCCGGCTGACCTCTTCCATGCTGCGAACGGCGACCTTGAACAGCTCATTCCCTCGCATTTTTACAAAATGCTGTCGTTCATCGATTGTCTGATGGCTCGCCGGATAGCGAGTCCCGCCTCCTGGAATGAAAAGGAATTCGGCCATCGTGCCATCGCTCCGGATGTCGCTTGAGTAAATGCCCGAATCGGAATCGGTCGCTGAAACAATCGCCGCTCCCGCTCCATCTCCGAAAAGGACGCATGTCGCCCGATCCGTATAGTCGACCCAGCGGCTGAGGACCTCAACGCCGATCACGAGAACATTTTTGTACATGCCCGACTTAATGAATTGATCGGCGATTGTGATGCCGTATAGAAATCCGGAACATGCTGCCGCCATGTCGAATGCCACACCCTGGGTGGCTCCGAGGTTAGCCTGAATGAGGCAGCCGGTGGATGGCAGCGGCTGATCGGGAGAAATCGTGGCGCAGATGATCATGTCAAGATCTTTTCCGGTGAGCTCCGCGCGCTGAAGCGCCAGTTGAGCAGCGCGAGTCGCGATGATGGAGGTATATTCATCAGGGTTGCAGATATGGCGTTCACGAACGCCGGTGCGGGTGCGGATCCATTCATCGGTCGTGTTGACCATTTTCTCAAGATCGGCATTCGTCAATATTTTTTCAGGCACATACGACCCGATGGAGCGCATGAAGGAGCGAGGTTTCATCTGACTTCCTTTTTAAATGTCTTTTCGATCTCGGCGCGAATCCGTTCGTCAATCCGCAGCTCGATGAACTCTCCGGCCACTCGGATGGCGTTCTTGATCGCCTTGGCCGGCGATCGCCCATGACAAATCATGCAGACTCCCTTGATCCCGAGAAGCGGCGCGCCTCCGTATTCAGAATAATCAAGCCTTTTCTTGAAGGTTGCCAGCGCAGGGCGGGTGAGGAAATAGCCGAATTTGCAAAGGATGTGTTTTTCGATTTCATGACGGAGCAGCACCTGCACAGCCTCGATCAGGCTCTCACTGACTTTTAATATAACATTGCCGGTAAATCCGTCACAGACGATCACATCCATGTTACCTGCGTAAACGTCTCGTCCTTCTGCATTGCCAACGAAGTTCAGGTCGGCGTCCTTCAGGGTTTTAAAGACCTCCTTGGTGAGATCGTTGCCCTTGCCCTCCTCTTCGCCGACGCTCATGAGCCCAACCCGCGGATTTTTTATGCCTAGGATTTCGCGTGCATAGATGCTTCCCATGATGGCGAATTGCTCGAGGTGGCGCGGTTTGCAATTGACATTGGCGCCGACATCGATAAGGACGGCATGACTTTTCTGAGTGGGAACCACGGTGGCAAGTGCCGGGCGGTCAACACCTTCGATCGATCCAACGACGGTTTTCATGGTCGCCATGATGGCGCCTGTATTACCGGCACTGACAAATCCGTCGACTTTCCCTTCTTTCACAAGCGTGACGCCGATTCGAATCGATGAGCCACGCTTTTTACGGATGGCGCTCAGGACATCCTCGTCCATTCCGATGACTTCAGGTGCATGGACGATTTCAATGGAGAGACCCCGAATGTCACAGGCATCGATGTGCTTCTTGATGTCCTCCTCGATTCCGACGAGCACCACAGAGACACCGAACTCGCGAGCGGCCTGTATGGCGCCGTCAATCGGCACCCCGGGGGCGTGATCGCCCCCCATCGCATCAATGCAGATACGGACTGTTTTCGATGGAATCACAATGAA
Source organism: uncultured Acidobacteriota bacterium (assembly GCA_903916735.1). Classification (GTDB taxonomy): domain Bacteria; phylum Acidobacteriota; class CAIWXX01; order CAIWXX01; family CAIWXX01; genus CAIWXX01. Next base: position 67,084 of record CAIWXX010000009.1, read on the forward strand.
CCCTTAAATTAAACCGTCTCCACGTGCATCACAGGCTTCCCTTTGTATGAGCCGCAATTCGGGCAAGCCCGATGCGGAAGCTTTTTCTGTTTGCATTGAGGGCAGATCGAGAGAGATGGTGAGGAAAGAGCATCGTGTGTTCGACGGCGATCACGACGCGCTTTCGAATGACGTCGTTTGGGATTTGGCATTCTGAAAAACTCCTTTCAGCCTAACGTCAGGCCCATCCAGCCAGGAAGGGCTAAGAATCCGACCCCTGGCGGGGGCAAGTGCAGGAATGACGATTGAGATCGGTGCCGCAGTTCAGGCACAACCCTTTGCAATCGGGCTTGCAGATCGGACGCATCGGGAGGGCCAGATTGATCTGCTCCCCGACCACATCCTCCAACACAACTTTTTGCTCTGAATAAAATGATGTGTCCATGTCCTCATCGCCGAGCCCGATTTCCACGGCCGCCGGATTTTGAGGGCGAGGGAGAAGCACCAGATGAAGGGCACGTGAAATTTCAAGAGGGTAGAGCTCAAGACACCGGCTGCAGGGAACCATCACCGTCGCATCCAGCTGCCCATTGATTTCATAGTGATCCTTCGTATGAGTCAGTATAGCATTGATGTGCGGCTGCATCGAAAAGGTCGCACCCTCTTCCACGAGGCACGACGCATCGACAGACAGCTCCGCCTTGATTTCGTACGGCTCTTTTTCGGCCCACTTGAACGGTATATCCATAGCTATCCAAAGCCCTGGAAGATACCATAACTGCGATTAAAGTTCAAAGTTCTATCTGATCCCGTCACGAGACGATGTTTTCCCTCAAGAGAAACTTCCTCCTCGGTCCTCCACGATTTGTACCGAAAAAACAAAAAGCCGCCGGGGTTTTTCCAACCTCACGGCGGCTCATTTCGCGCTTGCGATTCGATGGCGTGCGTGCCCGAGTCGTTCGGCCGACCTTCAATGGCCCTTCTTGGCCTCCAGTCTGGCCGCGGCGTTTTAGCCCTCGAGCCTCGCTCATCAGTCCAATAAAAATCGGACTCTCGTGTTTTTCGAATTCGCCTGCGCCGAGTTACCAGGGATCCGATAACCGGCCCAGATAGGATCTTCGCTGAGTATTCTCTAGCTCCTCTCCTTTGAATGGGCTTCTATTCAGAATATAGGACGCGGATCGAGACTTGTCAAGGGGACCGATTCTGATTTTCCTATTTCATGAAAAACGCTTTTTTCTGCAAGCAGTGGGAAAGGAGCGCGCCCAAAGCAGCTTCATCGCAGATCGGGCTCCGTTCTGTCGATCGTAAAACTGTGACACGTGCTCAATCGGGTGATCATTCAAGCACGATGCTTGAACAACCAACTCACAATCTATTTTGACGATCATGGCACTTCGAATTAGACTGATGCCGTGACAATGAAAACCAGACGTCTTATGGGTCAGGTGTGCCTCGTGACTGGAGCCGGCCGCGGTCTCGGACGTGCCGTCGCCTTGGCTCTCGCCGATGAAGGCGCCGCGGTTCTTCTTCACTGCAATCGCAGTCATCAGGGTGCCAGGCTCCTCAGGGATCTGATCAGGGGAAAAGGCGGTGTCGCTCATGTGAGACAGGCGGATCTGACTTGCGAGTCCTCTCGACGCCGGCTCGTGCGAGAAACGCTGAGGTTGTTGGGGCGAATTGACATTCTTGTCAATAGTGCCGGCATCTTTGCTCAGTCTGATCTTGCGTCTCTCACGAGCCAAAAACTCGATCACCTGTTTGCTGTCAATCTCACGGCACCGATCCTGCTGTCTCGTGACTGCTCTGGAATCATGATCTCGCAGGGCAGTGGACGCATCATCAACATTTCATCTCTTGGCGCCTTTAAGTCCTGGCCCAAATACCTCGGCTATTGCGCATCAAAGGCCGCCCTTGTTTCGGCGACCCGTACGATGGCTCGCGCTCTCGCTCCCCATATCCTCGTCAACTCAGTGGCCCCGGGTTTCATCGACCTTCCCACAGACTTGCGCCCTTCCGCCAAAAAACGGTTGATTGCGGCTATTCCTGCTCAACGCACGGGAAGCTATCAGAATATCGTGGATGCGGTGCTTTACTTCTGCACAGCTGAATACGTCACCGGGCAGATCCTGGCTGTCGATGGCGGAGCTTCACTCGTCTGAGTCGGTTGAAAGTCCACTCCCGGCCGGCTCGGAGCTCGATCGAAGGGCCGTGATCCTTCCACAAATATTGTTATTGCCCCTTCACAATCGTCACTGAAGCCTCAGGCGAAACCCCTGACAAATTCTTCTTGTTATCATAGCTGCGGATTCGGAAGTAGTAGGTTGTGTCGAATTCGAGGCCAGAGAGGAGGGTCTTAATCCTCTTCCCGAGATCTTTATTGATCGTGTATTTATTGGGGACGGTTCCGTATTGGAGTAGATAGCCGGCGACATCGGATTCCGGGCTGGGCGTCCAACTGAGGTTGACCGCCTTCTTTTTTTGAAATTGTGTCGCCTTCAGAGCCGAAGGGCTCTGCGGTGAAAGCCCTGCGACGGCGGCGTACCAAACCTGTCCCATCAATTCGAATCCCTTCGAGTTTGGGTGCACGTGATCGATCATCAGATCGTCCCGGTAATTGGGATCGGCATAGAACGCATCAAACATTTCGGCATAGTCAATGCGGCCGTCGATAAAAGCCTTTCGAATAAGGTTGTTGGTTCGCATGGTGCGCGCATTTTCCGGATCCCATGGGTCTTTAGGGCCACGGGGGATGATGGTGCCGAGGATCGGCGTCGTTCCAGCTCGGCGGCATATTTCCGTCATGGCTACCAGGTTGTCTCGAATGCCGGCTTCTGTGATCGACATGTATTTCGTCACGTCGTTGGTGCCTTCCATGATGAGCATATACCCAGGACTCAGTTCCTGGAGCACATCCGGCAACCGAACCAATCCATCCACAGTCCCTTCCCCTCCCAACCCTCGGTTCTGGACATTTGTGGCGCCATATCCGTTGCTGAGGAGGTTGATAAGGGTTGGGTAGTATCCGATATTTGTGCTCCTGCTGTATCCGTTTTCGGAGTCGCCTTCCGTGATGGAATCACCGAAGCCGCAGAACATGTTCGGGCTGATTCCTGTTGTGCGAGCGGTTGTGAGAAGTCCTGCTGGCACATCGCTAATCGAGCCGTCTTCAGCGATCGGAGATTCGACGTTGTAGCGTCCTGCTCCATCGTTCCGGATCCAGGTCAGAGTGTGGTTGTCGGCGCTGAACGAAGGCAGGATGTCCGCCGTCCGATGATTGTCCGTGACTCGCTTTTCAACTTCAAAATTGCTGCCATTGCCGTGCACAACAAAAATCTCGTAATCTTCGCCGTCAAACCCCGAATAGGCGATGGTGATTCGACTGCCGTCAACAGAAATCGCCGGCATGATACGGGGCACCGTGAGACCGGTCGGCGAGATCAGTCGAGGCTCACTCCACAATCCGGATTTTCTACACAGGTAGAAAATTCTCTCATGGTCCTGTTCAACCGCTGCGACGGCGACATGCACGATTCCGCCCTCTTCGACGGCGGCAATACCGCCGATAGCCGGCCAGGTTCGGATCTGAGTAAATGAAGCATGTTCCGGATTCGAGACATCGGCGGCCATCAGCGTATCCGATGAAAGACCGATGGTTTTAAACAGCGCCGTTGCGCCCGCAACAACAGGGTAGTCGGAGCTCGGATAATCCCAGATTGCTGCAAATTCCCCAGGGTGTTGTTCCTTCAGCATGGACACGCCTTTTTCGGTCAACGCAAGCGTGTACGATCCGACTCTGACAGGGTGATCGATTTCAGTTCGGATGGACAGATCGTCTGCTCTGACGGTCAATAGCCCGAAACACAGGGGAAGCAGCATGAGATGTGCGATTTGTCTTTTCACCTTTTCTACCTTCTGAAAAAAGTATTTGAGACGAAGAAGATGCTTTCTTTTCGTTCACGAAGCCGGCGATAGAAATATGGGGGCCAGTGGGTTCCGAAATAGATATAGACGCTCTTTTGAAGACATGAAGAGTCCGTTCTGTGTGGGCTGATCCTTCCATGTCGATACGGACGAATGTGGATAAATCCGCCGCTCTCTGTGCAATGCGTTCAATCTGCTCGCGGCAAAAATCATTGCCGATATCCAGCCCCATCCGCGTGAGCTTGATTGAGATATTCGCCTTGAGTTTGAGGCGGTCAATCTCCTCGATCATCGTGATCGCCGTCGATGCGGCACGCTCTGCTTCCTCTTTGTTCGTCATGTTCTCACCAGGGAAGTCAAGTGATGCGAAGAGTCCTGTTTCATTGATTCGTTTCACTTCCTCAATCGCAGCGTCGAGTATCTCGCCGGCAACGAACCTTCGTGCGAATCGATAAAGCAAACTCATTGACGATTTTCCAGTGTCACCTTGACCGACAATTCCTGGCTGTCCCTCAAGACAACCACATCCACGATTTGGCCGGGTTTGTGAGATTTTAAGGCGAAACTGAAGTCATACAGATTCTTAATTTCCTGGCCGTCGAATTTTATCAGAATATCGCCGGCCTTCAGTCCAGCCTTGGCTGCAGGTGATCCGTCTTTGATGTCTGCGAACTTGACGCCTTTCACTTCTTCGCCGAAGTCAGGAATGCTTCCGAAATAGGCTCCGAGCCCGCCTCCTCCAGTTCGGCCTGCCGGCGGCACCGGCTCTTCGACGCGAACAAAGGCGGGGCGTTCCGGGAGGGCAGCGACATCTTCGGCGACACGATAAATCATACGAACAACTTTCTGGGCGGCGGGTCCGTCAATCTTATCCCATGTATCGCTCGGCTTATGATAGTCACTGTGCAGGCCGGAAAAGAAAAACAGCGCCGGAATGCCCTTTGAAACAAAGGATATCTGATCGGATGCACTATATCCGGATTTGGAGAGCGCTGCCTGCAGGCCTGCGGCTTGGCTGTCCTTTTCAATGATCCCTGTAAAAGCAGGGGAGGTTCCGACGCCGCTGACGAAAATCCTATCCTTTTTGGGACGCCCGATCATATCCATATTGATCATCGTTACAATTTTTTCCGTCGGAACCGGTGGGTTCTTTGCGAAGTAGGAAGAGCCTAAAAGCCCCAGCTCCTCCCCGGCGAAGGCGACAAAGAGAATTGATCGGTTGGGCTTTTCAGAAGAAAATGCTTTGGCCAATTCCAGGAGGCCTGCGACGCCTGAGGCATTGTCGTCGGCCCCATGATGCGGTATTCCGATCAATCGCGGGGCAAGGCTGTTTTTCTCGCCAAGTCCAAGGTGATCATAATGGGCTCCAATGACAATCCATTCGTCGGTTTTTCCCGGAATGGCAGCGGCAACATTCTTGACGGGTTTCTTTGTGCGTGTGGCCGTGAGGTGGATTTCGGCGCGTGCGCCGGTCAGCGCGAATGATTGGGGTTTTAGTTCATGGTCGATTGTCTCGTGGAGAGCCCCGAGGTCTTTGCCGGCGATTTTCAGGAGTGGCTCAATCGCCGGCAGATGCACGGCGACAACAGGTATGCCCCATTCTTCCGCCGAGCCCCCCTCTTTGAACGGAGGCAATGCATCGCGCTCGTCATCCCTGTGCAACGGGTCGGCAATGATGATCATGCCTTTCGCCCCATGCATTCGAGCATTCATGGCTTTGCTGGTGAGCGTCGACTGAAGAGCCAATTGATCTTCGCCGCTCCTGACCTCCTCTTTCTCGCGAGGCGAATGAGTCATGATGACGATGATTTTGTCTTTGACATCCACATCTTTGTAATCATCGTACGCGGGGGATTCGGTGGCAATTCCATAGCCGGCGAAGACAAGATCCCCATCGATGGACGTCGACTCGTCGCCGAGTCCGAGCGGCAGGAACCCGGAGAATAGCGAGAGTTCCTGCGTCGTCTCGCCGGACCGTATGATAACCTTGCTCTCGGGTGCGAAATCTGTTCGGGTCGTGATTTCGAACGTCTGGAAGTAGCTTTTGCCGAACGCTGGCTTCGCATGGTCATTCGTCAATTGCCACGCAATGTAGGACGCGGCCCGATCAAGTTCCGGTGTTCCGTTCCCTCGCCCGCGCATCTGATCGCTCGCGAGATAGCGGACATGAGAAACAAACTCGGATGATGTAATCGATTCAATTCCGCGCTCGGCTGTCGATGCGGAAACGGCCAGGCAGGAGAGCAGGCCAGCAGATGCTGCGATAAAGCGGTTCATTACTTCTTAGGCGCGGCCGGAGCAGTTTGAGTTGCGGGTTTTGGCGGCTTGGGCGCTTCGAGCTTGAGAAAAGTCTTGCCTGCCTCGGCCCAGAACACGGGCACCTGTTCCTTCGCCAGATTTTTGGCGAAATCCGTGTAGAACTGGATCGCCGCTGCGATTTGGACCTGTTCGGCTGCCTGAAGTTCCTTGACCTTGCCGTCGATCGCCAATGCGTTTGGCTGTTCGGCTTTCATAAGATCGAGAAGTTCCTTCTCCTTAATATCGATCCGCCCTGAAAGATCTTTGACCTTTTCTTGATACACTTCGCGTAGACTTTTATAGCGCGTAATCTGATCATTTGTCAGCTTGAGTGTGTCCTTCATCGAAGTGAGGTCCTGAAGTCCCGGGATTCTCACATAATCGATCGTCGGTTTGGCTGCCGCCCCGAGAGCCGCCAACATGCATGCCAGCGAGATGACGCCAAGTAAGATCCCAAATTGTCGCATTTTCATTTTGTTCACATCCTTCTTTTTATTTCAACGCCTGTGAAAATCTACCATAAAGAGGCATCATGGACAAAAAGGGTATGATGTCCACCGCCGGATGGCATTGCGGACCTCGCAAAAATATGTGGAGTTATTAAACGTCAAAGGCGCAAGAGCCGGCTCTCTTCTGTGCCTCTGTTCAGCGCGGTCGGGGGATTGATCGAAACAGCTCTGCTGCTCGTTGGATCAGGAGAGCGCAGGAGCAGAGGAGAGAAAGAACTCCTCTGCTCCCCGCGCATGAGCCTTGTTATGCGATCGTAATGTCGCGGCAGAGGTAGACGTCCTGGATGGCGTTCAGGAGAGCCACGCCTTCATTTGTGGGCCTCTGGAAAGCCTTCCGTCCGGAGATAAGCCCCGATCCACCCGCCCTCTTATTGATGACAGCGGTACGAACCGCCTCGGCCAAATCGTTCTCACCGCTGGAAGCTCCGCCCGAATTGATCAGAGGAATTCGTCCTGCATAGCAATTGAGGACCTGATAACGGGTCAGGTCGATTGGATTCTCGCTGGTGAGATCCGAATAGACCTTCTTGTGCGTTTTCCCAAAATTGAGCGCCGTAAAGCCACCATTGGTTTCGGGAAGTTTTTGCTTGATGATATCGGCTTTGAGTGTGACCCCGAGATGATTTGCCTGGCCTGTCAAGTCGGCTGCAAGATGGAAGTCGGCTTCCTTTGTTTTGAAGGCCGGGTTGCGGAGATAACACCAGAGAACAGTGAAGAGGCCGAGCGAATGAGCTTCTTCGAATACCTTTGTCACTTCCTGAATCTGGCGGCTGGATTCGGCCGATCCGAAATAGATTGTTGCACCGATACCCACGGCGCCTAGATTCCAGGCCTCCTGAGCTGAGCCGAAGAAAATCTGATCGTATTTATTTGGATAACTCAGAAACTCGTTGTGATTGGCTTTCACAATGAAGGGTATTTTCGGAGCGTACTTCCTTGCGCATGCCGCAAGCACGCCGAAAGTGGAGACAACGGCATTGCACCCACCTTCGATGGCGAGCTTGATGATGCCTTCCGGATCAAAGCAGACCGGATTCGCTGCAAAGGAGGCGCCGGCCGAGTGCTCGATGCCTTGATCTACTGGAAGAATCGACATATAGCCCGTGCCGGCGAGTCGTCCATGATCCAGAACCGCCTGCAAATTGCGGAGAATTTGCGGTGATCGATCGCTCTGGACAAAGACACGATCGATAAAATCCGGGCCCGGAACCGTAATCGATTCCTTCGGCACTTTGGCCTTGTACTCGAGAAGGGCTTTGGCGTTTCCGCCAAGCAATTGTGTGATGCGTTCGATCATGACTTATCCCTCCATTCCTTATTGTTGTTTGAGGTTCGTGCGTCCCATTTCGATTACTCACAGAGAACTCATCCCCCGGAGGCGGCTACTTTCACGATGAGTGCCTCACGCATCGTCAAAGTCCCTCCGGGATGATAGTAACCTCATCATCATATGCCCCGACCTATCGCGAGTCAACGAGACAAAGCCGCGCTGACCATTCAGTACTTAAGTTGCAGATGAGATACCTCCTTTCTCCATCACGTGCAAAGGTGCGGAGAGGAGGCATCTGCACCCTCCGGCTCTCGCCCACCCGGCCAGACAATGCAGAGGAAATCCAAGCTCTTCCCCCACGCCGGGGTCATACTCGCATATGGGACCTGTCTTCAATTGGCAACGATTCATCATCATCGCCTCTGAGTCCATGGCACCTGGCCATCGGCACTCCTCACAGCCGGCTTTGGATATGTTATGATTCCGTCGGAGTTGAGATAGGACGTCGTTGGTTTATCTACAAATGTAGTAGATTCCAGGTCTTCATTCACATGAGCAGGGAACAGAGCAAAGTGGTGCCATGAATAATCCTGACAAACAGCCTAGACTTCTTCTCTTCGATATTGATGGGACTCTGGTTGGGACGCGGACCGGGATCGGGCGGAAAGCGCTTGAAGAGGCCGTCCATCAAGTTGTCGGTAAACGCGTGCAGATACCGTTACGGATGTGTGCCGGGCGCACCGATCCCAATATTGTTGATTCGGCGTTGGAGCTTATTCTCGAGCCTCGGACACATGATCTCTGCGATCGCATCCTGAAGCAATACGTCATAAATTTGGAATCGCTTTACCAGGCAGGACCGGATGCTTTTTTGCAGGCCGGTGTCCTGCCGCTGCTTGAGGTGCTGGCCGCGCGCTCCGATATCCGCCTTGCTCTCCTTACCGGCAACATTCTTGAAGGGGCGCGAATCAAACTGCAGGCTTTCAATATCTGGCGCTTTTTTCCAGTCGGTGCATACGGTGGAGACAATCGCAATCGCTCGGAGTTGCCCCCGATTGTCATCGATCGAGCGCAAAGGCACTGGAGCTGTGTTTTCGACCGCCGGCAGACATATGTCATCGGCGATACGATTCACGACATCGACGCTGGGAAGGCCCATGGGCTTGTTACTATCGCTCTCGGCACTCACAAGGAATTTATTCCGGAATTGAAGGCGGCAAATCCCGATTATTTCCTTAAGAGCATGGATCCCAAGGAAGCTTTTCTACGAATAATTGAGTAGCTGGACATTTCAGCTCCCGCGCCTCGATCCGCTGACTCGCCGGCCTTTTTTTTGCGCGTCAAGCCAGCCAAGTTCCATCGATAAAACGGATGCAGACGGATTCGACGGGTTTACCGCCGCACCATTTTCACAGCCACAAATCCCTGCGCCAGAGAAACAATGGAAATCAGGCTCAACAGGAATTCCGAGGCCGGCAAAGTGAATTCATGCCTGCCTGCAAGAATGAAATAGCCATGGATGAGGAAAACAAAAATCCCGGATACGGCGATGAGGAGCGAGAAAGCCGTTCCGCCATATGAACCGCAGAGAAAATGTCTGAATCCGATCAGGGAGATGATCAAGAGAAAAAAGTTGATGGCAAGGAACCGTTGGATTCCACCACCCATCCCAAGATGAGTGAAGAGGAGTGCGATGTTGAGCCAGTAGAGAATCTTGAATGGCTTTTGTTTCATAGTCTACTCATGATGAGCCTATTGTGTTGCGCCGTGAAATCAGCCGGCCCTATCCGATACATGCTTCCAATCCAGCATCGCGGGCCTTTTTCCTGAGCGACTGCAATTCACAAGGTCCCGGAGTGTCTGAATCGCGGATGGACACCCGAAATCCGCGGATAAGGAATGGCGGCAAGCCATCAGATAGTCTAGATAGACCCGGCATGACGACTCGGCAGGAGCCTCGCCCTCCCAAACTATCGATCAGGGGAATGCTTGATATACGGAGGGGAGGGCTCGGCATCCTCGCAAGCCGTGCCGCAGATGCCCAGCAGCCATTTTGTCGCAATAGGCGTGTGCTTACTCGCGGA
>CAIWXX010000010.1 GCA_903916735.1 uncultured Acidobacteriota bacterium
AACTCCATCTCCGCCGTGCGAACATGAATCACATCGCAATCCACCGGCGCCGCCTTTCGATTCTCCGGGCATAACGCCACTTGCTTCGGCTGTGTTTGCCCTTGTTCTAGTATCTCAACAGTTCGACACCAGGATTCCATCCGGCTGCCATTGATCTCGCCAAGATAGAGAACATGCCTCTGCATAACTCCTCCGCTCGCCGTGCGGCGGTTCTCCACAATGCTCCAATATTGATGGAGTTTCCCATCTTTGATTCGCTTCTTAGCCCGCAAGAACATACTCGCAGTGTCCCACTTCTGCGCCACCTAATCAAGATAGCAGGTCGGCACTACAAGGGTTTTGCATTCTTCTTTGCAGTTCAATGCGCACAGGCTACCCTGATTCACCGCCCGTTACCAGAAAAACTCTAAATTTTTGGCTGCCTGCCTCGCCAGTTGCGGAAGTCGGGCTATAGACCATCCGACGATCTTCGAATGTAGAGGTTGGTCCGTCGAAGACCTTTTGCGCATACGAGTTTTCAGGAACTGGAACTGATTCTTCGAAGCGAATTAGCAGGCTCGCCCGCGGATCGGGGTCCGTTCTCGCGCGCAGGTCACTCTTTTTCCCGCGCCTTCAGCGAGAAAAATGCGGCTAGTGCGAAGATGGCGTGGGTTAATCCGATTTGAGAGGTGACCGGCCAATGGCCCGACTCACACAAAGACTAGAGAGTACGTTAGAAGCACCAAACCGGCGTGTTGCGGGTTCAGTCCTTTCACGATCATCAAGTAGAAAGGGATGATGAAATTGTTCCCCGCCAGGAAAAAGTAGGCCAGGAAATTCGCCACGTTGCCGAAGCTGAATTCCCGGTTGCGGAAGAGCGCATAATCCAGGAGTGGAGAAATCGATGCGCGCTCTCGAAAGAGGAATGCTGTCATGGCCGCCGCTCCAACCGCGATAGAGCTCCAGATAACCTGGGAACGCCACCCGAATTCCGCCAGCCGGTTGAGGGCATACATCAAGGCCAAAAGAGATGCGAAACAAAATAGGACCCCTGCCGGGTCGATGCCGCTGCGTTCCTCATCCATCTTTGGTACATCCTTCAGAATGACTTTCCAGCAGACGAACATCGCGATTATGCCGACAGGAATGTTGATATGGAAGATCCACTGCCAGGAGAGATAGCCGGTGATGATCTCTCCCAAGGGGTTCCCAATCATTATGCTGAGTGCCGCCGCAGTTGCCAGAGCACCAAACGCCAGCCCGCGCCGACGCATCGGCAGGCGCGGTACTTGGGGAAACCCCCAGACCCAACGCCCCCTAACCCCGTCGGGGTAACTCATCTCCGACCGTCAACGTTTGTCATCGTCAACAGCTGGCGGGCCACTTCAGGAAGCAGAACCAGCCCAATTAATCCGCGAAACCAACTATCAGCGACAACATACGATTGAGCGCCAGGAGTCTCACGTCATCCAATCGTCCGATGACTGGTCCACACTTCTCACGACGGACAGCCATGATCTTGTCAGCCATGACCTGCGATACATGGCGCAAGCCATTTTCTGACGATGGCTCCACGACCAAACGATAAATTGGCGCGTCGCGGATGGTGCTGGTCATCAGACACACCAATACGCTATCAGTCTCGGATAGTGAATCGGATTGAATCACAATGGCCGGGCGAGGTTTGCCATAATCGCCTTGGACCGCCACGGTGACGAAATCACCACGTTTCAATCAGTCCAACCTTCGGTGTTGGCAACAGCTTCGATGAACTCTACTGCCTCGATCTCTTCCGGAGCTCCGCGTAGTAACTGAGCTTGTCGGCGAGCTTCTTCGACAAAGCCTGGTGCAGCTGGATCAGGGACCCACACACGCAGCAACTTCATCCCCCTGGAGTGCTTGTTCGCACGATACCGTTGGAACCTGTCCTGCCCATCCTTGATCGTTGGTCTTGGCATGTCTATTACTTCATTACAAATGTAGCGCACTACAAAATAAAAGTCAACACACAAGTTGTATTCGGCCTCAGACGAATGGTTTTCGACGGGCTTAATGGCAAGAGGGCTCTTGCCAGTAATGGGCCTCCACGCTAATCGAGAACCAGAACGATTCCGTCGTCGGCAACTGATGTGCGACCATCTTGGAAGCTTCGGATGCCATCTGCTTCGTGACACCCTGAAAGGTATTAAAGATCTACAGGACATAGCGAGCCATGTCATGGCACTCGTTGTCGATCATGATATCTGCGGTGTGCCGGCCATTTGTGTCGAATAGCAGGACCGGGATGTGATCCTGGATAGACAGGTACTCCGGCGATTCACGATCCGCCTCACGAAAACGGTCCGGGAAGTCCGGTGGGATGCGTCTGTTTTCACAGAGATTTTCACATGCAGGCCCATCAGATGCTTGGATGCGAAATTCTACGGTAGCGCATTTACGCAAGATTGATCCCCGACATCGCGTGATCAGAATGTGTCAGGGTGCTTCACCGGATGCAAGCCGCTGAGCAAATTCCTTGAGTGCCTTTATCTGCTGACCACTCAGTCGAAATGGAAACCCGAGCGCATCGCCCTCCACAGTTGACGCATTGGAAATCTCCAAGAAGGTTGCCCATGGAAGTTGAGCAACTACCCCATCGCATGTACTGTTATCCGAGCAATTGAGCGTGAAAGAACGGTTCGGTTCGGTCAAATTGAGTACCGTCTTTGGGGTGGCTTTCAGGTGGTGTCTGTTGTAAACAACCCTGAAGTAGAGCATGGTTGGGTTAGGTCCTGTTAGACCTTGCTCCAATTGCGGCGGGATCGTCAGCCACATTTCGGTCTGGTCGTAATCCTCCCAGTAAAGCTCATGAATCTCACAATCACTGGAGGAGATCATGGCCCATCCACGGTCCGGCGCATCTGTCAGCTGATTATTTGCCATCAAGGCGGTGTGAATCATGGTCAGGAGCACCAACAGGATTGCGAGAGCGATCAGAGGCCTTTTCATGACATTCTTCTCCTACTGGGGTCACCTCACTAAACGGAAAAAATAGTACGCCAAGACGAACCGACCAGCATCTGGCTTCTATTCGAGAGAGCCTGTAACGCGGATCTGACGTACACAGACTCCTATCAGTCCGTTTGAATCAGTGACAGTGACGACGGCCAGATAGACCCCAGGATTCTTGTATGTGTGTTGGATGCTGGATCCTTTGATCGTGCCATTTTTGTCGCCGGTATTCCACAGATAAGTGTATGGCTTCATCCCACGCATGGCCATGGCTGACAACTTCACGGTGTAGGGTGCCGCGCCACTGTTACCCGACGAGGTACAGGCAACCTCGGGTGGGTTCATATTCCCTAACTGCAAAATTCCTTGGCAAACATCCTTCGAGCCATCCTCGTATCTCATCCAGAGGGTGAGTATGTATACACCAGGGCTCTTATATGTGTGCTTTGGATTGAGACGTGTGGATGTCGCACCATCGCCGAAGTCCCAGAAGTACTTGCAGGTTCCCACACAATCATTGTCTCCGACATGGAACTGAACTACATACGACTTACCTTTCATGGACACCGTAAGCCACCAGCAGTCAGAAGGTTGTACCGTACTATTCACCCCGATCATGGACTGTGCCGAATCCGTCATATATGGGGCATCAGTGGCGAGGACGGGGACCGCGAACAGGATTGTTAAGACGATCAGAAACCTTTTCACAATTTCCTCCTCATCAGGACATCAGAGATGGCGGTAGGTGGCCACATTACACGCAATGCCAACCCCCGAGATAATTGACATTTCCGTATGCCTTGAATGCAAGTATATAACGCAGCTCGGGCCGGACGGCAAGCCTTTCCACCCACGAAAATGCGAAAACCTGCGCGAAGGGCGGGTTTCAGAGGCCTCTGATGGGGTGTCTCTAAATATGTTTTCGCACTTTATGCCGAGTACCGGATTACTCCGAGTAGACCGATACCACCTTCGGGAAATCAACGAGCTCGTTTGCAGAATCGCTATCGCAACTCTGCAAACAAGCCTATTAATTACGGACAACGCTGCATATTTCCGAAACATCCCGGGGCTTATTGTGGAGGCTTATTGAAGAATTGCTAATGGAGCGGCTTCATATGCTTGCATGCGGGTCACTCTCGTTCCCGCGCCTTCAGTGAGAAAAATGCGGCTGCTGCGAAGATGGCGCAGCCGGCCATGAAGTCCGGTTGGCCGCGGTGCCGGAAGATTGTTGTGCCTGCCTTTGCCCAGGAAACCTACATGCAAGCGATCATCAGCCATGGGGGAAAGGGACAGATCGTCGTGTTCAACCCCGGCAAGTTCGGCTCACTGGCCTTCGCCAAGCTCCTGGCTGAAGCGGGGAGGAGCGATGACTTCATCATCGGTGAAACCAGCTCGCTGATTTACGCAGCCAAAACCAAAGGACTCGGGCATGTCAACATCAAAGCGGTGAAGAGCGAGCTCCCCTTTGCCGCCATGCCATCGATCAAGACCGCCACGGCCCACTGGACGCTGACAGATCTTTATTTGTGTGATGTACAAGGTCAAGGCGGACACCGTTTATGACACAATGTACCAGGTTTTCTGCTCACAACGTTCAGATGTCGCCGGGCGATCTGAAACATCGTTACGTCACTGAAGACATTCCTTTCGGGGTTTGTCACGCTCGCGTCAGTCGGCAAAGCACTGGGAATACCGGTTCCTGGGATAGAGGCCATCGTCAATATCGCACGCATGGCGAACGGCGAGGACTACTGGACGACCGGGAGAACTTTTGAAAAATTGGGGCTGACCGGCAAGTCACTCGAAAGCCTGCTCCGTTATGTGAAAAACGGGAAGATGCAGTAAGCGGTGTGGGTACGATGTGGCTCGGATAGGGGCAGACATTTACTACACGGCGCCATCCGGCTTCATTTGTAGAATCTTCTGTACGTAGTCCAGAACGACTCTGGCCCGGTAAGGCTTTTGGATGAATCCCACAGGTCGGGCGCCGCTGAAGGCGGAGGTGGTTTCTTCTTCGGTGTAGCCCGAGCACAACAAGACCCACACGTTCTCGTCAATCTTTCTCAACTCCTCGAACGCCGCCCTTCCGTCCAGGCCGGGCATCGAATAGTCCAGGATAACCACGACGATGCGGTCGTGATGCAGGCGATAGAGCTCAATTCCATCCAATGGATTCAATGCCCCCAGCACCACAAACCCCGCCTCTGTGAAGATATCGGTCACGAGGTCCAGGACGAACAATTCATCGTCAATGACAAGAACAGTCCTTCCTTTTCCTTCGACCACGCGTTGGTCGGATGCTGCCTGCACATGTGAGATTGTTTCCGCCTTCACCATCGGGAAAACGATATCGAATTGTGTCCCTTTCCCGACCTCACTGACGATCCGAATCCCGCCTAGATGCCCTCGCACGATGCCAAGCACGGCGGCAAGTCCGAGCCCTCGCCCTGTGAACTTCGTCGAGTAGAATGGGTCAAAGATGCAGGAGAGCTTCTCCTTGGCGATTCCATGTCCGGTATCGGCCACCTGGATGAGGATGTATTCACCGGGGCTGAGGGGATCGTGAGTGTATCTCCAGAACTCCGTGTCCGTCTCCATGAGAGTGATCTGCGCCGTTCGAACCGTAATCCGGCCGGGATTTGCTTCCAGTGCCTCGCCGGCGTTGATGATAAGGTTCATGACTACTTGCTGAATCTGTCCGGCATCTCCCCGGATATTCGGCGCCGTGGAATTAAGCTCGAATCGCAGGTTAGCCGTCTTGGGAACCGAAACTTCAAGAATCTGGACGTTGTCTTTTACGAGCCGGTTCAGGTTGATATCCTCCATCACGAACTTCCCTTTGCCGGAGTAGGCAAGCAACTGCCGCGTGAGGTCCGCAGCCCGCATGGCGGCTTTGATGGCTTTGTTCAGGTTGTTTTCAGCTGGGCTGCCATGCGGCAATTTATTCAGAGCAAGCTCGGATTGGCCGAGAATGGCATTCAGAAGATTGTTGAAGTCGTGAGCGATTCCACCGGCGAGAGTTCCAATGCTTTCAAGTTTCTGTGCATGGCGAAGGGATTCTTCTGCATGCCGCCGTTCGGTGATATCCTGACTTATTCCCGTCACTCTGACCGGGTTCCCCTCTTCGAAGATTGGTCCACTGAGGGAGCGGATCCAACGGACATCACCACCGGGTGTCGTGATCCTGTATTCGACGGCCTCTCCGACGCCCGGTTCCAGACTTCGCTGTATCGCTCTCTTGGCCATTTGGCGCTCTTCCGGATGGATGGATGATCCAAGCATCCAGGTGAGGGTACCGGCAAACTGTTGCCGATCGATCCCGAAAATTTTCAGTAACTCGTTGGAGCACGTCATTCGGTCGGTGGCAGGATCCCACTCCCAACTCCCCAGTCCGGCCATCTCCTGTGCGCGCCGCAGTTTGGATTCATTCTCCTTGAGCGCTTCCTCTGCGCGCCGCAGGTTATTGGATATCAAGCGCTCTTGCGCAAGCTGATGTTCGCGGTTCTCCAATTCAATTCGGTGATGCGCACGTTCTTCCTCTTGTTGGCGCATTCGCCGACGCGTGACCCACAGGATGCTCGCCACCACAGCGAGTGAATAGAATAGGTATGCCCACCACCTTCTCCA
The DNA here is from genome assembly GCA_903916735.1 of uncultured Acidobacteriota bacterium. GTDB lineage: Bacteria > Acidobacteriota > CAIWXX01 > CAIWXX01 > CAIWXX01 > CAIWXX01. Next base: position 6,601 of record CAIWXX010000010.1, read on the forward strand.
AGGAGGAGGAACGATGATAAGGCGAATCTGTGACCCGTTCCAGTTCCAGGTGCCATCGCTGTTGGAAACGGCTGTGCGGATCGTGTAATTCCCCGGTGGGACGTTTGTGTAAGTGGCACGATGCTGTGTGCCGGTTTGGATCCAGGACGCGTCGAACCCTTCAAGCTTGTGAGCGTACTTGTTCCGACGAGAATCGGTGTAGTCGAGTGCCGCTAAATCGAAAGAGAAGAAATTCTGGTCGTAGCGCAGGCGGATCTCCGGAGCGCCAAAAGCGACACGGCCTCCGTGCGATGGACCCATGACCTCGAACGATGTGAGCTCAACGGGAGGCGGTATCAGATTATCTTCCACGTTGTCAGGGTAAAACCGGCTGAATCCGTTAATCCCTCCGAATAGTAACTCCCCGTTTCGCAGCCTGAGGTGTGCCCCTTGGTTGAACTCGTCGTGCTGCAGTCCGTCGATCCGATGATATGTGCGGAAGGTTCGAGCCGTGACATTGAAGAGCACGAGGCCGTTGTTCGTACTGAGCCAAAGCCGGCCGCGCTCGTCGGCTTCAATGCCGTAAATTGTGGAGTTCGGCAGGCCATCTTTCTGCGTGAAGTGTGTGAATGTACCCTTGGAGGGATCAAAGCGATTCAATCCTCCACCCCACGTTCCGATCCAAAGAACCCCCGCCGTGTCTTCGTACAGACTAATAACCCGGTCATTGCTCAGGCTGCCGGGGTCCGACGGAACATTTCGATAGTGGGTGAAGGTGTTTCCGTCAAAGCGATCAAGCCCATTGGAGTAGGTGCCAAGCCAGAGGGTGCCATTTCGTGACTGTCGTATGGCCATAACGGTGTTCTGGCCGATGCCATCGGACTTCTTTTCATCGTGTTGATAGACGGTACATCGTCCCGTCTTCTTATCGAACAAATGGAGGCCGGCGCCATAGGTACCTATCCATAATGATCCGGCACGATCCTCATACATACACGTTACGAAGTTGGAACGTAGAGAGGTCGCATCGGCGGGATTGTGGGCAAAGTGCGCAAACTTGCTTCTCGCCGGATCGAAACGAAAAACGCCGGCGTCCTCACTGCCGAACCAGAGCATCCCCTCCTGGTCTTCAATCGCGGCAACGATTTTGCTGCTCAACAATCCATTGGGGTTATTCATGGATCCGCCATAGTGGGTTACATGGTCCTCCCCCCAAACGATCTCATCGACCCCTCCGCCATTCATTCCGATCCAAATGTTTCCGCGCCGGTCTTCAGCGAATGCCCAGACGTTGTTATGAGCCAACGAACTCGCATCAGTCTTAATGTGCCGGTATGTGCAAAATCCCTTTCGTCCGGATGAGTACATGCAGACGCCGCCGCTATTCGTGCCGATCCACACGTCGCCGGTTCTGTCGGTGAACATCGACAGGATCGCATCGTCGCTCAAACTCCTCGAATCACCCTCATCATAATGGAAGGGCGTCATGGTCTTGCCGTCGTATTGGAGAATGCCTGAGTTCCAGGTTCCGATCCACAGGTTTCCGGATGGATCTTCGGATAATGCCATGATCCCCTGCAATAATGATTTCTGATCTTTTTCGATTGCCCAGTTGACAGGAAGAAACCGTCCACTCGTAGGATCGAATGTGTACAGGCCACGCTTCCACATTCCGCACCAAAGAAATCCGGAATGATCGACCATCATCGCGAAGCAGTTGGTGAGGCTGTTTTGAGGGCTGTTCGCCTCGAGATGATATCGGATGAAGAGGTCGCTCTCAGGATCATATCGACATAAGCCGTCATAAGTCCCTATCCAAATAATTCCCGACCTGTCTTTCTGTATTGTCCAGACCGTGTTATGGCTGAGAGAGTTTGAATCGGACGCCTGAGAGGTATAGTTCTTGAACTGCCCGTTGACGAGATTGAAGCGCCATAATCCGCCGCCGCCTGTTCCAATCCAAAGCCGATGTGCGTCGTCCTCCACAACGGAAGTGACGATGTTCTTTTCATTTGGATTGTTCCCCATAATTGATCGGCCGTAGTGTGTAAACGATCCGTCGTTCTTATTGAGCCTATCGAGACCTCCGATGTTCGTCCCGACCCAGATCGTTCCTTTGCTGTCTTCGCACAATGCGGTGACAAAGTTGTCACACAAGGAATTTGTATCCTCGGCATCATTGTGGTACACGACGAAGGTGTGCCCGTCATACCGATTGAGTCCGTCTTGTGTCCCAAGCCAGATGAATCCTTGGCGATCCTGCAGTATCTGCGTAACCCCACTCTGGGATAGCCCTTCATCAACAGAGAGGCGATTGAAATCTATCGAAAAAGCCTGCGCGGATCTCGTCGAACTCATTAGCAGAAAAATGAGTAAGGGGATGACCTCAGGGCGCCAGCTTTTCCGCGTCGGGCCTCGCCGCATCATCGCTGCCTCATTCCGTCTTCTCTGATACCAATGGAGAATGGAAGATACGGCGCCAGCTGGAGATTCTTTTTGATGGCAGAGCCGGGATCCCGCGGAAGGGACTCGGTTTGCAGACAGATCCAAGACCGTGTGTTCTGCCAGAAAATGGGGGCGCGAACTACGGATCGGAAGCCCCCCCTTTATTTTCAGGATGTAACCACGAGTTCCGCAAGCCCCTGTCACATCCCCATCCTTTGACCCAAGCAATAAGTGGTTGGAAGTCAATAAAACAGTAGGGGGTTTTAACCCTCGTGTCAAGCAAACGGGATGCGTGGATGTTAATTGAGTCCTCCAGTCCTATTCCATGATCATCGAATTGCCGACCAATCGCATACCCGACGGTGCGCCATGCCTTGTGATCCGGCAACAGCTTTCTTCGGGCATCGTTCATCCCGCCAACAAGCTGCTTGAATATCGGGTGGCCTTCCCTCATAATTGCACCATATTCTGGTCTTGTTGAAGGGGTATTTTTTATGCGTCACATGCGGGGTCGAATCTGGATCGGGAGATGGTTGTTCACGATCGCTTTATCGTTTTGGTGCACATGCTGCCTGATGGCAGCCGGTCAATCCCCCGCACTAGAAACGCAGGCCGATGACTCTTCACTCGTGGAATTGCTCAAGCGCGCCGGCACCGCCATCGTCTCTTACACAAAGCAATTGACCAATATTGTTGCCGAAGAGAGATATGTACAGAAGTACCATACGATCGTCGATGCAGGTATGGTGGGCAGCCTATACTATGAGCCGGTTCGAGTACTCGAATCTGATTTTCTCCTGATCTGGCTTCCCCAATCGAATTCCTGGATTGAATTCCGGGACGTTTATCTTGTAGACGGAAAGCCCGTCCGGGAACGCCGGAATCGCCTCGAAGCTCTCTTCCTGAAACCATCTTCCGATTCCGTCATCAGGGCGCGCGACATTATGGCCGAAAGCGCCCGGTACAACATCGGTGGAATGGAGCGCGATTTTAATACGCCGACATTCGCCCTCCGCGTCCTCAACCCTTCGAATCTCGGGCGCTTTCGATTCAGGTTAAACGGGGAAGAGACGATCGCCGGCGTCAACACCTGCAAAATTGAATTCCAGGAATTCCAGAAGCCGACTCTTGTAAGAAATGTCGAAACTGGCAGCGATTTATTTTCTACTGGGAATTTGTGGATCGAACCGAAAAGCGGCCAGATTATCCAGACCTTCTTCTGCATCAGCTCTGAACGCTCGAATATGCGGACGAAAATTACGGTTCTTTTCAAGATGGATGCAAAACTTGGCATTTGGGCTCCCGCGGAAATGACGGAGATATACGATCGACCCAGATCGCCAGGTGTTGGTGGCATCGAATGCGTCGCGACCTATTCCAACTACCGGCAGTTCCAGGTGACAACCGAAGCGAAGTGGTAGCCTCGATTGATGATGAAAGCCGCCGGATCACTTGGCGACTTTCGCCGGATCTTGAGACTCCGTTGCCTCCCGTACCTAAATAGAGAATGTGAGGATCCGATGGGTGAATGATGAGTGACAGGCCCTCCACATCCTCAGTCTTATTGTTCCATTTGATACCACCATCCGTGCTTTTGTCAATGCCCCACACTCCAATGTAAATATTGGATGTAGATTCATTTCTCATAGTGCTATCCGGAGGAAAGTTCCGGGCCTGGGCAACCCTCCTACTCCATCAGCGTTTTCCACCCGCGGCGGTTGAGATCCCAGTACACTATCCATGCTCCCACTCCGGCCACGCCGAGCAGCAGCAAGCCGACACCGGGCTGGCCGAAGAGGATCTTGCCCACGCCGAAGAGTGTCGCGTAGACGAGGACGCAACCGGCCACCCAGTCGAGCAGGTTGTGGAGCCCGTCATGCACCGGCGTGATGTCCACCGCACGTGCGGCGATGGGTCCCCAGAGAGCGGCGCTCGGCCGGACACGCCGATAGAAAGCCAGGAGCGTCGCCTCCGACTCCGGCGCGGTCAGCAGCGTCGCGGCGAGCCATGTCACGGTGGAGCACGCTACGGTGATGAGCACGATCCAGGCGAACTGCCGCGGGTCGTTGCTGCTCAGGCCCAGCCCGAACTGCAGCGTCAGTGACACGACGAACGAAGCCGCCATGGCCGCGACCTCGCTCCAGGCATTGATGCGCCACCAGAACCAGCGCAGGATGAAAACGCTGCCAGTACCCGCGCCCACCGCGATGAGCAGCTTCCAGGCACCGGAGATTGAGTCCTGGTAATATGTCACCACGCACGAGACGATCATGATGAAGATCGTTGCAAACTGCGAGATGCGTACATAGTGCTTCTCACTCGCGGAGCGCACCAGGAAGCGCTTGTAGAAATCGTTTATCAGATACGATGCGCCCCAATTGAGCTGTGTGCCGATGGTGGACATGTAGGCCGCGGCGAAGGCGGCAATTATTAGGCCGCGCAGCGCTACGGGGAACACCGCAGGATCTATGATTGCCTTGATGAAACCTGACTCCTTGTCGGCCAGGCTCGGGTAGAGCACGAGCGAGCATAGCGCGGTCAGAATCCACGGCCAAGGCCTGATGGCGTAGTGTGCGATGTTGAACCATAGCGTCGCCAGGAGCGAATGCTTCTCGTCCTTGGCGCAAAACATGCGCTGCGCGATGTAGCCACCGCCGCCGGGCTCTGCGCCTGGGTACCAGGTGGCCCACCAGTTGACGGCGATGTAGACGAAAAAGGTGAGCATCGGCATCCACAGCGAACCGATGTCGGGCGTGAACGATAGTATCGATCCCGTCCCGCCAGTTTCTGCCGCGCGCGCGGCATCGAGGGCATGGAGCTTCACCTTGAGCGCCTCCATGCCGCCGACTGCGCGTACCGCGCATACCGCCAGCACAATCACCATGCCCATCTTCAAGGCGAATTGAAACAGGTCCATCACCAGCACACCCCACAGGCCGGAGAGTGTTGAGATCATTGAAGTGATCAGCATTATGCCGAAAACCATCAGGAGCGCCTCTATCTTCGTCACGCTGAAGATCATCATCAGGATCTTGACCATCGCCAAGTTAACCCAGCCCATGATGATGCAGTTGATGGGCAGGCCCAGGTATAACGAGCGGAAGCCGCGCAGGAAAGCGGCCGGGCGCCCACCGTATCGGATCTCGGCGAACTCGACGTCGGTGAGCACCCGGGCGCGCCGCCACAGCCGTGCATAGAAGAAGACGGTGAGCATGCCGCTCATCAGCATGCTCCACCACAGCCAATTCCCGGCGATGCCGAACGAGGCCACGAGGCCGGTCACGGCCAGCGGCGTGTCTGCCGCGAAGGTGGTGGCAACCATCGATGTCCCGGCTAGCCACCAACTGACGTTGCGGCCGCTGACAAAGTAGTCCTCTGTCGAGCCTGTAGCGCGTTTACGATAGTACAGGCCGATCCCGATGTTCGCTGCGAAGTACAGGGCAATGGCGAGCCAGTCGAGAAGCGTGAGTTGCATGAGACTTATCCTTCCATCCTTCGCAGGCGGTCTTGCATGTCCGGTGCGAAGCGGTTGATGCGTTCCTGTACGAAAGCGGTCACGTCGCGCGTTTCATCCCAGATGAGAGGTGTTAGGTCCATGGCGAATGCCACGCCCGTGGCGACGTCCGTCATGTGCGAGGCATGGTAGGTCGCGTGCGCGCGCCGGGCGGCCCCCAGTGCCGCCTCCACCGCCAAGCCGTCGGACAAGAACAGCTCTGCTGTCTTGCGCCGTAATTGCATCTCACTTCTCCCTTCAGATCTCCGGCAAACCAATCGCCGTGATTGATTGACTCACTTGGCGCGTCTTCTTGTCCGGAAAGGCCGGAATTTTAGAGAGGCTATTCCACGATGATTTCATCGGCCTCCAGCCATGCCTTTTCACCGGCGTTGATATGGTTGGTCGGACAGACACCGATATTTCGTGCGTGAATGCGAATGAACCGGGCATCGACGGCGGCGAATTCGGTCTTGAAGTCATGAACGTTGATGTCGGCATAGTTGTCGGGGATGGTATTATTCACAATGGCAACGGGTTTGAAATTCCGGCCGTCGGTTGATACAGCGAACTCGACATACGACGGCAAGAGGATAGCCGATGGTGGGCGTTGCAGAAAGCCTGCGCAGATACGTCGTACCTCCATCGACTTGCCGAGATCGATGATGGCATACAAGTCATTGCCTTCGATCCCGAGCCAATGGCTGTCTGTTTCGCAAAGAGAACCACGTAATCCATCCGTCAGGAGGCTCGCATCTCCCTCCGGCAGGTCCATATTGGGGAGAGATAATTTCACGGGCTTGAAAGCAGCTTTATGACGCCGCATTATTTTTACCAGCATCAAACCCAGCGATCGCCCGTTGCGGAAAAGGCCGGCCTTCAGCACCGTTTCGCGCCGCACATGAAAAGCCTTTATGAATTCCTTGGCTTTGCTGTCCGGATCCCGGCCATCCAGAGTGTATCGAATGTGAGCGGCAGGCACATCGCTCTTGAGCGTGATTTCCCATCTCTCTTTTCCGCGGGGCACGGCGATGGTCGCAATAGGACGGTACAAGCTGGCGGCAATGTGGGTCGACATCTGTTCCAGGCGCCGTTGATGGACTTCGAGTCGGAGAATGAATGAGCCCCAATCGCGGGCTGCCGACTCGCTCCACAACGCCTCAGCCAGAGCGCACAATCGCGGAAACATCATGTATTCGGCATGGTCTGGATCGGCGATATATTCAGTCCAGAGATTGGCCTGGCCGCCCAGAATATGACGAGCCTCGTCGGCACTCAATTCGGCCGGCGTCGGCTCGAATGTGTAGACATAGGAAAGCGGCAAGTCACCGCCTATGGCCAGCGGTTCGAACTCCGGCCGGCCCTGATAATAATCGAAGTAGCAATGCGATGTAGGCGACATGATCACATCATGTCCCTGGCGTGCGGCGGCGATCCCGCCATCCTTGCCGCGCCAGGATTGGACGGTAGCACGAGGCGCCAGCCCACCTTCCAAGATCTCGTCCCAGCCGATAAGCTGCCTATTGCGGGACGTCAGAAAAGCTTCAATGCGGCGCGTGAACCAGCTCTGAAGTTCGACGCCGTCCTTGAGCCCTTCGGCGGCCATGCGAGCGCGGCAACGCGGGCAGGCTTCCCAACGCTCCTTGGGGCACTCATCCCCGCCGATGTGCAGGTACGGCGATGGAAACAGACTGATCACTTCGTCGAGAACATTTTCCAGAAATTCAAGCGTGTGATCGTTGCCGACGCAATAGACATCTTTGAAGACACCCCACTGAGGCGAGACTTCGAACGGGCCACCCGTGCAAGAAAGTTCAGGATAAGCAGCGATAGCCGCCGTCGAATGGCCCGGCATTTCGATTTCCGGGATGACCATGATGTGACGCTCGGCGGCGTAGGCCACGATGTCACGCACATCGTCCTGCGTGTAGAAACCACCAGAGCGGTTGCCGGCCACTTCCGTGCGAAAGGCTCCAATTCGAGTCAGTTCCGGATATTTCTTAATTTCAATCCGCCAGCCTTGATCTTCGGTCAGGTGCCAGTGAAAGCGGTTGAGTTTGTGCAGGGCCATGAGGTCAAGGCATTTCTTGATGAATTCCTTCGGGAAGAAATGGCGACAACAATCGAGCATGAAGCCGCGCCAGGAGTAGCGCGGTTTGTCGACAATACGAAGACATGGCAGGGCGATGTGATCCACACTTTTTGATGACGGCTGATCGGCGAAAACATCGGCAGGCATGAGTTGTAGCAGTGTCTGCAGCCCGTAGAAAAGCCCAGCCGGATGCGCGGCGGAGATTTCCACAGAAGATGGGTCGATGCTCAGTTCGTAGCCTTCCGCACCCACACCACTGAACAGACTCCTATTGAGTCGAAGAATGATCAGATTGTTTTTTTCGAGAGAGCCAGAGCCGGCAAGACCTGGCTGCACCGTGACCGCCAACCCTGCTGCTTTCATATGCCGGGACAGAGACTCGGCGATTCGCATAACTCCAGCATCATCCTCACCCCCCTCGCCTGTGGCTATGACTCGTGTCCCGGCAGTCATATAGAACTGGCCGGGCTGTGGTTCGATGTGCGCCGGCATGGGGATAACCGATACCGCAACGACAGGTCGAAGTGAAGGATGCTCGACTCGCTCCCGACATCCGGTCAGTGTCAGGAGGATCAAAAGTACAAAGAAGCCACAGGGATTCAACATTTTTTCAGGCATACTTTTTTTTACATGCCATGACGATGCATCGATGGACCGTTCATCGGGCACGAAATTTTCGGCTGTCGTAAGATAGAATTTCATAATTATCAATTCCCTGTATTGATGCCTTCACTTGCAACTGTTTCGATCTCGGGCAAACTTGCGGCCGCGATGGATTGTCCGACGCGACGGCTCTTTTCATCTCCGGCTTCCAGCTTTTCCTGGACGAACCTTAACTTTTCCGTGTCCGTAAGATTTGCCGGGATCTCAATTTCGGCTTTGGGAGCCAGATGGAAGATACATTGTTGTGAAAAATACAGAGCGCCGCATCCGCGATCTCCTGACCATTCATCCACGGGAGCATCGGGATTGTAATCCACCGGTGCGAAAGCCAGCTCGTTCAGCCACCCCGATATCTTTCCTTCCAGTGTGACGTATCCTGCTGCCTCACTTGAACCCAATGCGATACCCAGAACTCCGTTGTCTTCCAGCGAAATGGATCCGGCCAGCGCCGTGACATCCCCGTCATTCACGATCTCGAAAGGCACGCCCATCTCGTCCCGGATCCGCAGGAACAAGTTCCTTATCTTATCGTACTGGTCTTTGGGAACGCCACGGAACAGGGATGCGACCCGAACCTTGTTATCCACATAGATCCCCGCCGCGCTGCCCCCGATGGCGTCGACGCGAGGCATCTTTGAAGCGGCCTTCTTCAGCGCGTTCATGATCTCCCGGTAGTGGTACTCCGGATCGCTCTGCGATCGAGGCTGCCATGCGACTTCTTCGCTGAAAACTGCCCGGCCGTCGATCACCGCTGAGGCTTTGCGATCCGATGCACCCAGGTCAAATCCGATGCGACATCCATTCAGATGCCGCCCTAGCGATCTTCCTGTTTCTCTTTCGACTGGGACATCGGACGGCGTGCAAGAGATGACTGTGAAGGGCCTTTCGTAAACGTCTCGGCCCATGAAATGGCAATCGAATTCACGAGCACCGCCAGAGGCATAGCAGTTCTTGATATATTCCCCAATGCTTGCCGGACCACCGATCCACGCTTTCCAACCTCCTCGCTGCCAGAGTAGAAACTTGAAGATGCGCTCGATACAAAAAAAGTTACCACCTGCTTGAGAATGCGATTCGGGAAAGACTTGCATCTCGTAGCGCGAGATCGATCCGTCAGAGCGTTCGAGACCGATCACAAGTGGCACTCCGCCGCATGAATCAGCCACGTTTTTCCGGAATTGGCGATTTGTTAATGATGCTGGTCGAAAGTCCGGGTCGAGTGGGGGGATACATTTCGGTTCAACGAGCATCGGCATAAGGGCTCTCTTCTCCTTTTTCGGCTGGTACAGGAATTGATACTATTCGTAACTAGCCATTGAATGTGTATTTCGCCATCCTCTCAATGTCCGATAAACAGGCCTCAACTTCCACACGGGTAGGGATGGAAGTTTGAGCTCCCAGCCGTGTGACTGAAATCGTGGCAGCCGTATTCGCGAAGCGAATAGCACTTTCCATGGATTGTCCTTCCGCCAAAGCCACAGCCAGAGCGCCATTAAATGTGTCGCCCGCGGCGGTTGCATCGATCGCCTCTACTTGGCGGACAGGATAATGACAACTTGCCATCCCATCACTCCACCATACAACGGCGAACACCTGAGAGAAAAGGGCCAGCAGTGTTTCTTCACAGTTGCACCTCCTTCCAATGAATTTCCTAACCTGGCGGAGCCAGAACCAAAGACGGTGGCCGCATCACAGAGCGACTCCAGACCTCTCAGGAAGTCAGGAAGTGAAGAATGCAGGAACGGAAGGTAGCGTGCCGGCAATGGTCCGTTCGTTCCTGGTTTCCTTACTTCCTGCATTCCTGAGAGGTTCGGGAGCAATAGTTGACGAAGCCGGCTTGTTTGGTTGCGGCTATGCCGCGTTGGGGGCTATGACAATTGTTATTTTTCGCCTTGTGATGCATCGTGAAGGGGGATCTTTTCATTCCTCTCTATGGCGTAATCTTTTGTCGGCTTCCGCTTGAGCGCGATCAAACCTATTTCTTGACCGCGGCAGCTTCAGCCCGAACCAGGTCGGCTGCGAACGAAAAGTGCATCTGGACGATGATCCATTTCCTGTCCCGCTTCTCGATCACGCCGGTCCAACGCGTATCCTTCCACCCGATAGGCTTGCCGTCCCATTCTCCGAGATCGTCGAGTATACAGGACCACCATGCGATATCACCCGAACGCGACAAATTGATCCTCAATTCTCGGATGTCGAATTTGGTGGCCTTGAACCGCGGATCCATCCAAAAGTCGAACTGCTTCGCAAATTGATCCCAGCCGGCAATCGTGCTCTTGGAATCGGGCTGGAACATGAAGAGGTGGTCATCATGGGCCAGCACGCTTTCCAGGAGTGGCCGATCTTTGGTCAAGGCCCAGCCAATAGATGCGCGAATGTTTTTTTCGATGACGGCTTTCTCGTTCGCTTGGGTGGCCTTGGCCGAAGTTGTCGGACACAATAATGCGCCAAGGGCAAGACATATGGGAATAATGGCGATCGCTGGTTTTTTCATCAGTTTTCTCCTGGCTTTATTTCTCATGATGATTCTCATTCTGTGCGTTTGGCTACATCTTTTCTCTTGGCTGGTTCGTGGACTATGCCGTTCGATCGACGTGGCTTCTTCATCTGAATCCATCACTTCGATGCCGCCGGCCGTAGCTTCTTAAGAAAAGATGCTTCTATCCAATAGATATCGGAGTCGCCGTTCTGCGGCCCGGTGAAATATTCCAAGAGCATCTGCGACGTTACAGGGTTCGTGGAGAAATTGAATGGCTTGGTCTTTGTCGACCCGAAGAAAAAATATTTCGCGTCCCGCGCTACATAGGGCGCATTGGCCGCCGCCCCGGGGAAATTGATATCGGCCCCAAGATTAATGCCCTCGCTCCAGCGATCGTTCGCACTGCGAAAGAAGATATAATAATTTGGGAGTCCCGGGGCTAAACTATCCTCCCGGCCGTCCACGCAGGCGATGAGGTAGCTTTCGTCGGGCGCGATGCAGGCATTGTAAAGCGATCCCTTACCGTTTACGGTGTCCGGCAAAGCCTCGGGAAGCTGATATTTTCCTCCGACACAACGAGATCTCCAGATCATTGGTTTTTCTCCGGAAGGTGTCGAACGGGTGAAATACAAAGTGTCGTCGTCGGCGAGTGATGGGAAAAATTCGGCCTGGCCGCTATTGATCGGATCGCCAAGGTCATACGGCTCGCCCCATTGCCCGCCCTCTTTGCGGTCCGCAGCCCATATGTGCTGATACGCCCAGCCCGGCTTGGGCTTGTCGTCCTGCCGGGGACGGTTGGAGAGAAAAAGAATTTTCCGGCCATCGGCCGAAAGACAGGGTTCGAAGTGAAAATATTTCAAATCCGACGCGAACGGCGCAATCGCGGGTTCCGTCCATCGGCCGTTCTCCACTTTCGTCATCATGATCGTGACGATGCGTCCGAACGCCAGTTCGAAATAAATTTCCCGGCCATCGGGTGTGGTCGCGATCGTCCGCTCGGTCATGCCGGTCGAAACGATCCCGGGTGCGAACAGCTCAGCCTTCATCCCCGGTAGCGTCTGACCCAGATAGGGGCCTTTCAGAACGGGGAAGATCACTGGAGATTCTTGAGGATTCCCTTGGACCAACGGTCCTAATCCGGATAGGAACATCCAGCCCAAAACCATGGTTCTTAATTTCACCGCATGTCCTCCATAATCCAAATATTTTTCATCAGGGACCTCTCTAAAGGCCTCCCTTATTTCTAAGGAGAAAGCTATATCTTTCTCTGCCGACATCATAGACCTTCTTTCGCTCAGAAAAAATGGTTTGTGGCGAAAGGGATTGGCGCGTGGTGAAACAGCTCGTCCGCACGACGATCTGTCGGGATGGAATATCCCGCGAGCGCCCTTGGCAGCCATTACCTTGACAAAAAGAGTACTATTTTCTATACTTACCGGTGAGTAAGATGATTTAAGGATGGCTAGACGGTAAATGATTAACACTAATTTACATTTCAGACAAACCACAGAAAAAGAGCGGCGGTATCTTCCAAGCTTTAGATCGTAAAGGATCGCTTGATTAATCAATAGGATATGGAGGGAACTTCGTGCTGAGATTCGATGATCAACCAACATCCCCACGAAACGGGAACTTTTTAGATTTTCTTTCGTCTTTAATGTACCTACCAGTAAGTAGGCTGGAAAAGAGCTCCAATCAATTTACTGAGGCTTGGAGGTTGAAATGGAAATAAAGGCCAAGACCGGCTCCAACGAATGCGATATAACCGTGCGTGATCGCCTGCTCATGGCCGCCGCTCAGATTTTTAACAGCAATGGTTATTCTGCGACGACGGTGCGAGAGATCGTCGCTGCAGCCGGCGTCACCAAGCCGGTCCTTTATTACTACTTCCACAATAAGGAAGGGATTTACATTGCCATCATGGAACGTGCGCAAGAGGAGTTGAACAGGCTATTCGTAACTCTTCGTGAAAGCCAAGGGAGCGCGCGAGAGAAGATCTATCGAGTGCTCGATGAACTCTTCAAGTGCATGCAGCAGCACCGTGAAATCGTGCGACTCATCCATGCCGGGTATTATGGGCCGCCGAACAGCGCTCCTCCGTTCAACTTCGATGCCTTTGATCACACTTTCCACGATACCCTTCGTGCATTGGCGGAGGAGGGCGTTCGGATGGGCGAGTTTCGAACGGCGGATCCTCAGGATTTGGCTTTGGCGATCGGAGGCATTTTTGCGATTTGTCACGATATTGAGCTCATACATCCAGAGATGGCCGTCGGCCCGAATGGGCTCAGGCGGATCTTGGACCTAATTCTTAATGGGATTGCAGTTGATGGTGTATCTGGTAAGGAGGACCAGCGATGAATACAAAATATGTTTTTGGAATTGCCGGCGCCGGCCTGCTGATTGCCACTGTCGGCTTTTCGGCTTTCAGAAGTGAAAACAACAATCCAAAGGCGGCTGGACGACCGCCGATAGCCGTGGAAGCCGCGCCTGTCCAATCGGCGAATTTTGATGAAACGATTGAAGTCGTTGGATCGCTGACCCCCAAATTCCAGGCTGATGTTAAATCGGAGTACTCGGGAATCGTTTCGGAAGTTTATGTTACGGAATGGGTGCGGGTAAAGAAGGGCATGCCCTTGGCTAAACTCGACACAAGTGAAATTGTCGCCGCCGTCGAAGGGATCCGCGCGGGGGCGTTGCAGGCTGATGTTGGTGAAATTCGTGCCAACCGGGAATTGGAACGCGCGCTAAAGCTCAAGGAGTATGGCCTCGTCACCCAGCAGAATCTCGATGATGCGCGTTCCTCCAAAGACGCTGCTGCGGCCGCGACATCGGTAGCGAAGGCACAACTGCAGGCAGCCGAGACCCGTCTCGCGAAAGCCTTCATCCGTTCGCCCATGGACGGGGTGATTGCCTATCGAGGCGTCAATGCCGGTGATTACGTCGAAAACATGGGCTCGCCCAAACCCATGTTTCGCATCGTCGATAACCGCCTGCTCGATCTGACGGTGACGGTTCCCTCCACAAAAATCGGCATGGTCATGCTCGGTCAGCCGCTGGATTTTTCGACTGATGCCGTTCCCGGCAGGACTTTTTCCGGGAAGGTCATGTACATCAATCCGGCGGCCGATGAAACGAGTCGTTCGGTGAAAGTGACCGCGGAAGTTCCGAATGATCGAGGCGAATTGCGGGGCGGGTTCTTCCTGAAAGGCGTCATCAGGACCGGTTCGAGAGCGGATGTTCTGCGGGTTCAGCGGGCGGCTCTCATGACCTGGGATGTGGCGGCGCGAACGGGCGAAGTCTACGTTGTCGATGGCCAGGTGGCGCATCGTCGCCCGGTCCAGACAGGCGGCATCGCTGGTTCGGATGTCGAGATCGTCTCGGGACTCGGAGTCGGGGATGTCGTCATTACGCGCGGGGCATTCAATGTGAAGGACGGCGACAAGATCAGCGTCGTCGCCGGAAAGTAGGTCGGCAGCGATGTTTCTCTCAGACCTTTCGATAAAAAGACCCGTTGTGGCCTCGGTCATGATGCTGGCACTGGTGACCCTCGGCATCTTCTCCTATCGGCGCCTGGCCATCGACATGTATCCCAACGTGGAGTTCCCCTTCATTTCGATTGTCACCGTTTATCCAGGGGCTTCTCCTGAAACAATCGAACGTGAAGTTTCAAAGCGTATTGAAGAGGCTGTGAACCCGATTTCCGGGGTTCGACATGTGATGTCATTTTCCCGCGAAGGTGTTTCAATCATCTGGATTGAATTCCAGTTGAACGTGAAAGCCAATGATGCGGCGCAGGAGACTCGCGCCAAAGTTGCGGGAATCCGGGGAGATCTGCCGAGGGACATTGAAGAGCCTATCATCCAAAAGGCGGATGTTTCCGCGCTGCCCATCGTTTCGATCGCCATCCGTTCCAACAGCCTTTCGCCGCGTGATCTGACAAAACTGGTCGAGAAAAAGATCAAGCAGCGGCTTGAAAACATACAGGGTGTGGGCAAGGCGGATCTCGTCGGTCCGGTCAAGCGTGAAGTGAGCGTCGACCTGGATCCAGCGAAACTGGAATCCCTCGGGCTCGGTATCGATGAAGTCATCGGCGGCCTGCAATCGGAAAACGTCAACATTCCCGTCGGGCGGCTCACCAAGGGCACGGCTGAATACCCGATTCGGGTTTCCGGAAAGCCGGAAATCGTCGACGGGTTCAAGACGATGGTCATCTCTCAACGTAATGATTCACCAATCAGCCTCGGGGATGTGGCCGATGTGCGGGACGGAGCCGAAGAGCAGCGCTCTCTGGCGCTCATCAACGGCCAGCCTGCCGTGGCGCTTGACATCATCAAGCAGACAGGCGCCAACACGGTCAGCGTTGTCGATGCGGTGAAAAAGGAAATCGGCGTCCTCCAGAATGAATTGCCTGCCG
Source organism: uncultured Acidobacteriota bacterium (assembly GCA_903916735.1). Taxonomy (GTDB): domain Bacteria; phylum Acidobacteriota; class CAIWXX01; order CAIWXX01; family CAIWXX01; genus CAIWXX01. Next base: position 22,172 of record CAIWXX010000010.1, read on the forward strand.
GCATTTCTCTTGACCTCGTCCGCGATGGATCGATTTCAATTCGGGATTCAGTGCGTGATGTTCAGGAGACGCTCATTCTTGGGGCGATTCTGACGATCCTGATAGTCTTCTGCTTTCTGAATTCATGGAGATCCACCGTCATTACCGGGCTCACACTCCCCATTTCGGTCATTTCATCTTTTATCATCATGAACTTCATGGGAATGACGCTCAACATGATGACCTTGATGGCTCTCTCACTTGCGATCGGGCTCCTCATCGACGACGCCATTGTTGTTCGCGAAAACATTGTCCGCCATCTTGAGCACGGGCAGGATCACTTCACCGCGGCGCGTGAAGGGACCTCGGAAATCGGCCTGGCCGTCCTCGCGACGACCTTTTCGATTGTGGCCGTGTTTGTGCCGGTGGCCTACATGAAGGGGATTGTCGGACAGTTTTTCTTCCAGTTTGGAATCACGGTCACATTCGCAGTGCTGATTTCGCTTTTCGTTTCATTCACACTCGACCCGATGCTCTCCTCGCGCTGGGTCGATCCCGACATCGACCGGTCGCACAAACGACATGCGATCGCACGGGTGCTGGATCGTTTCAACGACTGGTTCGATCGCATGGCTGATCAGTATAAGATTGTGATTGGATGGGCCCTGGATCATCGAACCGTTGTGGTCGCTGCGGCTGGTGTGACATTCATCGGCGGACTGCTTGTCTTCGGGACTCTCAAGAGCGAATTCATCCCATCCACCGACCAGGGTGAGGCGCAGATTAATTTCACGACCGCGCCGGATGCATCGATCGAGGAAACGCGCGGCCGGATTGATTCCGTCCTGGAGATGCTCCATGGAGTCCCTGAAGTGTCGCGCACCTATGCCACGATCGGCGCCGGTGATTCCGGCACTGTGCGCAACGCCATGGTGTATCTCAAGCTTGTTGATCGCTCCGATCGAAAGCGCCATCAGGCGGACATCATGAAGGATGTTCGCGCCCGCCTGCAGAGCATTCCGGGAATCATCCCCTCGGTGATGGAAGTCAACCAGATGGATGACCGGAAGAAGCTGCTGATCAACGTCCGAGGCCAGGATCTAAAGCTTCTCAAGCACTATGCCGCGCAGCTGAAAAACGAACTCTACACCGTTTCGGGAATTGTGGATCTGGAATCTTCGCTGGATCTGGATACTCCCGAATATCGCATCCGGGTGGACCGAGAACGTGCTATGGATGCAGGTGTACGGACTGCTGATATCGTGCAGACAGTGGGCGCGCTGGTGGGTGGCCGAGTCGTTTCCACTTATGAGGATGAGGATGGTGATGCGGTGAATGTGCGAGTGAGGCTCCCGAAAGGGCTTCGCGAAAACATGTCGCAGGTTTCCAATCTCAGGCTCAGTGTGCAGAAGCTAGGCGCCGCGCCGGCGCTCGTTCCTCTCGCAGACCTGGTGCACCATGATGTCAGCGCCGTGCCGACAGAAATCAGCCGGCAGGATCTCAGCCGTCAGGCGGTTGTTTCGGCCAATCTGGAAGGCGTGCCTCTCGGCCAGGCTGTCGCCGATGCCAAGAAGGCGGCGCAACGAGTGAAGCTGGCGCCTGGTTATCAGATCCTTTTTTCGGGCGAAACTGAACAAATGGATGAATCCTTTGGCTATATGGCCGAGGCGATGCTGCTGGCTGTTATTTTTGTGTACCTGATTCTGGCGGCACAGTTCGAATCCTTCATTGATCCATTCGCGATCATGCTGTCACTACCGCTGTCCATCGTTGGAATGGCAGGAATGCTCTTCTTGACGGGGGATACAATCAACATCGTTTCTTTGATCGGTCTCATCATGCTCATGGGGCTTGTCACGAAAAACGCAATCCTGCTTGTGGACTATGCAAAAGTGCTGCAGACGAAAGGGCTCGGCAGGCGCGAGGCGCTCATACAGGCAGGCCGTACGAGGCTTAGGCCGATTATCATGACAACGCTGGCCATGATCTTCGGAATGATCCCTCTGGCTCTTGGGATCGGATCGGGCGCCGAGTTCCGGGCGTCGATGGGCCGCGGTGTCATCGGCGGCCTCATCACTTCCACCATGCTCACGCTGATTGTCGTTCCCGTAGCGTACACAATATTGGATGATTTCGGAAAAACGATTCGCCGTCGATGGGCTGGTATGAAGGAGGTGCAGTCATGAGAGTGAGAGAATTGATAGGGAGGCTCAATCGAGCGGGTCTTGTTGCATGGATAACCGCGATTCTGATCGCGGTGTTGCCGCTCCAGCTTCGTGGTCAAGCTTCATCTGTTTCCCAGACGATGCCGGCTTCTTCCGGTACGGTGGTGCTGACATTGGATCGGGCGCTGGCAATCGCCGCCGAGAAAAACCGGGACATCCAGAAGGCCATCGAATATAAGCGCTGGGTTCAGGGGCGTTATCTTGAGGAGAGGGCCGCGGCCCTCCCGCAACTCGTGCTGACCTCAGGCGCCCTGCGGCAGAGGGATGATATTCAGGCAAAATTCCTTCCGGATTTCCCGGCTCTACAGGACGCGCTTTCCGGTCAGGTGGGGATCACCCAAGTGATATTCACCTGGGGGCAGGTTGGAGCTGCGATTCGAGCCGCCAAGATTGCTATCGATTCCACCGACGACCAGCTCCACACATATCAGCAAGCCGTCGCTCGCGATGTCTCATCCACCTTCTACGATATTTTGCTGGCGAAGGAACTGCATGCGATCGCCATAGAAAATCTGGAGCTGAAGAAGAGGCATCTGGAGGAGGCTCAGCGGAAAGGCACGGCCGGAACGGCCACCGATTACGATGTGCTTGCAGCCGATGTCGCGGTGCAGAATGCGATGCCTGAGGTCATTCAAACGGAAAACCTTATTTTCACGATGCGCGAAAAACTGGCATTTCTGCTCGCCCAGGATAATGCCGATTTTGAAGTGGCAGGCGCTTTGGGCATGGAATTGTCTGCTCGACCGCAATACGACGAGGTCCTGCAGACGGCGTTGACTCACCGGCCTGAGCTTTCCGAACTTTCCCATCTGCATGGCATCGCCGATGAGCTCGTCAAGATCGCCAAAGCCGGCGACAAGCCGCGGCTGGATTTTTCCGGCTACTTCAATAGACGAAATCTGCGGGCGGGAGATTTCGGGATTGCAGGAAATTCATGGAGCACCGGGGTCTATCTGACATTTCCGCTCTTTGACGGCTTTCGAACCAAGGGCAAGGTGATTTCGGCGAAGAGCGATGTGAGGTCACTTGAAATCGAACTGGCCAAACTCCGCGACGGCATCTCGCTGGAGGTACGAACAGCCCTCAATTCCGTGCGTGAAGCCGAGGAGATTGTGAAGGCCCTCTCCGGCACTGTCTCACAAGCCGAACAACTCCTCCGCATGGCCGAGAAGGGTTATGAATACGGCGTCAAAACACACCTCGATGTCAAAGACGCGCAGGTCAACCTGATGTCGGCGAAAGGCCAACTTGCGAAGGCTCAACGGGATTATCGCGTCGCCCTGGTGACACTCAAGTGGGTAAATGGAACGCTGGATGGCGGACAAAGCAGTTCGTAAAGAAGAATGGAAGACGTCTTAAAGGTGATATTGGTACTGAGGATATGGATGTATGGAGGCGGAGGAGCCGGCGAGTGCCGGCTCCTCTGCACTCACCTATGCCTAAATACCGCGCATCCTTAAATTGTACGCGACGCGCTGCATGAGTTTTTCGATGTAAATACCGTTCATGGTCACGATGCCGCCATCGATGCAGGAGACACCGATGATTTTTGCCCCTTGTGCATGGATCAATTCAGTGCCGGTGGAACCGACATTGCCGAACCCCTAGATGACGGTCTTGGCGCCATTGAGCTTAAGCTTCAGGCGCTTTGCCGCTTCATGTGCGATAATCACGACTCCACGTCCGGTTGCTTTCTCGCCTGCCACGGCTGCCGCTCAACGCCACTGGCTTCCCCGTAACCACGTTTCACTCTCCAAATGCCGGTTCCCGGATATCCGCATGCATCGGCGCCGGTGTTATCAACTGCGATTGCGTGCTATGAGAGAATTCGCGGGCATACGCCGACGATTGTGCGGCATGGATCGTGGATATTCGTCAGTTTCAATCAAGCGTAGACGCTGACGCGTCCGCCGCCTACGCTTCCGGCCGCTTCGATCAGCTGAACCAGTCCTTCCCCAATTTGCTTCTGCGTCACAATCTGTTGGTGCATCACGGCGATTGCAATCTTCTCGCCGATGGCTGCCTGTTGCATCGCTGTGATTGATTCTGCAGTCACATCCATATCTTCTCTATCGACCAATGACAGGCCTGACATTAGCCGGCTGATGGAACTTACCGAGAACTTAATCTCTGGGGAGATGACCACAAGATTTAGTGGTGATGATCGCATTGATACGGGCCATATTAGGCCGGTAAGCGGCCTAATTGCCTGATTTATATTAATCACAAGACCACAAGATCTTGTAGTGACAAATTGGATTCTCTGTGTGATGATACTGATGAAGGTATCTGAGACAGTGAACTCAATAATGCCAAAGGCAGTCAGATTCATTGGAATCCCTGAGTATTCTGAGTGCCGAGTCAAGACAACCAAACAATAGTCTCATTCAATGAGTGGAGAAGAACAAATGGTGCAGCGCGTTTTCAAAGCCGTGTTGGTATGTGCATGTTTAGTTTGCGTCATTCAGCCTGCTTGGGCAGGGGATCTCAATCAGTCAGCGAACGTGAACAAAAAGAAAGCATACTGGGGAGTACTAGACACTCAGTGTTGTGGCGGTGGGCAGCATTTTGTCAATGTTAAGATTAAGAATGTGACCCTCCAAGGATGGGTATTACCGAGCTGTCAGCCTATTCCTCAAATGGGCGTGCCGATTAATCCAGGCAGTTACAAAGCTAGGTATACAATTGCAGGCTCTTGTTCGTCACCGTCCAGCGGGAAAATGTCCGTCAATTTCAAAGGCGGCTACTCCTATATTTTTGAATGGAATGGCAGCGGCGCTCTTATATTGGTCAAGCAAAAAATTGCTCGTTAAACCGATCATTCCATTGATGCGGCCGGACATACTGATGACCTGTCGGTGAATGGAACATAGTCACATGAGTGACAGCAGACAAAGACCATCAAATTGTTTGCTTCCATTGCCCGTCCCCGTAGGCGTTCCTAACACTTGCATTGGGCCCTCCAAATCGAGTCGGGAAAGGGGATTAGGTGCGAGTACTGGTTTCTCATTGCAAAATTGAGTGAGATAAGGCAGCAATTCGCGGATCAGAGAAATTTGGACTCGCATGGACTCATGGCGTATTATCTGAGAAGTGATTTCGTAAATCCTGTCGCGCCGGCTATTTTCGGGGTATATGAGCAACAATTATATTCCCGTTGGATTTGGGGTAAAATGGGTCATGGATGGCATTTTTGAAAAGGAGTCGTTTATGAAAATGAGATTCGCCCTGATGGTTTTCGCTTTCACAGCGGCATCTGGTATTCAGCATGCAGCAGCAACTCAGTCCAGAACAACATATTATTACCAATCCGGCGTTCTGATATCATCGGACAGTGCGTTTAATGCCACCCTTCCCGACGGCTATTTCCTGACGGGCACCGTCACCAACTCGACAGGCACTCCGCTGAAAGGTGCTTATGTCGGTTCAATGATCAAAGGCCATGTTGCCAGCTCCTCAATCCGAACCGATTCCAGCGGCAAATTTTCTCTGCCGTTACCCTCCGGCAGCTACTCTCTGGATTTCGAACCGCCGGCATCCAGCGGCGTGAATCCAGCAACGTATTCGCGACTCATCAGCATGATGCGTGATGGTATTGCGGTGAGCGGCGACACGACGATCGGTTCCACAGCCCTGCAGAATGGTTTCATCCTGAGTGGTCATGTGAATCCTCCGGCCGGCAGCGGAACTGCCATTGCCTGGTCCAGCGCTCTTTTGGTGATTGCGACCTCTCCAAATAACCCGTCCAACTTCGCCAATTTCGGCTCTGGCCCTGATATGATGAAATACATCACGGCAGTTCCATCAGGTAAGTACAACCTCGTTCTGGTCCCTATTTTCGCCATTTCTTCCACAGGTCAGCCGATCCCCGCGGCAGCGGCACAGTCCAAAATAACGTTGACCAAAGACACCGTTAAAAACATCACCGCTTCGAAGGGCTATCCACTGACAGGTTCCGTCTCCGATTCATCCGGTGCGAAACTGTCGGGATTGATTTATTTCTTTTCGAAGGGTCACGCCATTAGTCCGGAATTCCTGTTTCAATACCTGGTCGGCGTCGGCATGGTGACGAATGGAAAATATTCAACGTTTTTAATGCCTGGTGGCTATACAGCGGTATTCATCCCGGTCGCCGATAAAAATTACAAAGGAAGAGCTGTCCAAACGACATTCGACATCACCATGACGGCGGCGGCGAAGACATACAATTTCCCAGCGGCAAATGGCGTGATTGTCACAGGCAAGGTGACGGATGCTCGGAACAAAGCATCAAAGAGTGCGATAGTGGAGTTCAGTCAAGCCAGTGCTATCGATGCCGAACAAGCAGGCGGCGCGATCATACTCGTCAGCACAGCGACGGATGTCAAGGGTCAATACCGAGTCCTCCTGCCCGCAGGGACATATGATTTCACGGTTGAGCCACCGACGAAAAATCCGACTCAGAGGAGCCACATTCATTTCCCGGCGGGATATCTTTTTCGACAATAAGATATGATCGAACGAACAGCATAGCCGGTTGTCCGACAATTTCTTTACGAGTAGGGCATCACGCGGCCGACAAAAAAATCCTGACGACTCAGATCAGTCTGTTCAGATATGACGACTCCTGAATTTCGGTGTGCCGTCTTCTATTTTATCTCGGACCTTGTGCGATTGCATCGTGATATCCCACGGAGATAAAAAACGGGGGAACGCCGGAAGCGTTCCCCCGCAACAGGTTTCAGTAAAGGCCGTTCTTCTTAGACCAGCCCCTGATCGATCATGGAATTGGCGACCTTCTTGAAGCCGGCGATGTTGGCTCCGAGTACGTAATTGGTCGGATCGCCGTATTCTTTTGCGGTCTCGACGCACGCCTTGTGGATCGAAATCATGATGTTGTGGAGGCGCTGGTCGACTTCTTCCCTTGTCCAGGAGAGCCGCAGACTGTTCTGGGACATTTCAAGACCGGATGTGGACACGCCACCTGCGTTGGCAGCTTTCCCGGGGCCGTACAGGATCTTCTTCGCAAGGAAGACCTCGACGCCTTCGAGAGTCGTCGGCATGTTGGCGCCTTCAGATACCGCCGAGCAGCCGTTGTTGACCAACATCTTGGCATCGTCGCCGTTGATTTCGTTCTGGGTGGCGCAGGGGAGAGCGACATCGCACTTGACAAACCATGGGGTTTTGCCTTCGTGGTATTCGCATTTGTACTTGTCGGCGTATTCCTTGATGCGGCCGCGCTTGACGTTCTTCAGCTCCATCAGGAAGTTCCACTTTTCGCCCTTGATTCCATCCTTATCAACGACCGTGCCGTTGGAATCGGAAACGGTGATGACCTTGCCGCCCAGCTGGTTGACTTTCTCAGTAGCATACTGGGAAACGTTTCCAGAACCGGAAACCGCGACGGTTTTTCCGGCAAAAGACTGGCCGCGAGTTTTTAGCATTTCTTCGGCGAAGTAGACGCAGCCGTAACCGGTTGCTTCCGGCCGAATAAGCGAACCGCCCCAGTTGAGGCCTTTGCCCGTAAGCACGCCTTCAAAAGAATGAGTCAGTTTCTTGTACTGGCCGAACATGAAGCCGATTTCACGGCCACCGACTCCGATATCGCCAGCCGGTACGTCGATGTTGGCGCCGATGTGGCGAGTCAACTCGTTCATGAAGCTCTGGCAGAACCGCATGACTTCCCAATCGGATTTGCCCTTCGGATCGAAATCGCTGCCGCCCTTGGCGCCGCCCATCGGCAGAGTCGTCAGGCTGTTCTTGAGAATCTGTTCGAATCCCAGGAATTTCAGGATCCCGAGGTTGACAGTCGGGTGGAAACGCAGGCCGCCCTTGTAAGGCCCGATCGCATTGTTGAATTCCACTCGGAAGCCGCGGTTGACCTGAATAACACCCTTGTCATCCTGCCACGGTACTCTAAAAATGAAGATCCGATCAGGCTCGCTCATCCTCTCGAGAATCTTGTGATCGATGTACAGAGGATTCTTTTCGAGGCAGGGGATGAGGGATTCGACGACTTCTTTCACCGCTTGGTGAAATTCCGGTTCAGCTGGATTCTTGGCGATGATGTTCTCCATGAACTTCGCCACATACTGCTTAACGCTCATTAAGCTTCTCCTTTATAGTGTGGGTTGTAAAATGACTGCAAACCACTGGGCCTGCAGCTCGTTACTCCAATTCTCAACATCAAAAAAGCGCGCCTGCGCACATCGAAGAATGGACACGTGAGCTCAGGTCGGTTTTCGCGATATGACACTCCTCCTGCCAGGTCGACACGCGATCCCAGCGGTTTTGGAAAAATATCGTCACCACTGTTGTTACCGTTGTAGGCGCCCCTTCCGCCGACTCACGGAGCCTTGTTTACCATAGGGTCATAGGCCTGTCAAACCTGAAGAGCGCTTTCTGGAGCCGGCCGGAACCACATCAGCGGCACTTTGTCAACTTGGTCATTTGAACCCGAAATCCGCGGATAAGGAATGGCGGCAAGCCATCAGATAGTCTCGATAGACCCGGCATGACGGCTCGGCAGGAGCCTCGCCCTCCCAAACCATCGATCAGGGGAATGCTGATTTACGGAGAGGAGGGCTCGGCATCCTCGCGAGGGCCGTGCCGCAGAGGCTCCGACGCCATTTTGTCGCAATAGGCGTGTGCTTACTCGCGGATAGGGGTTGAACCTGAATCCCGCAGTACTAAAACCGCCCAAGATAATATTCGATCCCGAAAAAAGATCGGAATTGGGGCATGGCGCCCATTCGAACTATCAATCGGGTCGCGGGCCTTCCACTGGAAAGCTGTTTGCTCTCCGTGTACAATCGCATCGTTTGAGCAAAGGAGGGCGATAATGGAAATTGACATCGGTCGCAAGAATGTTGCGTTCGGGTGGATGTGGTTGGCGCTCAGCATGCTTTTTGGATTTTTCCTGCAAATCAAGATGCGTGATCCGAACTGGGCCGGCAGCTATTTCGAATCCGCCAACTGGGTGAACCACGCGGCCATTGCCGCTTATTCCTTTCCACGCGCGCCCTGGAGGCTCGCCCATGCTCACTGGGGAGCGCTTTCCCTCGTCAACATTTTTTATGGAATGCTCATCGACAGGATCGGTATTTCGCCTTTCTGGAAACACTCAGGGAGCATCCTCTGTATCGTCGGAACGATCGTCTTCTCCGGCGGCCTCTTCGCGGTCGGGTTCAATCCCTCCTATTCAGCAATCGCCGTCGTCGGATTTGTGCTGGTTGGATTGTCCGTCATGGTACAGCTCGCCGGTTGGCTGGCAACATTAAAATAGCACAGGCCGTCGCTTTCTTCTGGTGCACGGATACCCTGTTTGATCGGAAAAGCCGCCAAAGTGAGAATCGGCGGAGATTTTCCGCGGACTCGCGACGCGGCTATTGAGCATAGCGTTCTCGGAAGAGCGTTATGTTCTGAGCCAGCGTGGCGATCTCAGCTGCGTCACGCGTGAAATCCACTTTCATATTCGATCCGTTGAAGGTGATCTGAGAGCGGCTAAAGAGATCGGCATCGGCAATTTCACCGGCGAAGAATCGACGCAGTTCGGCGGTGGTGAAAAAATAGGTGATGACCTCATTGCCTCCGGGTCGAGTCAGCGGCATGCGGCTGTCGGTGGATGATGTCCGAATCTGGATCTTGACTCCATCCACTTGCTGGATCGAGCCACCGAGCTTCCAGAAAATTTGAGCCACCGGTTTGGCGACCGCTACCCATAACGCACCGGCCCGCACCGAATCCCGTTGCCGAAGTGGATCAAACACATAAGGAAGTGTGCCGGTAAAGGAGTAATAGGCTAACCCCTTATTTTCTTCAAAGTTGGAATACACCTCCGGAAGTCCTGATCCGAAAAGTCGCATCGCAGACGCTTCCTGTGCTACGCGCGTGACGACATCCTTGTAGTTGGATTTCAGGTAGGCGACACGCTCTCGAAGGTCCTCCGCCGCGGCTAGAATCGAAGTGGAAACGACCATCACACAGAGAACGAGTGGCAGCCTTTTCATTTCTTTCCCTCCCATAATTTAACAATATACCCTGGAATAGCCTCAGTGCCAGTGGGATCGGTTGATTTGGTCAATTGGTTTCCAGTTGAGCTTAATCTGTTCTGAGCTGATCTTCATTGCGAGAAGGCTTAAAAGATGGGTGACAAAATTGCGGGTTACTGGAAGGCCTCTGGATTCGTTACAATAGCATGCATGGAAGAGCGGGATATTCTGATCATCGGCGCCGGCCCGGCGGGCTTGAGTACGGCATTCCATCTCTGCGCGATAAATCCCTCCTATAGCGAACGTCTTTTCGTCATTGACAAGCAGATTGGGACGCGAAGCAAAGTATGTTGCGCCGCGCTCGGGGTTGACCCATTGCCTAGGGGCGAGGGCATCTCAGAAGCGCTCCTTGGGAGCAAGCTCGCTGCCTCGGAAATTAACGATGGATTCCGGCGCGACGATGTGCGGTTTACAGGGTATCGCCATCGCATCCTCACTTCCGAACTTGGTTCATCACTCCGCACCACTCAACTCCTCGCCCGCCTCTTTTACAGCCGTATGAATATGTTCTGGATGAATATGATTCTTGAGAGCCGGACGCTGCGTCGATACATTGAGGAAAAACGTCCGGTCTATCCGGCTTTTTACCGTGACAAACGCGATCTGCTGGATGCGCTTATCCGGTATGCACTGTTTCGAGGATGAGACGCCATTGATGGCGCGTGGTCTTGAACAGATCTGGAGAATGTAATGCACGAACCTCATTTTTATATCGATGATGCCGGCGAATCCGGCGGGGAATTGACACTCGTCGGTGAAAATCTCCATCATTTGCGTCATGTCCTCTGCCTTCGGCCCGGCGAAAATGTCGTCCTTTTTGATCGCGACGGCCGGCGTGCTCTGTGCGAAATCAAGGAAGTCCTCAAGACTCATGCCTCACTTCAGGTGAAAGATCGATTTTGTGTTGACCCGCCGCCGCTCGCTCTTCAGATCGGCATGGCATTTCTTCAACCCCACAAAGTCGATCTCACCATTCAGAAATGCGCAGAATGGGCGGCGGCCTCTTTGACACCCCTGATCACACGCCGTTCGCGAGCGTTCGCCGGTGATAAGAGGCCTCGCTGGCAGAAAATCGCCGTCGATGCGGCATGCCAGTCTGAATCGCCGATTGTGCTTGAGGTGAAAGAACCCATGCCTCTGGCGCAATTCATCGGCACATCTCCCGAAGGACGTAGGCTTATTTTGGACGAGGAAGAGGGTGGAGCTCCTCTTCGTACTATTCTAGAATCGTCGCCTCCCACCACAGCCACAATCCTCATCGGTCCCGAAGGCGGGTGGGAAAGATCGGAAGTCGAACAGGCTCAAAAAACCGGCTTCGAACGTGCCAGCCTGGGGAGGAGGAACTTCCGTTCCGAGACCGCTGTGATTTCAGCGGTCACTCTCATCATGCACTATTGGGGCATGGCCTGGAAGAAATAAGAAGGATCGGATTTCATGCGATGCAACATTGGCCGACCTCACCACAGTGACGATGAAAAGCGACGCTTTTCATCAAAGTGAATTTGCTTGCGACTGCAGCTTCATACGACGAGGTGATGGTAGCGGTATCGAGGAGGAAACTCGAGCCGCGAATCCCGCCCGGCGCCAATGCATGACCTCGCCGGATCGGACTCGCCGATAAACCGTCAGGTTACTCAATCGCAGCACCTGTTTGAACCTCCTGAGAAAACGGGGATTTTGCACCGCGGCTTGCGCCAGCGGGTCACCGTCCTCGGCGACGATCCAGCCTACGATTTTATCAGGGCGTGCCAGAGCTTGATCCCACGTTCCATAAATTCCCTCATGAACCACATTATGAAGGGGTAGTCCCCAATCGTGCAGGAAAGGGGAAATCCATCCCATAGAGGCCAGAACAAGCTGGCTATCATAGTTCTTTTCAAAGTAGTGAATGGCCTGCTCCCTCTCCTTAATCTCCGGCATGTGGTAGCGCGCCTCATCCAGCATTGCATGACGGTTGGCACGGGGAAATAGCACGTTGATCATGATGAGACAGGCCAGGGCGATTTTGGCCCACCGTTTTGCGGGCCACCAAACAACGGCGAACAGAGCAACGGCGGGCAGGAGTACAATACTATACCGGACGCGAAAAGGGTGACCATCGAAATAGGCCATGGCGAACAAAGGTATGGGATGAAGAAGGGCATAAGCCATCAGAAAAGGCCGGCGGAATCGCCGATGAATAAGAAAAATGAGGAAGCCGAGTATCGCCGTGTCGAAGGCCGGCTTTCCTGCGATGTCCCGCGTGCATTGTAGAAAAATCAGGAAACTCTTCAATGCCTGGCCTTTGGAGTAAGGATCGAGAGGCCGTTCATCCTTTTGAGGCGGCAGGAATTCACCAGTGACAAAGGTGCAATATGCCTGGAAAGCGAAGATCCCCGCGAGAGAAATCAGAAGAAATGCCGCAATATATTTGCGTTTCACCTTCCAGCGAGCCTTTGCCTGAAGAAGCCCGATCAGTAAAAGAATATTCATGCCGGCGCAGAGCGACCAGCCATCATGCCGAACAAGGGTTGACAGTGCCACGAGTATGCTCGCTGCCAGAAGATCGCGCGTTTCTTCGGTATACAGAAACCGTGTCAGATAATAGATGCCTCCAATTGAAAGCGCCAGATAAAGAGACTCGGTGAGTGGGGTCGACTGCACGTAGAGGATGGAGGAGTTCGTGGCGAAGATCAACACGGCCGCGACGGAAAGGGCATGGTCGGTCCGCAGAAGATAGACAAGCCGGTAAAGAAAATACCCGGATACCGCAAAACAGATGACGGAGATCAATGATGCCGCTATGCCATTGTGATAGAGAGTCCTGCTGAGGACCGCCGGGATATCAATCAGTGCGGGAAGGGGAAGCCAGTACATACCCATCTGATCGATCCCCGGACTGAGGTTATCAAAAATGCGCCGCGCAACCAGAAGCCGGGCCTTGGCATCGTAATGGATCAGCGTCAGGCCCTGAGAATAATAGTAGATGAAAAAAGCAGCGCCCCAGAGCCCGATGACCATGGCTGTCAATACGGGGACGGCTCTCAGCAACCAATCGCGGAAGGAGTCATGTGAATGGGTTTCAGAATTCAGTGATCCTTCCGTATTCCTCTCCCCTATCGCTTCCGCTCGTGTATGCCCTGATCTCTGATCTGCCAATTCCATAGCAAAGTCAAGCAGTATACATCAAGACCCACGACGGCGGCAAAGTTTGCGTAGAGGGGCCTGTCAGAAAATCGTACTTCAAATATCCAGCGCACCGAATGGAACCACAGATGAACTCAGATGAAAATAAATTCCCGATTTTTTTGCTACCGATCTGCGGGGGAATCAACCATCGGCCGGATCCATCAGCCTTGCCGTCAGTCAGACTCTTTTGTCGCGTCCTGACTTCAACTGAATCCTGATCGGTGAGTGCTTCAATCCAAATTCTCCGCGGATGTGCGTAGCAAGCATTTTTTCATAAGAGGGGAGAAATCGAGTCTGGCGGGTCGTGAACAGTCGAATCGTCACCGGAAGGCGGCTGATCTGGACACCGTATTTAATCGGAGCCCTGATTCCATCCTGAAATATCGGCGATCGAGATTCGAAAAATTCTTCCAGGAATTTATTAAGATCCGACGTGGAGATTGTGGTCCGGCCTTCTGCGATCGTCTCTTCAACGGCGGGCAGCACCCGTTCGGTTCCCCGGCCGGCTAATGCGGAGATGAAAAGAATACGGGCCCATTGCAGCTCATTCAGCTCCTCGCGCAATTTTTTCGTCGCTCTGTGTGGATCGTATTGAGTGGCAAGATCGAGTTTGTTGACAAGGACAACTGTGGATTTAGCGGAGGATGCGATTTCGGTGGCGAGGAAGCGATCCTGAGCGCCGACCCCGGCCTCGCCGTCGAGAAGCAGGATTGCACAATCGGCTTGTTGGATGGTCCGGCGTGCAGCCAGGACAGCGAAGATTTCTTGCGAATCGTCGATACGCGCCTTACGCCGGATTCCGGCCGTGTCGAGTATTCGGAAAAGGGTTCCGCCGGAGACCACTTCTGCATCAACGCAATCACGTGTTGTCCCTGGAATTTCACTGACCGATGCGCGTTCATATCCGACCAGCCTGTTCAGGAGCGTCGATTTGCCGGCGTTGGGCTTACCGACGATGGTGAGCGCCAAGGCGTTCGAGTTGACGGCCTCGGATGCGTCATCTCCGGGAAGAAGAGCAAGAATCTGATCGAGCAGATCGTCGATGCAACGCCCGTGTTCGGCCGATACCCCCACGGGGTTGATTCCCAGCCGGGTGAAATCGGCAAGGCGCATTTCGTGTTGCTCAGCGTCCACCTTGTTGACCGCAGCCAGAAAGGGCTTTTTCTTCCGGATGGCCCTTAGGAGCGATTCATCGCCGGGTCGTAATCCATCGGTTGCATCAAAGAGAATGAGCACGAGATCGGCTTCGGCCACGGCAAAATCCACCTGCCGCAGAATCGCGTGTTGCAGTGAGTCCTTGGCCTCGTCGACGCCACCCGTGTCGATCACGATGAATTGGCGGCCTTCCCATTCAACAGTGCCATAGATCCGGTCGCGGGTCATTCCAGAGCGCCGGTGGACGAGGGCTCTCCTCTTCCGCGTCAAACGGTTGAACAGGGTCGACTTGCCGCTGTTCGGCAAACCTACAATGGCGACTTTTCTCATCTCCACTGTAAGATATCACATGCGGGGCCGGTTTGATCCAGCTGCGTCCCTGGAATTCATTGGATTTCACCGATATGATCGCTTTTCTTCTGCAATTCGATTGCCCCGGGACAAGGAATTTACCTGGTCTCTTTACTGCCCATAGCTGAAGCTGTAGAATTTCCATTCAAGGAGTGCATATCATGTCTGATGACATTCTCATTTTCGGGAAGGATACCTGACCCTATACATCGAAGGCCCGTGAGGACTTCGCCAAGACTGATACTGTTCGCTACATCAATGTGCAAGCGGAACCTGGGGGTCTTGATCAGATGCTGAAATTCAGCAAGGGTGCTCGAACGGTGCCCGTGATCGTCAAAGGCGGCAAAGTGACGATCGGTTGGGATGGAGGCACCTGAGGGGTCTAGCTGAGTGCGGCAGTTCGCCGCATGCACTGACGTGCCATCATTTTTCTACAGTTGTAGAATCAAAAAACGATCCAACTGCAGAGGAGAATCCGTTATCAAAAATCGTGGTGGAAACGGAGATTGCTGGAGTGCATCCTGCTGTAGATAGGGATGAGTCGATTATCCGAGGACCCCTGTTGAATTTTGTTGATAGGAGCGGATTTCATCGGGGACGGAATTCGTCTGCGTTGACGTCCCTGTTTGCAGAGGGAGATGTACAGAGTTGGACAACGGGAACCCCTAACGCGGCAACACGAGAAAATGGCGTGGACTGTTTTCAGGGAAATGACCCCCAAGACATCCCACAATGAATTCCGAAAGGCGGACTCCATCATTGCCTGATTCTAATGACATCCCACCACAACCAGCGCAATGGATGACGGCGCTTCCAGGCAGAACGTCCTGTCCGGAATCGTCGATGAAACAAAGCCGCCGTCTGGATCTTCCTTTGCGCTTTCTGACGGCTGTTGCCGGCCTGTGTGCGGCAGGATATCTCTGTTGCTACTTCATCCTCGCCTGGATCAGGATGAGGTACCCATATGAGTTGGAATGGATGGAGGGAGGCTGTGTCGACCACGTCGTCAGGCTTCTCAAAGGCGCCTCGCTTTATGGCGAGCCGTCTCTGGAATTCACACCATTCATCTATACGCCCTTTTACTACTATGTGTCCGCCGTATTCTCAAAGGTGTTCGGTATCGGCTTCTTCCCTTTGCGGCTCGTATCCTTCCTTGCGTCGATCGGTTGTTTTTTCATCATTTTCAAATTCGTGAAGAGGGAGACGGGATCCTCTTTTTACGGCCTGCTATCCACAGGCCTTTTCGCGGCGGCATACAGATTCAGCGGCGCCTGGCTGGATCTGGCTCGTCTCGATTCGCTTTTTCTTTTTCTTCTTCTTGGCAGTGCTTATCTGCTGTTTTTTCACAAAAGTGGCATCGGCCTGTTTTTTTCCGGAGTTCTGATCTCTCTGTCCTTTTTGACAAAGCAAACCGCATTGTTCCTGGCAGTCGTCATGTGCCTCTATTCGATGATTTTCCTGGACAGATGGTTGAAGATCATAATTCCATTGATCTTTGCAGGGCTTATTGGATTGAGCACGCTCTTCTTTAATTGGTTAAGCCATGGATGGTACTCTTATTATGTATTTGAGCTCCCGCGACAGCATCGTATCTTCACTCTCATGGTGGCAGGATTCTGGATCCAGGATATGCCGTTTCTCTCACTCGCATTATTGGCATCATTGACATATTTGGGAAATCGCCTCTTGTGCCATCGGAATAAAGAGACCGTGTTTCACCTCTCCTTCTTTTTTAGCATGATTCTTGTCTCTTGGTTTTCGAGAATGCATTATGGCGGGTACGATAATGTCCTGTTGCTTGCAACTGCCGCTCTTTCGATTTATGCGGGAATGGGATGGCATCATGTGACATCTTTTGCAAGCAGGGCGAGGCATGCATCACTGTGGCAGTATCTGGCCGTTCTCACCTGCCTCTTGCAGTTTTTCCTCTTGAAATATGATCCCGCCGCCCAGCTCCCATCAACAAGGGACCTCCTCGCAGGCAATGCCCTGGTTGAATTAATGAAAGGCATAGATGGTGACATTTTCATGCCGAACCATGGCTATCTGCCTTCATTAGCCGGCAAAAAAACGAGTGCTCATGCCATGGCCCTGTTTGATGTTTTGCGAAGCACCGACAGGGAGAAACGCGGAAATCTGGTCTATCAAATTGATCACGCGCTGCAGAATGGCTATTACAAAACCATCATCTTGGATGGCCCATTCTATGGAATCCAGCGTGAAGTCGATGCCTCATACACGCCCAAAGCCAGAGTGTTTCAGTGCACCGATTGCTTCTGGCCTGTCACCGGCAAGAGGACCAGACCGGAGATGCTGCTCGTGCTGAAAGCAGCCCCGGGATACACGCCCTGAGGCGTTATCGCCTGCGACCGCTTTTCTCAGAGTGACTCCACCTGCGAGCCTGTTCTAGATCAGAAACACCTTTTCGGCCAGAGAAGGCGTACCGACTCTGCAGCATTCAGCGCTGTCGTGTCTAGTGTTTCTTCCAGACGACCTTTCCGTTCACTACCGTCATCCAGTTTTTCACATCCTTGAGTGCCTTCGGGGCGATGTCGAATGGACTTTCAACAGTGATGATCAGATCAGCGAGCTTTCCGGGTTCGATCGATCCGAGATGCTTCTCCATGAAACATGCATATGCGGAACCCATTGTGTATTCATGAAGGGCGTCGGCTAGCGGCATTTTTTCTTCCGGAAACCAGCCTCCTTCAGGCTGACCGTCCAGGTCCATCCGCGTGACGGCGGCATAGATTCCAAACCATGGGTTAAGCGATTCCACAGGCCAGTCAGTCCCGAAAGCTTGTGGGATGCCCGCTTTCAGGAGGGATTCATAGACATATCCGTCTTTGCACCGCTGAGCGACGCGCTTCTCGCACCAGTGCATATCATCGAGCAGGTGGCATGGTTGAACAGAAGCGATCGTACCGGTTTTCTTGAACAGCTCGAAGTCCTGCCGGCGGATCACCTGCACATGTTCCAATTTGGCGCGTCTGTCGCGTGACGGCAAACGGGAGATATCGTCGAGCGCCATCCAGACAGCCTTATCACCGATGGCGTGGATCTGGAGTTGCAGCCCGGCTTCATCGACTTGACGTATTCGTGAATCGAGATCCGTTTCGGACATCACTGCCAGGCCGCTGGTATTGGGCCGGTCGTGGTAGGGTTCGAAAAAGAGAGCGGTTCCGGCACCCATGCTGCCGTCCACGTAGAGCTTGGCACCTTCGATGCGGAGCATGTCGCTGCCGAACCCCGTTGTGATGCCGAGACCTGACATTTTTTCCAGTGATGATGCGTCCGGGCAGGCATAGACCCTTGTGGTCAGCATTGCCTGTTTCTCAAGTTCAGTATAGATAGCGAGAGAATCCGGTGTGGTTTCCATCTCGAGAACCGTCGTCACCCCATACTGCCCGGCTTTATCAAGCGCGGCATGAATCGCCTTTTCAACCTGCAAACGCGTCGGTGGAGGGATCACAATATCGATGAGATTCATAGCATTGTCGCGCAGAGTGCCATCAGGTTCACCGGCCGCGTCATGTCCAATCTCCCCGCCGGAAGGGCTTTTCGTGTTTCGGTCGATGCCGGCGAGCTTCAGCGCGAGTGAATTCGCAACGCCTATATGTCCGTCAAGGCGAGTCAACCAGACGGGGTTTTTCGGAACGGCGCGATCCAGTAGAGCGGCAGTCGGGAGTTTTTTATCCGGCCATCTTTCATGATCCCAGCCTCCGCCTGTCATCCATTCGCCGGACTTGAATTGCTGGGCATAACCGGCGACACGCTTTTCGAATTCCATTTCGTCGTTACAGTCCTTGAGTTCAACCTCAAGCGACCTTTGCCCGCCCTGCGCAAAATGCGTATGCGCATCAATGAATCCGGGCATGGCGAATCGCCCGCCCAGGTCGATGACCTCGGCGTCGGGAGCCGCCAGCCGCCGCATCTCGGCGGATGTCCCTGTCTTCCAGATTCGTTCGCATCGGACGATGAGTGCTTCTTTCCAGGATCTCTCGCCATCGATCGTATAGATACGACCGTTTATGAAAAGCTTCTCGTCGTTATCCGCCATGAGTAACCCTGCGGAAAAGAGCAGTGAAAAAAAAATTCTTATCATCATGGCGTCACTATAAAGAAGAACAACCGCCGAGCGCAAGCGGGATCAGATTACAGAATCGTCGAAGTCAGACTGGTGATAAATCAGGAAATTGTTGGACTGGTGGGATTTAGGCAAAAAGTAAAAAGGAAACCCTCAATCAATGTCCGAAATCCGCGGATAAGGAATGGCGGCAAGCCATCAGATAGTCTCGATAGACCCGGCATTACGGCTCGGCAGGAGCCTCGCCCTCCCAAACCATCGATCAGGGGAATGCTTGATATACGGAGGGGAGGGCTCGGCATCCTCGCGAGCCGAGCCGCAGATGCTCCGAAGCCATTTTGTCGCAATAGGCGTGTGCTTACTCGCGGATAGGGGAACGCGTTTTCACGAATTTTTGCTTTTCACTTTTTACTTCACGCCATCAACGCGTGATTGCCGATTTTGGCGGGGCGGCATACGGGCATCTCATTCTGGTTTCCATTTCCGTTGCTCTTTTGTTATTCTGAAAGTAAGCGAATTAACCGAAGGAGGAGATCATGGCCATCAGAATCGGCATTAATGGATTCGGTCGAATTGGAAGAAACGTGCTTCGTGCATCGTTGAAAGAAAAGGGATTCGAATTCGTCGCGGTGAACGACATCACTGATGCAAAAACTCTGGCTCATCTTTTGAAGTACGATTCGGTACTGGGTAACCTGGAATGCGATGTCAAAGCAGGTGACGGTACTATCACCGTGGCCGGCCGCGAGATTAAGGTTCTCTCGGTGAAAGATCCTGCCGGTCTCCCGTGGAAAGACCTGGGTGTGGATTATGTCATCGAATCCACGGGACTCTTCACAAAACGCGACGGCGCTTCCAAGCACATGACCGCCGGCGCCAAAAAAGTTCTCATCACGGCTCCAGCCACCGACGAGGACATCACCATCTGCCTGGGCGTCAATGAAAAATCCTACGACCCGGCCAAGCATCACATTGTCAGTAACGCCAGCTGCACAACCAACTGCCTGGCTCCCGTCGCCAAGGTCATTCATGACACCTTCGGCATCAAGCGCGGCCAGATGACGACCATACATTCCTACACGAACGATCAGCGGATACTCGATCTGCCTCACAAAGACCTGCGGCGCGCGCGTGCGGCGGCGTTATCAATGATTCCAACGACGACCGGAGCCGCCAAAGCGGTGTCTCTCGTCATCCCGGAATTGAAAGGCAAGATGGACGGTATCTCGGTTCGTGTGCCGACTCCGAATGTTTCTCTTGTCGACGTCGTCTTCTTGATCGAGAAGCCCGCAAAGAAAGAGGATGTCAATGCCGCTCTGAAAGCGGCCGCTGACGGCCCGATGAAAGGGATTTTGCAATTCTGCACTGAGGAACTTGTGTCGATTGATTTCCGCGGCAACCCGCATTCGTCGATCGTCGACGCCGCCTACACGAAGGTGGTCGGCGATGACTTGCTGAAGATCCTTTCCTGGTATGACAATGAGTGGGGGTATTCCTGCCGAGTCGTGGATCTGCTCAAGTACATGACCCGCTGAAAAAGCGAAATTTTCTGGAGGCAACATGAAGCGCTCGATCACCGACGTCGAACTGCGCGGACGCACCATCTTCATGCGTGTCGATTTCAATGTGCCTCTCGATGATTCTCAGCGAATCACCGACGACACGCGAATCCGCGCCTCCTTGCCATCGATCCGTCTGGCGCTCGACCAAGGCGCCCGGCTCCTGCTGGCGTCTCATCTCGGCCGCCCCAAGGGAAAACGCAATCCCGCAATGAGCCTGCGACCCGCGGCTGTCCGTCTTTCGGAGCTGCTCGGCGGCGAGGTTATCATGGCCCCCGACTGCATCGGCGCCGATGTGGCGAGGATGCGCGCGGGCCTCCGCGATGGCCAGGCCATGATGCTTGAAAACGTCCGCTTCTACAAAGAGGAGGAGGCCAACGATCCGGGCTTCTCGGCTCAGCTCGCCGAAGGCATTGACATTTACGTCGATGATGCTTTTGGCTCGGCCCATCGCGCTCATGCATCGACCGCCGGCATCACGGCTTATGTGAAAACCGCCGTCTCCGGGCTCCTGATGGAGAAGGAGCTGCGTTATCTCGGAGGCGCCCTGGAAAATCCAGCGTGCCCTTTCGTGGCGATCCTCGGCGGCGCCAAAGTCTCCGATAAAATCGAAGTCATCGATAATCTGCTCGGCAAGGTCAACACACTACTGATTGGCGGCGCCATGGCCTACACGTTTTTCAAAGCCAAGGGCTATGGCACAGGCACATCGCTGGTCGAAGCCGACAAGGTGGATGTTGCGGCGCGCGTTCTCAAGGACGCCGATCTAAAAAAGGTTGAACTGCTTTTGCCTGTCGACCACGTGACGGCGCCGGAAAGGAAAGCCGGGGTCTCGACGAAGACGTGTGATGTGACATCAATCGATCCCGAATGGATGGGGCTAGACATCGGGCCGCGCAGCGTCGCACTCTTCGGAGATCGACTCCGCGCTGCCAAAACAATCGTCTGGAACGGCCCCATGGGCGTCTTCGAAATCGACGCGTTTGCTGCCGGGACGGTCGGGATCGCTCGCGCCGTGGCTCAATCAGGGGCGATATCGATCGTTGGCGGAGGCGATTCGGTTTCGGCGATTGAAAAGGCCGGTGTCACCGATAAGATCACTCACATTTCGACCGGTGGCGGGGCCAGCCTGGAATTTCTAGGCGGTTTGAAACTGCCCGGTGTCGAGGCTTTGAACGACAAATGAGAAAACCATTTATCGCCGGCAATTGGAAAATGTACTGCACGAAGCCGGAGGCGACGAAACTCGCCTCCGGCCTTGCGGCATCCATCGGGTCCCTCGAAGAAATCGATGTCGCACTCTGCCCGCCATATACGGCGCTTGAAACTGTTCACAACGTCATCGCCGGTACTCGCCTGCGCCTCGGTGCTCAGGATCTAGCCTGGGAAAAGGAGGGCGCCTTCACCGGTGAAGTCTCGGCCCTCATGCTGATCGACGTTGGTTGCGAATTCGTCATCATCGGCCATTCCGAACGGCGGCAGTTTTTCGGGGAGACTGATCAGAGCGTCAACCGGAAACTCAAGGCGGCCATTTCCGGGGGGCTGGATCCCATCATGTGCGTCGGCGAGACATTGCCGGAACGGGAAAGCGGCAGCACACTCGATGTCATCCGCCGACAGCTTGATGGAGGCCTCACTGGTATCGCCTGCGAGAAACTGACAATCGCCTACGAACCTGTCTGGGCGATCGGGACAGGCAGGGTGGCCACTCCAGAACAGGCACAGGATGTTCACGCCTTCATTCGTGGCTGGTTGAATCACGCTTACGGGCCGGCAGCCGGCGGCATTCGAATTCAGTACGGCGGAAGCGTCAAGCCGGATAACGTTGCCGGATTGATGGTTCAGCCGGATATTGACGGGGCGCTCGTCGGTGGAGCCAGCTTGAAGATTGAAAGTTTTTCGGATATTGTACGAGGTTCAACGAAGAGGAAGTAGGTAGCAAGTAGATGGAAATCGTCGTCACAATCCTTCACGTCATAGTCTGCCTGATGCTGATCCTGATCGTGCTTCTGCAGTCAGGCAAGGGAGCGGATCTGGCGAGCGCCTTCGGCGGCGGCAGCAGCCAGACAACCTTCGGCGCGCGCGGCGCCGCAACTTTTCTTTCGAAGGCAACGACAATTGCAGCCATTCTGTTCATGCTGACTTCGCTGACGCTCTATTACTACGGGGGCAAGCCGTCGTCATCGGTTTTGAAGGATCTCCCATCAAGCTCAGCCCCAGCCAAGAAGAAGTAAAAGGGCAACGACCAGAACCCGGAGAGCTGGAGGGAGAGGAGGCCGCATGCCTCCGATCGCCAAAGTTGGCGTTTTTTTAACTACCGGAAATCCGGATTGACGTCTTCGTCGTTGTTGCTGGTTATTCGGATCGGCGGCGAGAGCGGCGTTGATGACATGATATAGAGTTCCCAAAGGTTGGGTTTCTTCTTGTCCGGAGTCATCGCGAATATGATCCATTTGCCATTGCGTGTGAATCGCGGGCAGTAAGGATATCCTTTGACCGCTGTCATGCGCTGGTTTTGACCGGTTGCCATGTCATACATCCGGATTGTGCTGTGCCCGGATCCTCTGGGCAGGTGCACGTAGAGGAGCTTGGTTCCGTCGGCTGAGAAAGCGGGTTCGCATCCCGAATCCACGACAGTCTGTGTTCCAGTGGCTCGATCCACCAGCGTAACGTACCACCCTCGAGGGAGCGGCCCGCCGGGCCGCCGGTAATTATTCACAACCAGAGTCAGACCGTCGGGGGTTAAATGTCCCCATTCGCATCGTTCGTTCGGTATGCCAATAGGTCCGCTCACCTGCCATGTCGCGCGATCGAAAAGAAAAATATTGTTGCGGGTTTGTGAATACGGTTCGGTGAAAACGATGAGCTTCCCGTCGCCCGAAAAATGCCCGTAGGTGACAGGTCCGCCCGGATTCGAAACAAGCGGGGCGAGGTTGGTGCCGTCGATATTCATGATGTAAAGGCTCTCGATGCCGTCACGTGTCGACGTAAAAACGACCCTCTTGCCGTCACGCGAAATCGACGGGAAGGCATCATCGGAGGGATTGTTCGTGAGATTGGTTTCGACCCCATTTTCATCACGAAGATAAATTTCCTCGTTCCCATCGCGATTGGTTTGAAAAACCAGTTTCCCTTTGGGAAGGGCAGAATCAGCTGCGGAACAGGACAATGGGAAGAGCCAGATTGCCGCTAGTGCTTTCCAATTCATGATTGACCCCCGGGGCCTATTGTAGTGAAAGGGGTCCCGTCGATGCAATCCATTGTGTGTCTCGTGAATCTGCGGATAAACATCACCACATCAAGGCACGAACGGGCGGCGTCTATGCCTGTGCTGTTCGAAACGCAAATCCAGCCCCGTGACAGAGGGCAAGTGCCACTCGATCTCATTCTTGTTTTTCGTCGTTCCAGTACCCGTACCCGTTTCCGAAAATATATGTCATGCCCTCCAAGTCGAGTCGGGAACGTAAGTGGGGGCGGATTTCTTGATACAAATTTGTGCACGATAAGACTCCTGCTCGCGGATCGGTCTGCCTACGGAATCAGCAACACCTTGCCCGTTGTCCGCCGCTCTTCCAGAGCGCGATGGGCATCGGCGGCCTGGTCGAGGCTGAAGGTAGCGCCGATTGCAATCTTCAAGGTGCCGTCCTTGATCCAGTTGAAGAGTTCGTGAGATCTCTCCAGCAATTCATCGCGAGTGGCGATGTAGTGAAAAAGACTTGGGCGCGTCAAGTAAAGCGATCCCTTGGTGTTCAAGATAGACGGATCGAAAGCCGGCACCGGGCCGCTCGATTGCCCGAACAAGACGAGCATCCCGCGCCTCGACAGGCAGTTGAGGCTCCGTTCGAATGTCGATTTACCAACCGAGTCGTAGACGACCTGCACTCCCTTGCCGTCGGTCAGCCGCCTGACTTCAACCTCAAAATCAACTTTTTCGTAATTGATGACTTCGTGGGCGCCGGCCTCTCTAGCTCGGGCAGTCTTCTCATCCGTGCCGGCAGTTCCGATGACGCGAGCGCCGACCTTTCTGGCAATCTGGCAGAGGAGCAAGCCGACTCCACCTGCTGCCGCATGGATCAGGCACGTATCGCCTTTGCGGAGGCGATAGGTCGAGCGGGCCAGGTAATGCGCCGCCATCCCCTGCAGCATGCTCGCAGCCGCCGTGCGATCGTCAACCCATTTGGGAACTTTCAACAGGCGATCGGCAGGCACCAGATTCATATCGCAGTAGGAGCCGGGGATTCCAGTCCAAGCCACGCGGTCGCCGGGAGCGACGGACCTGACGCCGTCGCCAACACTTTCAACGACACCGGCGCCTTCCAGGCCGATCGGGTAAGGCAGTGGGTTCTTATAAAGTCCCGTCCTCTGATAAATATCGATGAAGTTAACTCCACAAGCCGTGACTCGAACGAGCGCCATACGTTCGGTACATGGCGGCGCCGGCATCTCTTTCAATTTCATGACCTCTGGCCCGCCGAATTCATGGATCATGATTCTTTTCATTATAGTGTTTCCCTTTTTGAAATTATTGCCGAAAAAGAGCTTTCCTCTGCGATAGGACAATCCTTTTCAGGCGATCGAGCGGCAACGCGTAAGCTGTGTTGCCGTCCCTTCCAACCGTTGTCTGCGCCATACAGACAGCGTTAAGAACGGCTTCTTCCACCGCTTCCTCGGTGGCTTCAAAAAGCGGCGTGATGTGTCCGTCCGAAAGGAGTCTCACGTCATAAAAAAGCTCTTTCGGGTAGTGTGGGATGCGATAGGCCGTGGAAAACACGATGGCGAAGTCGCCACTCGAATGCCTCACCGTCGATCCTGTTCTAGCGAGCCCAACGACGGCACGCTTCGCCAGCCGCAGGCACTGGCGGGAATCCAGAGGAGCATCGGTGCCGATGATGATGATGACGGAACCGTCATTCTGTCCGCGCGGTTGCAGATCGGGGATCCACCGCCCTACCGGGATGCCGTCCACCATCAGATCCTTGCGCGCGCCGAAATTCGCATTTACCAGAGCGCCAACTGTGAAACCGCCCTCCTCTTTCGAAAGAACCCGTGAAGCCGTGCCGATCCCGCCCTTAAAATCAAATGCCATCATTCCGGCGCCGGCGCCCACGGCACCTTCCGGCACGGGGCCCGATCGAGCCGAATCGAGCGCCTGGACGACTTCTGATTCGCCGACCGCGCGTGCCTGTGCGTCATTGAGAAAAGAGTCATCGCACTCACCAACAACAGGCAGGACGACATCGTCGGTGATTCCCAGATCCGGGTATTTGCGGATCATCCAGGCAATGCACGCATCGCTGACTCGGCCCACATTCATCGTATTGGTCAAGAGGATCGGGACTTCAAGCGCTCCGGCTTCGTTGACCCAGTGAAGGCCGGTCACTTCGCCATTCCCATTGATCACAAAGGCCGCAGCTGGAACTTTTTCGCGCCACAGATCGCCTCCATGAGGGATGACGGCTGTAACCCCTGTGCGAATGGGGCCTTTGCCGGGAATGAGCAACCCCTCGCCGCGGATGATGGTTGAATGCCCGACGAGCACGCCATTGACATCGGTGATCGCGTTGAAAGGGCCTGGCGCGTATTGACCAACCGTAATTCCGAGATCTCGGAGTCTTGTGCGCTGATCGGTTTCGCGGGCCTGGATATGCATCGTGAAAAGACCCACGTGCCATGCCATGAGGAAAAGCGTCAACGGCCAATTTCGAAGACATGAAGATCTGAATGCACTCTTGGAAGTCGATGTCCTGTGATGCTCTTGCAGTTGATCCGCTACGGGCTCATGGCACGCCGATGTCTTCATGTTCTCGCCACCTGTCTTTCAATATGTCTCACTGGGTTATCGCCTGGGTCCGATATGACAGCACCCGATGATATCGGCGAGCTTCTGTCGACGAGATACCAGATAGTCCTGAATTCCATTCAGGATTTCGATTGAAACATGGGGATTAATGAAGTTAGTGGTGCCGATTTGGATAGCGCCGGCCCCTGCCATGAAGAATTCAATGGCATCCCGCCACGTGCTGATGCCGCCCATCCCAATGACGGGGATGCTGACAGTGCGCGCGACCTGGTAGACCATGCGTACAGCAACAGGCCGGATGGCAGGACCGGATAGCCCTCCCATGCCGGTGGCTGTGCGCGTTTCGCCGGTTTCGATGTCGATGGCCATTCCGAGCAGCGTATTGATCAGCGAGACGGCGTCGGCTCCTGCTTCTTCAGCACTCTGCGCGATCGACGCGATGTCGGTGATGTTGGGCGAGAGTTTGGCGATGAGGGGCTTTTTGGTTGCCTTGCGAATACGGCTCACAAGCGAAAAAGTGGCATCGCGGTTCATGCCGGGGCAGCGTCCGTTCTCTTTGATATTGGGGCAGGAGATATTGAGTTCGAGAGCGTGGATTCCATCCGTCGCGTCGCACACACGGCTCACTTCTTCGTACTCATTTTCTGTTTCGCCGCAGACGTTGACGATGACGGTCGCACCAGTCTCGCGCAGCAACGGCAGCTTCTCCTGGATAAAAGCATGAATGCCGATGCCTGAGAGCCCGATTGAATTCAGCATTCCGGATGGGGTTTCCCAAATGCGCGGCGGCGGGTTGCCGATTCGCGGCTTCATGTAGAGGCCTTTGACGACAATCCCTCCGATCGCCGAAAGATCGATAAATCGACCGATCTCTTCACCGTAACCGACACAGCCGCTGGCGAGAAGAACAGGATTCTTCAGTGACAACGAGCCGATTCTTACGTCAAGTCCTTCCATCGAATGTCCTTTGCGCCGAAGATGGGGCCATCGATGCAGACGCGCCTGTATCCGCTCTCTCCCGCTGGAATGACACAACCGATGCAGATGCCGAACCCGCAGGCCATGCGGGCCTCCATCGAAAATTCCGTTCGGATACCGTCGGCCAATTCAGCGACGCGGTGCAGCATGGCATGCGGTCCGCAGCCATAGATGACGGGAGGAGTATTCTTCTGGAGGTAGTCGGCGAGTGGATCAGTGAGAAACCCCTGGCGACCGGCACTGCCGTCTTCGGTCGTGATGACGAGGCGATCACAAAACCTCTCGAAATATTCAGGTTCAACAATCTGCTCCTTCGTGCGTCCTCCGTAAAAGAGGACGGGTGAAAGATGGCTGATTCGTCGAACTAGATCATAGAAAGGAGCGATCCCGCGGCCTCCGGCCACGATCACAGGATGATCGCCGTCGCCGAGGCAAAAGCCGTTGCCGAGTGGGCCAAGGACTTTGGTTGTGTTGCCGGGGCGCAATGCGACAAGCCAGTCAGTGCCGCACCCGACCGCTTGAAAAACAATTGAAATTCTATCGCCGTCGACATGGGCGATTGAAAAAGGCCGTGCAAGAAATGCCTCCGGACTTGCCGACACCATCACAAACTGCCCGGGTCTCATTTCGGCAGCGATTGAAGGCGCTTCGAGAGTCAACCTGACATAACTCTTGAGAGGCTCCACGGAGATCACGCGTGCGGCTAAATAGTGGGCCATTCCTCGTTCACCCTTTGCGGCATTGATTCTATCATGAGCGGGGCGAAGGATCCGTGCGCGCTGGTAATGGCGAAGGCGGCGACGGCTTTCAAGCAGTGCGAATCCTATAACAGCGCCATGTGAATTCGAGAAATTGAAGGGGAAGGCGCAATAGAAGTCTGGGCGGTATCCTTGCGTGTGGACCTGCATGCCTTGGATAATGTTCAATCTCGACCTGATGAATCCGCTTTTTTTGGCGGAGAGACCGAAGAACGATTTCCACCGGTATGAAGGGTTGCCGTGGATCGACACGCGGGGCGATCTCCCGTATCAATTCCCGCCGGTAAATCGTCGCCCCATCCACATCCTTCAGCTGGATTCCGAAGAATAATCGAATGGCGCGGCCATAAAGGCCGGTGAGGGCTTGTTTCAAGGCATGGTCCGTCCGATCACGACGGACACCGATCACCATGTCATTCCCATCGATGGCTCTGACCATCGGGAGGATCGACGATGGGTGAATCTGAAGATCAACCGGCAGGAAAACAAGAAGGTTTTTTGTCGCCGAAAGAAGCCCGACCAAAGCCGATGGGTGGCTTCCGATTTTTCGACGGTTGCGAATGAGATGGATTCGGCCGTTGCGACGTGTCGCGTGTTCGACGATATCGGCTGTTTTATCGGCGCTGTGATCATCGACAACTATGATCTCGTAGTCATCGCAGAGCCCTTCACAAAAGTGGATAGCATGATCAAGCACTTCCGCGATGAAATCGGCCTCGTTGTATGTCGGAATCACGATGGATATGGTTGGCTTCGTTGTGTCCATAGAATGCTTCCCTCTCAGATACGTCCCCATAATCTCGGCATCCCGCACAGCCGATGCGCTTCACATCAGACTGGTATCTCTCCTCCAGAACCTCCCGCTGCATCCACCGCGTGGAGATCGAGCCGACTCCATCCCGGCAATCCGGCCGTTGAATGCATTCCCAAGATAAAGGGCAAGGGGATTTGCGGCGCAGAGGATTGGTTGCGATGATGTTCTCTACTTTCATTTAACTCCCATGAAAGGAGTTATTTTATCCTGTCGAGCGTCTTCGATGAAAGGAAAATATTTCGTTCATTGAGTGGTCTGAATGAGATGGGGTGCTCAGGAAAGTGGGGCAAGAGAGTAGGACAGGGCTGCGGCATCGCCGACGTTAGCGATTGAGAAGGCGATGTAAAAAGGAAAAAGCAGAAATCTTTCGTGATCCTCGTGCTGGAATTGACTTGTTTTCCTTGCAATCAGCGGACAGACAATCGGGGAAACAACCGCCAGTGCGGCCTACGAGGAGCATCGCCATCCTGTCCATTTTGCCAGTGCCTGGTTGTTTGGAGGGCGAGTGCCGTGGAATTATGTGCAGGAGGCTGCGCCTGTCATGGCCCCTCATCCCTTCTCCCTGGCCTCCCCTCCTATTGTTGCTGAAGCCAAAGTTCCATGACAAGGAGTGAGTAGACGACGAGTGCCCAGTTGTGATCCGTCAGGCAACGCTTTTCGAGAACCTTTTTGATGAAGGATTGATCCAGATAGGCGAGGATCTTTGCTGAAGGTGAGAGAAGGCTATCCAGCACAACCTCGCGCAACTCTCCTTCCAACCACTTCTGAAGTGGGATTTCGAATCCTCGCTTCGGCCCTCTCAAGACCTCTTCCGGAAGGCAGTTCCGGTAGGCGTCTCGGAGCAGAGGCTTGAGGCGCCCGTAACGCACTTTGAAATGAGACGGCAGTCGGGCGGTGAACTCGGCAATGCGATGATCCAACAGCGGAGACCGCGCTTCAAGTGATGCCGCCATCGTGGCCATGTCCATCTTCACAAGTAGAGCGCTGGGCAGAATGATTTGAATGTCGGTGGAGAGCTGTGTATCGAGCGGCCCCGGATTTTTCTGGGCCATGCTTTCAATCAAGTCCTCAGTCGACCGTTGAGGTGGGGCTCTCCATGCACGAGCCTTATCCTTTTCGAGAAGGAGATCGGTCGTCCATGTGATGTATCGCTCAGGTGGTGTTAATTCGAGCCCACGCGTGAAACGCGCCCAGAAGCCGGCAGGTGTCCTGCGCTCGTGCCGTCCGGCAAGCCGGCTGGACGGTTGGATGCATGCAAGCATCCTGGCGATGCGCGATGGCAACAATTCAGCGGCTCGCACGGCGAGGTATCGCCGATAGCCCGCGAACACCTCGTCCCCGCCATCTCCGTTCAATACGACAGTGACATGTTGACGCGCCAGTCGTGCGATCGCCATCGATGGAATGGCACTGGGATCAGCGAACGGCTGATCATATTGGCGAACAAGGCGTTCCAATTCGGCGCGAGGCGTTACTTCGAGTCGCAGCACCGTGCTCTGAACGCCGAAATGCGCCGCCGTTCGGCGGGCGATGGGTGATTCGTCGAAGGCATCGTCGCCGGCTTGAATTGTAAATGTTTGAAGCTTTGTTCCGATGTGTTGAGCCGCTTCCCAGGTGACGATGGACGAGTCGATGCCTCCTGATAGAAACACGCCGAGCGGCACGTCACTCTCCAGGCGTGCCTGTACGGCTTCAGCCACGAGCTCGCGCACGTGCCTGAGAGCGTCGCCGTATCCGATTCGCAATTTTGGCTGGTAGTCCAGTGACCAGTAGGATTTCAATTCAAGATTCGTGCCGTCGAAGCGGAGCCACGAGGCAGCCGGCAGGGCCGAGACCCCTTTCCAGATTGTCGACGGCTGCGGCACAACTCCAATTGACAGAAAGTCATAGATCGCCTGAGGATCGATGGCGGGATCGTATCCGCAGCCTCGAGCCAGCGGCTGTAATGCTTTCAACTCAGAGGCAAAAATTAATCCGCCGCCGGGCGTGCGCGAATAATAGAGGGGCTTCTTCCCGAAACGATCCCGACCCAGCACAAGAATTCGTTGCCGGCTGTCCCAAATGGCAAAGGCGAACATTCCGACCAGCCGGCGGCAGAGATCCGGGCCGGCTTCCTCATAAAGATGCACGAGCACTTCGGTGTCGCATCGGGTTCGAAAAGTGTGTCCTCGCCGTATGAGGTCTTTCCGCAGCTCGACATGATTATAAATTTCCCCGTTAAAAACGACGACGATCGTGCCATCTTCATTTGTGAGCGGCTGCTTTCCACCATCAATGTCGATGATGGAGAGGCGGCGGATGCCAAGAAAAACAGGTGGACTCGAGAAGTGACCCTGGTCGTCCGGTCCGCGGTGAATCAGAGCGCGGAGCGCTTCAGACAGAGATTCCCGATCCATTTCGGGTTCAACCCATCCTCCGGTTATGCCGCACATGATATGCCGGTCGATACCGTTGACGGTAAACCAAGAGACATAATGTGCGAGATGCTGACCATCTCTGTGACGACGTGATGCTGCAGCATGAACATACTCATGTTACTCTTACCATTCCCACAGACTGAGGGCAAGCAAAACACCAGGTTCATTTCGAAAATCGATGGCGTTTCCCATTCGCCAAGGCACGGGTTCTATGGCTTTCGCATCTGGTGAATTTCAAAAACGGCACTGTCTATGAACCCCGATGCCGCAGCATCCATAAGATCCATCGGATTTCTCGGGACTCGCCAATCCGATTGGGTGTGACAGTGTTCGCTAAAGCGTCACAACTGACACAGATGATGGACAGGGGTTGCTCTATACGACCCTTCATCCAAACGGGAAGACAACCGAGTTTCCACGTTGGACGTCGCCGTGATCGATTTGTGTCAGGAGGGTTCCCCCTGGGCCAAGTTTCGTCGGACGAAGGGGCGGGCTCTCCTCATGGATCGGAGCTACAATGGCAAAGGGTTGTTCGGAAGGCTCTGCGAAGAAGAGGGTTTTATCACCGGGGAATCTGCGCTAAAACTCACGATAGTCGGCGGTCGATGCCGTGATATGGAATGATGAGCCGAGGTACGCATTTGTTATCCACCAGGCGTTCGCGCCTCCCCTCGAGATTCTGCGAGGACGCGGCTCTCTCTGAGCCGCGCCCCGCTTTGGTTCTTGAATTCGCGATTAGTGCCCTTCCATCGCAGCCTTGAGATCTGCGTCGACTGTTGTGATGGGCTTGATGTTGAATTTGTCAACGAGTACTTGCAGAACGGCCGGCGTCACGAAGGCGGGGAGGCTTGGCCCGAGGCGAATGTTTTTTATTCCGAGAGACAGCAGGGTGAGGAGAATACACACGGCCTTCTGTTCGTACCAGGAGAGGATGAACGATAGCGGCAGATCGTTGACACCGCACTCGAAAGCTTGCGCCAGCGCGCTCGCGACCTTGATGGCCGAGTAGGCGTCGTTGCACTGGCCGACATCGAGCAGCCGCGGGATGCCGTTGATATCGCCGAAGTCGAGCTTGTTGAACCGGTATTTGCCGCATGCGAGTGTCAGGATAATCGCATCGTCGGGCACGGCTTCAGCGAACTCGGTGTAGTAATTCCGTCCCGGCTTGGCGCCGTCGCACCCCCCGATGAGGAAGAAGCGACGAATGGCGCCTTTTTTCACAGCATCGATCACTTTATCCGCGACTCCCAGGACGGCATTGTGCCCGAATCCGACGAGGATGGTTTTCTCCGGCTCGTCCGCGGGGAAACCGACGGCTGCGAGTGCCGCGTCGATGACCGGCTTGAAATTGAAATCTGCAATGTGCTTCACGCCCGGCCATGCGACAAGACCACTCGTGAAGATGCGTGTCTTGTAAGTCTCGCGCGGAGCTTGGATGCAGTTGGTCGTCATGAGGATGGCGCCAGGGAAGGCGTCGAATTCCTTTGCCTGATCTTGCCAGGCGCCGCCGTAGTTGCCGGCGAGGTGCTTGTATTTCTTGAGCCCGGGATAGCCGTGAGCCGGCAGCATCTCGCTGTGCGTGTATACATTGATTCCAGTTCCAGCCGTCTGTTTGAGCAATTCCTCGAGATCCTTCAAATCGTGGCCGGAAACAAGGATTGCCTTGCCCTTCAGCGGTGTGATGCGCACAGGGGTCGGCACCGGCTGTCCATAGGCGCCTGTGTTGGCGGCATCGAGTAACTCCATCACACGCAGATTGACCGTGCCGCATTCCAGAACCAGGGCCAATAGATCGTCGATTGTCTGCTTCGGCCGCGTGAGGTACTCCAACGCTCGATGCATGAATGCAAAGACGGCGTCGTCTTCATGCCCGAGAATGTGCGCGTGATGAGCGTAAGCCGCCGTGCCCTTCAGCCCATAGACGAGCAGTTCCTGGAGGCCGGTGAGATCGGCGCCCTGTGATGCGTACCGGCCGGAAATACCGACGTTTTGGGCTTGTTCGAGCAGCCCGGCGTTCGAACCTGCCGGTCGCCATTCAGCCGGGCCGGCGACGGCATCGACCTTCTGCCCCGCGGCGAGAGCGGCGGTTTCATAGAGCTTCTGAGCCTTGTTGCGGATGTCGGCAGCCTTGTGGAGCTCGGCTTCCACGCGCTGAGGATCAAAGTTAACGTTGGTAATGGTCGTGAACAGAGCCTCGAAGAGGAAGAGATCAACGGCTGGATCTTTCGCTCCGAGCTGCCGTGCGCGATGCGCGTATTGGCTGATGCCTTTCGCAGCGTGGACTAAGAGGTCCTGTAACGCTGCAGTCTCAGCGTCCTTGCCGCAGACGCCGATCTTTTCGCAGCCCGTGCCTCGCGAAGTTTGTTCACATTGCCAGCAGAACATATTCATAGGTCATCTCCTTCAGACGGTTGAATTTTTCTTTTCCCATGGCATGATTTTGCCATGGATGAAAAGCAATATCCTTGATGTGAGTCAAGAAAGCAAATATTTTTGCCGGCAACGCCCGGTTTCGGGTATCCTCATCTGGAAATGGATATTGATCGTCTCATTGAAGAGGCAGGCTTTTTCGAGGGTGTTTCGCCCGAGAGCAAACGGATTCTGGCTCAGGTCTGCCTTCCGGCGGAATACCGGCGCAAGGCGGCTATTTTTTTTGAAGGCACTCCGGGCGACGCTATGTTCCTGTTGGTGCGTGGCCGGATTCGCCTTCACAAGACATCTCCTGACGGCCATGACATCGTCATCAAGGTCATCAAACCCGGAGAGGTTTTTGCGGAAATCATTCTCTTCGAAGAAAAGCACTATCCTGTTACGGCAGTTGCCTTGACTCCTGTTCTCGTTCTAAAGCTGCTTCGTCGCGACCTCCTGGGACTGCTCGGCCGGCAGGATTTTCGCAACGATTTCATCACGATGCTTCTCCGGAAGCAGAGATATCTGGCCGAACGAATTCGCGAGCTGACCAGCCAGGATGTCGAGGAGCGGCTACGGGGATTCTTGCGCGAGCAATATGGCGAGTGTGAGATCATCACGCCGGAGATCAACAAGAAACAACTGGCTGCAGCGGTCGGAGCGACGCCGGAAACTCTATCGCGCCTGCTTCAGAACCTGCGTCGAGCGAAGCAATTGGTTTGGCGCGGCAAAACTATCAGAACGACTCGAGACTTCTGGCTCGGATGAAGCCCGTTCGCAGGAGCCATAGGCAGCAGCCATTGGTTCGACTTGTTTCATCTGCTCAGGTCGAATTGGTGGACGGTAAGGGATTCGAACCCTCGACCTCAGCGTTGCGAACGCCGTGCTCTCCCAGCTGAGCTAACCGCCCACCGAAGGGATAACCAATATTAGTCGGAAATAAAAAGGGATGCAAACGTGCCGACACACTAACGCCAAAGCCGGATCGGCGCTTCCCTGGGAGATCGTCGAACAGGCGGAGCTGTAAGTAAACAGTTGAAAGCAAAGCCTTAATAAATTTCCTTTGGGACGTCATGCCAGAGGCACTCATCCCCATCATCAGCGACGATCGATTTTGCCCCAGCTTCCGGGCTTCTATGGCATCATCGCCCACTTTTCGTGCCAGAGCTCGAAGGCGAGAAGTGTCCAGAGGAGCTTCCGGTGATCGCAGCGGCCGGAGAAATGCTCGTCGAGCAGCGTTCGAACATAGGCCGGATTGAAGAATCCAATCCTCTTAAGACGTTGCTCAGCGAATATGTCTTCCACCATGGGCCTCAGCGGACCGGCCAGCCACTTGGCAACCGGCATGTTGAATCCCTTCTTGCTGCGCTTGAGGATTTCAACCGGCAGAACTCCGCGCATGGCACGCCTCAGGAGATATTTCGTCGTCATCCCGTGCAACTTCAACTCATGTGGCACCTTTGCGACGAAGCGAACCAGCGCCTGGTTGAGGAGGGGGACGCGCACTTCCAGCGAATTGGCCATGCTGGCTCGATCCACCTTCGGCAACATACCGCCTTCCAAATAGAGTTTCATATCACAGTAGAGAAGCTGATTGACCGTGGCTCGCGCCCGGCACTCACTGAGATGCCGGTATGCGATGTCGTAAGTGTCCTTTTCGCTGAGATGCGCCCATGATTGCAAAAGATGTTGCTTCTGTTCAGGCCGAAAAGATCCGAGCCAATAATGATGACGCACGACGGGCGGTACGCCGCGAGCCAACAGAAATCGCCGGATTTTGAAATCCATACTGATGTTGTTGAAGGATGTCGGAAGCATTTCCGCGAGTTTCGGCGCGATTCTCTGCCGGACAACCGCCGGCAGAAATGTTTCATAGTACTCGACCAGCCGGTGAGCCTGAAGAGTTGAGTATCCACCCAGAAGCTCGTCGCCGCCATCGCCGCCAAGAGCCACCGTCACCTGTTGCCGCGCAAATTGCGCGAGCAGGTATGTCGGCACGATTGAGGAATCGCCAAGAGGCTCATCGATGATGGAGGCAATGCGGGGAAGAAGGTCGAGTGTCAGCTCAGGCGTCAGCCGGCTGTCATGGTGCTCAGTGCCGACATGCTGTGCAACAAGCCGCGCGTATCGTGATTCATCGAAAGTCGGATCTTCAAAAGAGATGGAAAAACTCTTGATCCGTCCGGGTGAAACTCTGGTCATATAGGCGGCAATGGAACTCGAATCAAGCCCTCCGCTCAGCAACACACCGACCGGCACGTCGCTGATCATCTCTTTTTGAACAACATCCCTCAGAACCTGTCGTAGCTCATTCTCATAATCATCAAGGCGCCGGCGTTGAACACCTTCACTGCTGCCCAGGTTGATATCCCAATACCTCCAGACTCGCAGATCATCACCGGAGAAAGACATCGCATGACCAGGAGGCAGCTTCGAAATGCGTTGGAAGATGCTGCGAGGAGTCGGCACATATTCAAAGCTGAGATATTCATTAAGCGCCACGAGATCGATGGACCGTGGCATTCCGGGAAAGGCCAGAATCGCCTTGAGTTCCGACCCGAAAATCAGGGCGCCGTTATGTTGTGTGTAGTACAGCGGCTTGATGCCGGTGTGATCGCGGGCAAGCAGAAGCCTCTGTCGGCGTGAATCCCAGAGTGCGAATGCGAACATGCCGTTCAGATGATCCAGGCATTCGTCTCCAAATTCTTCATATGCATGGACGATGGCTTCGGTGTCGCTCTTCGTATAAAAACGATGCCCGCGGCGGTCGAGAAGCCTGGTTAAGTCGGCAAAATTGTAGATTTCGCCGTTGAGTACCAGCCAGATCGTCCCGTCTTCGTTGTGAATAGGCTGATGCCCTGTTTGCAGATCGATGATCGATAGCCGGCTGTTTCCCAGACCGACGTGGCCATTGATGTAGGTTCCCCGGTCATCAGGGCCTCGATGCGCCAATGTCGCGCACATTTCCTCGATCAGGCCGTGAGGAATCGTATGCTCTTTTTCACCGTAGACAACGCCACATATGCCGCACATAGGATGCGCATTGTAACATGATCAGATCCTCGAATGCTTCACTTCGTGTCGTCGCCCTGCCCTCCCCGGAAAAACTCCCTCATGCAATATCATGGATGCGGATGTCATGACTGAAGGTGTTGAACTGAAATCTGCGGCCACAGAGCCGTGAGTCCGCTTTGGCAAGGGGAGTGGTGTCTTGCTAAGCCATAGGCGCCTGCTTAATGGGATGCGATGGCGTTTCAAACTTAATTGTGTGGGAGGACATTTGAATTCGTCAGTCACGAAATCGAAACCCTCCAGGTTCATGTGGCAGCTTCAATTGATTTCACCCACCACAGCCATGCGCTGTTCCAGGGTAGATCTCTTCTTCCCATTCTAGCTTTTGGTCGTTTGAATAGCAGAGGCGGCCGAGCATGAAGGATATGACGAAGTAGAAATACATCGCCACGAAACTCCCGATGATGCCGCCGACATAGGGAATGAGCCCGATGAAAGTGGTTGCGAGCCATCCGATGCCGCTGAAAATTGCAAGAAAGGCAAGGAAGATGACATAGTCAAGAGCAATTCTTCTGATCAGTTTGAAGATGAAAGGCGGATTCCAAAGAGGGCGAATTACATTCCAGACAGCGGTGACGGCGAGTGCCATCGGATAGTAGATGCAGCCGATGACTCCCAGTAGAATGGCGATGATGACGAAGATGATCTGTTTTTGGAGGAACTCGGAAGATTGCACCGCCTGCCTTCGTGCAATTTCTTCATGTGCCTTATTCTGTATTGCGATTTTCTCCTGAAACTTACGTCGAGCGTCCGGAGACATGTCCTCCACCGACCCGCCGCCTTGTTGCACCGCCATCTGTTCCACAAAAGATGTATCAGGCACAGCGCCGCTTTCAGCGTCGGGAGAAGGCGGTCGTGCGTTTTCCATGATCTGTGAGGTTGATGGATACTGCTCCGGCTGCTGCTGATTCACCAGTTGGCTGGCAATCATCGATTCCTTGAGGATGGCCGGCTTCATGAAATTCAGAACCGGCGTGAATAAGTACAGAGAGGCGAATGCAATGAGCGGCAGAAAAGAAATGAACGTTGCAAGTGAGGCGCGTCCACCAATCCGAGTCAGTTCGAAGATGTCGCTTGTATCGGGCCAGTCCGGGACTGTTTCCCGCCCGCGCGCAGCGTACTTGACAATCCAGAGCAAGTAGGCGAGAGACATAAGGTAGAAAACTCCGAATACAACAGGATAGAGGGAGATTTTCCCGAGCTTGGAAAGCAAAACCAGCAACGCATTTATGAGGATCATGAAAGGCCCCCAGCCTTGCAACGGAGCGGTGAAAAGCTGCGGGAGCATCCGATAGAAAGGGACAATGGCATACGTCTTATCGACTTTCTTGCAAAGATCCTGGCAACTCTTGCATGCCATGTATCTGTTTGTTCCAGCCTGCTTCTCGACGACACAGTGAATGCACAGATAGTGGCCGCATTTGGTGCATTTGTAATCGGCTTCCCATTGCGGGTGATTGGCACAAGGGCTCTGGGAACTCACCGGAGCGCCGACCGAAATCTTGGGCGCCTCTGCTTTTTTCTTGACGAGCATCTCCTTGAGTTCAAAGAAGCGCCTGAATTCAGCGATCTGTTCCGCTTCCACCCAATCGGCATTGCCGACTTTCATGACACGGTCACCCGGAAAGAGCCCTCCATCGCGCACGAGGTTGCGAATTTCCCCGAGTGTGAAAGTGTATTCGGCGTATTCAGGGACATCCAGGCGCCATTGAATGGCATCGGCTGACTGTATCAGTGGCGTCGGGGCGGCACGAGCTGCGGCTGCCACGGCCGGCGCCGCTGGTGCCTGTTCAGCTGGGGCGACGGGTTCTGTGGCAACAGTTTTACTTTTTTCTACATTTGTAGTTATTTCTATTTTTACAGACTGCGGCTCGGCGGCCGGTGGCGGGCTCGTAATCGCCGGCGGCTGCGTCACCGGTGGTGGAGATGGCGGCGCCACGGCTTCCTGAACCGGGGCTGTCACCGCCTGCCCTTCTCTGATAGTAGTTATGAATGGACTCCCGCACTTCGGACAGCGGAATTTGCTGCCCTGCGGAGCAATTTTAGACGCGGCGACCTTGAATCGCGATGGGCAAGCCGGGCACGCAACGGAGTATTTGATGTCTTCACCGTTGGCCATTTTCCCCCCCATGACCCCAAAATAATATTAAGATTATTTACATTTTCCCAGAGTGACGCAAGCCGCTGATGAAGGCTGCCGCTCACAGCCCTTCGACATGTCGCCTTCATTGCAATGATCACACGCCGTCGACAATGAAGCGGCAACGGTCATCGGCGATTCTTTTCATGCTTATTCCCGCCGAAATTGCCTCGCGTCGGGATTGACCAGAACCAAATTACCGGAAAATACGTATTGAATGCCGGTCATTGTAAAATGCATTTTGAGTAAACGTGTTGACTTCGTTTCCCATCATGCGGTACAAATGCGCGACTCTCAATCAAGCGGCAAATAACCCAAGGAGGTTCATTGATGGCTGCACGGAATCTTCTCCTGGCAACGGGATTCATAGCCCTGCTGCCGATGGCGGCGGGCGCGGCCGGATTCGCATTTTACGAGGCCGGGGCCAAAGCGGTAGGCATGAGCGGCGCCTTCACGGCCACTGCGGACGACCCATCGGCCATATACTACAACCCCGCCGGGCTGGCATTCCAGAAGGGCACCATGATCATGGCCGGCGGAACTTTCGTCGTCCCGACATACAGCTTCAAAGGCGCCAATCCATTTCCGGGACAAGGGGTCTCCGAGCACGGTAAAAACAAACTGCATCTCGTGCCGGGGGTTTATTATCGTCACCCCATCAACGATCAGATCATGGTCGGAATCGGGACATTCCTGCCATTCGGACTCGGCACCGAATGGGAAAATCCCACTCGCTTTACGGGTCGCTTCATTTCCCAAAAGGCCGATCTGAAATCGCTGAGTATCCAACCAACAATTGCTTACAAGGTGAACGATTGGATGGGTGTCGGGTTTGGACTCGATATCCGTGAATCGGTGGTGAATTTCCAAAGGAACCGCGCTTTTCTCAATCCGTTCACACAACATGTGGTGGATCTGGCCAAGATCGATATGCAATCGAATTGGAAGACATCCGTCGGCTTCTCGTTTGGGGTTCTCGTGAAACCGATCCAAGACTGGCGCGTCGGCTTTTCATACCGCCATTCCGTCAAGACCGATTTCGATGGGACAGCCACTTTTGAGTTCATCCCGACAGGTAACCCTCTGATTGACCCAATCCTCAAAGCCCAGGTGCCACAAGGGGATCGGAAGGTGGCCACGTCAATTAATTTCCCGAAAGAGATGAGTCTCGGCATCGCGACAACGATGATTTCGAAAATGACCATCGAGGTTGATGTCAACTATACGGGATGGAGCACATTCGATGAATTGGTTATCGATTTCAAAGACCTCGGTCAGAAAACCGTCTTCCCGGAAAAATACAAGGATTGCTTCAATTTTCGCTTCGGCATCGAGCGAGTGCTGAACGAGAAGCTGGCTCTGAGAGGCGGATATTATTATGATGAGAGCCCGCAGCCGCTGGAAAGCACTGGGCCGCTCCTTCCCGATTCCGATCGCCAGGGGATCAATTTCGGCGCCGGCTACAAGATGGGAAGATGGAGTGTCGATGGTTCAGCTATTCTAACGTTGTTCAACGAACGGTCGACCGTCTTTGAAGGCCTTCCACAGAACCGGGATAATTACAATGGCACCTACAGAAACCATGCGATATTAGCGAGCGCGTCGCTCAGCTACGCTTTCTAAGGGATGGCATTATGAGAGAGTATTTCTTTTCCACAATGATTCTCGCCGTCTGCGTTGCGGCGGCGCTGCCGATGAGCGCCAACGCCGTCGATCTTTCCCGCTATGTCGCCATCGGCGACAGCCTGACTGCCGGCTACCAGTCCGATGGATTGGTCACCACCACCCAGCTGCGTGATTTCCCAGCTCTGCTCGCGCGGCAGGCCGGCATTTCCGCCGATGCTTTCCAGCAGCCGCTCATCTCCGAACCCGGCATCCCACCTCAGCTCTATCTGAAATCCCTCCTCCCGCTTGTCGTCGACAGAAAGCCCGGTATGGGACAGCCGCTGAATTTGAACCTGCCCAGGCCCTACAATAATCTCGGTATTACCGGCGCCACGTCAATCGATGTTCTGCAAACAAAAACAAGCGCCGACAACCCGTTCTTCGATCTCGTGCTGCGCAAGCAAGGGACCGTCATGGAAGAGGCCGTGGCTCTGAGCCCGACATTCATCACATTCTGGGTCGGTAATAACGATGTGCTGGCCGCGGTTCTGAACGGCAAGGCCATCGACGGAGTCACAATGACTCCGGTTGAGGCTTTTGGCCAGGCCATGTCGCAACTTTTCGAAATCCTCGGCGCCTACCAGGGCCGGGTCGTCGTTTGTAATATCCCGAGTGCCACGAACATTGCCTTCACGACGGCGGTCTCGATTT
This sequence comes from uncultured Acidobacteriota bacterium, assembly GCA_903916735.1. Classification (GTDB taxonomy): domain Bacteria; phylum Acidobacteriota; class CAIWXX01; order CAIWXX01; family CAIWXX01; genus CAIWXX01. The sequence goes on from CAIWXX010000010.1 coordinate 63,430, forward strand.
ATGTCACGAATCCCAGCACCAAACAGCCGGTTCTGATCAACGGCCAGAAGGTGCCCCTCATCGGGCCCGATGGACCTCTGACGCCGGGCAACTATGTGACCCTCTACGCCATTGACTATCTCAACCAGGGCTATGGGATTCCGGAGTCACTCGGTGGCAACGGGAAGCCGCTTCCTGATGAAGTTGTTCTCAACCCGCAAGAAATCCTTGCCATCGAAGGCCACATCAACTCCTATAACTCCATCATCGCCTACTTAGCCGCCAATAACAGCATCCCTGTCGTGGATGCCTACAGCTTCATGACGAAACTCACGACCGATGGCTACGCGGTTGGAGGAGTATCCATCACGAAGGATTACCTGACAGGCGGGTTCTTCAGTCTCGATGGGATCCATCCAACTGATCTGGGGTACGCGATTATTGCCAATTTGTGGATTGAAAAAATCAACGGCGCCTTCAGTTCGCAGATCCCACTCGTCAATCTCAATGATTATGTGCAGATCGGATTGACGTCCTCCCAGCCGAAAGCCGATTGGAGATATGGGGTTTCTTCGGATATTTTCGACAATCTGAAAAGGTTGTTTTCGATGAAAAAGGCGTGCAACTAGCGTATAGAGGCTCCAAGCCGTTCATTGTGCTCTTCGCGGATGCCTTCATCTGCCAAATCGAAATCATGGATGAACACAGATAGGATTGGTCCTATCTGTGTTCCTTGACGAGGGGTGCGATTCATAGATGAGGCACTGGATGCAATGCCGCAAATGGATCCAATGAGCGAATCGCTTCTCGAATTTGATCATCCGTCAACAGATCGAGCTGCGGCAGCAGAGGATGACCGGGAGTGAGTCCTTTTATTTCCGCGGCCTGTTTTTGCATCCATCCCACTAGACCTTTGACGATTTGCAGATCAGCTTGGCCATGGGGCGTTGGATCGCCGAGGACCGGATCGATCACGGAGAGGAGTTGCTCGCGCGGCAAAAGCGCGAATGCGATCTGGGATAGTTTGGCGCCGAACTCAAGTTCCGTTGGATCCTTGATTCCGGCTTGCATGTCGATGACATGCCGACCTTCATGCGCCAAAATCGTCGCGTTGCGGTCGTCTTGTTCGATCGCCGCCAGGAATGCCGTACGAAGAGCGCTGCCTTCAAGCCCGCGCTGGCGGAGCTGCGAACGGAGGTTTTCCAATGCCTGAAGTTTCAGGCGAGTCGCCATGCCTGGCAAATAGACATATGGATTCTGAGTCGCCCGCATCTCATCTTCGGCACTTTCGGTTTGTATGAACTTTTCCGAATGCTCTCGCTTCGCCGGATCAGTCAGCGCTTGCCACATGTCAAGCGGTGAATCAGCCATCGATGGGCGGATTTGATAGATCGTATCCTCGGTGGCCCATCCGCCGTGCTGGGATTCATAGCACCAAGCCCAGGATTGGAATCCATTGGACGTCATCATATCAAGGACCGTGAGATGGATAACGGCGCGGCGGCCGTATTGCTCGATGACCTGCTTCTCATCGTCCACCACGTGTCCCATATGCAGATCGAAGTAACCAGCGGTCGTGCCGAAGTTGAAATAGGCACCGTAATGTTTGCCGAGTGACTCGAGAACGATCGGTGAGATCTGATCGAGAATTTTTTCCAGGGCAGTCTCATCCAGGGCCGACAGATCACCGACAGTGGGGATCTCTCCTGATATCCCCAATGTCATCCAGCGGGAAAGGAGTTCGTGCAGAATTCCTCGCAACCATGTAGCAATCGATGCCTTTCCCAATGCTGTCAATCGATAGTACTCATTCGTGCTGCTTTCCACGTATTGAAGGAAGTCGGCGTATGAGAGAATATCCGCGCAGGCATGGCGTACGCTGTCCTCTAGATCCGGGTTCCGGGCGACGATTGCCGCTTCTGCAAAAAACCGTGAATCAGCGAGAGCGTGAACGATCGCGATGGCTTGGTCAGCCGGAAGTTTTTGGCCCTTCCACCCGGGCAGCACCAGTTCCAAGTTCTTGAGCGGTTGGCGCAGGGGGCTGTAGGCGTCGGGGTCCGATGCGATCCGATAGTAGGAGCGAAAAGCAAAAAGCGCGCCATCACCGTCTTCTCTCAGGAGCGAAGCTGTCAACAAGAGTCGAGAGGGCTCAAGGAGTCCGGGCTCATCTTCAACAATCCGCCGAAGCGTTGAATGTGCGTCAGCGAGGATGTTTTTATCAGGCAAAGCCTCCGATTTGAGCCGGGCTCTTGCGGCCTCCTCGACAACCGCGGAAGCGAATCGCACCTTCGCATCCCGCATCTGCTCATTGTGTTTAGCAAAAAGGAGTGCTCGAAGCGCCGCTGTTCGAGCTTCGGAGAAATTGCCTTCGTGCGCTTCCAACATCGACAGCTCAATGAGAAGTTCAGAGGTGTTCACGCCATGTTGTGAGCCTTCAAGGAGCCTATGACGTGCCATCTCAGGCTTGCCGTAGAACCACCAATCAAATCGGGCCAGCCAGCGCTCTGCTTGAGCTCGGTCTTCGGGTTTCGGAGCCATTGTGGCAATTTCCTCGAAAACGGCACCTGCCTTTGCCAGCTGATGCTGTTCAAAAAACTGCATGGCCTCGCTCAGCGTTGCCGTCGTCGATGCTTCCATGGAGCGGACGGCCAGCATGCTCATAACGAATAAGAGGGATTTCATCCTCATCTTTAACATTTCCTTCCTCCTGAGAAACGTAGCGTTGTCTTGGGACTCGTGATATTCTGTTCCAAGATGATATACTAACTGTACCATAAAATAGTTCAGATTCACAACTGGAGACTGACATGTCCGAGCACATCAACGAATCCTCCATACTGAAGGATGCCGATGGCAAGATCGGGACCATTGTGAAGCACTGCCTGTATATCATTGCCACTGGAAAATGGCGGGCCGGAACCAGATTGCCCTCAATTCGCATTGCGGAAAAAATGTGGAGTGTTAATCACCTCACGATCCAACGGGCATATCGGCGCCTGGAAGAGCTTGGGCTTGTGGAATCCCGTCCCAGATCCGGATACTTTGTTGCCCGTGATGAGGCACTGGATCGAATCGCTCTGCACCGCCATGAGCTCGATCGTTTTCACAGAAAAGTCACCGAGCTCATTCGTGAAGATCTCGGTCTTTCGACTCTCGGAGTGCTCCGTTACCTGGCTCAGCTCGAGGAGATCCGCTCGCGAGAGGAGCCTGAATGCGCCTTCGTGGAATGCACCACATACCAGGCCGCCGGCCATGCGAAGGAAATATCGGAACGGCTTCATCTGTCCGTTCTGGCGCTCTCGACGACGGATATCAAAGGACGGCGAACCAGGATACCACACCATGTTCGTCGGATTCTGACGACCCATTTTCACTTTGAAGAAGTGAATGCATTGGCGGATCCTCCTCGATTATCCGTGGCTGCAATACCCATTGAAATATCCTTACCCGTCATCAGCCATCTAGCCTCTGAACACGGCAAGATATTGTTGCTGGAGACTGAGCAGGAGATGGCTCGCCATTTGGCCGATGATGTTGAACGGCGTCTCAAGGGATTGAGGGTCAAGATTATCATTGCCTCGGATGTCGAAGCCGAGCTCAATCGGTTGTTCAGTGCACGATCTGCAGAAAAATCCAGAAGAACAATTTACCTTTCGCCAAGAGTCTGGGGCAGTTTGGAGGCTCAGTGGCAAAAGCATCCATTGGTGCGATCGATCGAGTTCCAGATCTGTGAATCGGCCTGGCAGACGATCGCCGTTGCAACTGGGCTGCCACTCGGACTCTTTGCGTCATAATGGGAAATGCGCCTGATGGTCATCTGCTTCACGTCTCCCTCGTTCCGCGCCTCATGACGCAAATCACTCCGCTGTTCGACATTCAAAGGGCAGCCGTCCAACTCCAAGGGCGCGCCTCTTGTTACGGCAAGGGCGGGGGTGACCAAGATAATTGGTCCCGTGGCTCCCCTTATTTGGTAGACGTCCCCTGGATTATCGAGAGCCGTTCCGGGAGGATGGCTCTACACCTTATGGAAAACGAGATGGATCTGGCAGAGTGAAATCCGATCGCCGTCTTCGATGGGATAGAGGACACCCTGCTGCGTGATCTTCTCTCCGTTCAGGAAAGTGCCGTTCATCGCCCCGACTTCCTCGCTCAGGAAAAACTTGTCTTCTCGGTAGGTGATGCGCGCATGTCTCCGGGAGATGTGGCGGGACACATCTTCTGTCGAGAGATCCACTTCGGGCTTGAGGCCGGTGACGTGGTCAAGGCGCCCGATGAGGGTTTCCTTGCGGGAGACTGCGAAAGCCCTGCCGGAGCCGTCCACAACGAGATTCCCTCGTATGAGAGGTGATTCCACCTGCGGCGTGCGGCCGGGGCGTGGAGTTCCATAGTCGTCGGCGCCTGCAAGTGTTGACGATGCCGCCGTGTATTCCTCGAGCCGCCGATTCACTTCGCGCAGTCGGATCGAATATTTCCGCAGCATTCGAACGGCGATTTCTGGATTGGCCCGGATCATATCGGCGAAGGTCGGGGGATCGATGCTGAGCAGTTCTGCATCATCGGCGGCTTCAGCGGAAGCGGACCGCGGCTGGTGCTCCAACATCGCCATCTCCCCGAAGAAGTCGCCTTTCTCGAACAGGGCCAGCTCGATCGGCATCGATCCAATGTGTTTGAAGATGCGCACCCGACCCGAGTGGACGATGTACATGGTTTCGCCGCTGTCGCCCTCCGTGAAGATGCGATCACCTTTCCGGTAGCTCACTTTGAATTTTGTAAAATCCTTGATCATGTTGCTTTGTCACGGCCCCAGGTCGCGCAGGGCTCTCTGCGCCGCCTCGGTCACGGGCCTCCCATCGTTATCGTACAAAGTCGCGCGTTGAAAAGCGAGAGCCTGCCGAAAGGCATCTCCCGCCTCTTTCTTATAACCAAGTTGCTGTAAAATTTTACCTTTGTAATAAGAAACAGTGCCGTCGCAGATGCCCCAGTCCCCGCCGAGCTGCGCTTTCTGCATCATGACATATGCCGACTGCAGATCCCCGATCCGCGCGAGACACTCGCCGAGAAGAAAATGCGCCAGCCCATTGCCCGTAGTTTTCACTGAAAGGATCAATTCGGCGATGATCCGCGTATAGAGTATGTCGCTCCCGGTCGTCGGAATCTCTACCGGAGATGCGGCCACAGAGACTTCGACGAGACGAGGTTGAGCATCCTTCTTCCAGTCGCGCACCCTGAGAACGATCCGTCCGCCGGGTTTGACCTCGGACAACGCGTGTGCGAGCGCAACGGATGTCGAGACAGGCGCGCCGCCGGCTTCGATGATCTCCTGTCCGATGGTCAGTTGCGAGGCCGCCGCGGGGCCTTCCGCGGTCACAGACAATATTACGGGGCCTGCGTGCCCGGCGATATCCACCGTGCGGCATCCAATCCAACTCCGTTCCTTTGAAAACGGCCGGTTTAGCATAGCGAGGACCTGTTCCAGATCCTGGTCGACCGGCCGCATGTAGACCGATTCAACAATGGCCGAAGGCGGAGCTGCGAAATTCAAAAAGAGATCCTCCTGGATGCGGCTCTTGGAGAGAGCTCCGAGACAGACGGCTTCGGCCTTGAGGGTCGTGCAGAGACGCGTGAGCCCGTCCACAAATGCCTTCTTTTCTTCATCAGGCCTGCTCTTGTCGGCGATGACAATGAAGCTGTTTGGGGAGAGCCCTGCGCGGCGAAGCAATTGCAGTCCTTCCGAGTAGCCGTAGCTCACGACATTCAAAGTTGTGACCGTGCACAATGCCGTCCCGACCTCCTTTTCACGGTCGTGGGCTCTTTGTTCGAGCCCCTGCTCGCTTGTGGCGATGCCGAGGAAAACGAGTGTCGGCCGTGGTTCCGCCACCAGAGTGATGTGGTCGTCCTTGCGAGGCGAGATCACCTGTGAATATTTGCCGGCGGCGAAAATGACGTCGATCGTATGCTGACCGGAACAGACCTTGGCATCGGTGAGAGGGAGCTTTCCGAGAGACGTCGATCCATCTATCATGGCTTCGCCGGGGATGGAAGAGGAGATCGTGAGAGCCGCTGTGCTCGGTTCGAGTTTGACCGTGGTGATTTCGAGATCCCGGATGGATTCGATCGCGAGAGCCCGGGTCGTGCCTTCGTAACATGACTTTTTGAAATCCAGAATATGCCTGCCCAGTCCGAGGCCATCGATCACGAGCGGCCGGGAAATCTCCGATTCCCCTTCCGGTGTTTTTCCGGCCGATTGGCCGTCCAGAAAAATTTCGACGCCGGACGGAATGGTTGTCACACTAAGGGATGCGGCGGTTCTGGAGAGTGGGTAAGCGCGGGTCAAAGTCTGCTTGGCCTGAATGTCGATGTCCTCGTTCACGACTTCGAATCCCTTGCGCTCGACTCGCAGCTTATGCGATCCGGCTACGGCCGGCTGATCGATCAGATCGGTTGTTCCGATCGGCACTCCGTCAAGAGACACCGTCGCTCCCGGCGGTGTCGACATGACTCGCAGAGTGCCGATCAGGCCGTTTCTGAGGGTATCGAATTGGTTGAAGAATTTTTGGGAAACCTCTTCGCGATTGATCGGATAGGCCGGATCGATTGAAATAAGGGCACGGAGATCCGCGGCACATGATGTGTCGTCACCGCCATTGAAGTAAGCTCGCGCGCGATACTCAAGAGATTTCTTGAGAAGAAATGATTCTTCCGGCGTGCGGCCGGACCTGTCGGAGAAAGCATCGATGATCTTCTTGAATTCGGGAATGCTTGCGGGTTGATTGGGAGACTCAAACAGCTCTTTCGCCTGTGTGTAAATGCTCTGAAGACTCGCCATTTCAAGCGCGCCTTCCTGCGCATGCAGCCGGCGCTGCGTCGATATGAATGTCGTCAGCGAAAGAAGGCCGCCGAGTAGCAGGAGAGTGAAAGCGCGTGAGAGAGCGGTGTTGTGTATCATGGAGCTCATTTAATAATCCAAATGCCGGCGGATTTATCGTCCCAGAGATATAGCTCGCCCGAGTCATTGACGGCGAATTCGCGAGGTGTACGGATGATGCCGGGAGGAGATTGGATGAGGAGTTTCCCTTGGCGATCGAAGATAACAACGCCTCGCGCGTCACGATCCAGCACGTAGAGATGTCCGAATGTATCAAACCGGACCTGAATGGGCGATTGAAAACTATATCCTGCAGCTTGGGGTGGAATAGTCAGGAGAAGTTTGCCGCGGCGATCGTAAATATTGATCTTCTTTTCTTTCTTGAGAAGAAGTGCCAGCCGGTCACTTGTATCGATCGCGATCGATTCCATCTCCACCTCCGTTGACGGTGCGAAAATGGAATCGAACTTCATGGCGCTCGTGAAATGAAGGACTCGTCCGTCGGATCCTTCCAAAATATAGAAATCGTCAGCCGAGCTCCGAACGATCTCTTTGACCTTCATCAGCGGTTCCTCATCCCGTTTGCCGGGCTTGACCCAGGTGAGAGGCGTGAAGATGTCCTTTGTGAGAACACCGTTTGCATCGGCAGCATAGAAAGCTCCGTCGGAATCGAATGAGATGCCTCCGGGCTTGCGGGCTGAAAAGCCTCCGATCGTCTTCAGATCGAGTCCAACGACATGAATCCGGGTCATTTTCGGATCGGAGAAATAGAGATTTTGATTCGGATCGAATGCCAGGCCGCTGCATTCTTCGATCGGCACGGCGCTCTTGACAGTCTGCAGGATCTGATTTTTATAAAGACCGGATGGATCAAGCTTCGTCTGGTAGTACAACCTCCATAGCAGTGACAGCCATCGCAGAGCGACCCCGGATTCCGGATGATCCCCGGAAAGGCCCCGGACACGTTGGATCTCGATCATGGCTCGCTCGGTCTTACCGATGAAAAGGTCGGTACGCCCGAGTGCCAGTTGAGCGGTTGCGTCCAGATGACCCTCGGGATACTCAGTAGTGCACCGTTCGAAATACTCGGCTGCCTGTTCGTAGTGCTGAAGTCGAAGTTCGACAAGGCCGGCCTGGTACAGCGAATCCTCAACAATGGGGCTGCTTGGATAAAACTGGACAGTCCTCATGAAGTTGGCCAGCCCATCCTGCAGTTGTTGTTCGGTCGCCGCTCCTTCTGAGAGCACCAGCCCTTTATAGTAGTAGGCATCCGCTGTCGTCTCGCGACCCTGAAAACTCTTAATGATTTCCTCGAATTTTTTCAGGGCTTCCTGAGGGGATCGTTCGACGAAATAGTAATACTTGCCGAGCTCCAGGAGAGCGTTGTCGGCATAGGAGGAGTTCGGATAGGAATTGAGCAGAGATGTAAAGTCCTGGATGGCCTGCTGGTAATATTTTCCCCTGATCAGATTCTGGCCGCTTAAGAAGAGCTTCTCGGCCATGGCTTCTTGAGAGGGAACTTGTGGCATGACAGGAATGGCTGTCGATAAAAATCCGGTCAGTGAGAAGATTATGTATTTCCGCATTCGCTGCATTATACCAAAAGTCGGCTTTTCAAGATTGAAAGTTTCCGCGCCTGCTCAAGAAAATTGTCGCCGGCAAAAAAAGGGGGATTGAGCCATCGATAGAGACGATTTATTGGGGCTTAAAAAACAAGGGTCCCAGATCCGCCCCGGGATTGACCGAAATGGCTTCGGTCCGTGTCCGTCCGTCGGCCCACTTGCAGGTGATTGTATGTGGGCCTTCGCAGATGTAGAGCTTATTGATTGGCGGGCTGTCGCAGAAATCGTTGCCATCGAAGCAGATCTGGCAGTTCTCCGGGTAGGCTCCGATCGATTTGATCATTCCAACACCGGGCAATGACACCGATTGCATCTTCCCGCTTTCAATGTTCACTGACAGGGTTTGATTTAGTAATATTTTCCGGTTCACGAACCGAAGCCGATAAGAACCGGGTTCGAAGGAGAAGCTGTCTCGTCCGCTGGCTGAATGGAGGCGTTTGCTTCCGGAAAAGATCTCGTAGTCATAAGTCGCCATCACTTCCAGTGTGCCGGGCTCGCCCAGCTTTTCGAGCTCGATCACGAGCGGCGCTGTGACAGTTGAGGGATCGATCTCGCGGGCCGCAGGTTTGAAGCCGGCGAGTGAAATCGCCAGCTTATGGTTCGCCCCGCAGGCCAGATGATATGTGGCAGGGGTCACCTGGCCCTGCTTTCCGTCGACTGTCACATCCGCTCCGGCGGGGTTGGTCCGGACCTCGACGCGGATGTCGGCTGGCACCAGGCTTGATGTAATGCGTGGTTGTTGACCTTCACGCAGAATGACCGGCGCAGAAAACTCTTGGTAGCAGGTCTTCCGCAGCATGATCCGTCGTGATTCGTCCCGTTTCCCACTGACCTCGACGGCCATCGGCGTCATCAACGACGTGCTTTTTCCATCGATGAAGATTTCTGCTCCTGCCGGTTGCGACTCGACATTCACCACGAGCCTCACGATTCCATCGCCACCTCCGCCACCAGGAATGTAGATCCTCAGGAGGAAAAAGACGAGCATACCGGTGAGGATGATGAGGAGGGCGAGGGATATCGCTTTTGACCTGGATGAGGTTCCGGCGGTCTCGGCTGGCAGAGGAGGGCTGTGTGGCGCCGAAATCGGCGCCTCAGATGCAGGTTGCTGGAGCGCCGTTGTCGGTATCTTGTGAAAAGTTTCCTCCAGAACCCGCTGATGCACGGCCATCGGAATCTCGGCGCGGAGATTGGCGAGCTGGGCTGTATCGATGAGCGGCCGGCTCTGAGACATCGTCTGCATCGTCTGCGATTCGTGCAGAAAATGGAGCCGGAGAGCAGTAACCAACTCGGTGGCGCTCTGGAATCTCTTCTCCGGATCCTTAGCCAGCGCTCTGGCAAACACCTTGTCCCACTGCTGGATTGTCAGACCCCAGTGACTGATGTTGCGAGGGCGGCTGGGATTTTCATAAACGATCTTGTAAAGTAAATTCGGAATCGTGGAACCTTGAAACGGCTTGTCGCCGGAAAACATCTCATAGGTCAGGACTCCCAGCGAGAAAAGATCAGATCGATGATCCACCTTGCCTTCACTCGCCTGTTCCGGTGAGATGTAGCTGGGCGTGCCGACGAACGTGCCTGTGCGCGTGAGCGATGAATCCACGAGCTTCGCGATGCCGAAGTCCATCACTTTGATCTTGCCGGAGCCGTCGATCATGATGTTGCCGGGCTTGATGTCACGATGGATGACCCCCTTCTCGTGGGCGAAGTCCAGAGCGCCGGCGATCTGCGACATAACGTCGCACAAGTCGCGGAGGCTGAGCGATTGATTCTCGGCCAGCACGCGGCCCAGGGTTTTCCCTTCAACAAATTCCATTGCCAGGAACGGGGTCCCTTCGTGTTCACCCAAATCAAAAAGTGTCACGATGTTGGGATGAATGAGCGTCGCCGAGACTCGCGCCTCGTGGTAAAACCGCTGGCAGACTTCCGAGTACTTCTCCGATTCTCTCTCGACATCGAGCCGAATCGTCTTGATCGCGACGGTTCGTTGGATCAGCGTATCAATCGCCTTGTACACAGTCCCCATGGCACCTTCTCCGAGTTTTTCGACAATTCGGAAGCGCCCGATTTGGGTGGGAATCGCTGTTGTATCCATTCTTTGTCTATCAGATCCTGATTTTTTCTCTCAGACGTTCCAGTCGCTCATCCCTGAGATCCCCACGATACCGACTCTCCATGAATGATTGATTGGGGAAATGTCTTTGGCGTTCGTGAGACTGCTCCTGATAATGTAGAGATGATTGCTTTCGGCGTCACGCCGAAATCCATCCACGCCGTGATTATAATCAACTTATGGCCTGCCAGTCGATAGTTGAAAAGAGTTATCGGTGATTGGTCCCCAGTTATTGGCATCTTGCTCAATCCCTGTTTTCGGAAATTGTCCAGCCGTATCCGGCCAATTTTTATTGATTCGTGTGATTCAATGAGCCACAACCCTTTCCTGACAGGCTGTCACTGAGAAACTGCAACAGGTAACTCGCCTATCCTATTCCGAAGAAGCGGCGCATCGAGCTCAATATTTTTTCCGAGAAAGCACGTTCGGCTTCTTCTTCGCCGCCTGTTGATGCCTGGGCCTTGATATAGCCCTCATTGCCTTGCTTCCTTTGAGCGAGCACGATTGACAATTCTTTGAAGAGAGCCGGATGGGATTCCAAAATCGGAGCAATGTCGGCCTTTTCGATGCACAGCAATTCGAGATCCCCTCGGGCTCGGATCGTGGCACTCCGCGGCTCGCCCGTCAGCAGTGACATCTCTCCAAAATGATTGCCGGGGCCGAAGAAAACATCCATCTTGTGAGCGACACCATCGACGAGGATTTCGACGTCAGCGTGGCCTTCCTTGATGACGTAAAGCGACTGGCCGGATTCTCCTTCACGAACCACGGTCTCGCCGTCTCCATAAACCAGCAGTCCGGCTTTCTCGCTGAGCCGAGCCAGCTGGTCGGGCGGCAGTGAGGCGAAGAGATTAACTTTCGAGAGCACATCACTGGCCTGTTCCTGTCGCTTCGAAGCGAGAGCCGCGCCCGGGCTGCTTCTCTGGTATTGGACTGTTCGGATCGGATATGGGACGCTGATGTTTTCCCGTCTGAGTGCATACCAGAAGGCTGTCAGGACCCGATCGCGTATAAGCCTGTGCAGTGCATGGTTGTCGATCCAATACTTGAGCTCGTACGTGATGGCTGATTCTCCGAACTGAGTGACCCTCGCTTGCGGCGCCGGAATGCGCAGGACGCCCGCCGCCTGATCAGCAGCGCCAGACAGGCATGCCTTCACATGATTGGGCGACGCGCCATAGTCGATGCCGACCGTCACCAACTGAGCATGGGCTCGCGTCGGATAATCATAGTTTATGATTCTTCCTTTGGAGATCGTGCCATTGGGGATGACGACAGTCGATCCCTCCATCGTCAGAATCCGAGTCGCCCTCCAGCTCATTCCGATCACTTCCCCGTCTTGCCCATCGATCGATACCCAGTCGCCTGCTTTGAAAGGCTTCTCGACCTGCAGTGTCATGCCGGAGATGAGATTGCTCAGTAATTCCTGCAGAGCCAATCCGATGATGGCCGCCAGGATGGTGGAGGTTGTGAGAATCGTCGGCAGAGAAAGGTTGAATTCGGTTTTGAGAATGACGGAAAGAGCGCCCACCAGGATGATGGCTGTTGTGATGTCATGCAGGAGATGCGGCACCTTGACCTTCTGCCGGGATGGCAGGTAGATGTCATATAAAATATATGTAATGAACTGGACGATAACGATCGCGCCAGTCAGGATGGCAATGGATTCGAGGCCTTTCCACCAAAACGTCATCTGTTGCGCCGCGAGGTCGGAAAAGTAGACGGGAGCTCCCAGGCGGAAGGCAACAAGTGCGGAGAACAGATGGAATGCGATTCCCATCGGCTTCTCCCGCCGCTTCGCCAGCACGCGGCCACCAATCAGGAACAAGACGTATGTCAGGGTCGGTAAGACAATGGCCAACTGCCAGTTTAGAAAAACGCGTGCCAACATAGATGGGACGAGTTTACCATATCTCAGACGCCGGAACGGCCTTCATCTGCGTTCTTTATAGCCACGGCCGCCCCACGTGGAGATCGCCCTTCGCCATCAGGCGAATCGATTTCGTATGTTGCGGCAGTGATTGAAAAAAGTGACCGACGGTGATTATGACTCAGTCCAGACGGTCACGTCGGCAGGCTTCAGAATTTTGGCGCCGATGATAAGCGTGGCCTTTTTGGAGATGGGCAGCGTGACATCGTTTGATCAGTAATTGACCGCCACCCAAAAGCCATCCTGCCAGAAGACGAACACACCTGCCGGGTGGTATTCAATCCTGATGCCGGCTTCAGCATAGACCTTCTTCAGCACGTCTCGTTCGAAATCTCCTTCTTCAGAATGCATGCCGACATAGGTGACGGTACCTTTGCCGAGTGTGCGCGTCGTAACGGCGGCTTTGCCGGCGGTTGATCTCGGCCTGCATGTTGAGAACCCCGGCTTGCATGTCGGCCCAGAACCGTCGGGTATCCAGATGGATGTGGGGAGATGAGCCGCCGTAGCTGGGATTGAAACAGCGAATCTGGTCAAAACTGCTGTAGGTCGCCCCCCAGAAAGCGGTTCCTCAAAGCCGGTTGAGATTTGAGAGAGTCTCATATTTTTGTTTTAGCCAGTCTCGAAATTTATCGTCGGCAGCCGGGCTGTAGTCCTCAATGGCCGCCGGCTTGTTATCGATCTGCCATCCCCATATACGGCTGTCGGATCCGTAGTGTGTAGCGAGCTCGGTCACATAGATCTCGCAGGACTTTTGAGTCTGATCAATGTGCCACAGAGTCATCGGTTGAGCGTTTCAGTCGAAGCATCATCTGGAATCCGCGAGACAACGATGCATGCATCAGGGTCGGTCGGGAAACGAAGGATGTTGGCGGAATCGGCAAAAAGTCCTGCGCTGGTGGAGGGTGTCGAATGACATTGGTGAAAATCGGAGCAACTTCTTTTTCCCGCAATCCCCTTGACATCAACTCACCCCACCTCTAAATTCTAATCATGTTTCGCTGTCCATCACCGCAAGAGGATGGTTTATGGTGCCCATTCTCCATTCCAATTCTCATTAGCCGACCAGGGTATCGATCCTGATCAGAGGTGTTTTCATGAAGAAATTTCGGGTATGCATGATTCTTCTGTTCTTGTGCTCAGCGGTCGCCATGGCGGGAGAGACGCCCACGTTCGAGCTTTTTGGAGGTTACTCCTACCAGCGAGCCAACGAAGTGAACCTGAGCAAGGGCTGGAACTTTTCTTTCGCCGGTCACGTGGCCCGGGATCTCAGCATCGTGGGCGATGTCAGTGGCCACTACAAGTCCTGGACGAAAGGGGCTGGAATCGGATCAAGGAACTTCGACGTGGACAGCTATTTCTTCCTGGCAGGTCTCCAGTACGCCTATCACAATAGCGAAAGCGTAACGCCCTTCATTCGAGGCCTCATCGGATCCAGTTATTCCAAGATGAATGTCTCGGGGTCCGTCATGATGACCGATTCCAGCAACAATTTCGCTTTTGGCTTCGGCGGCGGCGTGGACATGAAACTGACCGACAGCATGGCCCTGCGCTTGTTCCAGGCCGATTACATCCGCAGGACGGGGAGCACGATGAATGAAGGCAATGTCTACCGCCTGAGCGCTGGGATCACTTTCCGCGCCATCTGATGGCGGTTTAGCCCTCTGCCGCGACCAACTCGATGCCGGGAAGCCCGACTCATCCGCGCGCTTCACCGCCACTGGTCGCACGAATATCGGGGTTGGTGTGCGTGATGCAGTACCAGGCGCCGATGCACCAGTCGTAGTAGGAGTTGACGTAGCAGTACTCCTCGGCGGTGGAGCTGAAAAAAACAATGGTCCGTTCGGGATGATAACCGCTCATTTTCATGGCCTTGGCGGCAACCAGACTATTGACGACGGCGGAGATGTTATCGAGACTGCCTTGGAACCATGCGTCATGGTGGCTGCCGTAAAGTACCATCTGGCCGTTTTTCGCACTCCCGGGGAGCGTCCCGACCACGTTGTAGCCCATGCCGCCCGCTTTGACCAGACGGATGCTGACGTTGTTGTGGACTGTGGCCGTGATTGAGCCGCCCTTGAACAGAGTCTTGAGAGTATCGCCATCATGCCACGAGATATGAACCATGGGCGGCGCCGTGATTTCAGTCTCGGCGTCAAAACAGCCAAGAGCGTTAGGTTGGTCGTAGTAGCCGTAGAAATCGGGCGTGTCACTATGAGTGAGGAGGATTGCTTTGGCGCCGCGCACGCCGGCCTCCATCGATGGGTAGCTCATCCACCACATCGGACTTTCGAAGTCGATGAGCACGATCTTGCCGTTCACGTTGCCGGCGGCAGCGAATTCGGGCGCGGAGCCGCCATGCACGTAAATGACCTCACCGGTGAGCCCTCCAACCGGGGTCGGCGCCACGCCGCCGAAGCTCGATGCCGTGAAGACAGTCGAAGCAATCGTCACGTTGGCATTCTTAAAGTTCCACTCCTCGACAGGGACACGCTCGAGGCGAACGTCGGAAAGGCCTATGAGCTTCATCTGAGCTTCGATGTAGCGAGCCGCCGCCCCGATGACTCATGCGACACAGACGCGATCAATGCCTTTGGGCCTTGATCCATTGAATAGCCTCTTCAAGGCGCCTGTTCAACTCGACAAGGTTGTTGCTGAATCGATGATTCTCGGCATCGATTATCCACATCTTCTTGGGGCCGCCCGGCAAAGACATCAACTGCTTTGCTTCATTCACAGGCACGTACTCATCGCGAGTCGAATGGATCTCGGCGAGCGGAATCGGCCCCAGCTTCGGGATGAAATCGGCAACCAGGAAGGATGGTTCATTCGGCGATTTGTGCGTCAACCATATGATGGAGTCGAAAAAATGCCAGCCTATCTCGTTCTGATTTGGCAGTCCGAATCCAATGATTCCCTCGATGCGTTTCCCAACATCCGGGTCGGATGCCGCAAGAATAGAGAGCCCGGCACCTTCAGAGACTCCGAAAAGTAACACGCGACCACTCTTCCCGCGCTGAGCCTCGTCGATGAACAACCTAAAATCCCGAGGGACATCCGAGATCGTGAGATGGAGATCCTTTCCGGTGAAACTGGACAAGTAGGCTTTGCTGTCGACTCCGACGACGAAATAGCCCTTGCCTCCGAGGACCTCCGCGACGTGCACACCCAGATGAACCCAGCCTCCATCGCCGCTTGCCACGAGAACCGGCGGCCCTGAGGCTGGTCCATAAAGATGCACGACTTGCGGCTTCCCTCGAACGACGACGGTCACCTGGCGTTCGGCGACCCCATAAACCGGAATGGCCGGATTCAGGATGATGCCTGCCAGCAACGATGCTATCAGGTCATTAATCATGTCTCTCCTCTCGATGCTGAAACGCATAGGGGGTCCTGAGAAAAAATTGGCGATCAGCCGGCCCTTGCAACTGAACAATTCATATATCAGAACGCCTGTCCGATGGCGAAATACCATCGGCCGAACGGGTCACCTGGCTGACGGTTGAGTGGGATTCCGTAGTCGATACGCAGAAGAAGAAATGGAGTGGTGATACGGAGGCCGAAGCCGGTGCTGGAGCGCGCAGCGTGTTCCGATTTTCCATTAAGCCACGTGAAGAGACTCCCGTGATCGAAGAAAACGCCGCCACGGAAAATCCCAAAGATCGGGAATCGGATCTCCTGATTGAGGATGAGCAGAGCGGTCCGGCCTCCTGAGAATCCGACGAAATCCCTGATATCGAGGGAATTTTCGCTATAGCCTCTCACGGTGTTGGCTCCGCCGGCGCGCAGCCTGTCGGTGAGGAGCAGGTTCAGCCACGCTCCCTTGGAGATTTCCAGACGCGCTGCCGATGCAAGGACGATACGGCCCGGCACCGGCTTATAATAAAACTGCTGGAACAGATACTTTGTGAAGGAAAGCGGCAAATCTTCACCAAGGAGATGGCCTGACGAGCCGAGAGCCTTGCCTGAGATTTCAAAATCAGTTGAATGAAACCAGCCCTGTGTCGTGTCGATGAGGTCATTTCTATGATCCAGTACCAGTGTCCCCGTGATGCGACCGATGTTCAGATCCAGGAGTGCGTGGATCGCCTCGTCCGGATCCTGATCGTTCAGCGTGACATTGTATCGTTGGAAGCTGTAGCTGAAGGCGAGTTGTGCACTCTTTCTGATGCGGAAGCGTTCCTCCACCGTGAAATCGTTCCGATTGCCGACAATGGAAGCAGTCTCATCGGAGAGATGCATGTGCGACCGGCCCAAGAAGGCACTCGTACGAATCGGCAGTCCAAAAAATGTTGGAGATGAGAGGTAGCCGCGAGAGGTTTGATAGAACTTATTGTAGCGAAAAGAGACACCCGATGTGATGGCCCTGCCGAAGAGAATCCGACGCGACAGATCTCCGACGATGCCGACGCCTGTGCCGCTGCCCCCTGTTTCATTCAGAGTATCGAATGCATCGACGACCTGAGCGCCATAGCGAAGCGTGTAGAGTGGAGCCTCTTCAAGCGTTACGACAGCCCTGACCGGCTCGGCACTCTCGCGATCCTTTCCGATCTCCCGGCTGCTCTCCGGCGTCAGTGACTCATGCGCGATGTCGACGCGGCTGAAGGCCCCGGTCTCATAAAGCCGGCTCTGCGCACGGTTCCATTCGTCATAATCCGCAGGCTTGTCGAGATCCAGGTGAAGAGCGTTGGCGACTATCCCTGCCGAAGCGGTTTCTATCCCTGCAATCCGGATCTCTCGAAGGATCTGCTGGCGGCCGGGAACGACCCGCAGGGCGATATCAATCGTCGCGCGATCGGCATGAACCATGCTCGCCAGGCTCACGATGACGCCATTGAAACCTGCTTTTCGGAAATTCTGGTTCAGGGTTTTTCGCGCATTTTCAGTTGTGGTTGGAGAAAAGACGTCGCCTTCATGAAGAGCAACTCCTTTGGAGACATCGGAAGGCCAGCCTGTGTCCGCGCAGTCCATTTTCAAGATACCGATTCTGTATAGCGGCCCGCTGTTAATCATGAATGGCAGCGCAACGGTATCTCCTGTAAAAACCGGATCGGATGCGATGACGGTGGCCGCGAGTCGCCCCGACTCATGATAATTGTCCAAAAGCATCTCGACGACCGTCGATGGACCGATCCAGGCTGCCGCGAAACTGGTCTTCTTTTGAAGAAAATTACGAAGGTCGTCATCTTTGAAAATGATGTCGCCATGAAAATCATATCGGTACTTCGGTGTGCGCGATCCGGGAACAATATGAAGTGTGATCCTTTTTTCATTTTTCTCGTCATCATTTTCCAACTGGACCTGGATGCCGGCCTTCAGATAATGATCCTGCACCATGTGCCATTGAATGATTTCCTGCATTTCTTCAATCAAATATCCATCGTAAACCGACTGTGTCCAGGATACTTCCAGGAGTTTTCGCAGGCTGCTCGTCAGAGCGAATCCATCGGAGAGCAGAATTGTTTTCGGCCCGCGATAGATTACGAATTCAAGTGAGACTTTCGTATCGGAGTTTTGTGCGCTCTGTCTGGTTGTGACTCGCGCCTCCAGATAACCGAGCCGATGAAAATACTTCAGAAGTCTTTCGCGATCCTTTTGCAACCGTTCAAAATTGAAGCGATTGCCGGTTTTCATCTTAATGATGTGGAGCAAATCACACCCCTTCTGGGCGTTCTCTCCTGTGAAGACCACGAGCCAGACTCGTGGTTGGAGTGGTTTCCGGATAGGCGCGTTGGCCTTCTTTTCTGGCGTCCGGCCGCCTCCGAATGAGAGGTCATGGCTCAGCTCGTAAGAACGGCTGTTGTCGTCCTGTTTGACGGCGCGCAATTCCATGTTGTGGATCGGGTTGTATTGAACGATCCAGGTATATTGCCCGCTGTTTTTAAGATTCTGTGAGTAAATCAGCCGAAAGCGATCGAAACTTTTTGTGAATGTGAGGCGTGATCCGGGGTCGGTGTCCCCGGCGACCAATATCGGATCAAAAGAGATATCCGAATACGTCCCCGCGCGTTCGACCCGGACACTGTCAAATCCAATTGCCCGCCCCAGAGTGCTCAGGAGATCACTCGACAGGGCCTGTGCGATCTGTTCGGAGCGAGGAGCAGTTGATGATTCAGCTTCGCGCACTGTGCGGCCGGAGACGAGCAGTGATTCAATGTCGCTTGGCGGCAGAGGCGGACTGGAAAACAGGCGTGTTTCAAATCCGCCGGTATCGTGCTTCATGACGATTGTGATGTCATACCCTGAAACCCTCGTCTTCGCGATCACCCTTAATTGAGGTTCCATTTGAGTCGGGTTCGAGAAGTCGAGCGATCCACGCTCGATCCGAAACGAGTTCCCGGCGAAAGATATCAGGCCCCCGGGCTGCACCGCGAGCTGACCGACCATCCCTGGTTCGGCCGTCGTTCCTGTTAGCCGGAGCGCGCCCCCGAGCGACAGGCGGCCATAGTTGTTATCGATGATCACATTATTTGCGGATTTGATTGTAATGTTATATCGAAGGGGCGGGAGGGCCGGAGACAGTTGTTGTTTATGAGGGCGCGGCGTGTTGGACTTTTGAAAGGCAGAAAGAAGAGACGCCGTGAGAATCAATGGGTCGCGATAAGCGCCCTGTAACACAAGAATGGAGCCGGAGAGTGATGTCGCGCCACGGTTTGCCGTCAGAGCCAGGTCGGCATTGACCTCGCTACGAAGGCCTCGCGGAAAATCCATCTCGATATTCCGGCCGCTGAAAACCAGTGAGCTCTCCGCAACATGCCACTCTGAGAACCGGAGGCCGCCCGCCAGTGTCACCATGCCTCCATTCGCGATACCCTGTATTCCCGATGTTTCGAACCGGTCGCTTGAGAGCCGGATGTTGCCGTTCAATTCGGAAAAAGCCAGTCCCATCCCAGGGAAACTCATTTCCGCGTTCTGTAAAACGACACGTCCATCCATCTGCGGATGGGATAGTGCCCCGGCGATGTTGGCGTCGAGAAGAGCCCGGCCCGCCGCCGGAAAATCAGGCGTGAAAACGCCGAGGAGGCGGAGATCCACATCCGCATTAAGAGAGAGGTCCAGCGCGTGGTCACCCGTTAGCTGAAAGCCGCCTCTTGCCGTCAGCTTGTTCTTCTTTCGGGAGCGGTCACTCCAATCCAACTCGTCGATTTTCAGGAATCCATTTTCAATGTGGAGATTAGTCGGGACCTGCTGTGTGAATGAAATGCCGGCCGCTTTCCCTTCCAAACTGTCACAACGAATGTCGCCACGGAGCGCCGACACTTTCAATGAATCGGCTTCAAAATTGAATGATACATCAGTCTTCAGATTGAGCGATGAACCGACTCCGGACGAAAGAAATGAGGCCACAGACCCGAGTGTGACGCCGTCGAGCCTTCCTGTGAGAAACGCTCTGTCCGATGATCCTCCGCGCGATGCGATGATGCTTCGATAGCGATCCGGCACGGCATCGGCGATTGCTGATGCCGGCAGAAACCCTGAACACAAAAAAGGAGTTCCGACCCACTCACCGCTCAGCATTTGCAGATCCAGCCCGTCCTGGTCGCAGTCTGCATGCATGTTGATGTTGGTGGCGGCTGGAAAAACGCCCGGCGTGAAGCACCCATCGGAGACATCGATCGCACTCGAAAGCCGCATATGATCGCGCGTGCCGATGGCGGAGAGTTTTGCGAAAAACCGGCCACTGAGATCCAGAGGCCGATACACAGCGGTGTCTTCGTTCGTGAGAGAAAGAATGACACGGGCGACCGGAACAAGGTCCGCAAGATCGCCGTCGATTGAGGCACCAATTTGCCCTGCGTTGTGGCCTCGTAGAGCTCCAGCCACATGCAGCGTAGACCCGCCCATCTGAACATCGATCTGATCAATGATGATATCCGCTGGGGAATAGCTGATGATAGCGGGTCGCGCAAGTCGCAAAGATGAGTCCTCAATCCGTCCATCGAGTTTTTCGAGGGATAGCCTTACTGACGAATCCGATATCTTGGAAAGACCGCCTTCGGACATGACATTCATGGTGACGATCCCTTCGACCGGCACGCGGATTGGAAATAGAGGGTCCTCTTGGTTCGATATCCAACGTCCCAATTGAGCCTGCTCGATTGATGCCGTCGCGGTATATGAAAAGGGAGGGTCAATTATGATGTTGGTCTTCGTTACTAGAGATAATTCGGGCGCTGTCGCATCAAGGGTCATGGCGTTGTCCCGCAAACAAAAATTCGCTCGAACATCCCCGATATGATGATCAGCCCAGTGCACGGATGAGGCCGAGATCCATCCGACGCTGGTCGGGTGAGCAAAAGTTCCATTTCCCTCGATATCGAAATCACAATTGCCCTGGACCGGGAGCGTCGGCGACTGATGGAGAGAAATATTTTGCGCGATCGCTCGCATCAAAAACGTCTTTAATGCCGGGGAAACGCTCCCTCGGATGTGAAGACTTCCACCCGGCTGGTTGAGATCGGCGTCATCGACAAAGAGAACGCCTGACTCATAGCGGACCGATGCTGAAAGATCGGCGAATTCCTGACCGGCACAGGTCAGATCTTTTCCGATGATGGACGCGTTGATTGCCGGGCGATCAACCCGGCCCCTGATGGCGCCGCTGATGACTGCTGATCCTGACGCTTGCAGGATGCTCGGTAGCAACTCACGGTACTCTTCGATGTTCATTGCATCGACTTCAAAATTGCCTTCGACGATTCGACGCATCAGGTCACATCGTCCGTCTGCCTGAAAAGATGACCTTTCTCCAATAGCTGAGATGTTCTGCAAGGCGATGACTCTTTTGTCTGCCTCGAATTGCATCCGAATCTGATAACGCGGCAAGGTCCTATATTGAAACGATCCGTCGATGATCCCTTTCGCTCGCGGATCGCCGAACGTGCCTTCCAACACGATGTTCGCCCTGGCAGCCGCCCTTGAGGACCCAATTCTTCCGGTTGTTCCAAAAAGATGTTGGAGCAACTGAGATGATGCCTGCGCGTCCTCTGCGAGGACTTTCACATTTCCGCTGATTGTGCAATCCTTGATGCCGCTGTCGTGAAGCCGGCCAGAAGCCGTCGCATTGACTTTCACCGAAGCACCAAGGCTCTGATCGATGACCATCTTCCATTGCCCGGCGTGGGCTACTAAAGCCGTCAGGCCGTTCAGACGGCCATGAGTTCGAGTTCCGGAAAGCGTGCGATTCTCGATGCCCAATTCCAGCGTCGATAATTTCGAGTCATGCCATGACGCTCGTAGGCTCCCGGCTAGGAAGAGGTCGGACTCAATGCGAATTCCGGCGAGACCCGCGAGTGTTGCCATATCAAGACCGGCCCACTGTAAATCAACATCTCCCGCCTGCTGACTTTGCTGTAACATGAATTTTCCATGACCCGTCAGTTGGCCTCCGGCGGTATTGACTGCGAGTGCTTCGACCGTCACCTTCTCAGAATTAATAGCGCACTTTATCTGGAATTTTTCGGCGGTGAAGTGGCCATAATGAAGTGCGCTTCCCGATGGCTCCAGTTTTAATTCGGGATGTGATACAGGGCCGGACAGCCGTCCACTGAATGCGATCGCACCGTCGCCTCTCTCATGAGATTGACGCATCCAGCGTAATACATGATCCAGATCCGCATCACCCGCGAACCTTACCGCCAGAATGGGATGTGCCGACAGCGATTCGACTTTGCCGCTCGCACGAATATGCCCTTCTGCTCCGTCCAGATCGAAACCCTGGAATGATGCCTCCTCCGCACCGTAGCCGATGTGGACTGGTGCCAATACGAATTGCGAGATGAGATCGCCTCGGACCACTCGAATCGGCTCCGCGATCCGAAGTTGCCCCTGCAAAGCAGACTGCGCAGAGGATGTTGCCAGATCCAGGTTTGCGTTCCGGACCTCAACAGAGAACCCTGCGACAGAGTCTTTGTAGTCAATCGATCCATCGCGCACCGATAAGCGGCCTATCGAAACGGCGCTACTGCCGCCTGACGGCATGGCTGGGAGATTCAGCCGTCCATTGTCATCACGCATCAGATGGATGGACAGCCGGTTGATTTGAAGCGATTCGAGTGACAAATGCCTGAACATCGCAGCCCAGTGCAGCCGGCAATGGATTCGATCCACCGTCACGAATGGCGCGTGATTTGCGATCGCGAGGGTGACTCCGGATAGCGTCGCGGCAAGTCTCCACGGTTCGATGCTCAGATCGTTGATGTTCCCTTCGATGGCATAACGGTCATGCAATTCTCGGAGAGCCAATGCACATATCTGACGTCGCACAGGCGAAATCTGCAGGAATCCGGTGAAGGCGAGGAGAATAGTCATGAGACCGGCAAAGGTGAAAAAGATCCAACGGAGTCGTCCTTTCCCCTTTCGTATGATCACAGGCTCAGCCGTCAACCTTCGCCGCTCTTGGAGCCGGCTTTAAGTGAATCCGTCCAACCCGGGCGAATTGCATCATTGATCCGCTCGTCTTCAATTAACACATGAATTTTATGCCGAAATGGCCGATAGAATCTCCATAAGGAAAAATGCAGGCTCTTTACTCTTCAACGTCCACGATGGCGATGCCGTATGTTTTTCCAAAAATTTGAAATGCCGATTGGATTTTGCCTCGAACCGTCACCGTCTCACCCGTTGCCGGCAGCCCCTTCTTCGTGATGACCGTCAGGCTGCCCGTGCCGTCATCGATCATGTAAAGCCCCTGGGACATGAAGGGGAGCTTAAAGGCGCCGCCGGCTTTGCCGCCGACAGTGACGATCCTCCCTTGAAATGATTCCGGTGATTCGAGAATCGTCTTGATTTTTTCCTGCCGCAGGCCGCAGGCAAAAAATCCTACACAAAAGACCAGAATGAGCAGAGGAGCCATTTTTTTCATTTTCACCTCCCGATGATGTCCGGAAATTTTTAACAGGCGCGTCGCCTCTGCAGATTTTACAACAGGAGTGCCCTCTTTGTGAGGAACCACCGATCCAGCGGGGAACTGCCTGTGTGCGCGTGCAATTATCGGTGCTCGAAAAGTCTCGGCCCGGAAATTCGAGCGATACGACGAATGCAGAGAAGCCTTCGAAACAGGTGATTGGCGATCGAGTTTCAGTTTCGCAAAAGCCGCCGCCATTGCTGTTTGAGGCGGGGTTTCCTTCGTGCGTTTCGGCGGCTGCTTCTCCAGTGACTCCTTCCGTTGTGACGGCGGAGTCAATTTCTCTGCCCCGGGTGCTTCACCAAGGCGCATCGAGAGCGAGATACGGCGCCGCTTCAGGTCCACTTCCAGAACCTTCACTTTCACAAGATCGCCGGTCTTGGCAATCTTCCTTGGATCATCGACAAACTTGTCAGCCATCGCGGAAATGTGCACCAGGCCGTCCTGATGCACGCCGATGTCGATCTCGCCATGCACGCGGCCTACCGCCTCCCAATCGTCGATGCGCATGAGCAGCGTGCGCGTGCGGATCACATCCAACAGACTCGCACCTAACTGTTCCAATGCAATGCGTGCGATCTCGATGCAGCGCCGCGCTTGCGCAGCGACATCGCCCGGCGCGACGGTTTTGCCATCGGGACCGATCGGTGCGGTGCCGGCTACGGCGATCGTGTAGCCAATCCGCACAGCGCGCGAAATGCCCAGGATCGGCTCATACGGCGAGCCTGAAGATACGTTTTGTCGTGCCATCGTTATCATTCCTCACCCGTGATAAACGCATCCGCTTCGATTGAAATATTCATCCTCTGCACCCTGACTTCCTTAACAACACTGCCAACAGATGCAGGGCAGGCGGCACCAGGGCACGAAGTTTCAACTTTTGTTGGCGACTTCGTGGTAAAGATTAATTCAGGCCTGAACCTTATGGCCGGCTTGTTCTAAAACTGCAATTGCATCCGCCAAAGCCTGTTCTTTGACCAACACATAATCGGTATCGAAAGTAGAGATGGCAAAGATACCGATCCGCGCTTCGGCCAGCGGCACTGCCAGCGAAGTCAGGATACCGGTTAGCGATAGATCGAGCGGCCCTTCGACTTTCAGGCAGCGCCAGCCACGACTGGCGTTGATCTCAGCCGGAACATCTTTGTCCAAACACACAATCGATAATTCGTCGGCCGTGCGCGTGATCGAAACGAACGAGTGAGCGTCCAGCCAATCGGGTATGCGCTCGTTTGGATCCAAACGGCAGATCGAAAAAGTATCCGGCAAAATCGACAGAGTCAGATTGGGCATGGCTGCCTACGGTTAGGCTATAGGGGTTTGCTTTTCCGACCGGATACCGAAAACTCTACAACTGTAGTAATATAGGGACAACAGAACCACTCCTGGCACCCTTCCCTCATCTCCGGAGATGACGGACGCGTGCCAGGAGGAGACGTTTTTGGCGGTTTGCAGCAAAAACATGGGGTCAAAATAAGGCATTTTGAGAGTTGAGTCAAGAGCCGTGCTGACTAGTATAAAGTATCATTAATACCTTTACAGATAGCCCGCGGTTGTGATAAAAATGGGGGCATGGCGGGGAAATGCAAACTTCCTATGCTGGTCCTGACCCAGAAGGAATGTCAACGGCTTGAAAGCCTGAGTACTTCGCGAACTGCCCCGGTGCGAGAAGTCGAGCGGGCCCGTATACTCATGCAATACCACGCTGGTAACCACCCTACTACCATCCAGAGAGCCTTGAAAATCAGTCGTGTCACCATATACCATTGTTTGCATAAGGCCTTGGAGATGGGAATGGAAGCTGGCCTCAAAGATACGTTTCATCGGCCCAAAGAACCGGTTATCAACAGTGGCGACAAAGCATGGGTAGTGCATCTGGCATGCACCAAGCCCAAAGACCTTGGTTATGCTGCCGAATTGTGGACGCGAAAAGCGTTGGCGGCGCACGTGCGCCAACATGCACAAGCTGCGGGTCATCCCAGTTTGGTACGCGCCGCCAAATCCACCGTGCAAAAAATTTTAGTGGAGCAACAACTGCAACCTCATAAAGTGAAGTATTACTTAGAACGACGTGACCTGGAATTTGAATTCAAAATGAAGGAAGTCCTCCTGGTTTATCAAGAGGTCATGTTGCAAAATCAAGCCATGGGCACAGCAAACGGTGGAGCGGAACCTACGGTTATCACCGTGTCCATTGACGAAAAACCTGGAGTGCAGGCCATTGAAAACACGGCACCCGATTTACCACCGGTGCCTAATAAATACGCCACCGTAGGCCGGGATCATGAATACAAAAGGCATGGCACGGTTTTCATCCTGGCTTCACTGGATTTACATGACGGTCATGTTGTAGCCCGAGTGGAGGGACGACATCGCAGCCGGGAGTTTATTGCGCTACTCAAAGATTTAGACGCCCATTATCCGGCAGGAGTAACTATCCGGATTATTTTGGATAACCATTTGGCTCACATCTCAAAGGAAACGCGCACTTACCTGGCCACCCGGCCTAATCGCTTCCAATATGTGCACACTCCCAAGCATGGATCCTGGCTTAATCTGGTAGAAACTCTTTTCGGCAAAATGGCCCGCACGTTCTTGAGGCAGATTCGGGTCAAATCCAAAGCGGAACTCAAAGTAAGAATCCTATTGGGGATTTCGGAAATCAATGCTGCTCCCGTCGTTCATCGGTGGAAAAAATTTGATCTTTTGCTTGCCTGATGTGTAAATGTATTAAAGAAACGCTATACTAGAAGCAGAAGGCATCTGAGCTGGAGCCATCGTCCCGATCGCCGCGCGGCTGGAGCGGAGAAGGCAGGAGGCGGACGCACTGGGAGTCGGAGAACTTCGAAAACGAACTTGATGCTCGCCAGGATTTTGCCGGCGAACTGGATTTCAGTATCATCCCGGCCACGTCTGGAGAATCCTCCGAGCAATGAGGTGGACACTGCAGCGACCAGCCAAGCGTGCGAAGGAGCGGAATGAGGAAGCAATCCAGCGATGGGTGCGAGAGACATGGCCCGCAGAAAAAAAAGCGCTCGTCACCGGAAAGCCTGGATCATCCTCCAGGATGAGAGTGGTATCTCAGAGCGTCCTCTGGGCCCCGCGAGGCCAAACGCCGGTCCTGATTCATGCCTTCAACTGGAAGAAGATGTCCATCTGTGTCGCGCTAGGCTACCGGTGGGATGGCAGGCGCTCACGACTCTGGTTCCAAATGAAGCCTGACAGCTGCAATCCTGGAAGCCTCATCGTTTTTCTGAGAGACCGCAAACGGCACATGCGGGACGATAGGGCAACCTTGATCTGGGACGGACTTCCTGCGCACAAGAGTCGTGTCATGTCTGAGTATCTACGCAACCAGGCCAAGTAGCTTTCAGTGGTAAGACTACCCGGCTACGCGCCGGATTTAAACCCAGTGGAGTCACTGTGGGGCAATGTCAAAGGTCAAGAACTGGTCAATCTTTGCGCAAATAACCTTGGGCAAGCTGCATCAGCATGTCGCGCAGGCATGCGCCGGGTCCGGGGGTCTCACCAATTGCCACTTGCTTTCTTGAAGCATGCTGGTCTTTCTTCTTGATCAGTTTGTCATTGGATTATGCGAGATTCAGTAGTTGCTGATGAGCCCCGGGTAGCGGTTAGGCTGCTCGGCTTCCGATGCACTCCATACGGAGGTTACGCATAGGCTTGAGACTAGAAAATTGAAAACTTGAAGACACAGTCCGATACATTTGGCTGGATTTCCCCACCTTTGAAGAAATATGATCAGGGAAATTGGAGAAAGAGAGATCAGGTATTTCATGGACACCTTCCAGCTAATCATGTAAGCCTAGACATAATACATTGCTTTTTTGGTACATCAGGGAAGGCTAACTGAACAGGCGGACAAGGCGCTTCGCCCCGTCATATTATTTGGACCCCTTTCTACACCGGTCATTTCATGACCCATCGAAATGGTTTGTGTTTACATAGGTGAGGCGCGTGCCTGGCTGCGATGCTGCTGGCTCAGGCACGATAGGTTGACTTCGCCGTCGCAAGTGCTTATATTTGGGCTGATCTATTTACTATCAGTGGCAATGGTCTTACGATGGATTTTGGTTCTATCACAGCATAGATAATATGATCCGCCGGTGATCGAAGTGGACTGGAGCAGGCTTCTTGCGTGGAAGCCAGGAGGATGCAGATGAAAACAGGGCTATTGAGAAAGATATTGGTGCTTTGCGGGTTGCCCCTGGTGGCAATCTCGCTGCTGGTTATCGCGCCGACCGCGATGGGGGATGACCCGATTATTACGGCTAATAAGCGGCCCGAATCGTCGGGGCAAGTGGCCACGCGTGTCGCGCGTGCGCATGCACCTGTCATCCAGGAAATACGTTATCAAGCCACGCCGCCGCTGCCACCGGCGGATCGCGAGAAGAATATCGAGGAAGCCGATTCGATGGGTCCGGCGATCCCTGTTGATGCTGTGCCTGAACCGCCGCAGACGCCCGAAACTGAAATCGCGCAAATGCGGCAGCCGACCACGGTGAATATCGTAAAGAATGCGTCGGTTTTCAGCATGCCATCGGGCTACACAAGCCTTGTCGACGAACCATCAGTGGCCAACAACGGCAACACTCTGTTCTATACGGGCAACTGGTACGCTGTCCGTTCCACCAACGCGGGTGGTTCTTACACGTTTGCGAGCCCTTGGAATGATTTCGACAATTTCTGCTGCGATCAGGATGTCATCTATTCGCCGAAATACAAAATTTTCCTCTGGTACAGGCAGGGGGTTGCTGATGGGTCCGGCGAAAACTATTTCCGCCTCGGCGTTTCTAACAACAACGGCAAGACATGGGCCTTCTACAACATCAGCCCCACTGACACTAATTCCGACTGGGCAGGCGAGTGGTGGGACTACCCGCAAATCGGGCTCACCGACAACTACCTGTACATCTGCACCAACATGTTCAATGCAGCCGGCGATTTTACGCGGCCTGCGATCTTGCGGATGCCGCTGCAGGGGCTCAAACAGCATGGGAGCTTCAATTATGACTATATGGCGGGGGAGGGCCACTCCACTTATACGCCCGTCATGGGCGCAACGAACACGATGTACTGGGGCACACACGTGTCAAACAGCATGCTCACAATATATGCCTGGCCCGAAAACTCGACCAACGTCACCCACTACGATCGAAGCGTGCCGGCGTACACATACTTAACAAAGAACGGGAAGTGCCCCGGCCCGGACAAAAAGAACTGGTGCGGGCGCAGCGACAGCCGCCTGCTATCGGGGTGGGTCGCCAATGGTGTTATCGGGTTCATGTGGAATGCCGGCAAGAGCTCCGGCTTCCCGTTCCCGTATGTCAATGCTGCGACGTTCAGGGTGAGCGACATGACGTACATCGGCAGGCCTGCAATCTGGAACAGCAAATATGCATTCCAGTACGCACATGTCGCCCCGAACTCGGCCGGCAATCTTGGTATCTCCATCTTCTTCGGGGGTGGACCCTATTATCCGAGCCATGCTATCGGCGTCAGCACCGACGGCTCAAGTTGGGGAGTGCTGTTGTCGACGGCGAATGGGACGAGCGGTCCGGGCGAACCCAAATGGGGCGACTACGTGCGAGTGAGACCATACATGCCGACGAGCACCCAACAATGGATAGCCACCGGGTTCACGCTCCAAGGCAGTTCCTCTGGTGACAGCATCGTACCCAGGTATGTCATATTCAACAGCCGGTAAGGCGGGCACTGCCCGGGACCGTGTTTTCATTTTTCATTTTCATGACGTATCATTTTATCGAGACGATCCAGGCGAGCCCGGAAATCGGGGTCGTGCTCTGCATCTGTTTCCAGTTCCTTTACCGCCATGGTGACGGCCGAGGGTCGTCGTTCGTATCGGCGCGCTATCTCAGTCGGGCGGAGCTTGGAGTATTTCCGCAGAGCGAATAGCTGCAGTCTTCTTCGACGGGCTCGACCCGAATCTGAGAAAAGCCTCTCCACCAGCTCTTCTACTGTGTGCGGATCGGCCGTACACTCCCGCCGAAGCGCCCTTAGGGCAGGTTGATCCCCATGGTCTTCCTTCGCTTTCACTATTCTGCCAATGTGCCTCACAAACTCCTCAGTTCCCAGTACCATTCCGGCGATCGCCCTCTCAAACGGACTGATCAGTCTCTCTCCCTTGCCGGCCTCCACATATCGGCGGTATTGTTCGCT
>CAIWXX010000011.1 GCA_903916735.1 uncultured Acidobacteriota bacterium
CACCCGAGGCTCGCAAAACGCTGCACATATCCTCAAGATCCTCGGCATCACTAAACTCGATCCACCAATGCCGCCTGAAACCCACAAAACCATTATGTAGTGACCAACTCGGAAAAATAATTGAGATTTTTCAAGCCGTTACATGCCAAATTCGCAAACATGCGCTAGGCTATGCCTTCCTACGTGTCAACGAATGGGATGCAATTAGCCATTAGCAATAATGATAGGAAGAGGCGCACGGTGGCTACTGCGAGGATGTTTTACGCAAGCAGCTGCAAAATGGGTAACTTGATTCAGAAGGCGGAGATGCCGGCAATTTTACTTTTCGCATCTACATCGTACAATGGGACCGAACGACATCGACAATGAAGTCAGCCTGGAGGAATCCTGATGAAGATTAGCAGCCGCTCGGTGTTTCTTTGGACCAGCATGATCGGCCTCGCAGTCGTCACTTCAATGCAGGTCGGCGCTCAGTCCCTGTTCATTCCCAGCTCATGGGATCTGGGATTCGCCAAAGGGCCATCGATGAAATCGACTCGCATGGGGCACTGGCAGGCGACCCTCCCGAACAGAAGCGCAATTGCCTTCGGTGGCCATGGGAAGGGGTTCGTGGCGCTCAAGACCGCCGACATGTGGTCGCCGTCGACCGGGACTTTTTCTGCTTTGACGATGAAATATACTCACGACATGCCGGCTTTTGCCAGGCTGCAGGATGGGCGATACCTTCTGGCAGGCGGCGCGGCAAACTCGGGTGTGCCGGCTTATGCGACATCCGAGATTTTTAATCCCACTACCAAGTCATTTGCTGCGACCGGCAACATGGTTAGATTCCGCTGCGGGGCTGCATCGGCGACTCTCAATAGCGGCAAGGTTCTCATTGCCGGCGCTTGGTGGATACACAATGACGCACACACTTATGGTGAGATTTACGACCCCGCAACCGGAAGTTTCTCTGCAACAGGCCCGCTGAAAGTACACAGGGCTAATGCAATTGCGATTCCGGCCAAAGACGGGAAGGCCGTCGTGGTAGGCGGAATGGGGCCGCAAGCTGATCCGGCATATGTCGAGAGCATCGAGCTATACGATCCCGCCACGAACAAATTCCGGGTTCTCAGGAACACTCTGATTGCTGGAGAAACCGGATGGTACATCAACCAGCAGATGTGCATGCGGGTGATCGACGATCAGAAAATGACGGATGGCAGATACCTGCTCATCGCGCACAAAATTGTTGATGGTGTTGACAACTGGATGCTCGTCGCGTTTGATCCGGCGAAGAAGGTGTTCGTTGTGCTGCCAGCAATCAGCGACACGCCAGGCCCGGAACAACTGGCATTTCCATGGGCGCCACTTGTGAACAATGAAAATAAAAAGGCCTATCTCATCGGAATTCTGACGTCCTCTTCCAGCAAGCCCAAACTCGTTTTGTACAGCCTCGACCTGACAACCCTTGTGCTCAGCGAGGAGCCCGGCCAGTTTGCTCCCAGCTACTTCCTGAGCTCCTGCGCCCAGTCATTGCTGAAGGATGGACGAATCCTGATTACAGGCGGCACCAAGGATGGCACAAACTTTGGGGCCGTGGCGAATACCATCCTGTGGCAGCCTCCGCTTTGACAGCAGGCGATTTGGGATAAACGGCTGAAGAGCCAATTCGTACCCCCACGACACGACCGGGGGATGAAGCCGCGTGATTGACTACCGAGATGCCTGAAGATTGTCCGTGGTCCGTCTCAAAACCATAGCATTCGCTTTCCGATAAGCAGTCTTTGCTGCCTTGCATGAATACTCGGTCAGGTATCGCGCGGCCTCCGCACTGCTGCGCTCGTATATACACTCGGCGATCGCATCGATGTCTTGCTGTCTATCGAGCAATCTCTATTCAGCCGTAGCCCATCTCCCCGCGATACTCCCGATTCGATCCTTGTAAGATTCATCGGCGAAGGCTGCGAGTCGGTTGATGCTCCAATACGCTGACCCCGGCCCGGGCACATTTGTCCCTGTCTGGTAAGGTTTGGGGAATCTGCGCGTCCCGATGTACCAGGGCACATACATTCCCGTGCAGGGAGTCATCATGCTTACCCAGAGTACTCCGCCTATCTCAGGGGGCAGCCACGAGCGCAGCTCGGCCACTATCCCGACTTCCGCAACTGGCGACGCCGGCGGCCGAAATTCAATTATTTTTCTGGTAACGTACGGCGGATTAGAAGAGCCTGTGCACATTGAACTGCAAAGAAGAATGCAAAAGCGCTTGTAGTGCCGACCTACCCTCTTGATTGTGGTTTGTGGCCGTGGGACACTGCGAGCATGTTCCTACGGGCAAAGAAGAGAATGAAAGATGGAAAACTCCATCAATATTGGA
>CAIWXX010000012.1 GCA_903916735.1 uncultured Acidobacteriota bacterium
GACTACGAATCAGAAGGTCGGGAGTTCGAGCCTCTCCGGGCGCACCAAGTTTTCAATAGGTTGGACCGCGCTGCCAAAATCATCAGCACGACGGGCACCACACAGAACCAAACTGACATCCCTCCTCATGTCCGCAACAAACAATCATCGGTGAATCACAGCCCCCATTGGAGTGGATAGTGGCTTACCTGAGAAAGATAATGAACGACACCATATGCTATTAGCATATCGATAGTAGGGCAGCCTGCCCTCCCCGCGAATCAAACAATCGGCCGGCGGGTCGTGCATGCTTCGTTTCTTCTCGCCGCTGCTTCACAAGTACCTGCAGGAGGCTATGCTTCTTGTGAACATAGATCGGCGACCCTCCGGTTCTATGTGTTGGACGGCGGGAATGGATTCGTATGGTATGATTGCATCGATGATTGTCGATGCAAGTACGGGCGTATCATCGATCGGACGCTCATCCAGACTGCACTTGCCTCTTTGGCGAATCTCGATGTGACCAAAATAGAGTTGCGCGTAAACATCGCCCCGCAAAGCTCCGCACACCGCACGAGGGCCATTGCTGCCTTGTGCGACGAGCTGAACCGGACAAACACTATCCATTCATGCCGGCTTTGGCGTGGCATTGGGACCAATATGATCTCGCTGCTGCGATATTGAGCCACCGCAGGGCCATGGCGCTTCGGCGGCGGAAAAGCAAAAAGAGTCGGGAAGCAGCCCAAAGAGGCCCGGCCTTTCCCCGACTCGGTGATCCTCGCTGTCGCGGCTTGCAGCTATTTCTTTTTCAAATCGACATTACCGCTGAAGCATTTCACATTGATACTTTTTCCGCCGCCGTTGATGCTCCCTCGCAGCTCATGATGTTCCTGGTGACCCAACACTCGCAGCTCGAATTCCGTGTTGATGTCGCCGCTGAAGGTGGATGCTTCGAAGTCGAACCCCGCATCAGGCCGCTCATAAACAACGACATTCCCGCTCAACGACTCAGCCGTGACCGATCCCTTACTATGTTCGACAGTGACATCGCCTGAAATGGCCTTGGCACGCGTATCGCCGCCGACTTGGCGTACAGTCACATTTCCACTGATGCTTTCGCAATCAGCCCCTTGCCGTGCATCCGATACATCGACAAGGCCACTGATTGACTTGGCTCTGATGTGGCCACCCACTGCCGTCGCCTTGACATCGCCACTGACGGTTTCGAGCCACGATTCTCCTTCACAATTTGAGATATCGATGTTACCGCTGACCGAGTGAATATCGGTAGAAGCGCTGTCGGGAATCGTCAGTGTGTAATCAACCGAGACATCAATTGATTTCGATTTTGAAAACCAGGAATGGGATGACTCGGGATATTTAGTCTCGATCCTGACGGTGTGGTCTTCCTGTGTGACTTCGATCTTCACAAGGGCGGCATTCTCTTTCGCCTCGGATTGCGCTGATGCACTCGATCGTTTCGTTGCCTCGATTTTGATTTCGGAGCGATTCCAGGTTTTCACATCGATGTCCCCCGAGACATTCCGCAGGACGAGCTTGACAGCCCCCGAAGAGACAGAGACGGTCTTCGAGAACGGCTCTTCGTACCCATCGTGCCCGAAGAGGTAGCCGACCGGGCTTAGTCCAATGAAAAGGACCAGGCATGCCAGGGCGGCCATTGTGTGAGTGGTTCTTTTGATGTTTGTCATCGTGCCCTCCATAATTAATGACGATTTGTCTTTTATCAATATGTCAAGTGCCTATTGGGACACTGCACTCAGTTGCGCCATTTCAACAAGCAGTTTCAGTTTGCTTTCATAGGCAGCCAGTAGGAAATGCCGAGATTCGATGTTATCGGGATGCTCGCGTGTCGTCTTCTCGCAGGTTTGAATCATTGAATCGATGAGTGCCAGATTCTTCGTGAAGACCTCAACCACCTTTGGATCTGCGTCGATCTCGCCGGAGTGAGCGGCTTCGTCGAGCGCCTTCAAGGCAAGTTCGTAGTGTTGCTTGGCTTCTGTGAGTTTGGACAGAGCGTAAGCCTGCTGCCGGCGCTGAGGATCGTTCATTTCATGAGCGCTATATCTGGACCATAGAAAAAAGACCGTCACAGCCACGATTAACAGCATCGCAGCGCCGGCAGCGTATCGGAGTTGCATCGGAGCAAGAAACATTCTCCACCCAGAGCCTTTGGCAGCAACGCTTGGTCGAGCTGGGTTCGTCTTCTCTTTCAGGCTGGCTTGTATTCGAGCCCAGACATCGTCCAGCGGCTCGACCAGGATCTGTGATCGAGTTTCAGCCTTGATTTTTAAGAGGTCGTCAAAGAAAGACCGACACTCCGGGCAGCCTCCCATGTGTTGTTCCAGACGATGTATGTGCCTGTCCTTAAGGCTATGATCAATCTGATCACTCATCAATTTACGTGACGTTTTACACCGCATCATTTTTCCCCTTGGATTCGTCCGGGCTGGTCAGAAAAGTGCGTAGCCTTTGCCTGGCCTTGAAGAGCTGCGACTTGGATGTTCCGACGGAACATCCGAGCACATGGGCGATCTCTTCATGCTTGAAATCCTGCATATCATGTAATAGAAGGACGGTTCTCATCTTCGCGGGCAGTTCTCTGATTGCCTTTTCCAGAGGGCCGCCGATGAGTTGAGCCGAAGGAGCCACGGACGGCTCGGACCGCGTGCCATCAAGGTCGTCGAGGGATTGTGTTTTTTCGCGAGAGAACTTCTTTCCTCGCAGGTAGCTGAAAATTGTGTTGATGGCGATCCGGTAGAGCCATCCCACAAATGCTTCCTCTTTCTCAAGCGTACCAAGATGACTGAGAACGCGGACGAATGTATCGTGGAGGATGTCTTCGGCAGCCGATGTACAATTTGTATGACGCAGGGCTAGATTGAAAATAGGGGTTTTAAATTTGGTATAAATGGCTTCCATTGCCGTCGCATCTCCTTTCCGACTGCGCCGGATGAACTCAACCAAAGTATCGGTGGCTAATTCCATCCGTTGCTCCCTGGCTGAATTCCCTTCTCTGCTTCCGGCCGCCTCATTCGGTCTGTTCTGGTCCGCATTCACTATATATGACGAAAAAGCCGGGGAAATGGTTGTCTGGCCGTCAAGGGTCGCTTCCAATAAATATGCACCGAGCAGTGTCCCGGCAAAGCCAGGCCGGTGCCTCATCGAGATATTCTAAATTGGTGAAGTCGAAGTAAAAAGCCAAAAAGGAAAACCTCAATCAAGCCGCTTCCAGAATTATTTACATTTTTCTTTGCTAAATCGGCGCATTATTGCCGGTTTTGGCGCGGGCTCGACGCACCAGGCGGCTGCCATTCTCCAGCCTTTATCAATATGTTAGAATCGACCGACATATGAGAGTAAGAGCACCCCGATCCTCCCTCGTTTTGATTCTCACCCTCCATGGCATTCAAAGAGGTCGACAATGCCACCCCGAAAGTGGATCCCGCGAAACAGAATATTTATTTCGTGCAATCAGAACAAAGCGACTGAGTCTTATTTCAGTGCCAAGCCCCCTCAATAGGCTGGGAGCTGATGGCGAGGAGGCCCGATGACATCTGCCGGCACAAAGATATCCGTGAAGAAGAAATGGCGAGTCATCATCTGGCTCGGAGTGGCTGCACTTGTCGTGCTTATAGCAGGCGCCATCAAAGTGCGGCTGACGGGAGCTCCTCTCTTCGGAGTTCTTGATGCAGCGGTGTTCCGAGCGATCAATCATGGGCTCGCCAATCCATTCTTTGACCACATCATGCCGGCCCTCAGCAACTTTGATATTTTTTATTATCTGACAACAATCGTTCTCATCGTCTTGCTTGTCATGAAGCAATGGCGGCGAGCCGGTGTTTTCATTCTCTTTTTTGGACTCAGCTTCTTCCTGTCCACGCCGGTCAAACGCCTCGCTCATCTGGATCGGCCCTTTGTGACGATGCCGGACGCTCGAATCCATGACAGCAAAACGGGCGACTATGAAACAGGCGGCAAGAGCCGCGAGGTGGCGTCGAGCTCGAGCTATCCGTCGGGTCATGCATGGCTCTCCTTCTACTATGCCGGGTTCTTTTGGGGAATTGCGTGGTTGGGATATATCTTTACTCCATGGGCTGTCCTCATCGCACTCAGCCGCCTGCAGCTGGGTGTTCACTACCCAAGCGATCTTCTTGTCGGCGGACTTCTCGGATTCTGGCTGGGCCGGCTTGCCGCCGCTCTTTCGAAGGGGCGATCATGAGACATTCACAACATCTCTCGCCAACTAATATCCACATTGCGCCACTGACGTCCGAACGATGGCAGGACTTCGTCGAGCTTTTTGGAGAACGCGGGGCTTGCGGAGGATGCTGGTGCATGTGGTGGAAATTAAAACGGGCCGAGTTCACCAAAAATAAAGGGCCGGGGAATCGTAGGGCGATGAAAAAGATCGTGGACTCATGCGAAACGCCAGGGCTCATAGCCTTTGCCGGCAAGCGGCCCGTGGCATGGTGCGCGGTGGCTCCGCGAGAAGCCTTTCCAGTCCTCGATCGCTCGCGCATTCTCCGCCGCGTGGATGATGCCGCTGTCTGGTCAATTGTGTGCTTCTTTGTGGCGAAGCCATACCGGCAGAGAGGGCTGCAGGTTGAACTGATCAAAGCGGCAGTGAAATATGCAGCAAAAATGGGCGCGAGGATCGTCGAAGGATACCCAATGGAGCCTCGCAAAGGCCTCATGCCTGACGCGTTCGCTTGGACCGGGCTCGCATCGGCTTTTCGGCAGGCAAAGTTTGTAGACGTCGCCCGACGTTCGAAGACGAGGCCGATCATGCGATTCGTCATAGAGTGAGCGGCAGGATTCTGCAACCAGGACTCCTACCGTTGCCCGAATGTTCGGCAGATTCCGGATTGTGTTAATATCGTACGCTGGAGTTTATGTTATGGGTATTAAGGATTTTTTTTCTTCTGAAGGACGTCAACGACGCCGAGTGGAATCGTTGACAGGAAAATTATGCGATCGATATGGGCCGAGTGAAGAACGGTGGTCGGCGGCCGACCAACTCGCCGAGATCGCAACCGATGATGCCGTCTATGGGATGATTCGCCGGTTTCTCGCGGTCTCGGACAAAATCGCCGAGGACCGTGAAGAGAAACGACATGTGCAGGATCTCCTGGTCCAGCTCGGCGCGAAAGCCATGCCCAGCATCAGATCCTTTATTCGTCGTGAAGCGGATGCGGTACTCGCTGTCGAGTGTCTGCGCCGGATGCAGAGCGGCGATGCTCTTGTCCACGAGCTGATCGCGATCCTCCACGATGTCGGGCCTCATGCCGCACGCCCCGACCAGATCACGCCGGTGTTGGCTGCCATGGCCGAGATCAAGGACACCAGCGGCCTCGAAGCGGCGTTACCGTACCTCGAAGCCTATGATGACGCCATACGTCTGGCAGCCATCGACTATCTCGCGAAATTAGGAGATCAGAGGGCGAAAGAGCCTTTTCTCTCGATCGCCAACAACGAGGACACAAGTCCACGGATCAAAGAACGGATACTGCAAGCGCTCGACATCCATGGCTGGCTCCCGAAAAATCCCGAAAAAAAGAAAAAGAAATAAAGAGCCGGACCGAATTCCAGGGCTTGTCTCGATGTGCCTTCGATTAAGAAAGCTTATCTCCAGCTCCTTATTCCGAACCTGCAACTCAAGCGTTTGCTGATGCAGAGCCTCCTCCTCAATGACCACCATCTGTTCGGGATGAACAAATTCCCTGACGTTGCGACAACGAACCCCGCACCAATCGCAAGCGCCAATTGAGTGCTCAGTCTGGTGCGTGCAAGTAAACCGATCATCACGTTCTGTTCTTTCGTATTGAATGAAACATGCCCACAGGCTCGCTTATTATATGGCACGACGATAGTACATGAAGAGCACTCTAGCAAGCGAACGGGAGTCGTTCGGCCATCGCCGTTTGTAACTCGCGAAAGTCCTGTGTAAAATCAATTTGATCAATGTCATCACGAGTAACCGGCATTTCATCGCATAGGGAGAGAATCATGATAATGAGATTTGCCCGGCGGCTGCTGATCGCTGCATTCTGGCTATCGACATCCGTGCTTTCCTTCGCTGCGCAGGGCGGGCTGAGCGTTGTGCAAGCCGGTCCCGAAGGCGAAATTGCAAAAATCGAAGAGGCCAATGAGATCCATGTCCAGTTCTCCGAATCCATGGTCGCCCTGGGTCGTATTCCTGATCCTGTGAAAGCGCCCTTCATTAAAATAAGCCCATCCATCAACGGTACCTTCCGCTGGGCCGGCACACGGCTTCTCATTTTCACTCCCGCCGACGGCATCAGCCTGCCGTACAACACAACATACAAGATCACGGTGGATGCGGCTGCGACCTCATTAGACGGACGGTCACTCGACAAGCCCTATGTGTTCAGCTTCACGACGCCGACGGTCCGGTTGCTCAAGGCCGAATGGTATCGAAAGACAAAGCGATTCGACTCCCCGGCAGTCCTCGCCTTCCGTTTCAACCAAAAAGTGACACCGCAAGCTGTCTCCCTGCATCTGAAACTCCAGTACAACGCCTATGAATGGAAGCCGCCTGAGATCCAACAGAACGTGATGCAACGGTTAGCCAACGAAAGCCCCGATGCCTACGTTGACTTCCAGAAGAAGGTGGCCCAAACAACAATTGCGACTCAATCCACGTCGCCGGTATCATATAAAATCGCCAAAGAGTGGGATAAAGAAAAATTCCCCGCCGGCGGCGATCTTGTCGTTGTCGAAACTTCCACACCCCCTCCGCCTCAATCGCAGATTCTCGCCACATTCGACACAAAGCTCCCCGGGCTCGAAGGCAACTCCACTCCCGGTACCGAGCAAACACATGTCTTCAATATGGAACCCGCCTTTTTCATCAACGGGCTGTACTGCGCGAAAGATTGCAGTACTGAATTTTACAACGCCATCGTCTTCAACGATGCGCCGGCTCAGAAGGATCTCCTCTCCAAGCTGTCCGTTGTCGATATCACGGATCCGCAACATGAAATGCCCCTTTCGACAGCCAAGCAGAGTCTCACGGATAAGGAGATTGAGGAGCATGAGGAGTGGAATGAAGAGGGCGAACGTAACGTGACGATGAACATCTCACTGGACCTGCTCGGATTTCCCATCAAGCCGGCCCGGAAATATTTTTTCAAGGTTGATAAGACCCTCACCTCCATCGACGGCCAGACGCTTGGTTATACCTGGTGCGGGCAAGTCGAGTACTGGCACAAGAGCGCGTTCACAAGCTTTGGAACCGGCCATGGAGTCTGGGAAAAATCCGGCGGTCCACAGCTTCCGTTCTATTCGCGCAATCTCACCAGCATCAAACAGTGGGCGGCGCCGATCACAGCAGAGGACCTTGTCACGACTATTTTAAAAATTGACAGTCTTGAATTCAAGACAGATGGCAAGTTGGAACATGCCGAGAATCAGAATAGGCTCCCTCCAGTCCAGCCAACCATACGCCGGCTGAAGCCTGATCCCGACGTGATCCAATCGTTCGGTCTGAACCTGTCCAAAATCCTGCCGCCTGCCGGGACGGGTCTCGTCTGGGCGGGTCTTCAGGGAGAAAAGCCGATACCTGTCAGTGATCGCCCCGAACAAGAACCCGACACGACTCTCGTCCAGGTGACCAATCTCGGCATCAGCGTCAAGGACAGCCCGCAGAACACGCTCATCCTGATCACACGCCTCGACGACGGCATGCCCGTGGATGGCGCCGAGGTGACGATCCTGACTTTGGACAACAAGGTCTTTTGGAAAGGCACAACGGACAAAAACGGTGTGGCGATGGCACAGAACACGGACATGCGACTCAGGCTGAAGCTGGACCGCTGGGAAATTCCCTATACGCTCGCCTTCGTTGTGACGGCGCGCAAGGGCGAGGACTTCGCCTATCTCTGTAGCGATTGGAATGAGGGAATTCGAAGTTGGGATTTTGATGTTCCGGTGGATCTTGACGAGGCCAAGCCGGTTCTCCGTGGGACTGTGTTCGCCGACAGAGGCGTTTACAAATTGGGCGAGGAGGTGCATTTCAAGGCCATCCTGCGACAGGATACTGTGACCGGAATTCAGCTCTTCGCTCCAGGAGCAAAGGCCACCATCATCGTCACGGATGCTGAAGGCAAAGAGATCAACAAGCGGACATTGTCGCTCTCCGAATGGGGTACTGCCGATTGGACGTGCAAGCTTCCGGAAGACGGTTCTCTAGGCAATTATTCCATCGAAGCAACCGTCGCCGACATTCAGGGGTCTTCCTACGGCAGCTTTATCGTCGCCGCCTATCGCAAACCGGATTTCCGCGTGGATGCCAACCTTGGCGGTCCTGACGATTTGGCTGGAGCCTCCATCAGAGGAGTCATCACAGCCCGGTATCTCTTCGGGGCGCCGATGAGCGGAAGATCCATCAAACTGGCCTATTACAAAAAAATCCTTGATGACATCCCGACCGCCGTCCGAAATCGATTCCCTGCCGAAAAATACGCATTCCTGAAAGAGGCCTGGGAAACCGGCCCGAAAACGGAACAAATCGATATTTTGTCGAAAGACGCTGTCCTTAATGCTGACGGCACGTTCAGCATCGATCTGGCGACGGACATCAAGGCGGGCTATCCGTATGCCTACACGCTTGAAGGCACGGTCACCGATGTTTCGCGCCAGACCATCGCCGGGAGCGCATCAATGCCAATCCATCCGGCGCCATGGTATCTGGGATTCAAGCGGCCGGACTTCTTCGTTGATTCGAAGAATGGATTGCACACTGAGGTCGTGGCGGTGACACCGCGCGGCGAAGTCGCATCGGGCATCAAAGTCACAGCCATCCTTTCTCAAGTGCAGTGGAACAGCGTTCGCCAATCCGAGGGCGAAGGATTTTATGACTGGGAAAGTCAGCGTGTCGAAAAGGAAAAATGGAGGGGCGATGTGACAACGGCCACGACCCCAGTGCCACTTGAAGTGCCGCTGCCGGAAGGTGGATATTTCATGTTGTCCATCACCGCGAGTGATCCGGATGGACGGCAGACAACATCGAACACTGACTTCTATGTGCTCGGCGAAGGCTACACCGCCTGGGCTCGATTTGATCATCCGCGCATTGATCTCGTTCCCGAAAAGAAAACATACCAGCCGGGCGAAACAGCTCGCATCATGATCAAATCGCCCTGGGAAAAGGCGACGGCTGTCCTGACGACTGAACGGGAAGGCATCAGAACACACCGCGAATTCGCGTTGTCATCGACGCAACAGACAGTCGAAGTGCCAATCACCGAAGCCGAAATTCCGAACCTCTTCGTCTCCGTTCTGCTCATCAAAGGCCGGTCCAGCACGACGATTGAAAAGGACGGGAGTGATCCGGGCAAACCTGCATTCAAACTGGGCTACATCCAGCTGAAGGTGGAAAACGGCCGGAAGAGACTCAGTGTGCAGGTCACACCCGACAAGGAAGAATATCGTCCAGCCGAGACCGCGACCGTCTCAGTTCAGGTAAAAGACTGCGATGGAAAGCCGGCCAGAAGCGAAGTGACACTCTGGGCTGTCGACTACGGCGTCCTGAGTCTCACAGGGTACAAGACGCCGGACGTGCTCGATTCCGTCTATGTCGCAAAAGCCCTGCAGGTCATGAACTCCGATTCGAGGCAGTGCATCATCAGCCGCCGGGTTATCACGCCAAAGGGCGCGGAAGAAGGAGGAGGAGGCGGATACGAAGAAGGGGCTGAGAAT
Source organism: uncultured Acidobacteriota bacterium (assembly GCA_903916735.1). Lineage (GTDB taxonomy): Bacteria > Acidobacteriota > CAIWXX01 > CAIWXX01 > CAIWXX01 > CAIWXX01. The sequence continues at coordinate 9,721 of CAIWXX010000012.1, forward strand.
AAGGTACGAAAGGACTTTCGCGTCTTGGCCTTCTGGCTGGGATCGGCCGCCACGGATGCAGATGGAAAGCTGACGACAAAGCAGAAGCTCCCGGAGTCCCTCACCACTTTCCGCATCATGGCCGTCATCAATGATAAGTCACATCGTTTTGGTTGGGGCGAGAAAGAAATCCGGCTCAGCAAGCCTGTGCTGATGACACCCGCTTTCCCGCGATTCCTTGCGCTCGATGATAAAGCCTACTTCGGGGCCGTCGTTCACAGCCTTCTCAAAGATAAGGGCACGGCGATGGTGACAATGAAGAGCCTTGATCCATCCATCCTCCGCGTAACGGACTCGGGTATTCAGAGCGTGAACATGGAAGCACAAGGGACGTCCGAGGTCCGATTCCATGTCGAAGCAAAATCGGTCGGTATGGCACGCCTCTTGATGTCTGCCAAGCTCCGCGGCGAAGAAGACTCCTTTGAACTGGCTCTGCCAGTGCGACTTCTCTCATCTCCTGAAGTCGTCGCGGCCTACGGTACAGCAGCACCTGACGCCAAGGAGACAGTGACACTGCCACCTGGAGTCGTCCGGAATCTTGGAGGCCTGCATGTCGAGCTCGCGTCGACGGCCATGGTCGGACTCGGCGAAGGCGCTCGCTACCTCGTCGAATACCCTTATGGTTGTGCGGAACAAAAAGCCTCCTGCTCTCTGGCTCTCCTCTTAACAGCCGAACTGGGCAATGCCTGCCAACTTCCCGATATCAAACCTGATGACCTAAAAAAGATCACGGAGAAAACACTGAAGGAATTGGAAGGCTTTCAATGCGACAACGGCGGATTTGCATATTGGAAAGGGTGCTGTTCCTGTTCGAGCGCCTATCTGACGAGCTATATCCTGCATGTCTTCCAGCAGGCTCGGAAACTCGGCTACAAAGTTTCAGACGATGTCTTCAACCAGGCGACAAATTATCTTGAAAGCCAACTCGGACTGAGTGCCGGATCGGATGCGAGCCAGATGCCGAGCTATGCAGCGTGGCAGGCTTTCGCGGCGAAGGTTCTCGCAGAAGCCGGAAAGAATGTCGACAGCCACATCACTCGCATCTATGGATACAAGGACCGGATGCCCGTCTTCGGCTTGTGTTTCTTGTGGGATGCGATGACAGCGGCCGGCGAGAAGGGCGCGAGGCCGAAGGAGATTCGCCGTCGCGTGCAGAATGCCATTCTGCCGGAAGGAGGCACATCACATGTCGAAGAGCTCGCTGATCCATACCTCCTCTGGTATTGGAACAGCAGCGTTCGATCAACAGCAATAGCACTCGACAGCCTCCTCCGCAACACCACACCGGATCCCGCATCAATTCAGGCCATCGTCCGCTGGCTCATGCAGGCTCGAAAAAAAGGCCGATGGGACAACACCCAGGAGAACGCATGGGCGATGGAAGCCCTTGTTGACTATTACAAGAAATTTGAAACCGACGTGCCGGACTTTACGGCTGTCGCCGCAGTGGGAATTCAGACTCTGATGACAGAGACGTTCAAAGGACGTCACACCGAATCGAAGATCGCCGAAACGCCGATGGACAAACTCCTTGCCATGGGCAAGGTCGGTGAAGCCATCCCGCTAACATTCAGCCGGCAAGGCACGGGCACGCTTTTCTATACGACGCGGCTCAAGTACGCGTCCTCTGTTCTCTCGCTGAACCCTCTCGATTCAGGTATCTCGATTGAGAGAAGATATGAACCTCTTTCCGGAGGACAGGCGACAAAGACATTCAAAGCGGGGGATTTGGTCGAGGTTGTCTTGACGATCAATCTCACAAAGGAGCGGAAATATCTGGCGGTGACAGATCCAATTCCAGCCGGGTTCGAGCCCGTGGAAGCCTGGTTTGCGACGACGTCGGCGGATCTGGCGCGAGCACAGGTGAATGAAGAAAGCGGAGGCACCTGGGGTGAATGGTGGCAGAAAGGCGGGTTCGACCACGTCGAACGACATGACGACCATGTACTGCTTTTCGCCACAAGGCTCTCTGAAGGCATCCATACCTTCCGTTACGTGTGCCGGGCGACAACCGTGGGCACCTTCACGACAGCTCCAACTCACGGAGAGGAAATGTACGAACCGGAGGTTTTTGGACGAACCGCAACGGATGTCATCGAGGTGAATCGCTAGAATTAGCTTGACTTATTATCGCGGCACTCGGAGGCCGCATCGATCGAGTATGCGGTAGAACGACCTCCTGGTCACGCCCATCCTTTGGGCAGCTCGAGTGATATTCCCGCCGGCCTGTTCCAGCACCGCCTGGGCATACGCGCGTTCAAACGCAAGGCGCGCATCGGTGAGAGGCATCTTTGTGATGGTATCGAGATCCAACATTGCCTGAGCCGATTTCACGGTGACTAACCCGACTTCCGCAACTGGCGACGCCGGCGACCGAAATTCAATTATTTTTCTGGTGCCGTACGGCGGATTAGAAGAGCCTGTGCTTATTGAACTGCAAAGAAGAATGCAAAAGCGCTTGTAGTGCCGACCTACCCTCTTGATTGTGGTTTGTGGCCGTGGGACACTGCGAGCATGTTCCTACGGGCAAAGAAGAGAATGAAAGATGGAAAACTCCATCAATATTGGA
>CAIWXX010000013.1 GCA_903916735.1 uncultured Acidobacteriota bacterium
GTCGCCAGAGTGGAACGGTCAGCTCGGTGTGAATGCCCCCTGTCCAATGGATAATGGCGCATATCATCCGATCCTCATCGTTCCTCGTGACGATGATCTCCCGAATGAGACATCGCACGATTCGCTTCTTGATTGCCATGTCGGTGTTGGGGTCGGTCCAGACACTTTGAAACTCGGTTGCTACTTTCAAGAGGTCGTCTTCTGTGCAGGGCTCTTCATGCACTTCCTCCTCTTGCAGCTTTGTCCATCGCTGTTCCAGTTCGTTGAGTTTCTCCAGGGCGATGTTCCAACGGCGCTCCAACTCCTTTGCCACGGTGTGGAACAATCCACACTGCCCCATCGAGTTGAAGAAGAAGATACCACTAACTCTGATCGAGGAGATCATCGCGAATCAAGACCGATCAACGGGGAGACTGGACCTGGTCATCCATTGGAAGGGTGGAACATATACAACGCTTGAAGTCGAAATGCCACCTACCGGTGCAGAACAGAAGACGACATTCGAAGACGTCGAAATCGTGCGCCGCATGGCGCCGCGCTACGGCGATGACCAGATCGCGGCTGTGCTGAACAGGCTTGGGAGAAAAACGGGGAAGGGCAAGCGGTGGAGCCGCATCAGCGTCCGGACCGTCTGTCGCAATTACGCTATCGACGGCACCGGAGATCGAGTGATCGATCCCGAGACGCTCAGCATGGAGCCGAGTTGCGAGGAAGTACAATGTGAGCACCGGTACGATCAAGAAGCTCGTCACGCGTGGAGTTCTCAAGAAGGAGCAAGTGGCGCCATTCGCTCCGTGGGAGCTTCGCCGTGCTGAGCTCGAATCTGAGCCGCTTCGCTCGATTCTCCAGACACTCCACGCAACTGGGAAGCTGATTCTTGACCCGGGTGATTCGTCTCGACAAAGAAAGCTCTTTCAATGAAATCAAGGAGTTGATAATGGACGGTATCATGAGCGCTGGATCAATGCCAGAAATTGACCAGCGGTATTTATCGTAAGAATCGCTCCGGGCATAGCGCCTGGTGAGAGAGAGAGAGAGAGTCTTTGAAGAAATCGCGCAGCGCGCTCCATGCACAAGAGCAGAGTGCGGGCAGCAGGTCGCGATGGAATTTGAAGTACGGTCTCAACATTTTCGGCAAAGTGAATACAGCATGGCGGTGAGGCGCGGATTAACAGGAGTAGCTGGAAGACCGTCATGTAATTGAGGAAGCCGAGTGCCTTCCAGATCATCCGTGCCTCACAGAACCTTCATACGAAGGTCGGTATGTATCTCCATTATTCGGAGATGTCAAATGATCCGGTTCCACCGAATGCATCACTGGCATCGTGCGCCATCTCATGTTGCCGCATAGAGACTTTAAACCTGATTTTATTCGTTCGCTCGAAGAAGGCCCGAGCTGATTGATCAATATTCACCATCCTGATGAAGGCGACTCGGCCATCGAGCATTCGAATGAAATGGTCAGGAAGGCGGGCGACTATTTTTTGACATCGGTGGCCCGGCCGGAGGACAACCGGGGAATAGGCAATCCATCCTATCCGGCCATTTGATGGCGCACCCCGTACAAAACATTCCGCAAGGAATATCTGGATAACCTTGTTTCCAGAGAGAGCAGTGCAGAGCTGGACAGCACCTCTCGTTTCTGCCTGCGCCACCCGCCCCGACCACCCGGCGTATCTTTTTACATTCCTCAGCCGTCCATACAGTATGAGGAGTTAATGATGACAGCAGAAATCAAACCAATTCACCAGAATGGCATGGTCGATGTGCAAAATGTTCGAAAGATCTATCGACGGGACAGCCAGGAGATCACCGTTCTCAATGGGATTGATGCGCAGGTTGCCGAAGGAGGTTTCTTTGCCTTGATGGGTCCATCAGGATCAGGGAAAACAACGCTCCTCAACCTTATCGCCGGCATTGATCGGCCGACATCGGGGAAGGTGTTTGTCGCTGGAACCGACGTCTCACAGCTTTCTGAAGGCAGGCTGGCCGGTTGGCGAAGTGTCAACATCGGATTCATCTTTCAGTTTTATAATCTGATTCCGGTGTTAACAGCTACTGAAAATGTGCAGCTACCGTTGCTTTTGACGCGCCTCTCGAAGAAGGAGCGGCGAGAACGAGCTCTTATGGCATTGAATATCGTGGGGCTGACCGATCGTGCCGATCACTACCCTCGCCAGCTTTCGGGCGGGCAGGAGCAACGGGTCGCGATCGCAAGGGCCATCGTCACGGATCCCAAGGTGCTCGTCGCCGATGAACCCACCGGCGATCTGGACTCGAAAAGCGCCCATGAGATCCTCGATCTCTTCGACGCGCTGAACAACGATCTCAAAAAGACGATCGTCATGGTCACGCATGATCCGCGAGCAGCGGCGCGAGCGAAGATATGCCGCCATCTTGACAAAGGCGTCATGATCGATTCGGAAGAACGTGAGTTGAAGGACGGCGTCAGATGAAATTCCTTCCGCTCATCCTCAAGCATCTGCGCCATAGCTGGATCCGGACGACAAGCACAATCCTGGCAATTGTCGCATGCATTTTCCTCTTTTGCACACTGCAGACCATTCTCGTCGCGATCGACTGGGGGCTCCACATCAATAACAGCACCCGTCTCGTCGTTCGCAACGGAGTCAGCCTGATGTACTACGTACCCATCACTTACAAGGAAAAAATACGGACTATCCCGGGAGTGAAGAGGGTCTCCACTTTTAACTGGCTCCTCGGCTTTTTCGGCTCCGACACCAATCCTGATTGGACAAAATTTTTCCCGAACCACGCCGTGGACAGCGAGGAGTACCTCGCCATGTACCCCGAATACATTTTATCGGCGGCTGAGAAGCAGGCCTTCCTCGAGGATCGAAGAGGTTGCATCGTCGGTCCGGATACAGCTAAAAAATACAACTGGAAAATCGGTGATATTTTCCAACTTCGGAGCCAGATATTCCCTGAGGCGGGTCCATTTGAATTCGTGATTGAGGGAATCTATAAGGTCGATAACGCACTATACCCGGGCACACACAGCGGCATGATGCTCTTTCATTACAAGTATCTTGACGACGCGGTGCACGGCAATGCCCAGGCGAATACACTGGTCGTGGAGATCGAGAATCCGGCGCGGGCGGGTGATATCGCCAAGGCAATCGATCAGATGTTCGAAAACAGCGACCGACCAACCCATACAGAAACTGAAAACGCGTTCCGAGCCGGGTTCATTTCCATGGCCGGCAATCTAACTCTGCTTCTTCGGACAATAGGCATGGCCGTCATCTTCACAATCCTTCTCGCAACCGCCAACACCATGAGCATGGCAGTTCGCGAGCGACGCAAGGAGATTGCGATCCTCAAAACCCTGGGCTTCGGCAGCGGCCTCGTTATGGCACTCATTCTCATTGAGGCCCTTTTCCTTGGTGCATCGGGAGGCGCTTTAGGAATCCTGCTCGGGCAGATGACGATCAAGGCACTGCCCAATTTCCCGATGATCGGCGATGCGCTGCGCCAGTATCCAAATCCAGGCCTCTCTCTTGCCGTCGGAGCGGCCGGCATTGGAATGGCAATGCTCATGGGACTGGCGGCGGGGTTCGTGCCGGCTCTTACGGCCTATCGTTCAAGGATTACAGATATGCTGAGGACAATCTAATGGCTCTGCCAATTTCTTATAACATACGCAATTTGCTGGTGCGGTGGCGAGTCTCGCTGCTTGCCATCGGGGGCGTGGCACTGGTTGTCGGGGTCTTCGTTGTTCTGACAGCCATGGCCAGCGGTTTTCGAATTGCTCTTCGATCAACCGGCCGCACCGACAATGCGATCGTCGTCCGGAAAGGTTCCACATCCGAGATCATCTCGGAAATATCGAGAGAGAACGCCGCTGTCATTATGCTCGATCCCCGCGTCGCGCGTGATTCTGATGGCCGACCTCTCGCATCGCCTGAGATCCTCACCTTCCTTAATCTCCCGAGAAAGCTCGACCGAGTCCTCGTCAATGTTGCCGTTCGCGGTGTGGCGCCTGCTGCTTTCAAAGTGCGAGGCGGCGTTCGACTTGTGACAGGACGCCTCTTTCGTCCAGGTCTCCTCGAGGTTGTCGTCGGCCGGCGCACTCGAGATCGATTCGGTCTCAATATCGACATGCCGCTGAAAATCCGTAAAAGCAACTGGAATGTCGTCGGCATATTCGAATCCGAAGGCAGCAGTTTCGAAAGCGAGGTCTGGGCGGATCTTCAAACGCTGGCCGAGCCTATACGGAGGACTCAAGACTATCAGTCCATCGTGCTACGTTTGACGGATCCGGGGTCACTTCAGGAGTTGACAAGCGCGCTCGAATCCAATCCAGGGTGGCAAGTCGAAGTGAAGCAGGAGCGGAGATACTATGAAGATCAGTCCGGTTCAGTGACAGCGTCTCTCATGGGTCTCACGCTTTTCGTTTCCATCATCATGGGTGTGGGAGCTGTCTTCGCCGCAATGAATACCATGTATGCCATCGTCTCAGCTCGCACATGCGAAATTGGGACGTTGAGGGCCATGGGCTTCTCCAGAAGTGCTGTCCTCATCTCATTCATCACCGAGTCAATCCTGCTTTCCGGCGTCGGCGGGCTCTTGGGATGCCTGCTCGCCTTGCCCATCAACACCATCACGAGCGCAACGAATAGCGTGAATTTCGCCGAACTGGCCTTCGCCTTTCATACAACACCACTCGCATTGAGCATCGGTCTCATATTCGCGATGATCATGGGCGTCTTCGGAGGGCTTTTGCCGGCTCTGCGCGCAGCGCGCCTCCCGATCACATCCGCGCTCAGGGAGATATAGAGAGACAGGATTCGCAAGATTTAATCTGATGAAATCAAGATATTCTCAAGGAGGTAGCAAGTGTTATGTCGAAACGTCGGCAAAATTGACCGTGCCATCCGATTGGTTTCGGGATTGATCCTTCTAGCAGCCGGAACATATCTGATGAGAGGGGGTCACGCATATGGTCTGGTCTTCCTGCTCATTGGCTTGGCCGGACTCGTGTCGGGCATCACAAGGGTCTGCATTTTTTATGTGCCCTTCAAGATATCGACTATCGAGCCCGGCGATCTTCCATCCTGCTGCGAGAATGAGAAGAGATCTGCTTGATGAGGCGAAAACGGGGTATTCAATTTCAGCAAAATTTATCGATATGGGCGATTCTTACTTCAAATCCCCCATGATCTCACCCCGCTCGTTGTAATAGCAGCGGCAACTGCGCCGGAGCTGATCATAGAGCTGCGTGCGAGCTCGGTAGAGCCTGATCTTCACATTATCCAGAGAAACGGAGAGCCGTTGAGCGATTTCTTCATTGGACAGATCTTCGAATTCGCTGAGAACGTAGACTTCGTAGTAATTCGGCGGGAGTAGCTCAACGAAGGTCAGGTAGCATTCCATCATTTCATTCCTGATGACCATTTCTTCGGGAGTGCGCGATTTCGTGTCTGGGATCTGGAGCATCGCATCCTCCGGCTCTCCTTCTGGGTCGCCTGTCGTCATAGCGGTCGATTCCTTCCGAGCAGCGCACTTCCTCACCACGTCGCGCACCACATTGAGTGTGATCGAGTAGATCCAAGAGCTCAGCTTTGACGGATCTTTGAGGGTCTCCAGGTGTTTGTTGATTCGAACGAACACCTCTTGAGCCACGTCATCGGCTCGATCGCGGCCGATGAGCTTTGCTGCACATCTCCAAACCCGGTCATGGTATGTTTTATAAACATGACTGAATTCCGGATTATTTTCATCCATCAAACTATTCAATTACAAAGCGCTCTTGGGGTCAACAGTTTGATCAACGGAATTTCCCGATGACGATGCTCACCGGCATTTCCTTGATCCGAGGCGTGCCACTCTTCAACCGCCCGAGAGCCCTGCTACGACTCTACCGACGGCTCGACAGATATTGTGAGCGTTTCGGTCCTCATCACAGCGCCTGCTTCGAGGTATTCAAATTTGAGAATGGCGGTGCCTGATTTCGGGATTTTGCCTCCGCGCAGCGAGATCGTTTTGATGGCTCTCGCCATCACCGCCAGTAGTGTGATCGTGATATTCCCACCCCCGGTAATTGTGATTCGACTGTCCGAGCTGGAGACCCGCACGGCCAGGGCGTGTGTCTTCTGCCCGACGCCGAGATTGGCAAAAATGACGCGAAGCGTTCCATCCTCATCTGGGCTCAGCGATCCATTGCCTGATGAATCGCTGAAGGCATTCGACTCGATGGTCGTATAGGCGCCTGCAGCCCATGCGATCGCGAGGGGATATAGGGGTTTGCTTTTCCGACCGGATACCGAAAACTCTACAACTGTAGTAATATGGGGACAACAGAACCACTCCTGGCACCTTTCCGTCATCTCCGGAGATGACGGACGGTTGCCAGGAGGAGACGTTTTTGGCGGTTTGCAGCAAAAACATGGGTTCAAAATAAGGCATTTTGA
>CAIWXX010000014.1 GCA_903916735.1 uncultured Acidobacteriota bacterium
ACTCCGATTCCGCCTCGCTCCCCACACCCGCGCCGCCGTCCTCAAACTCGCTGGCGAAGACTGAACACACCACCAGCGGGGCATGCCTTCAGTTCACACGAGAAAACTAAAAACTATCGACACGGTCCGCCACACAACCGCCAGGATCGTGAAGCTATCATCCTTCTGATCGATGGCGTTTTTGCTCAACGCGACATCGAAGCGCGTGTCGAGAAGCGCCGCCGCGCCTGAGTTCATCGCCTCAGGCGCGAAGAGTTAAAAATCAAGACCTGGCACTGCTCCCAAATGACCTTGGTTTACTCCGACGCTTTATGAACACTTAGCGCCCGCGCAAGAATAACTTCCTGAATTCAATGCGGCCTTATGGTGTAGTTCCAGCATGGGAGCGTGGAGGAGTACTCGATCGAAAGGGATGCCATTTGGTTGCCGCTGATTTTGATGCCGGTTTCGTATTCCTTATCCGAGAGCGTGCTCTGGACACGTAGGCCGGTCTTGGTCGTTGTTGTGGCGATGAAATTCAGGATAGTTTCGTAGGACTCCAGTGGGACACCAGCCCAGTTCTTGCTGATTTCACTGAACATCCGGTGCTCGATGAGGTTCCACTTGGAGGCGCCGGAAGGGTAGTGGGCGACAGTGACGGTGAGATGGCAGGAATCGCAGAGGCGGTGTTGGAGGAAGTACTTCCACGCGCGGCAGCGTGCGCCGTTGCTTCCGCCCCCGTCGGCCAGGATCAGAAGGTGATTAGTCGAGGGAAACCGGTCCTGGCCGTCCAAACGCCACCAGGTCGCGACGCAGTCCGCCGCGAACTCCGGCGTGTCATGGGAGGTACCGACGAGGACCATTCCGACATTCGGGATTGGCAGATAGATTCCGTAGGGAATGGCGACGCCTTTGGCATCCGAAGGGAAATCGTGGTCCATGACGGCGCGGCGTTCCAGTGCGTATTCCTTGCCCGCGTTCTTGAAGAGCGCGACCTGCTCTTTTTTCTTCGTGTCGATGGAGAGGATCGGCAAGCCCTTGACGGCGAAACTCTGCCGCAGCTCGGAAATCTTCCGAAACTGGGTGTCACGGTCGGCGGGCGAGCAGCATGCAATCTTCTTCTCGTTTGTGCGGAGGCTATATCCAAGCTGATCGAGCAATCGTGCAACCGTGTTTGCGCAAACGGAAATCCCCTCCATGCAGAGTTCGGCAGCAATCTTCTCGGTCGTCTTCCGTGTCCACTTCAATCCGCTGATTGGATCGCCGGCCGTCTCGTGCTTCAGGAGCTCCGAGATGCGCGCGAGGATTTCGGGCGTTTTTTTTCCACCGCCTTGCGGCCACCACCAGCCTTCCGAACCCCCTCAAGACCGCGCTCATTACCGAGCAGCTCGCGGCGGCCCTTGGCAACGGTAGCAGTATCCAATCCGAGAGTTTCCGCCACAATGGAATCACCCCCACGTCCGAGCTTGAGCGATTCGAGCCCTGCGAAGACGCGTCTCTGCCTCTCATCGAGGAGTCCCAAGAACAGTATGATTGTCGCCTTCAGCTTGTCGGGCATAGTCTCCGGGTGGGGCAGACGGCCAGTTGGCAATGGCGCGGCTCCCGCTACTTCACGCGCCCTTACTTGATCCCTCTGCACCTCCGGCTTCCCGGAACAGTACAAGTAGCGTCCGGCTAATTCCTCTCGGCTGAGCCTCCGCTCCCGGAAGAGCTTCAGAAGAGCGCCTTTGACCTCCACCCCGAGGATTTCATCAAGCTCATTCGCGTAGAAGCCAGCTGCTGCACGCTCTACCAGTGCCGTGCTCGTCTTCAGCAGTGTGCCGTAGCGAGAGAAACGTGCCGAGGCAAACGACCATAGTCCGTGCTCATTGTATTCAGGAATGTCAGGCAGTGTGTAGTAGCCGCCACGGTGCGAGTAGCTCGTGCGAGACGATACCTCCGCCAGCTTGCGAAATGCGGTAGCGTCGCCCCGCGTGCCGAGCGCCGCCTTCACCTCGGCCAGCGTCGCGATCGTCTGCCGTCGGAATAGTTCGACCAAATCCCTGCTGCGATAGTGTTCTGTGCGCATAATGATAGGATAACACCTCTACAGGCATAATGCTATCATTATAAACAGATCCATCCTGGCCACCTGCTCGCAAATCAAATGCCTACTGCAAAGCCATTTGCTGCAAAGAATGCTCTTTCGGACAACGAAAGGATAATGAGAGGATTACGCTCTAAACTATGAACTTATTTTTGCGCGGGTGCTAAAACAATTTTCATGACTCAATCAGATCCGGGACCGGCGTGTTCGGCTTCGCGCAGCGATCCCCCTGATACCAACTAAAACCTTGATTCTCTCCAGAAATAGATTATAGCACAGGCCCCTCTTTCCATTCCGTGATCCGAATCGTGATGGCTGACGGCTTGTTTTTATCTCCGCTTCCGGGCACAATGATTCAACTCCGATGAATGCAGATCCATCGCACACGTCACAGCGCACGGACGGCGCAGCGCAGCCATGGCTGTCGGTTTTGATGCCGACTTACAACGGCGCGAATCACCTGGAGGAGGCACTCGGCAGCATCGCATCGCAATCCGATCCGGGCGAGCTTGAAATTATCGCGGCGGATGACGGTTCAACCGATCGTACAAGTGACATTCTGGAGGCCTTTGCCGAAAGGCTGCCGATGACCATTCATCGGCTGCAGCACCGGGGAAACTGGGTGGCCAATACAAACGTCGCGCTGGAGATGGCGAGAGGACGATACATCACAATTCTCCATCAGGACGACCGGTGGGTTCCGGAACGCCTGTCGACTCTCCGCAGGCTCACGCGGCAAAGGCCCGACATTAGTCTCTTTTCTCACGCCATCCGGTTCATCGATGCATGCGGCCGGTATCTGGGAACCGGCACCAATCCCCTTCCCGCTTCTCCGCCTTCGTATTCCGGCCTGCGGGTCGCCGAGCGCCTTCTGATTCAGAACTGGATGGCTTTGCCGGCGCCGGTCTTCAGTCGCGAGGCGGCGCTGTCCGTTGGTGCCATGGATACGACTCTGCTCTACTCGGCCGATTGGGACCTCTGGCTGAAGCTGATCGACCGGGGGGAAACATACTATGGCCCGCGCCCGATGGCCGACGTTCGCGTCCATTCAGGCGCACAGACGGTCAGTATCAGCTCAGATCCAGAAATCTACCGCCGAGAGCTCAGGACCGTCTTTGACCGTCACATGAATCGATGGGAAGAGCGCCTTCGGCGAGGAGCACTCGTCCGCAGGGTGGGGCTTTGTTCCATCGAGCTCAACTGTGCGCTCGCCGATGCCTTCCATCACCGCCCGGTGCATCTGGTCCCGCTCTTTTGCAAAATTGCAGCGCTCGGGCCGCGAGGCTGGTATCGACTATGGAGAGACTCACGAATCTCTCAGCGCGCCTGGCCCAGGCTGCGATTGCATCGCGATTCCTCAGGCCGGGAAG
>CAIWXX010000015.1 GCA_903916735.1 uncultured Acidobacteriota bacterium
CTCAAACAGCCATCAAATTGAAGCAAGGCGCAACATCACTTGCAGGTACATTCTCATTTGAGCAATCAGATCGCTTGGTAGTTTTCACTCCAACCGCGGCTCTGCCACAAAACGTCACTCTCACAGTGGAAATCACAACTGGTCTGATGGATCTCTCAAATAACCACATCGCTGAAAGTCTTAGTAGAGAATTCACTTTCACAGGAAGCGATCCACCAATTATCTACGATCGTGTTCAACCAAACATCCAATCCATCAAACTTGCCGCTGGCAATATCAAGATCGAATTCGACGAGGAAATCGATCCTGCATCGATCACAAACGCAGTCGATCTTCTCGATGGTCAAAACGCAGCAGTTGATAAGACAATTTCCCTAGCCGATCCACGAACGATCCAAGTCACTCCGACAACTGCACTCACAACCGATACACACTATAAACTCCGAATCAGCACAACAATCGTTGATCTGGCCGCGAAGCTATTCGCACCACAATTCGAAACCACTTTCGTACACACTGGAAAAGACCGTTTTCTCTACGAACGAGCAGCAGAAAACGAACACGAAACCAGCTCCGTCGGTAATACGATCGCCTTCCAAGGCCGTGAATATGATCATGAGACTGGATTGGTGGATTTTCGCAATAGAGACTACAGCCCGGAACTAGGAAGATTCTTGCAACCCGATCCGATGGGCTACGCGGATTCGACGAATCTGTACCAGGGATTCGGAAACAACCCGGCGAATATGACTGATCCAATGGGGCTGGACGCTCAAACCATCACCGTAACACCAAGAAGGGCGAGCAAGGTCACAACTCTCAGCGAAGATCAATTCCTTGATCAACTGCAGCAGTCTGGTGTTCCTTCGTCGGAATGGGTTGATTACCTCTCCCGAGCTGGCTACTCTGTTGATCAACTGCGTTTGCTTGCTCGTGGATTGCAGCCCCTGGTTTCGGCAGCTGCAGAGGCCGACTACAGAACCGGATTGTATATGCGCTATTGGAAGGGCGTGGGGTTGGCCGTACCCAGAGCAGTGGCAGACATCTACCAGGTAGCACGACACCCAATCACTACCAGCAAGGTTCTGGTCTTGGCTGCTTCTCATCCGCTGACAACAGGCGAGGCGATTCTAGATACCGCCACGAATGCAACCCCCGAGCAAGCGATGGAATTTGCGGGGGGAGTTGCCGGACTCTGGGGCGCTGGTGCGTTAGCGAAGACTCCGGAGGCTGTAGCCGTCTTGCAGGAAGCAAAGGTATTCCTTCAGGATACAGGGATCACCACGCCGACCACGCGCTGGCAAGTAGGTAAGTCTATCATACGCAAGACGACAAGCGGAAGAAATCCAGTGTTCTCGACCGTGAGGGCACGTTTCTGGCGCAACGAGTGGCTTGCTGGAGCGCCGACGCGAGTCAGTTCCGTGACTGGAGCCAATGAGTATTTGGAGTTGAGTCACCGGTTCATCCCGCAACGATGGACTTGGGTGCCGGCCTGGATCAAAAATGCGAAGTGGAATCTCGAGCCCTTGTGGCCTGCGGAGCACGCCGCTGAAGACTGGTATAGATGGCGTACACTGGATCCTGCACTTAAGCAACAGGTGCCGGAACCTCCGAAGCCTCTATTCTGATGACAATGTTTGGATTTCGAAGAAACAAGCAACCGCCACCGGTAGCTCACCGCTTGGAGTTCCTCGGCAAGGGGGCTTATGAACACCGACTTGCTGACTCTGACTTTGGCCTTGTCGTCGAAGACGATGGGGGAACGGGCTACCTTTATGTAACCAATAGCAGTTTTTCGTTCATCTACGATGCGTTACACCTGTACGATCACGGCGATGCCGACCAACTTAATCCGGGCGAAGAAGTGTATCTCGTCTGGTCAGCTACACTGCAAAAGGCCGGGCTTTACTACCGAGGCCGGTTTCAGGCTGGAGTGAATTTCAACGAGCGTGAGGCTAGGTGTCGAAGCGGCTTTCCGGCTCGCCTTGAGAACAGCCCATGGAAGTCGGATCACACCTGGAATGACAGTGTTGTAAGCGGTCTCGAACCATGAATTTTTCGGGCCGGACTGCACTGGTCAAGGCAAAATAAGGCCATCTGGATTTTCTATGATTGGCAAACGGGGCGGGCCGTGTCTTCACGCATCCCGCATCGGGCAAAGCGGAACAACACGAGCGATCTCGCTATTCATAAACATTCCTGCGGTGGGCGAAGCGGGTGATACTCACCGTCTTGCGGTCGTCATTGATGATGTAGACGACTCGGTAGTCGCTGACGCGGATACGCCAGAGATCCTTGTAACGCGCAGTTTCTTGCAGCCGGACGGCCTTGGGTTGGTGGCCAGGCCATCGATCCTGGACACCAGACGCGTGAGAAGCTTGTCGCTCAGGTCTTCCAGCTCTTTCCGTGCGGAAGGCTTGATATCGATGGCGTAGTCAGCCACGCAGGCGTCCGCGTTTAATAAGATCGGCTTTGACAGTTTCGAATGGGACGCCTTTCTCTTTACGCCGCTGTTCCGAGACAAGGCCGTCGTAGAAATCCTCCCACAGCGTCTTGTGCTTACGGAGGTCAATCTGGACAGCCACCTTGCGGCCCTTCTCGTCAGTCAGAAATTGAATACCGGTCATGATGTTCCTCTTTCCCCTTTATCCTGCCAAGGCGTATTTCTCGACTAGAGCCTGGATAGTTTCGAGGACGGCGTGGCGAGCACGCGGAGGCAGCTTTTCCACTTGCCGGAGCTGGCGCAGAAGGCGTTCGTTCTGTGGAGCTTTTCGTGGAGAGACCGGCTTCAGCCCGAGGAGTTGATCGGCTGTGATTCCCAGCGCCTCGGCGATCGCAGGAAGCGCGCGCACAGGCGGCCGTGTGGTCTGGGCTTCGTAGTAGGCTACCATTCGATGCGAGATGCCAATCTCGGCAGCAAGTGCCCGCTGCGAGTAGCCCGCAGCCTTGCGCAATCGGGCTAGTCGCTGTCCGAACGTTTCCGAATCCATGCGAGGCGAATCAATCTTAGGCATGAAAATCTCCCGCTCTTCCATTTCACACGCAAGATAGTATCCCCAGGTTTCAGGGCTGCTGATCATCCTCCAGGATTCCTCTTGACGTGCATGCTACAACAATTGTGGCATACATTTGGCGCATTGGCCAGAGAAATTAGAGGTGAGCACACAATCCACTTTCCTCTTGACAAGATTTTTTGAGGAGGCAATTTTGCGATGATTCCGGCGGAAGTGATTGCGGAGATCAGTGTTCAGGACCATGTTTTCAATTTTCATTTTCCCACGCTCTGAGGATTGGTTCGGGTACGGCGGTGCTTTTCGATTTGAGTGTTGATTGTGCGCTGGGAGGTACAGTTGACGAGATGTGGCGTATAATCTGAGTGCAGGAGGGCGAGATGGAGATTCTGGGGAAGGTCAATGGTGGCGTCGTCGTGCTTGACGATCCCAAGGCGCTTCCCGATGGCGCTGTTGTTCGCGTGGAGGCATTAGAAGAGGCGCAGGAAGAGACTGAGGAGGCGACAGTCTGGGACGCGCTACGGAAGTGGGGTGGTCGTGCGAAGGGGCTGCCCGCTGACTTTGCCGAGCAACACGATCATTACTTGCACGGGACGCCGAAACGGTGAAGGAAGTATTCGCCGACACGTTCCACTTCCTGGCGATCGCCAATCCTTCGGACAAGTTTCACGAGCTGGCGGATGATGCGGCGAAAGACCGGTCTCGGCGCCTCGTGACGACTGCGTTTGTCCTAATCGAAGTGGGCAACGGGTTCGCGGAACGCGGAAATCGTGCGCTCTTTGCCGAACTGCTCGACCTGCTCTAGGCTGATCGAAACGCCATCGTCATCCCTCCGACGCAGGCGCTCTTCGACGCGGGTGTTCGCCTCTATCGAGAGCGATCCGATAAGGACTGGTCACTCACGGACTGCATCTCCTTCGTCTTGATGAAGGAGCGAGGAATTCGTGAGGCGCTGACAGGCGATCACCACTTCGAACAAGCCGGATTTGTTGCGCTCCTGAAGTAGTGAGACGATCGTCAGCAACTGCGTTGCGCACGGAAGAAGGAAGTTTGTTGAAGTAGCAACGCGCTTCCCCGAAGAATGCAGTTATGTCTTAGACGTGTTGGCCAGGGTCTACAAAAACGAGGCGCTGACAAAGCGGCAGAAGATGACTCCCGAGGAGCGGCAGCGTTTTCATGAGGCCGAAAGCGGTCCGTTGATGGATGTGCTTGAGAAATGGCTTGGTGAACAACTGATGGAGCACAAGGTGGAGCCCAACTCCGGCTTGGGTCAGGCAATTACCTACATGAGAACCCACTGGGAAAAGCTCACCCGGTTCCTCCATGTCCCCGGCGCCCCGATCGATAACAACCTTTGCGAAAGGGCTCTGAAGAAGGCCATTCTCCACCGGAAAGGATTGCTCCTCTACAAGACCCTGCACGGGGCGCACGTCGGCGATCTCTTCATGAGTCTCATCCACACATGCGAGCTCTGCGACGCCAATTCCTTCGACTACCTGAACCAGCTGCAGCGCCACGCCACGGATCTGATTCGGAGCCCAGCGAAGTGGATGCCGTGGAGCTACCAAGCAACGGTTGCCTGCATGATTTCAGGCCCGAATGCGCGGTGAACGAGGTCACCCTCATTCAGCCGGAAGTCGTTTGGGGTAGTCGCAGTCAGAAATTTCTGCGCCCTCACACGCTTGCCGCAAGGACACGGTACTCTGAAGTTACAAATCCGATATGTATTTATTGCGCGCCGCGACAGTTTGCCCGCCTCTCTGCCCAGTAAAATATTTTCTTCCGAGCTTGGCAAAACATATCAAAGCAGCCGGCCAGCCTATCCGGTCAAACAGATTGTTGTTTATTGAGAAGATTTTGATCGACACCATAAATCGCTTTATAGCCGACCCCGTAGACGGTTACGATGATCTCCTGATCCGGCAGAAGCCCTGTCAGTTTCTTTCGGAGGTTCTTTATGTGCGAGTCGATTGTACGGTCATACCCCTCGCAGTCATACCCCTGCACGCGGGCTAAAAGCTCATCCCTGGAAAAAACACGTCCCGGCTGTGACATCAGCACCTGCAGAAGCCTGAATTCGCTGGGTGTCACTTCGAGCTCTTTGCCGCTGACCCTGACCCGGTGGCTGATATCATCAAGCGCAATCGGACCGAGCCTCAGACACTTTTCAACCGTTTCAGCGGTGCTGCGCCGCAGCACGGCCTTCACGCGCGCCACAACCTCCCGAGGGCTGAAGGGCTTGCAGACATAGTCATCGGCACCGATCTCAAGACCGAGCAACCTGTCGATCTCTTCAACCTTTGCGGTGATCATGATGATTGGGAGACTGGAAAATTTTCTCACTTCCCGGCACACCGCCATGCCATCCATGCCGGGAAGCATGATATCAAGGAGCATCAGATCGGGCGAACTTCTCCTGACATGCGCAACAGCCTGATCGCCCCACCCTGTAATGGTTGCCCGGTAACCAGCTTTTTCAAGATACTCTTTCAGAAGCGTCGCAATTTTCTGCTCGTCCTCAACAATGAGAATATGTTTATGCGTCATTGTTGTCTGTGGCCTTCCGTGCATGTTTATATGCTTCGTTCTGAAGTGGGAGTCTGATCTCTATGACCAATCCCCCTGATGGTGCATTCTGTGCGCGTATTTTGCCTCCATGGGCATCCACGATGGCTTTGCAGATCGCAAGCCCCAGTCCGCTGCCTCCTTGGCTGCGGCTTCGTGACGGATCAACGCGGTACAGCCGGTCAAACAGGCGACTCAGCGCTTCAGGGGGCACACCCGGCTTGGTGTCTGCAACCCGCAGCACTACTTCGCTGTTGGTGCAAAGCTTGTTCACGGTCAGGGTGCCCGGCGCGTCGGTATAGCGCAGCGTATTTTCCAGAAGATTTGAAAATACCTGGGTGAGGCGGTCTTTGTCGCCGAGGATTGTGATGGTTTCCCTGTCGCCAAGCTCGTCGACAATAGCGATGCCGCGTTCAGCGAACATGCTTTGAAAATTCTGCAGGCATGCCCGTAGAGCCCAAAGTATGTTAACAGGTTCTCTCTCAACATGCAGTGCGTCGCTTTCCGCCAGCGACAGGTCGTGCAGGTTGCCGACGATTTTGCTCATATGCACGACCTCGGCATGAAGGGATTCAAGCCGCGGCTTGCTCGCCTCGCGTATCCCGTCCAGCAGCGCTTCGATCTCACCGCGCAGGATCGCAAGAGGCGTCCGAAGCTCATGAGCAATATCGGAAATCCACTGCTTCCGCAGTCCCTCATACTGTTCCAGGGTCTGGGCCATCTGGTTGAAATCTCCCGCAAGCTGGCCCAGTTCATCCGACGACGTGACTTTGATTCTTGTATCAAACCTGCGAGAAGTCAGGCTGCGTGTGCCTTTCGTCAGCTCCTGAACCGGCGCCAGCAAATGGCGCGACAGCAGAAATGCCACAACAGCCGCAAGCACGAGCATGAGGCCTCCGACAATGTAGAAAGCCCGAGCCTGCTGCTTCAGAAAGGCCAGATCCAGCGGATCCGACAGGTTATCCTGGTTTCTGAGTCCCAGCCACCCGACTGTTCTCCCTTGTATGGTTATTTCCTGCAGCACATGGCCTTCTGTGGATTCGGCTCCTCCGACGACAGGCTCCTTCTGGTCATCAAATAGCGTGAGCCTATGCTCGATTCCGAAAGCCGGCCGTTCGGAATTTCCATCGTGATCATCCTTTGGCGCTCTTCTTTCAACCTCTGGTTCATCACGGGGTGGCTTTCTGTCTTGTCCGTTCCGCAGCGCATCATTTTTATTCCCCCTCGGTGGAGGCGGCGGGGGGGATTTCAGGTAGGAATCAAAACCCGATGGCGTTGCCGGCGGTTTCTCTGCATACGCGGCAGAACCGCGTGGCCGCAGCAGTTCATGCCATCGTTCAGGATTGCCACGCAGCCCCTCCCAGCCATTGCTGTCCTGATATTCCCGGCTCAGAATCGGACTGAGCTCGCTTAACCTTATCGCTTCCACTTCATGTATGTAGTCCGAGAAGCTCCGGTACGCATAGAGCTGCATGATCACGACCATGACGACAACGATTGTGAATGATGTCGCCAGAAAGGCAAGAAAGAATTTGAACGTCAGATTGAGGCGCATTACATTTTCACTTTGTATGGACGATTCATCCTAACGCGGCATAGCCGCAACCAAACAAAATAGCTTCGACAACCATCGCACCCGAACCTCTCAGGAATGCAGGAAGAGATGAAAGCAGGAACGGATTATGATTTCGATCAGCGGTGGTTCCACAAGCCATTCCTGCATTCCTTTCTTCCTGGCTTCCTGAGAGGAATTCGCGATTCTGCCCTGTCACAACTTTTGCCATTTTATGCACGGATTTCACCGATTAGACACTAATCATTTTGCTCTGATCACACCATAGCACAAAATATTTCCATAATTGCCTTCTCCACAGCCTTCACACAATGCCTCCATGCATTCTCCACAATTGGTCGCTATCTTATAAGCGAGGAGGAAAAAAACATGTCATCGATGCAAAAACCTAAGGTTACGGGAGGTAGATCATGAAAACAGCGAGAAAGTTTACACGGCCTTTCAGCCAGAGAGGTATCATGAAAACGACAGACATTGAAATCAAAAGTTTTATTGCAACCATTCTTTTGACGTTGTTGGTGTTTTGCGCCACAGTCACAACGGCTTCGGCTGAAATGGACATTCATCAAACCCTGTCTGATCAGGCTCAGCGGTGCACGATCGCGTTTGACGGTTTCGCTTTTGTCACCGGCAATCTCGACGCCCAGTCCTTCTTCCCTCCCGGCAAGGTGGCTGACTACTGGGGATTCCAGTACCTGCGTGACAATACCCCCAACGGCAATGGGCACAATACCAGTTTTCTGACCAATTGCGCCTTTAATATCCTCTATACTCTTAAGGCTGATCAGTTTGCGCTGCTCAGGACACTCGCCACCAAACAGGTGGACCAGATTAACCTCTATGGATACAAACGCTTCCGGCTGATGAAGGCCTTTCGCCGCCAGCTGGATGGAGACATTCCCGCGGGGTCTTCCGGTTTGAGTCTGGGCGCCGTCAAGGTCGCCTCCAGCGATCTCTATAAACTGGATGGGCAGATCAGTTTTAATCGCGCTGTTGCTTATGCATCCATATTTAGGACAATGGATGCATCCCAGAAGGCCTATCTGGATGATATGAAGGCGGGCGGCTTTGACTCGTGGATCGTGACGCCTGAAATGGACTCTGCGGTCAGGGAGCTCATGAGGGGAGTCTCCCATGACGTATCCGTTGCATTGATGACGTATGCCGGTGACCTGTTTTCATGGTACGCGGGGTCCTTGGAAGCGGACGTGTACTTCTGCCCCGAGCGGCAGGGCACGTATTTTGGTTCTTTTTATGTCAAGGATGCTCCGGCCATCGGGCATGAGGGCTACAAAATCGATGAGGGGTTGACGGCCAATACCGGCCAATATTTTCTGGACCAGCTGGCCTCCAACCATTTGGACAGCCTGGTGACCGACCTGGTGGATCAGCAGAGGGGCGACCTGTACGCCGGCGCCGAAAACATCGTGCAGATTCGCACGGAAATCTCCACGCTGTTGAGGAGCCTCATCACGGCTCCTGTGCTGACGGAAAAAGTAAAGGCCCAGGTGCTGTCACAGGTTCTGGAAAAGTCCGGAACCTACGGGGAGCTGGATGGCGAGATAGCATGCTCATATGCAAAGGCCTTCGCACAGGTCTACCAATCCCTGACCGCCACCCAGAAGACAAAGGTGGCGGCACAGAGAAAGAAGATAATGTCCGGCACCTATAATGGCGAGCCCTTTGATTTCTCTGTGTGCACCACACCGTTTCTGTATTCCGCCGTCATCGACAATCCATCAGTGCTTGATCCATACATCTCCAACACCGACTACCTGTTCGGCGTGTCCGGCGTGGATCTCGTCGGCAGCTGGGAAAACGTCCGCAAGATAGGGAACTCCATCAAGGGATCACTCCGGATCACCAACGTAGGCACCGACACCGCTGATGGAGCGAAGGTCGCCTTCTACCTCTCCAAGAATGCGACGTTCGACAAGTCCGACAAGAAGGTCGGCACCGCATCCTTCAAAGATCTTTCGGGAGGCGCCGGCTGCGCACTCAGCGTCCAGAAAACTGCGAAGCTTGGGATGCACTACCTGATCGCGATCATCGATCCGGAGGGAAAAGTCTCCGAGATGAACGAAAACAACAACACGGTTGTTAGTGGCTGGTTCTGACCCCTTCCGCACAGAGAGTAGTTTCGCCGGCCGGCCCGGTTCCCGGAAACGGGAGTCGGCCGGCCGTGACCGGGACTCGAACGATATCGACGAGAATGCCGCAGCGCGTGTCGATGCTGATGCTTCTGCCCCCACACGATCGAACATCGAACAGGAGATGAAGTCATGAAAATCAAAATAACGGTACTCACGCTGGTCATGAGCTTGTGCGCTTGGGCTGCGATGACGCAGGATCGGCCGCCGCAGGGCCCTCCTCCGCGGGGACCGCAGCCTCGCGATGATGCGCAAAGGTACTCGATCGAGCAGGCTGTCTCCGATCAGGCGCAACTCCACACGATTGCCTTCGACGGTCTGGCTTTTCTGACAGGCGACTTCGGCCTCGACACCTTCCTGCCGCCCGGGAAGGTCTCCGACTACTTCGGTTTTCAGTATATGCGGGACATCGATGCCAAAGAGGGCGGGCACAACACATCGTTTCTGACGCAGATCGCCTTCAACATGCTGGCCGTTCTGAGTGACGATCAGAAGGCACAGCTCCAGGCCCTGGCGGTTCAGCAGGAGAACGATATCCGGCAGTTCGCCGAGAAGCGGTTGCCGTTGATCAAGGCGTTCCGTCGAAACCTGGAAGGCGACATCCCTGCCGGCAGCAAGGGTCTGGACAAGAACGCTGTGGTGAAATGCTCGGCCGACCTGTACGAGCTTGACGGCTTGCTGGCGTTTCAGCGAGCGAAGGTCATGGGAAGCATCATCCGCAGCTTGAATACCGAACAGAAAGCCGCGTTGTCCAAATTGAAGTTCGGCGATTCCCGTACGTGGCCGGATCTGCCGGAGCAACTCGACAAGAGGAGCATGTCGCACGAGGTCAACGTGGCCATGATGACCTACGCCAGCGAGATGTTCTCCTGGTACGCCGGCTCTCTGGAGGCCGACACCTACTTCTGCCCCGAGCGGCACGGGATGTACTTCGGAGGCTTCGGCATGAAGACCGCTCCAGCCATGGGCAAGCAGAACTACTCGATAAGTACTTCGCTGACGGGCGACAGCGGCGAGGCTTTTCTGGCCACACTCACCGATGCTCAGTGCAAACTCATCACGGATCTGGTTGACCTTCAGCGCCAGGACCTGGCCGAGATCGTCAGGATTCGCCGGGCAATCGCGACCGAACTGAGGCTTTTCCCGAAAGGCGAGTACACCGATAAGGACAAGGTGTTGTCCCTATCCAGACGGTACGGCGAACTGGACGGCGAGATGTCGTACCTCTATGCCAAGGCCTTCGCGGATGTCGGCAAGACGCTGACCGCGCAACAGAAGGAAAAGCTGGCCAGGATGCGCACGTCCAACCCGTCGGGTCCCAAGGGCCCGTTCCTCTACTCAACCCCGATCAACATGCCGAGGATCGAGAATACTGATTTCCTGTTTGGGGTTCAGAGTCAATCCAGGCAGACGGCTTTGCCTGCCGGCAAGACATTCGTGCTTCGCAGCCCCGCCGAAGATCACTGTCGAGTCGTCACAGGTCAGTCGTGATGTGCTGTCGGCTGCCGTGCATTTCTGAAAGAGGTCAACCATGTCAACAAAACGACTTGCGCTACTGCTGCTCATCACGCTTGGAACCCTCGCGTTCATGGGCTGCAGCGAAGCTCCCACTTTGCCTGCATCCATATCGAGCTTTGCCCTTGCGAGTACGGCCTTTCACAACGGAGGCATGCTTCCTTTCGTGTACACATGCGACGGGGCCGGTTCTAGCCCGCCCCTCGATGGATGGACGTACCTGAGGGCACCGTCCAGTTCGCGGTCATGATGACCACCCTCGCGAATGACGGCCTGAAGTGGAATTGGGTCCTCTACGGCATTCCGAGCAACGTGACATCACTCGCGGAAAATACCGTTGGCGTCGGCACCTTCGGCTTGACCAGCGACGGTCCCGAGCTGGCGTATTCGCCCCCCTGTTCCAAGGGGCCCGGTGCCAAGACATACACGTTCACAGTCTACGCCCTTTCGGGAACCCCGGCGTTCGCAGTGCCTGCCAATAAGGTCAACGGCGAGGTCCTGACCAGCGCTATCAGCCATTTGACTCTCGCAAGCAGCTGGCTGAGCGTGACCTATACACGCCGAGGAGATTGATCGTGAAATCGCTGGCGGTACAAGCGCCGCACTCATCCTTATCTTTTGCAGCGCGACAGAACATTTGACCCGAAGGAGTGAGGCGAAGAATGAGCGACGTTCTTCTCATCTGGTTATTGTCGCTTTCGATTGCGCTTCACAACGCGGAGGAAGCGGTCTGGCTACCTGGTTGATCACAACAAAATGCGGGTCGCTGGCACCGGCCAGTAGGATCATGGCCCTTCCGATTCGCTGTATCGGTTCTGACTTTGATTGCGTTTCTCGTC
>CAIWXX010000016.1 GCA_903916735.1 uncultured Acidobacteriota bacterium
TCAGGCGGCCTGTCGTATCTCGTCTGCCCATATTGCGGCACGCCGTCAATGATTTTCGAGATGGGCACAGCCGACTGTGCTACGTGCTCCACCGTCAGCGACCAGTTGTCCATATACACAGTCGGAGGCGGAAGTGGATTTCCCTTGGTGGCTTGGACATAGAAGCCTAGCGTGATAGGGGCGCCAGATGCAGAGAAATCCGGGTGAAGCGAAGAATTCCACTCCAATAGGCTTGGAGATCCCATGAAAGCGAAGTTCTGCGCTGTGATAGGATCATGGGGTGCGATATAGAGATATAACCAGATGTTGTGTACGGGGTAGGTTGAAAAAGGCGGCGTACTTTGGGACAAAGTGATTTATCACAAACACCAATCCCAAGGAGTACGCCACCATGCGAGAGAGTACCATTGATCGGTTCATTGTGCCAGTCCCCCAAAGCCGAGACGTGATGACGGAGATTCTTCGAGCGGGGGCCCAGAAGATGTTGACGCAGATGATCCAACAGGAGGTGGACGACTGGCTGGCTGAACGGGCGAGTCTGCTCGATGAGCAGGGACGCCGCCAAGTGGTCCGCAATGGCTTCCTGCCCAAACGGAAGATTACGACCGGAGTTGGGCAAGTCGAGGTGCAGCAACCGAGAGTGCGGGATCGACGGCCAACGGACGAAGCCGAGCCGTTCACTTCGAAGATTCTGCCGCCATATCTGCGAAAGACCAAGAGCATCGAGGAGTTGATCCCCTGGCTGTACTTGAAGGGCGTCAGCACGGGCGACTTCAGCGAAGCCCTGAAGGCCCTGGTGGGACCGGAATGTCCGGGTTTATCGGCCACGACCGTCACACGCCTCAAAGCTGTCTGGGAAGAAGAATTCCAGGAGTGGAACAAGCGATCCTTAGAGGGCAAGCAGTACGTGTACGTGTGGGCGGATGGCGTGCATTTCAACATCCGCCTCGAAGAAGACCGACAGTGCATCCTGGTGCTGATGGGAGCCACCGCTGACGGTAAGAAGGAGTTGATTGCCGTGGTCGATGGATTCCGAGAGAGCGAGCAGTCGTGGAAGGGGTTGCTCTTGGACGTGAAGGCCCGAGGATTGGTGATCGATCCGAAGTTGGCAATCGGCGATGGGGCGTTGGGCTTTTGGAAAGCCATCAAGCAAGTGTATCCAAAGACACGGGAGCAACGCTGCTGGGTGCATAAGACGGCCAACGTGTTGGACAAACTACCGAAGCGGCTCCGGGCGGAAGCGAAGGAGAAATTGCACGACATCTGGATGGCCGACACGAGGGAACATGCGAACCAGGCGTTCGATCTGTTCAGGAAGACCTACGAGGCGAAATACCCGAAGGCCGTCGAGTGTCTGACGAAGGATCGGGAAGTTCTCCTGGCCTTCTACGACTTCCCTGCCGAGCATTGGATTCACTTGCGGACGACCAACCCGATCGAATCGACGTTTGCCACGGTACGGCTACGGACGAAACGGACCAAGGGGTGCGGCTCTCGGGTAGCCTGCCTCACAATGGTCTACAAGCTGATGCAATCGGCATCGAGAAAGTGGAGGCTTCTCAACGGCACGCAAGTGCTCGTAAAAGTCCTCCGAGGAACGATCTTCATTGACGGAATCTGTGTTCCCCAAGTCGCCGCCTAAAAATCTTTCCGTACACAACTATTGACAATATCTCCCGCATCCGCAGTAGATCCTTCTCCTCTTCGCTCAAGCTCCCCCAGAGGCTCTGAATTGCATCTACCGCGTCGATAGTCGCCTCAAAGTCGGTGCCGTCATCAAGACTCGCTTCATGCAACTCAGTGAAAGAGGAGAAGTGATTATACCACGCCCGGTGTTGACGCCGCCACTGGTCGATCATGGCGTTGAAGATCATTCTTCGCATCAGCCTTTTCGGGTGATCTGCTTTCACGACCTCGTTGCGAGTCTTCTGGCTCGAA
>CAIWXX010000017.1 GCA_903916735.1 uncultured Acidobacteriota bacterium
CGACCGCCGGCAGCAGTTCCAGTTGTGGGTCAACCAGATCGATTACGAGTACGGTTCGGGCAGATTCAAGCGGCGCAGAAACGTCCACGTCGTGGTCTGCGAAGAAAGCTGGGAGGTGATCGATGACGAGACCGGACAAAAGGCAATGCGAACCTCACGGCACGCATGGCTCTCCAGCAAACCCCTGCATCAGGACAACGTGCACGAACGCTGCAACTTCGGAGCGCGGCATCGCTGGGCGATCGAATCCGGGTTCCTCGTCGGGAAACGCCATGGCTATAACTACGAACACTGCTACTCCATCAACTGGAAGGCCATGAAGGGCTGCCACTACCTGATGCGTCTCGCGCATACCCTAAACGTCATCGCGCACTACTCCAGCGCTCTCATCAAATCCGTCCGTTCTCTGGGAGTCCGAGGATTCATCGAATTCCTGCGGGAGTCCCTCGCGCTCTGCAGACTCGACGCGATATCCGTGCACCAGCGCCTTGAGGCGCCATTCCAAGTCCGTTTCGACTAACTTGAGAACGGCCGATTCCCCGCCCGGCCAATCTGAAGCCCTGCCCAACAAGCAACGAACCGTCTTCCAACACGTCCAGGCGGCCGATGAATGCAAGGGATAGCGGGCATTGCCGTGTCACCATCGGACCCCCGGCATCCCGCGCCGCATGCGAAAGGCCCAGGCTGCCAGGCCGCCGAGCGCCGGAATGCGGGTCATACGTCAGCGCTGCCGAATCGGCGGAAAATTTGACACATGAGTCTCGCTATGCTATCTTAACGCCATGCTGTTTTCGTATTCGGATGTTAGACTGCGCTCCAGGCAGGCAATGGGCATGCCAGGATATATGCGTTGGTCGCCTGGACTGTGTCTGACTGAGGAATATTACTATATCCGTAGTATGCCGGTCATCTGCTCAGAAAAGCAAATTCCTATTGCCTGGATGAAAATGCCCGGGCTCGTCCTCGAAAAATTGGCGCCGGCCGACGCCAACCGTGCCCCGGCAGCGTAACCGTGACCGCAACCGAAGTATCGGCAGGGGGCGATGCAGTGCCTTCTTCAGGTGATTCCCGGCGTCGATACGTCGACCTTTTCTTGATCAGCTTCCTGATTCTGTTTCTGGAGCTGGCTTGCATTCGATGGTTCGGCAGCATGGTGGTGTTTCTCACTTTCTTCACCAACTTCGTGCTGCTCGCCACGTTTCTGGGCATGTCGGTGGGGTGCCTCGCAGCGTCAAACAGACGGAACCTGGTTGAGACGGTGATCCCGCTCCTGCTCCTCTCTGTAACGCTTGCCTGCGCCGTGCTGTTTATCTACCTCAAGTTCGGCAAAGTCATGATCGACGTCGGGGGACAGGGTTCACCGCAGCAAATTTACTTCGGCACCGAGTACCGCGCCCGCGATGTGTATCGATTCGTCGTTCCGATCGAGGCGGTCGCAGCGACGTTCTTCCTGCTCATCTCACTCATGTTCATCGGCCTAGGCCAGGTGATGGGCCGCTTATTCAACAGCGCAGCGAACCGCGTCACGGCTTATACCATGAACATTGCCGGCAGCCTTATCGGCATCGGCGCTTTTGCGCTTGCTTCCTATCTTCAGATGCCGCCTGAGCTCTGGTTTGCAATCGCGCTGGGCCTGACCCTGTTTTTCGTAACACGCCTGACCCACTTGCAGATATATGCGCAAATCGCAGTCCTGCTGATCATCGCCTGGTCCGGACGCGGCGTGCGGTCGCAGATGATCTGGTCGCCATACTACAAGATCAATTACCGGGCACAAGACCGGTTCATCACCACGAACAACATCGGCCATCAGAAGATGATCAGCGTCGGCGCGGCTGGCCTGAGCGGCCGGGGATACCTCTTGCCGCATCTGCTTAATCGTGACTCGGGTGGCGCGCCGTTCAAGGATGTGCTCGTGATCGGCGGCCGGATCTGGCAATGACGTGGCAGCCGCCCTGAAGCAGGGCGCCGTCCACGTCGACGCTGTCGAGATTGATCCAGCCATCTACAACCTGGGGCTGCGGGATCATCCGGATCAGCCTTACAAAAACCCCCGAGTAAGCATCCATATCGACGACGGGCGAAGCTATCTCCGACGTACGGATCGGCAATACGACCTCATTGTGTATGCGCTCGTCGATTCCCTCGTTCTCCACTCCGGATATTCGAATATCCGGCTGGAGAGCTTCCTGTTTACGAAGGAAGCGTTCGAAGATATAAAGGCGCGGCTGAAGCCAGGGGGCATCTTCGCCGCTTACAACAGCTTCCGCCAGGGATGGGTCGTCGGACGGTTGACCAAGATGATGAGAGGTGCTTTCGGCTGCGAGCCGTTGGTGATGTCGCTCCCCTACACTGAGTGCATCACGCCAAACGCCCCGTTCAACCGGTGCACGTTCATTCTCGACGGCTCGAACTCGGCGACCCTCGAACGTATCCGGCAGCGCCTGAGTGAGAGCCCGTACCAGATCAACAATGCGCCCGAGTTGAATGATCATATTAACGGCTTCGATCACATACCCACTTCGGTGGCCGGAGGAGCGGCTTCCGGCTGGAACCGGATCTCGCTCACCAAGGTGGAGGAGCGCAAGACCGAGGCGGTGCCGACTGACGACTGGCCGTTCCTGTATCTTCGAGAGGCGGTCGTTCCCGCTCTTAACCTCCGCGGCATCGCGATCATAGCGATTCTATCGGCAGCGTTGATCTTCGCCTTCTCACCGGCACGCCGCGCCATGCCGAATTGGCGCATGTTTTTCATAGGCGCGGGCTTCATGTTGATTGAAACCAAAAGCGTCGTGCATATGGCCCTGCTGTTCGGATCGACCTGGATGGTAAACTCAATCGTGTTCGCCGCGATCCTGGTGATGATACTCTGCAGCAATCTTTTTGTGCTGATCTTCAAGCCGCGGCGTTTGTGGCCGCAATACGCGCTGCTGGCGGCGGCGCTGCTCGTAGGCTTCTTGGTGCCGATGCACACGTTTCTCAACCTGCCAGGTGCCCAACACATCCTGGTGCCGTGCGCCGTCGTGTTCGTGCCCATTTTCTTTGCCGGCATTGTGTTCGCAATGGCGTTTCGCGACTCACGCGAACCGGACGCCGATTTCGGCTCGAACATCGCCGGCGCGATTCTGGGCGGAGTTTGCGAATCGCTTTCGCTGATGATCGGCTTCAACAACCTGCTCGTGGTTGCGTTGCTCTTTTATGGGTTGTCTGCGGTCCTGAACAGACGCGCACCCGCACTGAGTCCGGCAGTGCCGCGCACCTGACGCGATCGATCATAGCTGGCACGCCTCGATCTCGCGATCGGTCGACCGATTGGATTCCGAATTTGACAATCATGCTTCCTAGCAGTATTTTCCGGCCGTGAATGTATTGCGTTCGAACGACCGAAATCAATGATTTAGTAAATGTGTAGTATCCTCATGGGTGTGCAAGAAGGACGATCTCCGGTGACTTAGTGGTCCAAGCACGCGCAGCTGACAATATTCGCGCTGGCTCTGGCCGCGAGGTTGGTCACGTTCTTCATAGGCACTCCATGGAACAAGGCGGTTGAGTCCGAGCTGGTCCTATATATTGGCGCCAAGGATTATCATGGACTTGCGATATCGTTGATCGAGACCCACCGCTTCGCTGTTGAGCCAGACAAACCGCCGGACCCATGGCATTCACCCCTCTATCCTGTTTTCATGGCTGGGGTCTACCTGATCTGCGGCTACAAGCCGTGGACCGTAATGATAGCGCAGGGATTGCTGGATTCTCTGACCGCGTTGATGGTCTATTGAATGGTGAAGCGATTCGTCAAGCCGCCACAAGCCGCATTCTTTGCGGGCTTGTGCTATGCCTTGGACCCAATAGCGATCCTTCACTGTTCGCTTATTTTTACTGATATCCTTTACGTTGCGGTGATGGCGGTAGGTGGATAAATTTTTGCGTCTGCTCTGGAATGCGATCATGATCGTTACTGCCGCGTGCGTCTAGCCGGGGCCGGCCTGGTATTCGGGATTGCCGCGCTTGTACGCCCATGGGCTGTACCTGCCGATCGCGCTGGTGCCAATGCTGCTGTGGCTGAATCGAAGGTCGCTCCGACGCGCCCTCTTGCCTGTATCGTTTTTCATAGTTTGCTTTTACGCGACAACGGCAACCTGGCAGCTTCGCAACTGGTTTCTATACCGAGCTTACTCGCTGGCCTCCATGGGTGCCTGGGATACCATAACCATTTACACCGACCCCGTTTATTAGGCCGTCCACCATGTGACTGATCGGCAAGCCCATGAAATACTCACGGCTGAGGCAGACAGGGAGATGAGTGCCGATGGGATAGATCCCACGCGCGCCCACGCCTTCGCCAAGGCGCCATATTGGACTCGCGTGGCATTGCGTTTGGCCTTGCATGAGCCATCCCAATTCGCGAAGTTCTACTTTCGCGGCACGATATATTTCTTTGCCAACATGTCCAGCGGCCGCTGAGCCAATCTGATACTGCATCATCAGCGTGCGCACGCCTCACCATCCAATGGCGAAGTGGACCACACACCGCACAATGGAATGTGGCAATCGCCACGCGTCAAGCTGCCGCTAGAGTTGGCATTCACGGCAGTGATCGGGACGTGGTTTCTGATAACCTACAGCGTCTCGATTTACGGACTGTGGGTTAGCTGGCGATCTGGGCTTTCGCCATTCTTGATCATGTGGCGCAACGATTGTTGTCTATTACGTGCTCATTTCAGGGACGGGCGGCATGTCTCGTTTCAAATTGCCGGCGATCCCGTTCTATTCGGCATTTGCGGGAATAGGAGCCGCCATGATCCTAAATCGGCTCCATCGCTCGACGACTCCTGAGTAATCCACTATCATCAGTTCGCCCTCTTCGCCACCACTACATAGTTCAGCGTCAGCAGGTCACTGAAATATCTCTTGTCCATCCATAATGCGAACCAATTTATGAAAGCTGTAAGCCTAAGACCAAGAAATATTCGCCTGATGATATTCTTGATCAGGCCTTTCAACAGCTACGGATGAGGCGGGGAAGACGATGAGCGGTGCCAGCCCCGTCAGCATCCCGACTACAAGAACGACCTCGATCTTTTTCATGCATCTCATAGCTCCACCTCGACTCTCCTCTACTTTTGTAGTATTTCTTGTAGGTACTCAATCGCTGCCTCTGAATGCGACTGTCCAAGCCAGAACACGATCTGCTTTTTGAGCTCCATGTCTTGTTCGGTGCGAGCCAGATTTATCAGAGCAGTAACCCCATTCTCGCCGTGGGCCTGGGAAATGGCGAAGATGACTTGCTTCTTGATATCCGTTTCGTTGCTCTTTTTGTAAATTTCCAGGAGTTTCGGGATCATGTCATCGCCAACTGACAGGCCGAGCCAGAAGATGGCGCGTGAGCGTACTTCCGGATCGGGGTCTGACTGCGCGATTTCCAGGATCTTGGCTCTTGCTTTCGGATTTCCGCTCTGAGCGAATCCCATCAGCATGCTTTCCTTGATCTTGAGATCCTTTTCAGAGTCATACATATCCAGCAATGCGGCCTGAGTGGTTTCATCGTGCCGCTGGCTCATCCAGAAGCAGGCGCGGTTGCGCAATTCCGCATCAGGCTCGCTCCTGTCCAGCTCGATCAACTTGGCCGCAGCCTTAGGATTCCTCATCTGTGAGAATGAGAATATGATTTTTTCCTTCATCCTGCTGTCGGCGCCCTTGTATAGATCGACCAAAGTATCGAATCCTTGATCGTCGCTCCGCTGGCCTATCCAGAAAACAGCCAATTCTCGCATTTCCTGCGATGCGTCCTTGGTGGCCATATCGATGAGAATCTGAATAGCCTTCGGGTCGTGACTCTGGGTGAGGACGAAGAGCGCCTGTTTGCGGATTTCCATGGACTGGTCATCCCGGAGCATTTTCTCGAGCATCGGAATGGCCTTCTCCGCATCCATACCGATAAGGGCATTGATTGCAACAAGTATAATTTCTTCATCCGTACTGCGCGCGTGATGGCTCATGTCGCCTTGATCATGAGAGTCGTCTGCTGTACTGGGAGTGGCTGCCGACTGGCCTTCCGCTGCTTTGTTGATATATTGACGGTATTAGCCAAGGCCGTTCTTGATAAGATACTCAGCGATCTCGATCCTCAAAATCGTAGCATCCTTGACCCAGACACATTTGGGATAATTTTTAAATAGCGTGCCCAGATTTTGTACGGCTTTCTGTTTTTGCTCCAGGCGGCTGTTCATGTCGTCGATACTATCGCCCAATTTGTTCATGCTGTAGCTGAGCCAGTATAGAGATTCGCAACAATAATCACTTTTAGGGAAGTTCTTTTCAAGCTTTTTCAGGGAATCCACGGCCTGCGCCCACTGTTTCTGGCAAATAGCTTTTTGGGCCGTGTCGAACAGATTAGCGTCTCCCGCCTTCTCCTGGGCGCCACTGGTCATGGATAGAAGTAAAGAGATGGGATATAGGCCATTGCTTTTTTGCCTCAGCCAGAAGAATACTACCAGCGTAGTAAGCAGCCACCGCTAGAACAGACCACAGGCATCCATCGGGCATGGTCGAGTAGCCGGAGGAGGTTGTTTTCCTCCGGCTCTCACGGAACCGTGCTTGTGGATCTCACACACGGCTCTTCGGGATGATGGTGTTTGGGTGCGCCGTCCATAATCCATCATCGATGTTTCCATCCGCAGTTATCCCAATGCCGGCTTGAGCTGGACTGGGGCGATGAGCGTCCTGGATGCTGCGAGCGTGAGCAGCGCGATAACGAGAATCTGAAGAGCCTTCATGATTCTTGTCTCCTTCTTCATGATGTTGATGCAGACATCTTGCGGAGAATTCCCTCCACTGCGAGTTATTGTTTCGCAGAGCGTGGAGGTGTGAATACTACTTTCGTAGTATGAGCAATGGGATTTTCCTTTTCTGCTCTGGATGCCCAAATGCCACAGACGTGGTCAATCGAGCATCCTCGTGTCGATATTGACCTCCATCATCGATCTCGGGGGATGGATGATGGAGCGGTCGGTCATAATATTGCGCTGGTCGATTGCGAAACATGATCAAAATGTAAACTCTGACCGTACCGGTGTCAAGGCAAGTTGAAAAACAGACTATTTCGTCGGGACGGGATATCGAACAAGCTTTCGTAACTGCACCGCGCACAAGCCGGCGAGTGAACGTGTATTGGGTCCTCCAAATCGAGTCGGGGTTTGTGGTTGTGAGACCCGCTGTCGATAAAGCCAGGAACGGATCAATGAGGCAACCAGATCAGTCAGATGTTGTGAGATTGGTTCCGCAACCGCCACAGAATTTGGCACCCGGCTTCGTCCGTCTGCCACATCTGGGGCAGTCGGCAATCGTCGTGTCGGGCTGGGATCGAACCGAGGTCAATGCCGCGAGTACCTTCTGCGTGAGGCCCGGCAGAATGTTGTCGCCGCTCCACCGTGCGATTTCCTCTGGTGAATCCGCTAAGAGGCGGCCGCACAATATGTCAAATGGCTCGATTGTCACAGTGCGCTCGTGTTGCAGTACATCGTGCTGCATGAGGGGAGTATCGATCTCATTCATTCGCTTCAGTGCTGTTTCGAACCTGGTCTGGATCTCGCTGCCGGCCGTCGATACACCCGATGCTGACAGGCACCAGCTACTGCCTGTGCCCGCGAATTCGACCGTCCAGCCGCCTCCGGCGATCGAGCCGATCGTCACCACCTGCCACGGCGTACCGGGCGATGCGAAAGTCATGCGACGCGGGAGTCGGTTCGCGTCGAGCATCATGCTTAAGAAACTGGAATTCTCGTCGGCAGGCCCTATGAGTGATAGTTCCGTGGCACCCCCCGGATGGATTGCACGCGAGGCTTCCCATTCCTGAGGAGAGTCCGGCAAAGTCGGGGGAACCCACGAAACCGAATCGAATGTTCGACGTGCTTGTTCGAGGAGATCTCCGATCAGTTGCAATGCATCCGGGGAGTTGGAGGTGAAGGCGTTCTCGAGTTTGCCGACAGTCGCCCGTATCTCAAGGCACCGCTGACGAGCATCATCCGGGGACGACGTTCCAATCTCGACGATCGGTTCGACCAATGGCGGCGTCTCCGGCATCATGATCCCTTCTCCTGCAATGCTATTTCGTCTTGAGGTAGTTGGTGGCACGGGCGACGACACTTGAATCGTCGTAGAATAGCACGGTGAAACTCGTGAACGAAGGCAGATAATCCCACAGCTGCGCGGTCATGTAGAACGACTTGCTGCCGGTGGCAATGGCCTTGATGTAGTCGAACAAAGCGTCGATCTTTTCAATGGTCTCGCTCAAAGCAAACTTGAAGGC
This sequence comes from uncultured Acidobacteriota bacterium, assembly GCA_903916735.1. Taxonomy (GTDB): domain Bacteria; phylum Acidobacteriota; class CAIWXX01; order CAIWXX01; family CAIWXX01; genus CAIWXX01. The sequence continues at coordinate 8,309 of CAIWXX010000017.1, forward strand.
GTAACCGGCAGCGGCACTGGAGCCGGCGGTCGGTATTGAGGCCAGTAATCCAAAGACCGAAACAGTGATGCTGAAGACACGACTGACGAGAACAGCCATGTCGACTATGGAGCTCACCGTCGCGGCAACGAACTCATCCTGCCAGGCCTCAAGCTCCTCGGCGTGGAAGCTCGATGCTTCAATATGGTCGTAGTACCACCTGACAGCTCCCTCGCACCGGTCGTGAGGCATGTCCTGCCACAGTTCCGTCTTCTGGAGCGCCATTTCGAGGCAGGCAGCGGCTGTCTTCAACTGCATCTCAACGAGGCTCTGCTTCCACTTAAAGAAGTAGTCGGCGGCGCTGTACGCGGGCTTACCGAGTGTATCGGCAAGCATTCCCTTGGCAGACTCGCCGGCAAGCAGGCTGACAGCCTCACAGAAGGGATCCATTGCGCTTGACCCGATGAGGCGGGTCCATTCCCTCCCCATACGGCCTCTCAGAGTGGTCCCCACGATGTCCGCGAGCCGCCCCAGGACGGACAGAAACAAGACGTTCAGCAGATTGATACCTCGATTGAAGACACCGAGAATATCCGTGAAGGCATCTTCGACCCATTCGAGCGAACTCCGGTAAGACTCGACCTCCGCCACCTTTGTATCCGCAGCGGCCATCTGATTCGTCAGGTCGGTTTTGCCGCTGCGAGCCTCTTCGAGTTTCGTGCGGCTCTGGGACAGTTTCGACCGAGCGGTCTTGAGCTGTGCGTTCACTGTGCGACTCCCTGGGCTGACCCGGCTGCCGAGATTACTGATCTCCTGTTCTATCCGCTCAACCTCGTCCTGGAGCTGCCTGAGTTTGGTTTCAGCGGATCCCAACTGACTCCTGATGCGCTGTGCCGACTGCTGAGCCTCCAGCAGCTGATGCTCGGCGTCCTGGAGTGACTGCCGGCTGAGTTGTCCACGTCCCGACGGCAGGGGTCCGTCGGAGTTGTTCCGCGGGATTCTCGATCGGACATCCGCCGGCACGCCTCCCCCCGATCCCCACCGCCGTTCGATCTCGGTCTTGAGCGCGTCGATCTGCCTCTCCAGCCAAGCGATCAAGGAGCGGAGCGGAGACAGCAGCGTGTTGATGGGGCCGCGGAGCCAGGGGCGCGATCCAATCTGCCTGGCGATCACCGTCACCATCCGACTGGCCGCAGACTTGAACGCTGTGGCTAATACTCCGAGGATCTTTTCCCCGGCGAGGTTGATGACGATCTTAATGACGTTGCCGAAGAAGCTCGTGAGGTCTGCTTTGAGCCGTTCAAAATTCCGCCCGATCAGATCGAGGGACTGCACTAACACACGTGTAACCAGTGCCAGGGCCCGCAGATTTTTAGCAGTGCATTCGTACTCCTCGCACTTCTCTTCTGCCAATCGTCCAACGAGTCTGAAATCGAGAAATGTGTTGATCTGTCCTGCGACATCCTTGAAGATAGCAGGTGGATCGGGTTGGGCCAGCGTGTCTCTGATCTTCGTGATCGACGCCTTCACTTCCTCGCCAAGATCCAGCGCCACGTTTGGAAGCGTTCCTCCTGCGGCGTCCCCCTGCAATGAGAGGTCGAAGAGCCCATCGCCTTTGTTCTCGACTTTCACATCCGTTCCGGCGGAAACGGAAGCATGTAGAACGGTCGGCTTCGAGCCACCTGCCGCGATCACACTCATCAGCCAGTGACCAGGTCCCTGGATATCCACCTCATTTTTCCATACTGCAAATCCGGGCTTCGTCACGGTAACCTGTATCTTGATCCAGAGAGCCACTTCGAAAGTCACATCCCCAACCAGGATGCGGTTCGGTCCAAGGAAGGCCGTCACCGTGACGGAGAGCATCGAACCGCTCGGGACGCCGGGGGGAAAATCCGACGGCGGCGTATACGCGACTCTCGCTTCGCCCTTCTGATCAGTTTCACAGGAGGACGCTGAGAGGGTCCCGTGATTGGGGGAAATGGTGAAGTTCGCGGACACGCCCTTGATCGGTCTGCTCGTGATCGACTCAACCCTGATCATCACTGTGCCGGTTGGGCCCTCGCGCATGTGAAGCTTCCGGTCTTCGGGAGTTGCTTCCAGCGAGATGCTTATGGGCTGCGGCGTGCAGGCCAGCAGCCGCTTTATGATCCGTCCATCGGGAAGTGTTGCTTCAAATGACAAGTCAAGGCCTTCAGGTGGGGTGGATTCGGTGCCGGCCACGATGAGTCGGTTCGAACGTACGGTCCAGATGCATCGATTCGAGTCCCCTGCGGTCGTGAAGGAGGCCTCGGCGCTCAGATCCTTACTCGCTTTCAGAGAGGTCACGTTCCAGTTCGCGCCGCTTACGCTGCTGCCCGTCGGCGCTCCATCCGGACCGAGCTCTATCAACTCGGCGCTGATGATGTACGCACTCATTGAATCCGCGTCGATTGCGACGGGTCCGTCGGATTCGGAGACGACAGGAGGCGGACCTGGAGTGATGACGCGGATTTTGATCACACACGGTTTGGACGTGACCGGCGCCTCCAGAGCCAGATCCTTCTTCACATTGATGGCGTTTGTGCCGGCCTGCCCTGCCATCGTGATAACCGCCAGCGCCGGCGGCTTGCCTCGCGGCAGTTGACCCTCGTCCTTCCGCACCAGGCTCCACTCGGCGCGATCCACCTGTACCTGCCGGCTTCCTATTACCACCCAAGAACCGCCGGCACCGTCGATCGACAGGTTGAGACTTCCCAGGATCTTCGCCACGGTCTCGGCAGGCAGCCATTTCGCGTTCTCGACGACGCCGGAGACCTGTACGACGTCGTGCCCGTCGAGTTTCATCCGCTCCTTGCTCAGGTGCAGCCCGACTACAGGTACCGCTGAAAGGTCGACGGGTTGGCTCAGCGTCAACACTTCGCTGCCGACTTTGCAAGATATCGTAACGACAGCCATTTGATTCGCCACCGGATCGGCGCCGGGTTCCAACCGCACAGTCGTTTGAACCCAGCCATTCAATTCCTTACCTTTCTCGTCAACGATGATCGCCCAGCGTCCCCGGCTGAATTTGATACTCGACTGAATCCACTGCCTGGTCAGCTCCTGACAGCTAATACCGCAGACAACTCTGCAGGAAAGAATGACATTCGGCTGACCGTTCGGATCCGCAACCTGCTGCTGGTGAGTCTCGATTTCAACGGGGTAGTCGATCGAGAAAGCGCACTCCCTGATCTGCTCCGGCAGGCCGGCGGCATGCAACCCAGGTATTGGGACGCCGGGAAGTGCCATGGCCAGATCAGGTGTGACGCCGACACGCAGCAGGAATTGTCCCCGCACTTTGATGATGTCTTCAAGGGAGAGATCCGCGGAGGGCAGCAATGTGAATCGTGCCGAGAGCCTGTCATCAGCGGCTTTCTTGTCCAGCACCGTGAGCTTCTTGCGGTCGACCCATTCCCCACCGACGGTGAAATCCTTCTTCATGCGGACCGGCTGCCGCTTGTCGCCTTGGCCGAATGTGAGGCGGAAATCGACCGTGCATGGTTCCCAATGCTTGGCATCCTTCGAAAAGCCGATGCGATAGATCCTCTTCTGGCTCATTGGTGCCGTTCCTAGAGGAAATCGATGTCGTAGTCGAGTTGAACCATGATTTTGACGGTCGCTGACGCGCCGCCCTTCGGACCTGAAGCCCGCACCGTCATCGATACTTCCTGCGAAGCTGGTGACTTGGTGATCGAGAGGGTGCCATCGATCCGTCCGGTACCACTGATCGGCTGCATGCGCAGGAATTCGACCGCCCAGGCAGGCACATCCACTTCGATGGAAGCATCCATGGCGGCTCGCGTCGCACCCGATGCCATCACCTGCCACACAGCCGCGCTCAACTGCCCGGGTTGCTGCGAGCTGACGGTCACCGTGTCGGCGCTGAGCTGCAGCACGTAGCCGACGACTTCGTCAGGGTCCTGATCCGGCTTCTTCGCTTCTGTGCGCTTCTTCCGATTGATGGCCAGGATATTGGCGATGGCCGTGATCAGCACGGCACTTGCCGCCAAACCCCCTAGGCCCGTCGGCACGATCTGCCATGGGAGACTGTCTGTGCCGGCGGAAGTGCCGAGTCTCGTGACCTTCCAGGTTCCACTGATGGAATTTCCCCAGTCAGAATTGGCCTCCCATGTACCGGTCGCGGTGTCCCCCTCGAATCGACCTTGGATTTTACCTTCAAAAGAAGCGCCAGCCATTGTCTTGGCCGCATAGATGGACTCAAGGTTCATGGGGTTTATGTGTGGTTGGTATTCTGTCTTTGCCTTACTGAGGCAGTCATCATACTCCGCCTCATTCTTGTGAGCATCCGGACAACTGCTGATGCTGAAACGGAAAGGGAGTGAGAAGTCGCGCTGACCCGGCTTGAGCCGTGCATGGAAGGTCTGTGCCGCCCATCCGTATACCGCTATGGGATCTCCAGGTAGTTCGTAAGCATTATGCAGAGCGACGACGGCGGTCTCCTCTCCGCCTGAATACCCAACTTCAAAATGCTGAGCGAGATCCTCGTCGCCGACCGCATCGAAATCACTGTAGAAAAAGATGACCCCGAACATGACATCCTTGGAGTTTTCCCGGCCTGTGCGAATGAGGAGCTTGGCATTCTTCCTGTCGAACTGGCGGTAGATGCGCCACTGGCCATTCGGGCCGAACGTCGTCTCGTTGATGGCCCCAGTGCCGGACATCTCACCCGACCACACTCCAGGGGGGACGAGGTCGGCCGACTGAGCTTCTATCAAAGGCGATAGTGTTCTCGGGACCGCCGGTAGAGCAACAATGCCTGTGATGGCGAAGACGACTCTCAGGAGGCACGACGTTTGGCGGCTCACGGAATCCTCATTTTCTCGCCGCCGCCCAAGCGGCCCAGAGGGCAGCGAGCAGGCTGGCTCCTTGTGTCAGCAACCCTGGCATGGCGCCGGCGAAAGCATCCCGGCTCATTAACGCCAAATGGCCCTGCGACATCAGCGCACTGCCTTGGGCAAGGAAGAGCCCGAGGCCGGCCACCACTGCAATGAGCGAAGAAAACCCCCTGTTGCGCCCTGCGATGAACCCCGCGACTGTTGCAACGAGTGCCAAAACCGCCCTTGTCCCAGCCGTGGCCATTGCGGCGGTGTTCGATGTCGCAATGGTCGTCGAGAGTTCGATTGCGGAGGCGAGTGCGAGGAAAACCGCCGATCCTCTTGCCGATCTTGCCAATCCCACTGACGCCGATCCCTTTGTCGCTGCAGAGGAGAGGCTCTTCACGAGAGGCCGAAACGGGGGCAGCGTGCCGCCAACGATTGTACGCCAGCCATAAGGGAGGAGCGCGGATGCGGTGGATGCCGCGGCCCCGATTCCGTGTGAAATCCTGTCCTGCGCCTTCCTTCCCTTTTTCGGCTTGCCCGTTGCTGATCGCGCAGTTCCTGCTCCGGCTACGTTAGAGGTAACGAGTGCCGGGGGCAAAGGAGGCGGAATGAGGGCAACGGAGGAGAGTGCTGCGCTAGGCGGAACATGAAATCCCGCTGCTTCGGCTGCGGATGTCGCTGCTCCTGTTTCAGCGACATTAGGCATCGTGGGGTTGGAGGGCAAAGGAGGCGGCCCCGCGGCAGCAATGGATACCGCTGCACCGCATGAAGTACAGAACGCAGCTGTCTCGGCGACTGCCGTTCCACACGCGAAACAGATTCGACCTTCAGACACCCGACACCCGCACTTCTGACAGAAGCGCGATCCTATGGGTATGTCCTCATGACACTGCACACATTTCGTGATTGAGCGGTCAGCCATTGGATCGAGATCTCTGAGGGATTGTCACCGGATAGAGGAATGAGAGGAATTCAGAAAAACGTCGGCATCTGCCGGCATTGAGGATCGTCCTGCCCGGAACGCTCAATGCCACTGCCGCTTCCCGTCCGCCAACCTGTTTCAGCTTCAACTCCTTCGACAATGGTGAAGGCCGTGCAATTAACTGGTGTGTGCAATTCTTGTCCCATTTCCGGCCGGTGTCAATTGCCATCAGTACCGAGAACCCTATGTCAAACGTGCTTCTATGCACTAATCGGGAGATAAGAAACAGGGCACAGCCGCGATCCGGAAGTTTTCCGCATGTCGTTTCGTCCCGGACCCCTCGCTCCTTCTTACATCAAAATCCAGGATAACAACCCGGACTTAATACATATCTGCCCGCACTCTGGAGTGATCTTCAGACCTCGGATCTGGACCGCAAGCGCATGCTCGCATTCCTCATCGAGGATGTCACTCTGATGCGTGATCGCGACATCGTCGCGCACGTTAGATTCCGGGGTGGCGCCACGGCCACACTCACTGTCCCGCTGCCGCTGAATGCGTGGCAGATACG
>CAIWXX010000018.1 GCA_903916735.1 uncultured Acidobacteriota bacterium
AGCCCGCAGGCAGGCTGAAGCCGATAGACAGCGACAGGCGCAGGAGGAGGCGCAAAGACAGGCCGCGCAAGAAGAGGCCCGGCGCAAGGCTGCCGAAGAGGCTGAGAGGCAAGTAGCTGCAGCCCGTGCCGCCAGCCAGCGCCGCAGCGATGGCGGGTTCACTGACAATGGCGACGGAACCGTCACAGACTCGCGCACAGGCCTGATGTGGGCGGCCAAGGACAACGGAAGCGATATCAACTGGGACGATGCGAAAAGGTACTGTGATAACTATACCGGCGGCGGCCACTCGGATTGGCGGATGCCGACGATCAGTGAGCTGCAAGGGCTCTATGACACTCAGTATTCGCAAAATACTGCCTGTGGATGGGCGGCTCATCTCACATCATTGATCCATCTGACCTGTAGTTGGGTGTGGTCCTCTGAGACAAGCGGCTCGTCCGACGCGCGGCACTTCGGCTTCAGCTACGGCTTCGCGGGCTCCAACTCCCGCAGTTACTCCGGCACCGACCGCGCTCTGCCGGTTCGTTCCCGATGATGATGTGGATCATTGGATTATTTGAATCATTTGATTATTTCGGGAGGGCGCCGCTCCTGCGGCGCCTTCTGCCATGAGGATCTGTTGCCATGACAGAGACATTTCCACCCGACCGCAAGCGGCCAGTCCATGGTGTACTTACCTTGCCGAACCAACCGATCATTGTTTTCGTCACCGCCTGTACGAAGGATCGGATTCCATGGCTCGCCTGCGAAGAGGTACATTCTCTCTTGCGGACACTCTGGGCGGATCGGTCCGCCTGGTGTGTAGGGCGATACGTGTTGATGCCGGATCATCTTCACGTTTTCGTAAGCCCTGTTACCTACGAATTCAGTCTCGAACGCTGGATGCGTTATTGGAAGTCTCAATTTACCCGGCGGCATGGCAACTCAATTCACCATTGGCAATACAGTCATTGGGATCGGAGACTGAGGTCAGAGGAGAGTTATGAGGAAAAATGGGAATACGTGCGAAACAATCCGGTCCGCAAGGGCTTAGTCAATAGTGCCGATGATTGGTCTTTTCAAGGAGAAATAAATGAGCTTGAGTGGCGAGTGTAAGAAAGGCGCGACAGGAGCCGCGCCCTCCCGATTTCGGATACGCATCCGGCACGATTCGGGAGGGCGCCGCTCCTGCGGCGCCTTTGTGAGATGAGGAAAAGATGAACTAATGGCGCAATACGAGCATCTGCCGATCTACAAAGCCGCGTTTGATCTAGTGGTTTATTTCGAGGAAATTGTCCGGCATTTCAGCCGGTACAACAAGTATACGCACGGCACGGCGCTGCGGGAATCCGCGCACGACATCCTGTTGCTGATCGTCCGGGCGAACAGCAGCGCCGAGAAGCGCCCGCTGCTGGCCGAGTTGCGTCTCAAGATCGAAGAGCTGAAGGTGGAGCTGCGGGTATGCAAGGAGGTCAAGGCGTTCCACAACTTCAACTCATTCGAGACAAGCATCAACCATGTCATCCGGATCGCGAAGCAGAATGAGGGGTGGATCCGGAGCCTTTCGGTCGGATCGAAGCGGCCTGAATCACGTCCCGATGCCATAGGGAGCTAGGGAAGTGAGCGTGCCGAGTTTCGTCATCTTGTCCTCTCCGCCCATGCGGCAGATTCATTCAGGGAGTCGTACCCGTTCGGGATCGTCTCCCGGTGGCCGGTCTTTGATGAGGCCGGGAAGTGAGAGGAATAGCGGCTCGTCCGACGCGCGGAACTTCAACTTCAACAACGGCAACGCGAACTCCAACAACCGCAGTAACTCCAACAACAACCGCGCTCTGCCGGTTCGTTCCCGAAGATGACGGCTTCGCTTTTTACGTACGAAAACCTGCACAGAGCGTGGCTGGACTGCCGCCGCAAGAAGCGGTGCAGGGCAGCCGCGCTCGAGTTCGAGGTCAACGCCGAGGAGAATCTCGCTGCGTTGACCCGGGAGCTTACCGAAAGGACGTACCATCCGGCCCCCTCGTTCTGCTTCGTGGCCCGCAACGACAAGCACCGTGAGGTTTTCGCGGCACACTTCAGGGATCGAGTGGTGCATCACCTGCTGGTGCGGCGCCTGGAGGCCATCTGGGAGCCTGTCTTCATCCATGATTCGTATGCCTGCCGGAAGGGGAAGGGAACGCATGCGGCGGTGCAACGGCTTCAGCAGTTCATGCGCAAGGTCACGACCAATGGTGTACGGCGTGCGTGGTGCGCCCAGCTCGACATCCGTGCATTCTTCCCATCGATTGACAGACAGAAACTGCTCGACATGGTGCTATCGCGCCTTGATGAGGAGGAGCTGCGGTGGCTTGCCGAGCTCCTGATCCTGCACGACCCGACTATCGATCCGGTTTTCACTTGCTCGGCGGCCAAGTGGCGCAACGTGCCGGCGCACAAGAGCCTGTTCACCGTGCCGCATGGGAAGGGTCTGCCCATTGGAAATCTGACGAGCCAGTTTTTTGCAAATGTTTATCTGACGCCGCTGGACCAGTTCGTGAAGCACACGCTCAAGTGCCGGTACTACATCCGTTACGTCGACGATTTGCTGCTGCTCTCGGATGACATCGAGTGGTTGCATGAGTGCAGGGAACGGATCGCCACGTTCCTTGAGGACAGGCTCGGTTTGTCGCTTCATCCGCGCCGTAATCACATCTTGCCGGTTTCCAACGGTGTGGATTTCGTGGGGTACGTCGTGCGATCGACTCATATGCTCGTGCGCCGGCGAGTTGTGAACAATTGCGTGAGGGCGCTCGCGCGGCGCGAAAGGGCGATGGTTATACACATGCCGCAGGGGACGTGGATAAAGGCACCGCAGCGCGAGTGCGACGAGCTGCTCGCGACGTTGAGCTCATACCTCGGGATGTTCTCTCACTCTCGCTCTGGTTCGCTCGTCGAGTCGCTCTGGCGGCGGTTCGAAGTTCTGCGGTGGCTTTTCAATGTTCGCGGCGGGTGTGCAGTGCCAAGGTTGAGTTCGCGTGAGCGTCCCGGGAATCTGGTCACGCAGTACCGCTTTTTTCGGACGCGCTTCCGTGGGCTGGTATTGTTCCAGGTTGGTTGCTTTCTGGAATTATACGATAGGGACGCAACATGGGCGCACCGGCATGCCGGACTCAACAGGGTCACGCCGCGACGCGGTATGTATGCAAGGGCCGGCATCTACGCAGCGTACTGGCGCCGCTGGGCCAAGCATTTTATTGATGTGCCGTTCATCATAGTTTCGCAAAGGGCAACTGTTCGGGGGAACCTGAGAGATCGGGGCATCGCCGCAATCTGGCTGCCCGCAAGAATGGGATAGAAAGGACCTGGGGGATCATCATGGCTGACATACCGTTGATTCAGGGATACCGTATTGAGCGCGAACTGGGCGCGGGCGGGATGGCGAACGTGTACCTGGGCGTGCAGGAGAAGCTGGAGCGCGAGGTTGCCATCAAGGTGCTCGACCCGGTGTTGTTGCGAGATCCGAATTTCGCCAGGCGGTTCATGAAAGAGGCGCAGACAGCAGCTAAGCTCGTGCATCCGGGCATCGTGACCGTGCATGATGTGGGACAGTCTGGAATGCATTACTACATGGTCATGGAGTATCTAGATGGTGGAAGCCTCAAGGACCTGATACACCCGGGGCCGGTGCCGCCGGAGCAGGCTCTTGACATAGTCCGGCGCGTCGCAACTGCGCTTCAGTATGCCCATGTCGAGGGCTATGTTCACCGTGACATCAAGCCTGACAACATCATGTTCCGTAAAGATGGCACGCCCGTAATCACCGACTTCGGGATTGCGCGGGCGGTGGACTCAACTACGAAGCTCACGAAGACAGGCATGAGCATAGGTACGCCGCACTACATGAGCCCGGAGCAGGCGAGAGGGCAGGGAGGAGTGGACGCTCGTACGGATATCTACAGCCTCGGAATCGTGCTTTTCGAGATGCTGACAGGCAAAGTTCCGTACGAGGCCGACAACACGGTTGGGATCGTCATCAAACACTTGCAGGATCCTCTGCCCCAGCTTCCACTGAACTTGAAGAGGTATCAGGGACTGCTGGACGGGATGCTCGCGAAGGACCCGGCGCATCGCGTGCAGTCGGGATCGAAGGTGTGCGAGCTGGTAGGTGCGTTGCTTGGCCTAACTGCGACGCCGCCTAACGCCATTCCCATGCCAAGGCCGGCACCAAAGGCGCGCCAGGAGGCGCGCCCTCCCCGGGAGGGCGCCGCTCCTGCGGCGCCGGCCTTCCCGGCATCGCCTCCGGTGCGCCGTCCTGAGTTCCCTGGCAATATTAGTGATCGCGAATCGACATCAAGACCGTCTGCCGGCCGCAGGGCAGCTAAAGTTCTGTTCGGGATATTGGCTGTTCTGGTGGTGGTCCTCGTCATCGTGCTTACACAGAACAAAAGCAGCCAGAGCCGACCACCTGCTGTCGAACCCCAAACACAACCGTCGTCTGCTGTCAGCGGCCGTTTTATTAACAATGGCAACGGCACTGTGACCGATACGCAAACGAATCTGATGTGGGCGGCCAAAGACAACGAAAACGATATCGACTGGGACGGTGCTAAACACTATTGTGAAAATTTCTCTACAGGCGGGTATAGCGACTGGAGGATGCCGACGATCAACGAACTCCAAAGCCTCTACGACACTCAATACTCGAGAAAATCAGAATGCGGTTGGGATGTTCATATCACGCCATTGATCCATCTTAGCTGCTCTTGTGTGTGGTCCTCAGAGACTGACGGCTCGTCCGACGCGCGGTACTTCGGCTTCCTCTTCGGCTTCGCTTTCTCCAACTACCGCAGTAACTCCAGCGGCGGCCGCGCTCTGCCGGTTCGTTCCCGAAGATGACGTGGATGATTTGGTCATTTGAATCATTTGATTATTTTCTTGGGATGGCACTATGTCACGAAGCAGCCATATCGGCGGTCTCGCAAGGCGGCAGCGAAGCTGCCGCCCGGCTCCAGGCGACACGAATCTATTTTGCAAACTCAAACACCGGCGTTTCGATCATGCGGGCCGGTGTTCGGTGCTCTGAGATGATGCTCTGCAGCTGCTCAACGATGTCCGGAGCAAAGAACTGCTCTCCCGTTTCGACACATACTCTTGCAGGGACATTTTCTACAATGAAGAATTTCCCGCCCATCTGCAGCGTGTATGCGACCTTCTGCTCGACGAAAGTCTCATCCCAGCAATGCTCGCTGCTGTTGTGCCACTCTTCGATATTCTCCCATCGTCCTGGGCTCGCAATACCGGCCGCAACCACCAGCCAGCCACCTGCAATTATGACTGAATCAAAGAGAGACGCACCATGAAATCAATACGCGCATTATCGATATTATCGCTCGCTATCCTACTTTCAGGCTTCTTCGCAGGCGCCGCGTCTGCTGCCCCACCGCTCGACAAGGCGGCTATCTGCAGGCTCTACGCAAATTACCTCGCGGCGCAGGGCCACGAGCCAGTGGACCTCTCTGATGCTCGCGTCGAATGGAAACAAGGGCCGTTCATCTCGCGTGATTCCAAGGATGCGGTGGCTGACAAAACCGTCAAGGCGCTGGTCGGCCGGTTCGACAAGTATTACCAGGGCAAACTCGGCATCGATCAAAAACTGCCGATTGCCGATTCGGCTTTTTTTATCAAAGATGTGTGCGGCATCCTCGAGGACGCGAAGCAGGGGCTCATGGACTATCCGCCCTATATCGAGTTTACGGGCAAAATGGAGAGCATAAACGAAAGTTTGATAGATGAAGTCCGGCGCTTCGATAACGCATCTGATGTCATTTCCTCATCACCAGCCCCTTCGGAACCGTCCACAACGCCTCGGGCCGGCCCTGGGGTTAGAGAGATCTGGAAGGGGCCGGACGTGAAAGGGGATACGGCTGAAAAGGTTTGCCAGGAGGAGGGAACTGGGATCTCGGTAGCCTATTGTTTCAGGCGCATCGGTGGGAAGTGGTATTTGAAAAAAATCGCGGATTGGAGCGCCTAGCCGTGCGATTTGCTTTTCTGCAACACCTGGTCCGCAGCCTTGGCGAGAAAGCCGGAGCGGGACAGATGATGCCGTTCCGTGTAATCGTCGATCCTCTTCAGCAGCTTTTCCGGCATGGATATGTTGATTCGCCTGGCCTTGAGCTCCAGGAAAGAAAGATCGAGATCCACCATGATCCACACGCCGCCGGCGTATTTGGGGTCATTCAACCATCCTTCCAGCGGAGAGGGCGATGGAATGAATTCCTCGCCGTGCAAATGGCATTCCACGGCTTCCTGGACATTTTGAATCGCCTCGTCCAGAGTATCGCCTGCCGTGAAGCATCCCGGGATGTCCGGGATCGTGACGCCAAAGCAACTGGATTTATCTTTGTGAAACACCGCGGGGAAAAGCATGGTTACCTCCATTTCCACCCGGCTTGGGCGAAAATGCTCTTTAAGGTGCCGACCGGAATGTCTTTTCTGGGATGCGGCACCGTGACAGCGCCTGTCCTGTCCGGGTGCTTGAATTTCATATGACTGCCAGCCTGATGCGCCTTGTACCAACCATCCGCCTTCAAGCGTTTAATAATTTCTGTGCTACTCACCGTGTGTATTCTTACACACCTATTATTGATAGTCAAATACCGCCCGTCTGTTTATGTTTTGAGCGCCCACGGGGCGATTGACAGGAGATTCAAATATGCCTGATTTGCCATCGATTCCAGGTTACAGAATTGAAAAGGAAATCGGTTCCGGAGGCATGGCCACGGTCTATCTTGGCGTGCAGGAGAAGTTGAATCGACGCACTGCAATAAAAGTTCTGGAACCATTACTGCTCAAGGATCCCAATTTTGCCAAACGATTTTTGAAGGAAGCCGAAACTGCGGCGAACCTGTCGCATCCCGGAATTGTCCACATCTACGACGTCGGGCGGTCGGAGAATTACTACTATATGGTGATGGAGTACCTGGAGGGCGGGAGCATCAAGGATCGGATCCAGCGAGGGCCGATGGACCCGAATGAAGCGATGACGATCATCCGGCAAGTAGCCGCGGCACTCCAGTATGCACATGACCAGGGTTATATTCACCGCGACATCAAACCGGATAACATCATGTTTCGGAAAGACGGAAGCACAGTCATTACGGATTTCGGGATAGCGCGAGCCGTGGACTCGACAACGAAGCTGACAAAAACGGGGATGAGCATCGGCACGCCGCATTACATGAGCCCAGAGCAGGCGCGCGGGAAGACGTTGGATGGGAGGAGCGACATCTACGCACTAGGGATTGTGCTCTATGAAATGCTTACTGGCCACGTGCCATTCGATGCCGATGATAGTGTGGCGATCGCCGTGAAGCACATCCAAGAGCCGGTGCCCAGGCTACCCGCTCAGTTGAGTCGCTACCAGGGATTGCTTGATGGACTGCTCACAAAGGAGCCGGAACGCCGTGTGCAGAGCGGTTCGAAGGTGTGCGAATTGATCGACGCATTGCTGGGCGTAAGGATGACCCCGGCAGCCGGCGTGCCGACGCCGCGTGCGATACCAATGTCGCACCGGGAGACGCGCCGGGAGGGCGCCGCTCCTGCGGCGCCTGTTCCGTCTGTACTGGATATGGCCGAGAAAGCGCGGCCGGCCCGGAACCCGCTTGTGCCCGTCTTGGCAATCGCACTCGTGGTGCTGGTAGTGATATTGATCATCGTGTCTTTCCAGGGTCAATCCGGGCGCGTGGAACATGGCGCGCCGGGAGGCGCGCCCTCCCAAGTTATCAAAACGAGCGATGATGATGCTGTGAAGAAGCGCGAGCAGGACCTGCAGAACCAGCTCGCGGCGCAGAAAGCCGAGAACGAACGTCTGCAGCGTGAACAGGCCGCACGTGAGCAAGCTGCACATGAAGAGACAGCGAGGCAGGCTCAAGACGATAGACAGCGACAGGCGCAGGAGGAGGCGCAAAGACAGGCAGCGCAAGAAGAGGCCCGGCGCAGGGCCTCCGAAGAGGCTGAGAGGCAAGCAGCCGCAGCCCGTGCCGCCAGCCAGCGCCGCAGCGATGGCCGGTTCACCGACAATGGCGATGGGACTGTGACCGATACGCGCACAGGGCTGATGTGGGCGGCCCGAGATAACGGAAGCGATATCAATTGGGACGACGCCAAACGCTACTGTGAGAACTACACCGGCGGCGGTCACAGTGACTGGAGAATGCCGACGATCAGTGAGCTACAGGGGCTCTACGATGAGAGTTACAGCAGGAAAGCAAGTTGCTGTCCATCATGTGATTTTGTGATACACATTTCTCAGGCGATAGGTCTGAGTTGTTATTGGGTGTGGTCCTCTGAGACAAGCGGCTCGTCCGACGCGCGGCACTTCTTCTTCCGCTACGGCAGCGCGGGCTCCTACGCCCGCAGTTTCTCCATCCACGGCCGCGCTCTGCCGGTTCGTTCCCGATGATGATGTGGATCATTGGATTATTTGGATCATTGGATTATTTCGGGAGGGCGCCGCTCCTGCGGCGCCTTCTGCTGATTCCAAGGCACAGTTCATAAGGAGGTAGCTATGAAAAATCTGACACTGCGAGCAGCTACTGATGTCGGTATGGTTCGTGAAAAAAACGAAGACAGCTTCTGGATCAAGGATTTTGGTGATACCGCGGTCATCATGGTAGCCGATGGAATGGGCGGTGCGGTCGGCGGGAAGATCGCCAGTACAACGGCAGTCGAAACCGCAGAGGAAATTTTTAGAAGTTGGAGCGGGGAGCAGCCTGTCGCCGATGTGATTATTAACATCATG
>CAIWXX010000019.1 GCA_903916735.1 uncultured Acidobacteriota bacterium
CCCAACAACAGACGATCGCCTCCTCGTCCTCTCACGCTATACGCAACCAGAAAAGGATCACTGCCTATTGCTCTCTCGGCTAAAACTGGATTTGCCGGTTCAACCCCCGCCAAAAATCTTCGCGGCGAACTGCCAAATTGAGGAGAAAAAACCAGCCCTCTGTAGTGCCGACCTTTAAAGAATTTTTATGAGAAATCAATGGGTTAGTGGTGCAAATGTGCCCCAGTTGCCGAAGTCGGGGTAAGAGCCAATGTGTATCGATCGTTTGTGAATAAACCGTGTGCCACCCGGAATATGGGGCGATCCAAATGCCGAGCGGCTTAATCGAATCGACGCGTGTGCCATCGCCCCGATCTATTTCCCCCTGTCTGGTTGCACCATCCGCCCGGTTGCCGGTATATGGGTCAGCTGATCCTCGGTTGCACATCCGGAGCCGCCGCGGGGTGGGCGGGCCCTGTAGGCAGCTGTGCGGTAACTCGCTCCAAAATCTGCCTGTAATGGATTCTGATGATGCCCAGCGGGACATCACGGTCGAAAACGCAAGCCAGAACGAAATCCGGGGAAAGGTCACGCAGGATCGTGAGCCTGTCTCGCGCCTCAAGCGTGATCTGGATCTCCTCAATCTGGCTTTCGATCGCACTCAGTTTCTTTCTGTTGAGCCGTACAAGGTCGCCGAAGTGCGATACGGCGTCCTCGAAGAAGAGTCCGGCATCCTCTTTCGTCCACGATTGATACGGCAGACAATCGGGAATGGTGATCAGAAAGAGTCCCAGCAAGCCGGGTACCCCTTCAGTGGCCTGGGACAGGACATTCACAGGCATGTTTATTCCTCCTTGATGGTGTTTTGTAGGGCATCCTGAATACATTTGGTTAGGTTTCTGTCGAGCGGCTTCTCGCTGACCACTCCCAAGCTCATCTGGCCCCATGGGGCGGCCCCCTGGAACAGGTGCAGCAGGCGGTCCCCGTGAAGCTGCATACTGTGTGCAGCCAGCCCCTCCGGGTTGAGATATTTATGCACCTTGGCCCATGATGACAGGAACCACGATGAGGCGGCCACCAACTCTGGTTCCGCAGCCCGATGCGCGAGAATCAGGCCTTCTCTGTCGGCCAAGAATACTTGCTCACATGGCAGTTGGAGCAAGATCCATTCGATGAGATTTTCGAAGCGATCCTGGAGTTTCCCCTTTCGCGGAACGAACGCGGGTCTGCATTGAGTCTCGCCCGCAGCCGGGACCGCCTCATGCTGCCGCGCTGCCTCTCCCGGACGGTTCTCCGGCCAGAAGCCGATATCGAGAGTCGAGAATGTAGGCGGCGTGGGCGAGGGTTCAGGGTCAGTCGACACCTCGCTCAAGACAATCGAGAAGGCATCCGGGTCAATCCAAGAGAGGTTCGGCTTCATTTTCCTCCTCCGTTTTTGAGAGGCCCATGCGTGGCTCCAATTCGGCGGCGACTTGGTCAAAGAGCAACGCGATCGGGTGCGGCTTTCGATAGAGCAGGCCCAGAGGAACCCCCTTGGCACTGGCCCGCAGGAACATGGGGTCTCTCGGGATCGTCGTCGCCAGAGCCAATTGTGGTGGGAGCATGTTGAGGATCTCCTGCGCAATCGCAGTCGAGTCGCTCAGCTTCGCCTGGACCATGTTGACAAGGACACCAACAAGGCCGACCGGGTGGTTGTTCCGCCTCAGAGCACGGAGCATGTCCAGAAATTGGGGAAGTGACCGTGTCGAAAGCGGCTCGGCTTGCACGACCAACAGGACGGCATTAGCATTCTTCAAGACACCCAGAGTTGAAGCGCAGAGTCCCGATGCGGTGTCCACGACGAGAATGCTGTAGTCGTTCAGAAGCCCCCGAAACAGACGGCCAAACGCACTGCCGTCGGCAAGGGCAGATGCCCACATCTCATGGTCGGCTTCGCTGAGATTCCCAGCCGGGAGGATTTTGAGGCACGCAATGCGGGTTTTCAGGACGGTCTCCTCCGCACGGGCTTCCCCGCGGAGACATTCTGCAAGCCCGCGGCTGGAGCTAATACGCCCGACAAGAGAAAGGCCGATTGAACCCTGTGGGTCTGCGTCCACTAGAAGGGTCTCGGCGCCTCTTCGAGCCAGGGAGCAAGCAAGGTTCAGAGCGACAGTTGTCTTTCCGACGCCCCCCTTCTGGCTAGCCACGGCGAGTATCCTCATATCACACCTCTTTATGCGTAAAATGGGAGATGATCCATTGTGTTTTTGAATGCATTGTCGAGCCCCGCAGTCTCATTCATATATAGTCCGACAGGCTTCTTTCACATTGGCTGTGCCAACCTGGTTGGCCGGACAGGCCCTGCTCGGAGCCAGGGGAAAGGACAGCACCGGCATGGCTCCGTTTGATGCCAATTGCGACGCCTCGAAGTAGAAGCCATGCCCCGTTTCCAGCGCCTCAGTCACGACCGAAAAGCCGAATGCTTTCCGGAGAAAGATGTACCGGGAAGAAAAGAAGAGCGCCTGTAATTGTTCCGAATAGTGAAGGCACAACGGCTGGAGGTACTTCAGCGCGAGGATCCCGATCGGCTGCCTGAGGTCAACAGACAGAGTCGCATATGATCCTTCGAGTTTCCCGACTTGCCGCTGAACCTCACACGCATAACCTCTCTCTCCCGGCGCGATCGTGACGTCGGCCAGGAGCCGGAAAATGATCTCGCTGTCCACCTCGCCATTCCGTTCGCATCCGCACGACGCAAAAAGCTCGTCATCGTTCGCGATGATGCCGTTGTGGATGCCGATGACTCCGCCCACGACCAGTGGATGGTTGTTATTGTTGTTCCACCGTGAGCCTTTCGTTGGCTTGCGCGTGTGGCCGAGTATGCATACGGTATTCTCATCCACTCTACTCATGAGGGTTTCATATCCTTCCATTTCCACAAGCGTGGACGCTGTTACGGGCTGTTTGAAGACCCAGTGGCTTCCGTCCTGTTGAACGACCGCAATCCCGCTGGCGTGCTGCCCGCGCTCCTCATTGAAGACAAGGTTGGACCTGACGATGGCTTTGAGAGATCGAACAGCATCCGGTGCACGCCGCGCCGGGGTAAGCAGGAGGCTGCTGAGTCCACACATATCATGCCAGGAACACCATGGTGCCGAGCCCGACATCCCATTTCAGGCCGCGCCACGATGCAAGCCGCGTGAGCCGCCGCTCCAGCTCCTGCGGGGTCAAATAGAGCTCCCTGGCTGCATCCCATTTCCACGCCTCCGGGGCCATGCGCCCAGTGAGCATAGCGAGTTCGATGAGGCGGATGAGCCTCTGATCATTCTGATCGATTTCGTTGGAAGCTGCCGATGCTCGCTCGGCCAGCACACAGTCGATCTCTTCCCAGCTCCTCCCGCTGGCCCGCAGAAGAGACACGGGCGTCTCGGCGAGCAGGCATAGGACCTCGAAAGCGGGGTGTTCTTCCCCGCCTTCACATGCAACGCGTGCCAAGCGCCCGAAGATGGGTTTCAGGAACTCGAGCATCTCCCGGCAACCGGCGCGGAGCTCATCGATGATCTGCGGGGTGATCTGTGACGTGTCGCTCGTGGCGAGCGGGCCATCGTTGTTGCTGAGCTTGTCGAGGACATCCACTTTATGCCGCCATTCTTCGATGTGGCCGACATGTATCAAGCCATGCTGGCTGAGCTCGACCGCCTTTATGAGCACTGCCAGGAAGAGGAAAGTCTTAGCGGCAATCGACGTGGCAGATATGTCCGCATCGGGGAACCGATTTTCATAATGGAGATTCTGCACGGAACCGTCGTTGTAGAACCGCAGGTGTTCCAAATTAAGAAAATTGTTGTGCTCGGGCACCGGGATGCTATCCTTCAAGTGCTGCTGAATATGCTGCATTGTGGCAAATCCCGGTGACCAACGGACCATCTCGATGTGGCTGCAGTAGTTCCTCCGGCGGCAAAGGGCATCCAGCCTATCGCCACCACTCGTTAAAAAGCGCATCTCGGGGGCGTAGCGACGTGTCAGATTCCATACGTTGGCCAACACGATCTCAGGCATTGCATCGGAAAGGCCAACTGCAATCACGTGGAAGTGCAGGCCGCAGGTTGGACGAACCCGGATGTCCTTGGGCAGCAAAGATAGAATCGCCCGGTACTGCTGAAGGAGGGCGGAATAGTGCGGCTGTCTGCCGATGATCTGCATCTCGATTCCACAGTGTTCGCTGCGAATGTCCAGTACCCCATACTTGCCGAGGTTATTCAGGTCCCGTGTCGGGTTTACCGTTTCGATCAGAACGGGGAGGAAGTCAGCCTTCTTGACGCCTTTCGGCAGAGCGAACTCGAGTTCCGCGCCGATTTTTATCGTGCGATAGAGGAGATCCTTCCAGTAGAGAGCCTGCTCGGGCCTCAGGCAATCGCTCCTCCTGAATAGAATTGGCTCTTTCAAGTGATTAGTCCTCGATTTCCGGGCTTTTTCGCGGATCCGCCACTACTTCGGGATAGCCGTGGTTGGTATTGCAGGCCATCGCAGACCCCGGTGTCCCCGCGCGGGTGCATCCTGTCAAAATAGACGGCAACCGTATGCCCCTCTGACTGACGCCTCCACGCGGGTACATTCTGGGATGGCATGCACATTCTCCAAGGCTCATCGATACACTGTCACGCCATTCGTGTCTATGTCATAGTGCGCGCCGACGACCTTCACATGACCCTCTTTAACCAACTCGCACAGTATGGGCTCACAGGTCGCGATCAGATCTGTAATAATCTGGATATTGGCTCTGATAGAGTTGTCCAATTGGTTCCCTTGTTGCCCCTTCGCTTTCTCGACGGCCAGTTTGATCGCTTTGATGATGTTGCCGACATGCCCAGGTGCATCATCGCTCTGGACGGCCGCCGTGACCGCTCCGCACTTTGAGTGGCCCATGACCATGATGAGTGATGCGCCCAGGTGCTCGGTGGCATATTCGATGCTGCCGAGCGCGATGTCATCAACCAGATTTCCAGCTGTACGGACGACGAAGATGTCACCCAACCCCCTGTCAAAAACGATCTCGGGCGAAACGCGCGAATCGGAACAGGCCAGAACCACCGCGAAGGGGTGCTGACCCTGTGTCATTTCCACACGGCGTTCAATCGTCTGGTGAGGATGCGTTGACTTGTTTGCCACGAACCTTTCATTGCCCTCGATCAGAAGATCCAGGGCCCAGTCGGGACTCATTCCTGAGTTTCTCAAAGTTAACCTCCCATTCTCTCTGAGCAGCGGGGCGGATCCGAGCCCGCCCGGCCTTGTCCATTCGTTTCTAGATCAATTCTAAATCGATGTCGCAGATACGCTTCTCCTTGTCTTGTGTGATTTTCAAGTAGCGGGCCTTTCTCCCCAGGCGCTTGTGGAGAGCGGCTTCGGCGATCATCATGGGCACACAATGAAACGGCGGAGCCCCCGCGGCCAGCATGTCTTGCGTGCAATGCCACAGTAGGCACCCCTCGCAAATGACATCCACCTCGTGCTCCTTGATCTTCAGACTGCCCTTCTTGATAAGCCCGTACTCATCGACGAGCAGGCGCTCGAGCTCCGACAGGATCGCTGCAGGGTCCTCGCCGTGAATCTCCAGCCCGAGTTCATGCTCCATCTCCTCAATGATGTCCTCACCGATCGAGTCCACCGTGGCCAGCGCTGTGTCACCGAACAGATCGTAAAGGCCCTTGCCGAAGCCAAAAACGATATCGTTGAACAGCTTAACCAGTCTCTCTTTTTTCTGTTCGTCCGTTGCCATGTACATTCCTCCTCAAAGATAGGGTCGATAGTCTGTCATCGAAAAATGCAGTAGCTACCTGCGCTTCGGGATGGCTGCCCACAGCGCATCAGTGTGTTGACGCGCGATCAGCCGAACGTTGCCCAGGCTTGCGTTTGCCTTGTCCACGACAATGCCGAGATAGTACGAACCGTCGCCGATGTAGCGGACCAGGATATAGGTTTTGTCGCTGGTTGTGAGGTTATCCTCGACATTGCCGGCGCCTAGTTGGCTCGCCGTCTTCTGCACCAGCCGCAGCACCATCGCGTACTGCGCACATGATAACTCTGCGTTGAATTTCGGGTCGAGCGAATACGCGGCGATCGAGACCCCGTCCATGCCCACGATATCGCTGGCGATGAAACCCGGGATTTCCCCGGCCATTTCCTTCAGCATTTCCACTAGTGACGCCATGCTGTTCTCTCCTCCTCGTTGATCTGCCAGAAACTCTCTTGCTCATCCAAACAACAGGATCGAGCAATGATTGCTCCTACGTTTGTTTGAACCATCTGTCTATCGTGCGATGAGATGACGTCTCACCCACGAACACTTCAAAATCGCTGTCTTCCCACGTCATCAGCTCATAGATCACCTCCTCTCCTATGTGTGTACCGAGCTCCGCATGCACAATGTCTCCGTCATTGAAATAGATCTTCGCATGCATCGAGCCGGAGATCACGTCCAGACGGACAGGGTCCTTCTGCTCGCAATTGAGTCTGATGAGAGTCACGAGGCTGGTCGCGCTCAGGCTCCCTCTCATCCAGGCCACAGCCGGAGATTCGGGGTGAGCATCGCCAGGCGGGGGCGATTGATCCCCGCACGGCGCCGGCAGGTCCTGTTGAATCAATATCTCTCCGGAATCACGGGAATGCAACTCATGCAAGAGCCACTCATCGATCTCTGCTGTGGCAGGGGCTGGCACGGATCCAAACGGTACCTCTCTCCGAGATACATCCTCTGCCTGCAGTGCCTCCGGCTCCATCGCTAATGCTGAGCCCGGGCCGGCCGCGACATCAGTGCCGCCATCATCCGTCCCCTCAAAGCAACGCGATTCATCTCTGAGTCGAGCAGCTTCCATCATCAGGTGCATTGTGGGAATGTTGATATTCGAGAGGTACTCTTTCGTCTCCCCTTCCCCCAGCTCTTCGAACTTGCCTCCCACCCAGAAGACCATCTCGTAAAACGCCTCTTCGCCCCGTTTGTCATGCGTTGAAGCATGGAGAATTTGCCCTCGCTCAGAGATCAAAATGCCTGTGTTCGGCCCCGAAACGACTCGGACAGCCTTGCTGCGCTGACTCATAGCCAACAGCTGCGCCAGATCAAAGATGTCCAGCCCTCCAAACAGCCCAGACCACCCGGGGCTCGAATCATGAACTTCTTGAAGCAAGACCCTGAGGCCCTCGAGATCAATGGGCTTCTCTATGAAACGCAGGGCGCCCTCTTTCAGCGCAAGGTTCCTCAGCTCCGGGGTCCCAAAGGCCGTCATGACAATCACCTTGAGCTGTGGATGCAGCTCGAGGGCCCTCCGCACGACCTCTAGCCCGTCAATTCCCGGCAATCGAATGTCGGTGAGCAGGATGTCCGGAGCCTGACGCTTGAGCAGATCGATTGCATCTTCGCCCAGCCAGGCGGTCAAGACCTCAAAGTCGTTCTGGAACGAGGTGAGATAACTTGCGAGATTTCTCACCAAATTGACCTCGTCATCTACAATTAAAATCTTCATGATCACGTCTTCTGGTGATACTTAGAGCCAGAACCATGCCAGCCTGTTTCAGCGTGCACCGTGGTGATCACGAGCACAGCTCTAGAGCGATCCTTGATCACTCCGCACGCAAAAGATGTGGAATGGGGGACCGATTAGATAGAGAGGGGACCAAAGTAGGGTGGCCGGCGTGGTGTTCCCCGCGGCACACGCCTCAATCACGTTGGCACCGCATCGCACAACCCTATCGCCGAGTCAGGGCTCAGGAGGTGGACTGGCGAAAATTCGGCGAATTGGCGGCTAATTCCTCCGAAGACCAGCCGGGCGCTCGATTGCGAGCTTGGAGATTCTGTACCGAAGCCAATGCCGGGGAACACCCATCTTGCGCGCGGCCTTCGATATGTTCCACCCGTACTCACGAAGGTTGTTGAGGATCTGCTCGGGCCCGTCCGAGTCCTGATCCATTGTCGGCCCGGAGGAGGACGTATCGGCCAGATCCAGGTCTTCCGGCTGGATCTGCTGGTTTGCGCTCAGCACCATGGCTCGCTCGAGCCTGTTCTTGAGCTCTCTTATATTGCCGGGCCACTCGTAGTTGGTGATGATTTCTTCAGCACGCGGGCTCAGGGGCTTTGGAGCCTTTCCTATGGCATTTGCGATTTGCGTGACGATCAGATGGGCCAGTGAAAGTAAATCCGCCCGCCTCAGGCGCAACGGGGGAATCGTCAGACATACCACCGCCAGCCGGTAATACAGATCCTGCCTGAAGCGTCCGTCCGCCTGTCGCATGGACAGGTCCTGGTGGGTTGCCGCGACGATCCGGCAAGCTACATTGAGCTCCTGCTCATCGCCAAGCCGCTTGAATGATCTGGTTTCCAGGAACCGGAGAAGCTTGCTTTGCAGGTTCGGGGGGAGCTCAGCCACCTCATCCAAAACAAAGTCCCATCCCTGGCCAGTTCCACAACGCCGCGTCTGCGCGAATCCGCCCCTGTGAAGGCACCCCGTTCGTGGCCGAATAACTCACTCTCGAGCAATTCACTGGGGATGGCAGCGCAATTGACAGCCACGAATGCGCCGCCGGGCCGTGTGAGCCGATGCAGCTCACGAGCCAGCACTTCTTTTCCGGAACCTGTTTCGCCCTGAATCAGGACCGGGGTAAGTGGCGATGAGGCCAGCCGCTCCAGATATGCCTTCAGGGCAACCATGCTCGGGTAAGCCCCCCAGAAGCAGAAGCTGGCGCCATCACGAGTCGTGGTCTCGGCGAGATTCACAGCACGTGCCTCCCGGTCGACAATGAGCAGCAGCTCATCCCTGTCCCATGGTTTCAGCAAGTAATGCCGAGCGCCGGCGCGGAGCGCCGCGACGACCGTACGCACGCAATCCGCACCGCTCAGGACGATGATGCGAGTCAGGGGCGACAACTTCAGAATTTCAGGGATCAGGCTCATCCCCTGAACGTCAGGGAGGCCAAGGTCCAGGAGCACGAGTTCAGGCTTGAACTGCGTTGCCATGGCCATGGCTGACTGACCGTCGTCGGCGATCATCGCTTCATGGCCTTCCGATCCCAATGTCAGTCTGAGTTGGTTCCCTTCCCTCGGATCATCTTCAACGATCAGGCAAAGTGCCATCGCATACCTCCGGAAGCAGGATGCTGAATTCGGCGCCCGGATGCAGGTTCCGCCATTCCAGCCTGCCGCCATAGAGCTGGCATATTTTCAAGACAAAGCTGAGGCCCAGTCCGGTCCCATGAGTCGATGTGGAGAAGAAAGGCCTGAGGATCCGCTCTTCGGTCCCGGGTTTCACACCTGGTCCACTGTCCCGGACGGTGACTCTGATCAAATGGCCAGCCTCCGGTCCCCACTCGACTGAGATGGCCTCCCCAATCGGCGTGTGACGAATCGCATTTGACATGAGTTGTTCCAGGGCGAGTTCGAGATGACCCGGGTTGGCCAGTATGAGACAGGACGTGTCTCCGTTGATGATGACTCGTTTGCCTAACCGCTCCACTTCAACCCTCAGCCTGTTGACGGTCCTGGACACCGCACCTGCTACCAGGATAGAAGCCACCTCACCGGCGACAAGCCGCGTGTATCTCTGTAGGTCCTGAACTGTTCTGTCGATGCGATTCACCTCGTCGATGACCTCCTCCAGACACTCCTTGACTTCTCCCTCCGGTTTGCCCAGATGCTGTGCCAGCTGTACACCTGATTTGATCGATGCCAACGGATTGCGAATTTCGTGCGCCAAGCGGACTACCATCTCGCGAAGGTCGTCTTCAGTGAATGATTTCATCTTTGCAGTCCCCTGAGTGAAATTTGGCAATTGATCGACTTCTCGAGCAGGTTCCAGTCGATGGGCTTCTGAATAACGGGAATCTGTTCGATATCCACCGATTCGGGGTCCCCGGTCATGATTACCACGGGAATACCGGATGCATGGAGTTCTTCCACTATCGCGCCTGTTGTTTCCCCATCCAAGTTCCAATCCATCAGAACCAGGTCAGGATGTTCAGAGGCAGACTTGTCCCGCAGTTCGCCCAGGCTTCCCACCCCGATGGTGCTGTATCCCCGGGACTGGAGGCCTCTCAGCAGGAAGCGTCTCAGGACAGGCGCATCTTCTGCCAGCAGAATTTTCAGAGGCCGGCGATCCGAGGACCCGGATGCAGGCGCACCCGCTCCGTATAACTCGGATGCCATTGGGAGGACCACGACGAAGGTACTACCCAAGTTCGGGCGGCTATCGACCTCCACACGACCCTTCAGCGACGAGATTCCTGCCAACATGGTGCTCAGTCCAAGGCCGGTGCCGTTGGGCTTGGTCGTGAAGAGCGGTTCAAAGATGCGGCTCAGTGTCCGGTCATCTATCCCCATGCCGGTATCGGCAACAGTGAGGACGGCTTCGTTGTGATCATTCCTGCTGAGCGATACGCATAATGTACCGCCTCCCGGCATGGCATCGATCGCATTGAGCGCAAGATTCATAAAAGCATGGGCCAGGATCGAGCAGTCGCCCACCACGTGTATGTCCTGATCCAACCTGGTTTCGAACTGTATGCGTGATCCCAGCAACGGCTTGATGAGACTGACCTGACCAGCTATGATTCGTGATAAGTTCAGCCTCTCCATCATCGGTTTGGACGGGCGGGCCAGATCCAGCAGCTCCTCCACTATCCCCGAAACTTCCCCCATCCCGGCTTCGAGCGTTGAGAGGCATTCGTCGGCCTCTCCCCACTTGCCTTCCGCCCGTGCGGACTTCAGCATATCGAGGCGGGCCAGGAGAGAGGCGAAGAGGTTATTGAGATTGTGAGCCAACCCCGCGGCAAGGATACCAATGGCCTCCATCTTCTGAATCTCGATTGCCTTTTGCTCCATTTTGATGACATGCGTGATATCTCTCAGAATCAGCTGCACATCCCCCGACGTAGCATAGCTCGCGGCGACCTCGAATACCCGTTCCTCGCCAGGGGTATCCCGCAGGGTGATGCGCAGTGCTCGTTCGGGCACAGAGGTCGTCGTCACCATCTCATGCAGTCCTGGGTGGGCTCGCATATCCTGTGCTTCGCCAAACCAGCGGCGCGCCAGACGGTTGGCCCGCTTCACAATTCCATCCGGGCCCATGACGAGTATCCCATCGGGAGCGTGTTCAAACAGAGACTCCAGTCTCAACTCGCTCTCCACCAAGGCGGCGTGCTCCAGAATGCGCGTCAGAGCAAGGCCGGTCTCGCCTGCAATTCCGGCCACGAGGCGCTTCTTGTCTGAGGTGAACTCCTCGTTCTCCCGAAGATACAGGCAAAGAATTCCTATGACCTGCTTCTGGTCTTTCAACGGAATGACGATGTGGCCGTGGGGGAGCGCCTGCCGGTTCAGAGAATGGGCTGTGTCTGTTACCGAGGAGGCCGAGTAGACCGCCTCGCCTGTTTGGGCCGCATAGCCGCACAGGCATTGCCCTGTCATGGGCGCACACACTGCCTCCTCGATGGGCTGCGGGTCATCTGCAGCGGTCGCACGAAGCACCAGCGATTTTTCGTCAGGGGAGACAGTGAAGAGCGCCGCCGCCTTTGTCGAGAGCTCCGATCGCACTCGGGCGAAAGTTACTGTGAGGAACTCTTCGAACGTGGTCACACCATTGAGCATTCGCCCCAGATCTGCCAGTGTATCCAGCTCACGCTGGTGCTCCGTCACCAGCGCATTACTGCGCATTTCCGGCCCGACATTTTTGATATGAACCAGACGCATGCCCCTGTGCCCCGGCAGGGGCTTCACCGAAACCTGGGCCTCGACTCGAAAGATACCATGGCCGAGCCGTGCCCGAACCGTCCCATCGGATGGCCATGAGAGGCGCTGGCCCGCCGAGTCGAGCAACGGAATGTCATAGAGTAGGCGCCCAGGCGCATATAGCGGTGACAGGCCGGTAAACGTGATTGCCGCCACATTGGTCATCTGAATGGTTCCCAAGGCATCAGTCAGGAGAATGCCGTCCGGAACGGCGTCGATGAAGTCCTGTGCTAGGTGCCTCGGCAGGGATTGATCCCGGGCGCGGCGATCCCTCATCAAGACGAAGAACAGACCCCAGCATGCGGCGGGGGTCATGATGGCCGACGAGTAATGGATCATATGCCGGTCATCAAGTCCAACGCTGAACCCATCTTGGTAAAGCAGGGAGGCGAGTGCCACTGTAGAAGCAGCGGCAGTAATCAGCGCCGTGGCTGTCGTCAACGCCAATCCCGGCCATTTCTTTCTCATGCGGCTTACCCGATTTCGTACCCCTTGTCCCTGAGTAGCCTGATGAATACTTTTACGACTTCGGGGTCGAAACGTCTGCCTGACTGGATCAGTACCTCTTCTATGGCTTCCCGGAGTGAAAAAGGAGACCGATAGGACCTCCCTTCCGTCATGGCAGCGAAGGTGTCCACGAGACCGATGATTCTCGCACCCCGTGGTATCCTTTCGCCCGACACCCCATCAGGGTAACCCGTGCCGTCCCAATTCTCGTGATGCGATCGTACAATGGCTGCGACAGACTCGAGACCGGCGATCATTCGAACGATTCGCTCTCCTTGATCGGGATGCCTTCGGATGCTCGCCCATTCGTCTGGCATCAGCCGCCTGGGCGCAGTGATGACAGATCTGTCCAGCGTGACCATCCCGATGTCTCGCAGCAGGTAAGCTGTATGCACATCATCCTCCTCGTTCTGCGGCAAGCGCATGTAGGACGCGATCTCACGCGCCAGCAGAGAGTGGGATTGAGCGCTCCGTTGGAGGTCCGGCACACCAGAGTATGCAATGAATCCCAGAGTCGATGAGAAGCCTTCCGTGAGATCGCGCATTCGAGCCTTCAAGAGAGTGCATTCGATCGATGACCGGTACTGGACCCTTGCCAGCAGCAGAGGCACGTGCGCGTAAAAAAGGAAGTTGGCACCGGCAACCCAATGCAACTGACGATCATTGGCGGGCCAGCCCAGACTGATCGCGAGCACAGCAAGCAGCTGTGAAACGACCAAAAATAGGAATGGAATGGAAGAGAACCATGATCCTGTTCGGTTCCGCCAGGCAGACAGGACGGCGGCCGCCAGCGGGATGGTGAGCAGCACCAGATTTGATAACAGGGGCAGCGCGCTCAATGCGCCATCCCCGCCCGGATCATCCTTTCGTACCGTCGCCAGCAATGTAAAACCGAGACCAGGTACCAGTGTGAGCCACTGAGCCTTTCCCCGCTTGGAAATCTTATGACAGTCATTCAGATTCCTCATGTCCGGCAGGCAAAGCAGAATGAAGTAGGCCGCCCGGAGAGCCTGGTCGAGAGGACCCAGAAAGGGTCGAAACAAGTCCAGTGTGACAGTCTCCGAAATGCGCAAGCCTCCCCCACAAAGGATCAGCATTTGCCAGGATGTAGCCAATATGAACGGCGACTGCGAGTACATGCCTGAAGCCCGTCCCGGTCTCCGAAGCCGGAAATTAATAAGCAGCCAGAGCAGAAGGAAGCCGCAACACAGAATAGCAGCACTCACGAGCAACCCGCAGTCAGATGCGATGCCCGCGACAACATGATGAAATTTCTCGGAAATCATCATCTGCGATCCCCACAGAGCGTGATAGTCCCAGCCTGAACGGGATAGGCCATTGCCTGTTTCAGATTTGCGGTTTGTATGCTCGCCACCTCAGCGTCCTATCCAGCTCGCCCGTCATCGGCCTCATGCCCAGGTGAGCCGCAACTTCTGAGATGCGTAAATATCTCCTGCCTGCCGCCACTGCGCAGCTCGCTTGAACTCAGCATAGAGATCTCTTTAGTCACTATCTCATCCACTTCAATTCTCCGACATACCAGAGTTGCCCCAGGTTCTCCACATTTGCATTGCATGTTGCGTGCCATCATCCGATGTGGGCCCAAACCCTGCGATAAGCCGATTCGCGAGTGGAAGGAGCCAGATGCTCTCATAGTCCATACAATAATAGTTGTGACATTTTGTCATTGTTGTGGGAAATCATTCAAAATTCAATAGAAATCCCTTCACAACCCAAAAATAATTACTACAACTCATTTTGTGATGGAATTCCGCATCAATGAGATGATGGTGAGTCATACCGACTCTGCCCTGCTCGGGGGATGCATCATCCTGTCCGGCACATTGTGCAGCGGGCGGGCAGCTACACTCCTGAGTTCTTCAATCGTTTGCTGATGGCCTGCTGGGAGATGCCGAGGAGACGCGCTGCAGTAGTCTGATTGCCATTGGAACGACTCATGGCCTCGGCCACGAGAGCGTCCGCAGCTTCCTTCAGAGTGGGCAGTGCATCCGGGAACCTGATACTCGGGTCGGATCTCTGCATTGATTCCCAAGACGACGGCTGGGGCCGCCCGTTGGCTGTCCGCCGCAACGATGCAAGAGTCAAGGGCCCATCAAGGTGGCGGCTCATAGCATCCATGATCATTGACTTCAGCTCGCGCACATTGCCCGGAAACTCGTATACTGAAAGCCATTCACCGAGCTCTGCAGACTGCACGGGCTTGGGTTTCTGCAATTCCCCGGAGAACCGATCGAGGAAGTGATGCACCAGCAATGGAATATCTTCGCAACGTGCCCTGAGGGGCGGCACATTTATTTCATGGCCAACCAGCCGATAATAGAGATCTTTTCTGAATTGTCCGCTCGCTTGGAGTTGCACCAGATCTTGATTAGTGGCCACTACGATTCGAGCGTCAGAGTGGCGTGTCACATCTGACCCGATCTGTGAAAATTCCGACTCGTGCAAAAGGCGCAGCAGCTTGATCTGAGAGGGCGAGCTGAGATCGCCGATCTCGTCGAGGAAAAGTGTTCCCCCAGAGGCCCGTGTCACCAGCCCCTCTCGCGAGTGATCGGCCCCGGTGAAGCCGCCTCTGACATGCCCGAACAGAGTGTCTGAGAAAAGGTTGTCGTCAAGCCCTGCCACATTGACCGGCACGAAGGCGCCGCTGCGCCCGCTCACACGATGGATCGCAAACGCAATCAATTCCTTGCCGGTGCCGGTCTCTCCCGTAATCAGCACAGGGTAGGCGGTTCTGCTGATCGCTTCTACATACCTGAAAATGGCCAACATGACAGGGCTTTGGGTCACGATGGGCTCAAAGAGCTCGGGGTGATTTACAGCGCCTGAGAGCATGCGATCCCGAAGGCGCCGGTTTTCCTCCTGAAGCGCCGAGATTCCGATCGCATGCCGCAGGGACGCCAGAACTCGCTGCCTATCGAAGGGCTTGACAATGAAGTCGAATGCGCCGCTCTTCATGCAACGGACGGCGGTTTCCACTGTATCAATCCCTGTGATGACAATCACTGGAATCCAGGGGAAATCGTGAGTGATTGTATGCAGCAAATCCTCCCCGGGAATCCCCGGCATGAGAAGGTCGAGAATGATGACACTCGGAGTCGAGCCGGAAATTGCGGGCAGGACCGCGCTCCCATCCGTCAGGCCAAGCAGATTATTGTACCCTTCGGCGCGAAGCACCCGTTCGATGGTTTTAATGATTCGGGCTTCATCGTCAACGATGAGGATACGATGTGCCGAGTGCTCCATATTTACCATCGAGCACTTTTCTCATGGCACCATGCCCGCCTGCATCTGCCATCTGAAATGGTACACTGCTCCCGGCTTTCTTCAGGAAGGGAATGACCACATCGCTTGAAAGGGAAGCGCAAGCAGGCCATTCCAACCGGCGGACCGCAATCGTCGCCACCGGGCCGGCAGGAATCGCCCGCTCGGTTCGACTCGCCAACCTGCTTCATTGATTTAGACTAACGGAGGAAAGGGTCGAAATCAATAGAAGCACAGGGGGCGCGGCCAAGAGATGTGGGCAACCACCTCGAGCACAATTCAAACAACGTCATCGCCCAGCCCTGACGCACGAATAGCAGCGCCTTGAATTCATTGGGTGATTCATTCGGGTGAGAAATTTTTTGTATCTTCTCAAAAAACAGGGGGAAATGCTCTGCGACGCTTGGCTGCAAGGGAATCCAAGCGCAGGGATCCGGTGGGGTAGGTCTGCGGCTATTCCCATCGCCTCGCTCTTGGCTGCCTGGAAGACAGAGAGTCTGTGAAG
>CAIWXX010000020.1 GCA_903916735.1 uncultured Acidobacteriota bacterium
CAACCTGCCTTAAGGGCGCTTCGGCGGGAGTGTACGGCCGATCCGCACACAGTAGAAAAGCTGGTGGAGAGGCTTTTCTCAGATTCGGGTCAAGCCCGTCGAAGAAGACTGCAGCTATTCGCTCTCCGGAAATACTCCAAGCTCCGACCGACTGAGATAGCGCGCCGATACGAACGACGACCCTCGGCTGTCACCATGGCGGTAAAGGAACTGAAGACAGATGCAGAGCACGACCCCGATTTCCGAGCTCGCCTGGATCGTCTCGATAAAATGATACGTCATGAAAATGAAAAATGAAAACACGGTCCCGGCCAGCCCGGCCAGATGATTGAGCTTCTTCCAGTGCTTTCTCATGTAGGTGATGGCATGACCCAACCCCGAGTTAGGCTCCACCTTGTGCTCCATCAGTTGCTCACCGAACCACCTTTCAAGCTCACTCATCACATTGTGCTGCTACTTGGCGCGCCTCGTCTCGTTCACTTCAATTCTTGCTTTTTTCTTCAGGTAGAACAGATTCGAAGACGGTGAGTCGGTTTCGCCCGTGAATTTTCGCTTGATAGAGGGCGCTATCGGCAGCCGCGACCAGAGATTGCATTGAAATATCCGCGCTGGGCATAACGGTCGCGGCGCCCACACTGATGGTCACAAATGCGCCGACCGACGATGCTGGATGAAGTATGTGAAGAGTTTCGATGTTGACTCGCAGGGTCTCAGCGATTGACAGGGCACCGGCCGAATCCGTCATGGGTAGAATGACCGCAAATTCCTCACCGCCGTAGCGAGCGATCAAATCACTGGTCCTCCGAAGTGAAGCGGAAAGGATGTCGGCAATCTGTTTCAGACACTCATCGCCCGCCTGATGTCCGAGCGTATCGTTGTAGGCTTTGAAGAAATCGACATCAATCATGAGTAGCGACAGGGGTGAATGGCCGCGATGACCGCGCTTCCATTCATCCTCGGACATTTCTTCAAAATGGCGTCGGTTAGCAACTCCTGTAAGGCCATCCTTGTAGGAGAGACTCCTTAGTGTTTCGTTGGCTTTTTCGAGATCCAGGGTGCGCTGCTGGACCAATCGTACAAGCTCGGCTTCTCGCACATGCATCTGTCTGACTCGCATGCGATGTGCTCCGATGATCAGAAGGGTGGCGCTGACGACACAGAGAAGGATGAACCATAATGTCTGATAGAAGAATGGGGCGATCGTGAGCTCCAGCGATGCGCCGGCTTCATTCCAGAGGCCGTCATTATTGCATGCAATGACCCGGAAACGGTATTTCCCTGGAGGGAGCTTCGTATAATAGGCTGTCCGTCGCGTACCCGCGTCGATCCAATCACGATCGAATCCCTCCAGCAGGTATCTGAAGTGAACTCGCTTTGGTGTCTTGAAACTGAGAGCCGTGTATTGGAATTCGAAATTGATTCGGCCCGGGGGAACGCTTGTTGATGGTGCGATTGGTATGACTTCCTTATCAATTTCAAGCAGCTCGATAGAGACCGGCGGCGACACGTCATTGATCCTGATCTTTGCGGGATCGATCATGGCTATGCCGGCTAGAGTCGGAAACCAGAGCCTTCCATCTCGGCTTCGCCAGCCGGCCGGCTGCGTGCCCCCATTGCACTCGGCACTCTTCAGGCCGTCGTCCTTGCCGAAGGATACACAGGGAATATGTATCAGGCGGCCCTTGGCAAGATCATCCAGATCGCTCTTTGCAACACGGAAGATGCCCTTGTTGCTTGACATCCAGAGATTGCCGAGTGAGTCCTCCAGAATTTGAAAGACGACATCATCATGGAGGCCTTGTTTGCTCGTCCAAGATGTCAGCTGACCGCCTTTGAGACGATTGAGCCCTCCGCCGAAAGTCCCGATCCAGAGAGTTCCATCCCGATCTTCATACAGGGATGTGATGAAATCATTCGTCAACCCGGTTTTAGTCGTGTAGGCGGTCAATGTGCCGTCGGCGAGGCATTTGAGTCCGCTGCCGTTCGTCCCAATCCAAAGGCGCCCGCCGCTGCCGGCGCAGAGCGAGATAATCTGATCGTGGGAAAGATCGTTGGCCATGGTGTAGTGGGTGAATGATCCATCCTTAAGCTTGAAAAGCCCGTGGCCATATGTGCCGATCCAAAGACTTCCAGCAGCGTCCTCGCATAATGCCCATATGCTTTGTGGGCGGGTCCCATCCTTGAGCGCATATTTCGTCATGCGTCCATCGGGGTCAATCCGATTCAGTCCACCAGTGTTTGTGCCGATCCACATCGAACCTCGCCGGCTGCATGCAAGGGAGAGGACATGATTATCAGAGAGCCCTTTGCTTTCGTTGATAACGTCAATTTTCCCATCCTTCATGCGGTTGACCCCTGCGCCATCCGTCCCGATCCAAAGAGATCCATTGGTATCTTCACAGACGACGGTCAGAGATCCCGGAACCAATCCATCGTGCGTGGAATAGACGGCAAATTTCGAGTCCGTCACACAATTCAGCCCGCCGGCACTCGTCCCGACCCAGATATTGTTTTCCCGATCTTCGTAGATCGATTGAATGAAATCATCCGAAAGCCCGTCCCGACTTCGTAAGGATGAGAGATGGCGATCTGTCAAGCGGAACAGGCCGGTGCCGATTGTGCCGATCCAGAGGTTGCCATCCTGATCTTGTTTCAGCACCCAGATGGTTTCGGTGGTTGGACGCATTCGCATCGTGATTTTTTCGCGATCGAACTTAAACAACCATCCATCAGATGAGCCGATCCAGAGGCCTCCTTGTGTGTCCTCGACCAGTGCCGTAATGGATCTGGCGGGGATTCCATCTTTCATTGTCCATACGGAGAATCGACCGTTGGCCAGATGGGCAAGTCCTTCGGATGTTCCGATCCAAAGGCCGCCGTTCCGATCCGGATAGAGTGCGTGGATGCGATCGCTAGGAAGACCGTCCCGTTTGCCAAATGATGTCAAAGCGCCTTTGCGGAGGCGGAAGAGTCCGTGTTCCAATGTCCCAAACCAGAGAGCGCCGTCCTGATCCTGTTGGATTGATGAAACAGCCATGGACATGAAATTCTGATCAGAGGATGCTGGCGAAAACCTGCCGTTCGCCATTCTGAGGACGCCTCCACTCGACGTGCCCGCCCACAGAGTGCCTTCACGATCGACGAAAAGTGAAAGAATGTCGTTGGATCGCATTTCCGTGAGGCTGTTCTTGTCGTACACGGTGAAACGCACTCCGTCAAAACGGACGAGCCCTTCCTGTGTACCGGCCCAGATGTAGCCATCGGGAGATTGAGTGATCGCCTGGATTGAGTTTTGTGGAAGGCCGGCGTCTGTCTGCCAGGATCGGAGATCATACTGAGTGACGGACCTCATTGGATCCAGCGCGGTGGCAGTAGTGACACCCATAGTAAGCCACAGGAGCAGGAGGCAAGCACATCGTCGCGAAGAAAAGAACGTTATCGGCATTTCAAAATTCTGAAAAATGGATTTTGTGTAATTCCGGTCGTGGTCCGTTCATCGAGGAGCATCGGAATAATCGCTCTTCCATTTCTTTATCCTCGCGAATGAGGCATCATCGAGGAGCACCCGTGCTCTCCGCACTGACGGCTTCGGCGCCTCCGTCATTGATCACGCGACACCGGCTGTGTTTGATTTCCAGAAAGAGGAGAGAATTTCAGAGTCGTTATCGGTGGATTGTCGAGGCGCCGGAGATAGCTGCGGTTCCAAGAAAGGACAAGGCTTCACCGCGTTTTTCAATGCTATTCGCTTTTCCCTGAAAGATCGTCCCGGTCCCTCCACCGCGCCCTTCGAGAATTCCAGCGATCGATGGGCCTATTTTCTGCACTTCGTTGGCGGGACCTTTCAGAAGAAATACTCCAGGACCCTTTTCTCCTCCTCCTGTTAATAGGATCAGCATATCGGAACGACAAGCCGAGGCGGCTTCCGCGATCGCTCTTAGAAAGTCCATATCGCCGTCGGCCCGATGGAGAGCATTGACTCGATCAGCTCGAGTGAGGGCTTCCCCGAGATACCGCGCGAGCTCGATTCTGAGATCTCTCTGAGCCCTCGCGCCACGCTTGACTTCGTCCGCCAGCCGCTTCACTGCGACTTCATGTTCATCTCGGCCGCAGGAGAGGAGACGAGTGAGAGCGCGTTCATGTTCGAGTGTCGTCTCAAGAGAATGAAGCACTCGTCCGCCGGCGAGAAAAAAAATACGTGTGCCTCCGCGCAGCTGTTCCGTCGAAATAATCTTCACGACCTGCAGCTCGGCCGTCCGCCCGACATGCGTCCCACCACATGTATTGAGGTCGATCCCACGAATTTCGACGAGTCTCACGGTTCCGGAAAATCCTTCAGGCAGTCCTCGCGTGCGGATTTTGAGAGTTTCAATGGATTCCGGTTCGACCTCCCGCCAGCTCACCGGCAGATCCTCCCGAATGAATTCATTGACGATCTCTTCGATGTGACGAAGGGCGGATGGAGCAACCTGCGCGGCATTCACCTCGATATCGGAGCGTTCCATACCGAGATGGAATGCCGTGGTGGCCAGCTTGAAGCGATCGTGAGCCACAGCTGTCAGCAGATGCTGAGCAGTATGCTGCTGCATATGATCGTAACGGCGCAACCAGTCGATCGCGACCGGGACTTCTCCATCGATCGGTTTCTCGACGACATGGATGACATCGCTCTTTTCCCCATGCATGACGGCCTTCACGGGCTGTCCGGCGATTGTGCCATGATCTGACGGCTGACCTCCGCCTTCAGGGTAAAAGATGGTTTCTTCCAGCACAACTCCATAGCCGCTTTCCATCGCTGTGCAGGAAACCACTTTTGTTGTGAGAGTGCGCAAGTAGGAGTCTTTATGGCATAAAAGCATGAGCAGGGTCACACTCCTTGGACGATCATCATCGGTCGAGTATATCTTATTGTCGATGAGAAGTCGTCGTCGATGAAGCTGAGGAGTCCGATGAGTTGA
Source organism: uncultured Acidobacteriota bacterium (assembly GCA_903916735.1). Taxonomy (GTDB): domain Bacteria; phylum Acidobacteriota; class CAIWXX01; order CAIWXX01; family CAIWXX01; genus CAIWXX01. Next base: position 4,956 of record CAIWXX010000020.1, read on the forward strand.
ATGCGGCGTAGGTCAGGGTTTGTCCGAGAGAACGGACAGATTCGGCAGTTCCCGGTACCGGCCGTTATGATCCAGGCCATATCCGACGACGAATTCGTCGGGGATTGTGAAGCCGACATAATCGGCGTGAAAGGGGACAACTCGACGGTCGGGCTTATCCAGAAGAACGCATGTTTTGAGCTTGGAAGGGCGCTTCTGCCGGAGGTGGTGTTCTGCGAATTCCATCGTCCGTCCTGTATCGAGGATGTCGTCCACGAGAAGTGTCCATTGGTTTTCGATGGATGTCGTGATGTCCCGGGTCATTTCCACCCTTCCGGATGACTCGGTGCCGGCCCCATATGATGACACCATCATGAAATCAATCGCCAGAGGAATACTATGGATGTAGAATAATCTGGCCATATCGGCCAGGAACATGAAGCTGCCTTTGAGAAGCCCGATGACGACAACAAGTTGTTGGCCACTTGCTTCCTCGGCTATTTCCCCGACCAGCTGGGCGAGTCGCGTCTTAATATCACGTTCGACAATCAACGGCATCAGTGTTGGTTGGCGATGGCCGTTCATCAGTCTCGCCTCGAACACGCCACCTTGACAACGCCCTTTCAGAAGTTCTTCATAGAGGCAACGGAATTGCGGTCGCAGGGATCGCCGCCTTGACCACAACCAGGGTCTGATCATCCTCGCGCTCGCGCGACCCCGTCCAATTGTCGACTTCCTGAAAGATGGCATCCAACAGTCGATCAGCCGGCAAGTATCGATGGTCGATGGCGAAGCGGACCAGCCGTTCGTCGCCATACTCTTCTCCGTCAAGACTCCGTGCCTCGGTCAGCCCGTCGGAAAAGACAATCAGGACAGCATCGGGGCTGATTGTGGTATAGGCCTCTTCAAAGGTGGCCCAATCGAAAGCACCGACCATCATCCCGCCTCGCTCCAACCGCTCAATGGATCCGTCCGAATGAATCAACATGGCTGCATTGTGGCCGGAATTGGTGTAATACAGAGTCCGATTTGGCTCGTCGTAAAGCCCCAGGAAAAGGGTTGCGAAGCGGTTGGCTTCCATGCTCTGACACAGCTGCTCATTGATGACCGATGTCATTCGGGAGACAGTGCCGTAGCTGTAGGGACGGACCGGACGGTGGCCCATCGATCTGTCGGATGCGATGTTTCCGGTCTGAGGTCTGCCATCCGAAAGCAGCGACCGTTCGGTCATCATCGTGGCTTGTGCTCGGAAGGATGCTTGCAGGTTCGACATCACAAGCGATGCGGAGAGGCCTTTGCCGGAGACATCGCCCAACGCCAGCAGCATGTGGCCCGGCGACAGCATGAGGCAGTCGTAATAGTCGCCGGCAACTCCCCGAGCAGCTCGACATTCCGCCGCAATCTCCACGGTTGGAAGGCGCGGGAGCTCGCGAGGGAAGAGCTTCGACTGAACCTCAGCGGCAATCTCCACTTCGCGCTCAAGGCGCTCACGTTCTACCCTCTCTTCGAGAAGCGTCTCGATATGCTCCGACATGTCATTGAACGCTTCAGCCAATTCGCCCAGCTGATCCCGAGATCGAACGCGTGCACGGTAATTGAAGTTGCCGTAGGTGATGTACTCGGTAGCGGTATACAGTTCATGGACGGTGCCTGTCACTGCTCGTGTCATGAGAACGGCGATGAGGAGGGCGATGAGCTCGACGACGATGAAGGTAATGCCGATTCCGACAAGACCGACACGGAGATGCTGCCCGAGCTCGCTCTTGCCGAGAAGCTGCTTGCTGGCTTCGCGGGGAGACCAGGAAAAGGACATCGGAACGAAAATATCGTCGGGTGTCCCATCCTTCCATTTTGTCGCACTGAAGACGACCGGGTAGAGGAAGCGGCTGCCCGTGCCGTTTGACGATTTTGATTCTCCTGAGGTCTCACTGATGACGACGTTACCGCGACTCGTCTCCACCTTGATGTGCTCATAATCCTCCGGCTGGACCGTGATGCCTGTCTCTTCCGTCAGACGCTGCGTATAGGATGCATCAATTGGAAATTCCGTCAGGATGACCAAATTTTTCTTCTTCACGACGGCGCGCAGTGATTGCCAGCCGGTGTCACCCCGGCTTCCACGGATAAACCCGCTCCACTCGGTCTTTGCCTGCAGCCATTCGGGCAGAGAATCACTAAACCCCGAGTTGATTTTCGATGAATCGGCCGTCGGATTGCTCGTGATGTCCGCCGGTTGCTTGAATGCTTTCGAGGATATTCCACTTCTCCAGATCGCACATCTGGCTTTGGGAAGCGATGCATGAATCGTGGCCATCTGTTCGTCCAGAAAGGCCTGGAATCGTGGACTCGATGGATCAATTCCAGAAAGGCCGTTTGCCAAAGATTTGGTATTTTCGAGCAGCCTCTTCTCACTCGAAACGATCTGGACTGCCAGGATTCGAGCCATAGCTTCCGCCGAGACGCTGAACATTGAGATCACTTCAAAAACCGTCAAAAGAAGAATTGGTGTCAGGCCGATGAACAAATATGTGATGATCAAGCGTCGGCGGACCCGCCACAGCAGGCGGCTTTTCATGAATATAATAATTCTGAGACTGTAGTATGCGATCGTCCCGATAATACTGATGACGGTGGTAATTTTGAGGAGTATTCCGAACGCATTATTACCATATAAAAACGTATTGCCGAGGATGATCTGGAGAAAGAGGAGCAAGACCGCTGCCGCGGCAACACGTCGCATGATGCGGGAGAGGCGGCTGGGAACGCGTTCAGTATTTTTTTTCTTCAGCAACGGGAGACTCTTTCTCTCCTTTTTAGGTTCTGCCATACCCTCCTCTATCACACTCATCATACGCTAAAATCATCCCGATGGTTTCGATTTTTCATTTCTTGCTTGACATACGGCGCCGGCCTTGGTGACAATCGCTGTTTAACAGGAGCACCTATGTATTTCGAAAAAGCCGGGAAACAAAATACGATCAGGGTTTTGGAACTGGCTCGTCAGAGAGCCCAGGAGCTTTGTATTCATGAGGTGGTGGTCGCGTCGACTCGAGGGGAGACGGCTTGCAGGGCGTATGAGGTTTTTCAAGGATCGAACATCAAGCTGGTTGCGGTCACCGAGCATGCCGGCTTTGCGGAACCATTCCAACACATGATCGCAGATGACAGGCGGCGTGATCTGGAAGCGAAGCATATTCCCGTTGTCTGTGGCTCACATGCTCTTAGTGGCGTTGAACGAGGGCTCGCCAAAAAGATGCCCGGCGTTTACCCGGTCCTTCTGATCGCGGAGACTCTACGGCTTTTTGGACAGGGACTCAAAGTGGCGGTCGAAATCACCATCATGGCCGCCGACGCAGGCCATCTTTCAGGGAAGCCTGTCATCGCCGTCGGTGGTACCGGGGAAGGCGCCGACACGGCGATCGTCATCACTCCCGCGAACATGAACCGGTTCTTTGAAATGAAAATTCACGAGATTATCTGCAAGCCGAATTTGCATCAATGATGCGATCCGCATCCATGTTGATGGGTAAGAGTCCGATATTGCTTAAATGTGCATCGAGAAATCCGTACGCGTACCAGTACCCCCTCCCGTTTCAGGCTCGATTTGAAAAGCCGAGCAAGGTTACTAGCGCTCTTGTCCCTATAGCTCGCGCAATGCCGCAGCAACAGGTAATCTCGCCGCTCGAATGGCCGGCATCAGCCCTCCGACGAGTCCCATGAAAAGGGCAAAAATGATCCCCATTGCGACGATCGGCAGTGTGACCTGGAAGGCAAACGCTGTGTGAGAGAATGTCTGCCAGTTAATTGTTGAAACGGTCATCCCATTAACCGGCAGCGCGAAGAGCGCTCCAACCAGGCCGCCGATGAGCGAAATGAAAAGCGATTCCAGGACAAATGAGGCGACCACGCTGCCGCCTCCGAAGCCAAGTGCCCGGAGTGTGGCGACTTCGCGTGCACGCGCCGATACGGCTGAATACATGGTGTTGAGAGCGCTGAAGATGGCTCCGATCCCCATGACAATGGCGACGAGAAATCCAAGCGAGTGAATAACGGTTGTGATCATCTGGGATTGCCTCGTATAGAAATCCACCTCTCTCATGACATCCACAGTAAGAGCAGGGTTCGATGTCAATGAGTCCTTCACCGTCTGAAATGTGCCCGGATTTTGCAGGCGTGCGCATATCGATTGGAAGATGTTTTCCGGCCGATCGAAGGTTTGGGAAAGCAACGGCTGATCGCACCAGATCTCAGAATCCAGGGCGCTGCCGCCGGCATCGAAAACACCGACGACATCCCATTCCCGACCGCCGATCTTGACCTTATCCCCAAGATTCATTCCGCGAATCGTCAGCGTCACATTGCGCCCCACGACCAGTTCTGTGACACCAGGATGGAAAAACCTTCCTTCTGTGATCTTCACGACATCCCGGATTTGAAGAACGATCGGTGAGACTCCGCGAATCTGCACGTTGGCATCGGTCCCGGTGTCTTTCTTTGGAAGCGATGCAATGCAGACGACTTCGGCCGAAACAAGTGGGGTGCCGTTCGCATCGCGAGCGATGCCGGGGGCATCGCTGATCGTCCGTTCCTGATCGCGATCGATCGCGCTATCCATCTCGGATGTGGCTCCACCGCGAAGGATCATCGCGTTCCGGACCGAGCCGGATGCGACAAGTGTCGCCTGAAAGCCCCGGGCCATCGCCATCATGGCGATAAAGACGCCGACGGCGCCGCCGATGCCGGCGATTGCCACAATCGAAGAAACCCATCGCTTGCCGACGCTTCTCAGGTTGTAAATAAGCGGGATCGCCATGGCTATACCCTCCTCAGTGCATCGACAATCCGTAGGCGCATTGCGAGGAACGCCGGGATTATGCCGGAAACAACCCCAACCAGGGCTGCCACGAAAAGCCCCACGATCATTTGTACAGGGGAGATGAAAAAGAAGGGCAGGAAGCCATGAGTGGGGTCGCCGTTGAGCGTAAAGAGTTTGGCGAGGCCGATACCGATTCCTCCGCCGATGACGGCTATTGCCACCGATTCGACCAGCACGATGATGAGCGTCGCTTCGTCGGTAAAGCCCACTGTCTTCAGAACAGCGAGCTCTCCAGTCCGCTCGCGCACTGCGATCGCCATTGTATTGCCGGTCACAAGCATCAGGGTGAAGAAAACGACTGTGCCGATTGACAGAATCAACAGCCTGATATTCCCCATCTGCTTGACCCATCCGGCGACGAACATCTTTTCAGGTTCAGTGATGGTCTCATTGTTTGAGTTGGAGAACCGCTGATCGATCGCCTTGGCGACTTTCTCTGCATCATTCGGGTTGCCGATTTTCACTATGTACCATCCGACGCGGCCGTTGATGAAAGAAACGCGTTCTGAGAGATATTCGTAATCAAACATCATGGGCGTCGTGTCGACCTCGGGGCGGTTGCCATCGAAAATACCGCGAATATTGAATTCCCATGTTCCTGTGAAAATCGTCCCCCTGATGGGCAGACGATCTCCAACCTTGAATCCGAAACGATCAGCCGTTGTGCGCCCGATGATGCATCCCTGTCTGTCGGCAAGAAATGCTTCATATTGATCCTTCGGCAGCAGGTACTCAGGGTACATCTTCAAGTACGTGATTTTATCGATCGCAAATTGAGGAAAGAAATTCTTTGGATCTTGATAGACGCCGCCGAACCAGCTGGCATACGTATCCGCCGTGACTCCATTGATTTGCAGAACCCGTTCCTTATAGGAAATTGGAAGCGGCATGATGATGGAGATTTTGTTGCGGATGACAAGCCTGTCGGCGCCGGCCGCTTCGATGCCTCCCGTGAAAGCGCTGTTGATGGCCACAAGGAGGCCGAAGAGAAAGAGCGCGACGGCGATTGAAAGTATGGTCAGGGATGTGCGGATTTTTTTTCGCAAGAGATTTTTCAGGATCAGGGGAAGAAACTTCATGATCAGTTCCCCTTGGTGGCCTCGACGAGCGAGCCTTTTTCGAGGTGGAGGATCTGATGAGCCTTGTTGGCTGCTATCGGGTCGTGAGTCACCATGAGGACTGTCTTGTAGTGTTCAGCCACCAGCCTCTCCAGCAATTCGATGATCTCCATTCCGTTCTTCCGATCAAGATCTCCAGTCGGTTCGTCGCACAGCAGGAATGTCGGATCGGCGACGATCGCACGGGCGATGGCCACTCGCTGCTCCTGACCTCCTGACAGCTGGTTGGGATAGTGCTTCATTCGATCGGAGAGTCCCACGATTGAGAGCGCCATCTCGACGTGCCTCCGGCGATCGGATTTCGATAACTTTGTCAGCAGAAGCGGCAATTCGACGTTTTGAAATGCTGTGAGCACCGGCAACAGATTGTACATCTGGAAGACAAATCCGACATGCCGGGCGCGCCACGCAGCAAGTTTCCGCCCGCTCATTTTCTCGATCTGTTCGCCGTCCGCGGTGATCGTTCCAGCGCTCGGGACATCCAACCCTCCCAGCAGGTTCAAAAGAGTCGTTTTCCCGGACCCGCTCGGTCCCATAAAGGCGACGAATTCGCCTCTATCGACATTCAGGTTCAGCCCTTGCAGGACGTGGATAACTTCACTCCCGCGGCGATAGGTTTTATCCAAGTCCCGGACGCGAATGAGAGCGTCCCCGTTATTTATGCCGTCAACTCTGACCATAATGCTCCTCTCTCAGCCTTTTCACTTTTTCGCTATATTAACGCGCTGCCCATCTTTGAGGTTTTCAGGTCCATGCACAACCACCTGATCGCCTTCTGATATGCCGGCCAGCACTTCGATATCTGAGCCTACAGACAAGCCTGTCGTCACAGCCCTGCATTCAACCCGATCATCCCGTATGACGAAGACCACCTTTTTCCCGTCTTGATCCTGAACGGCCTCTTTGGGCACGAGAGTCCGAGGGGCTGCTGCGGCGACTGCACTCCCTTCTTCAGTCGTTCGTAGGAAGGATACCTTGACGCCCATGTCCGGGAGAATCCGGGGGTCGAGTTGGTTGAATGAAATCCGGACCTTCACCGTGGCCTTCTGTCGATCAGCCGTTGGGATTGTCGTCCGGACTTTCGCAGGTATGTGCCAATCAGGATAGGCATCCAGAACAGCATCGACTGGCTGGTCCGGGCTGACTCGAGCGATGTAGGATTCGTTGACATCCACCTCGATTTCAAGTGATTGCATATCTACAATTGTAGAAATTCCTGTACGCGTGAAACCTCCGCCGGCGGAAACGGGCGACACGATTTCGCCGATCTGAGCATCCTTGGAGACGGCCACGCCGGCAAAAGGCGACCGCACGGTGCAGTTGTCGAGGTTCTTCTGCGCAACGTCAATCTGACGGCCGGCTGATTCGACCTGGCTGCGGGCCGACGCGAGGCGAGCGCGCGCTAGGTCCATCGCGGTCGACGCGCGATCGAGGTCCTCTTGTGTCACAAATCCCTTTTCCCGGAGCTCCCGATTCCTCCAGAGTGTCCGTTCGGCGTCGGCGAGGCTGACTTCCGCTTCAGTCACCGCCCGATCCGCGACGTCTTTCTGGGAACGAGCCAGATTGAGCTGCGCCTGGTATTCTGATGGGTCGAGTCGTGCCAGAACCTGATCAGCGTCGACTTTCATCCCCTCTTCAATCAGCATTTCGGAAACGCGGCCCGTTATCTTGGCAGCGACCGTGGCCCGTCGGCGTGGCGTAACATAGCCGCTCGCATCCAGGATGCTGCCGGCGCCACCAGCGGATGCCGCGCGCCTCACGGGTGCGACATCCACCACCGCAGTGTTGGCAGCTCGTACAAGGAAAAAGATCGAAATTGCGGCCAGCGCGGCAACAACGGCCAGGCTGATCGCGATGATCATTGCCCGGCTGGAGCGGCTGGAAGATTTTTCTTCACGATCTATTTTCAGGCCTGAAATATCGGGATGTTCCGTTCTATTTTTTTCATCCATAGGTCGCAGAGTATAAACCCCAGGGTGTTTGCGGGTCAATGAGGGACCTAACACCGAAATCCGCCCCTAAGCCGCCGTGATGATAGTGATGAGGCACCAGCCAGACTTCGAGGGTATCCTGAGGGATCAGGGCAGGGGGCTGGATTGTTCCGTCCCAGCCCCCCTGATCCGTATTTGCGAGCGACCTATGCGACGTTGTTCGCTTTTTTTAGATCTATTGATCCATCCCGAAATAAGCCGCGGCGGCGTCGATCAAGGCTTGTGATAAGAGCGGTCCAACCTTCCTGTTGGCTGTCGCATTGGGGTGCGAGTCGTCGCTGTTATGATCTCCTTCATAATCATACCTCAACATGTTGGCTGTTGCGCTTCCGTCATCGGGTGCTGCAAGCAGATCGAAGACATTGAAACAGACTATGTTGACATGGCCTTTCAGGTAGGCATCGCTCTTCAACCAATTGGCGAAGGCGCGGGCATTTGTGGCTTCAGTGGGGTTGGTCGCCAGGCGGTGCAGGGGAGGTGTCGACATCACCATGAAGACTCGATCCTTCCGCGTATCGAAGAATTTCCGCATGTCCGTATACCAACGTTTGTACTGATTGAGTGTCGCTTGATCCGGAATGGCCGAGTTCGGAAAACATGACTTGAACGCGATGACTTCGTGGTTGTTGAGGATGATGGTCCGAGATTTCACGGAAACGGAATCTTTGCCACGCCACAGCTTCCATAACCCGCCTGGATCGGTGTTGTCGTCAGGGATGTTATAGCAAATTCCCGGGAACTTCCCGGCCGGATCGCGCAAGCCGTCACCGTTGTAACCGTGATCCCAGAATTCGAAAACGGTGGAATGTGATGAGTTGTATCTCTTGATATACCCGCGCATGTTCCCCTGAGTGACGAAGCCGTCGCCCGTGGAATGGTGGAGAAAGAAAAGGTTGGTCAGCCCTTGTCCACCGTTCTTGACGGTGAGTGCCGCCGTTCCGGTCTTGCCCTGAGCGCCGGCTTTGATTTGGACAGTGCCTGCCTTAATGGCATGGGAGACTCCATTTGCATCAATTGTCACCAGACTCGTCTTCGATGAACTCCACGTGAACGTGATGTTTTCGATGGCGTTGCCTTCCGAATCAACGGCCGTGGCCAGAAATTGCCATGTTTTTCCGACGTACAAGTTGAGCTTCATCGGCAAAACCCGGATGCTCGCAATCGATGCCTTCTGCGCCAATTCCTCTCCTCGCAACGAGACGGCGAGGGATGAAATAAGAGCCAGGCAGGAAAAGATGACCACCGAGCGAACCTTTAATAGCGCCATGTGATATGACCTCCTGTTGAATGCACGCAAACCAAAACCACGAATATTTCCCCACTTATTAGTATAGCGCACTGGGAAGAGATCTGTTGTGATCTTCATCATGATGACGGCGAAGCCGTCAAGACAGCTCATCCAGCCAGGAGCTCGTCGATTTTAGGGAGAGCGATGCCGGCGGCCTCCCGGATTGAAATCGTTGCGATGGATGAGAGTCATCCCGGCTGATGCGATCATGTCCCCGAGAATGAGCCGAATTATTATGCTATATTTCTCTCGTCATGCGAACGACTGCCATTGCCCTTTTACTATTGTTCGCCACAGGTTGCGGATATGATCCGGAACAATACGCAAAAAGCGTCATCAGCCGTAACGCGCGTGTTCGCAATGAAGGCACCGAAATCAACATTCGCGCTGTCGCGATGGCTCTTGAAAATTATTGCACTGAAAACAATGGATATCCAGTAGGCACCGACTATTCGGTACTCGATACAACACTCTCGCCTGACTATATGCACGTTCTCCCGGCTCGGGATGCATGGGGTTTCCGCTATCGCTATCAATCGGACGGGAAGAGCTTCCGCCTGACATCCGTCGGCCGGGACGGCATCGCTGGAACTGCGGATGATATCGTCCTCATTGGAGGAGTTCCAGATTCCTGAAGATCCCGCCGATATGCCGCCACGCATCTCGCGCTGCTCGAATCTGCAACGAGGAATCGTCCGACACAGGTACAATCCTACGCTCTCTTTCTGCCAACCGGGAACTGGAAACCGCGAACCAGTATGCTTCCTAGTGGCGCTGTCTTCTGCTTTCAGCAATGAGAACGCGGAAAAGTGACATTGCATCCCGTGCCACAATTTCCCATGAGAACTTGACTCGAGCTATCGACGATGATGCCGTGGCCATTCGGCGGCGTGTTTCGCGGTCGGAGACAAGCTTCGCCAGCGCCTTGGCAATCGATTCGCTCGATCCAGGCTCCGTGAGAAATCCATTCTTCCCGTCGTCGACCTTATCCGGTAAGCCGCCGACACGGGAAGCAACGATCGCACAGCGGTGCGCCATCGCTTCGAGTGTCGCGATAGAACTCCCTTCGAACAGAGAAGGAAGGCAGAAGATGTCAGCAAGTTCGTAGAGGTTGTGGACGATTGTATCGTTGACCCTGCCTGTGAAAATGACACGGCCTTCCAGACCGAACTGACGACTTTCGGCGATGAGTCGTTGGGCTTCCGGACCGTCTCCGACGATGAACCACTTCCAGCTATTGGCTTCCATGAAGCTTTTGTCTTGGTTGATGTCACGAAGTGCGCGCAGGAGCAGATTGACTCCTTTGTTCTCTTCCAGGCGTGAAACCGTCACGCCGATGCATTCAGTCTCGTGCATCTCGAATCTCTGGACGAGAGCCTCCTGTTCGGATCTCATCGTGAGCCGCTCACACTCCTCGATGTCGATTCCGTTCGGCAGCACCTTGACCTGATCGGTGCGAAGGTAGGATGACACCTCGGATCTCATACACACATCGCTGGCGATGACGCAATCAGATAGCCGCGCGGCGCGTCTCGCGTAGAAGCGGAGTGGAGCATAGCCCAACCATTTGGCTCGATTGTGGGTTTTGAATTCTTCCATTCCCTGAGGGTTATAGACGACAGGGGCTGTCAGCTTGCCCAGGCGTTTCCGAATGGCATAACCCAATCCAGCGATCCCCTGGGCGTAAACGAGGTCGACATGATCTCTTTTCACATCGCGAGCGGCCAGCGATCCCATGCGCATCGCGAGGAACGGATAATTGATGGCGCGGTCGAGGATCACGGTGCCTGGCCGTGTTCCGAAGGGCATGAGGCGGGCACTGACGAATTGAACGCGTGCACTGGGTTCACGATAGAACGGAAACGTTGCCTCCCGCCAGCCAGGCCTCGGCGGTGAAGTGTACAGGCTCAGCTCGACGCCCTGCCTTTTCAGATATTTGAGCAGATGGTAAATGTGCCGTTCAGCCCCGCCAAAGCCATGGTAGGGGAAGCAAACGCGGCTAAGAATTGCGATTTTCATGATCGCGGCCGTCGGTCAACGTAACTCATGACTCTCATGCGGGGTCGGAAGATAACATCCTACGCAAGCAAAGTCCAGAGCAAGTCCTGGGCCCCGATCCGCGAGTAAGCGTCTTATCTCACTCAAATTTGTATTGAGAAACCCGTACTCGTTCCGGTACCCGATTCAGTTCCCGGCTCGATTTGGAGGACTCAATACAAGGCAGGAGGAATGGCCCGGGAGCGAGGCCGGCGACTCGCCAAAGAACGTGACAATTGAATGATAACTTCTTGAAGCCGGCAACTACCTGCACTGTGACCGCCACCCGATTCGGGACGGCGGCCGATCACTGAACTACGCTCTTCTATTTTTTCTTCTTTTCCGGTTCTCTTTTGGCTAAGGCTTGCTGATTCAGCGCAATTGCCTGGCGGTATGCCTGGATGGCCAGATCTCTGCGGTTGTTCATCCGATGGATTTTGGCGACCTGCATCAAGCATCCGGCTTTTGCTTCTGGGTGGTGAAGGTAGTTCTGGCCCATTTGGAGAATCTTGATAGCGGCATCGTACTGAGACCGGGACTCGAGCTCTCCGACAATCTCATCAAGCTCGTTGACCAGAAAGAGATCGTAGCGTTCGGGAAACCCGAGTGTCATGATCTTGGATGCTTCCTTGACTGCATCATCGATCTTGCCTTCCTCGATCAGCATAATCGTGATTTCATGCTGTGCGCCGGCCATGTCGAAAAGAACGCGCACCTTGTCGAAATCTTTGTCTACTTCCCATGGGACGACGTATGGCTCAATGAGAATCTGCTCCGCTTCTTCCTGCGCCGCACGAGCCTCATTTTCAGCAGCCATGATCACCACTTTGGCTCGCTGCCGCTGCAATTCCATTTCTTTGCTGATCGCTTCCTCGGCTTTGCGGCGAGCATCCTCACTCTTGGCCCGTTGCTCGTCTTCCTGCTTCTGTTGATCCTTACTGGTTTGAGCCAGAACCGGACCGATCGGCGCCAGGGAAAAGATCAATGTCGCTATCGTCGCTGATCTGATCATTTTTATTCCCCCCTCTGTGATGCCGCGGTCGGACCGCCCTTGTACGTGACGATCTGAAAAGGACTTCGCCCTGCCAGATTTGATCGATAGTCGAAGGGGTCGCGGCTTTTATTATCATATCGGGACAGCGAAAAAACATTGCGGATCGGTACCCGCGCGCTATAAGAGTCAATCCGCTGCAAAATCGCCTGTTCTTCGTGGTACTCGCGCCATTGGTGTGCCCCAAACATCAAGAGGATCGTGATGGCCGCGGCGCCGATGACCGCCCATCCAGCCCTCCAAAGATTCCGTACTCCCGGAGCGGCTCGATGCGAAATCCGTTCGAGTGAACGGACAAGGACCGCGGGTGAGGGATCGACTGGTGGGAGATTTCTTCGAAAATCGTCATCCATCTGTTTGTAGTTGTCGGCTTCGCGATGGCAGACGATGCATGCGGCCAGATGTGACTCGATGCCCTCTTCCATAGCCGGGTCAAGTTCCCCATCGAGATAGGCTGAAAGTTCGTTTTGAATCTCCTTGCAATTCATAGTTTTCCTCCCTTGCGGAGGCGCTCCCATCGCTCCCGCACCATTTGCCGTGCACGGTGAATATCAATTTTGACGGAGGCGAGAGATTTGCCCGTCATCCTGGAAATTTCCTGATACTCACGTTGTTCGAGAACGCCGAGAATGAAGAGGCTTCGATATCGTGGAGGTATTTGCATGAGGATCTTCCTAAGGTCCAACTGGACCTCAGTCTCTTCGTGACTGTTCGGCGGAGCCTCGAGCTCCGGCCTGTCATCAATCGATTCGGTTATTGCCTTCCGCCGGCGGAGATGACTGATGGCTGTGTTGCGCGCGATCGAGTAACACCAGGCGAGAAAGCTGTCGCGATCGTCCAGCCGCCCAAGATTCCGATGGATCTTGAGCAGTGTGTCCTGGAATAGTTCTTCAGCTTCACCCATATGACCGACCATACGATAAATAAACGTGTAGAGCGGGCGTTTCATTCGATCGTAGAGTTCCCGGAAAGCCTGCTCATCATGCGCTGCACGGCGAGCCAATGCACCGAGAGAGCTCTCGATTGGCGGCGCTTCAGGCGCCTGCTTCACAGCAGCCCCACTTGTGACGCCTCCCATCTTCACTCATAAACAAGGACGCTCATGGGCATGCGCAAGTTACAGAAAATTATTCTGCCGTTCTCTTCAGTGAATCGATCGTGGACCACGATCCATGTTTGTAAGATCGTAGTGCCACCGGCAGTTCTTTCATCGCATGGATCGTCATGTCGGGGTTTGAATGGAGAACCTCCTCCGGCCTGAAGCCATATAAAACGCCGCACGTGATGGCTCCGGCGTTCTTGCCTCCCACGATGTCATTGGCGGAATCCCCGACGACGAGGGCTTCGTCGGGAGGGATTCTCATCGCACTGATGATCTGTCGGAAGCCGGCTGGATCAGGCTTTCTGACCGCGAAGCTGTCGCCGCCATAGACAGCGGAAAACCTGTGAAGGATGCCCAGGCCCTCCAGGACGCTGCGGCTCAAGGACTCGCTTTTGTTGCTGAGAACCGTCATCTGCATATGAGGGGCAAGGACATCAATCGTGTCCACGACACCCGGATATAGACGCGTCTGATCGAGGAAATGAACAGAGTAATAGCTCATGAAATTCGCGAAAGCAGCATCGAGATCCTCCTGGCCGGCGCCCTCTCCCATGCTCCGCAGGAGCAGGCTTCGAGCGCCATCACCGACGTACTTTCTCACCTGCTCGACTGTCACAGTCGGCCTCCCGAGTCGCACCATGGCATGGTTGACGCCGGACTTCAGATCCTCCAATGTGTCTGCCAATGTACCATCCAGATCGAAGATGACGAGCTTGACATTCATGGCTCCTATTCTGCTCTACATTGATTTAACGAGCAACTCCACACATGTTCCCAGTTCTCAGTGGTCGGTTCCCAGCAAGATTGTGCATCTGTCCGCCAGGATGTTGGAGACTGTGGGAAAGGTGAATGGAGTCGAGAGATGGTTTTTGAACCGGCAGCAGATAACGACTATCGACTGTTGAGGGTCGCCTGGTATAAGATACTCCTTCATCGGGAAGGTTGATCATGGCCAAGAGAAAAAGTAAAAAAGGGCAAAGTGATTTTCTAGAAGTATTTTTCCCAGAAGAGAATCGCGAGCTTCCGCCGCTGAAGCATCTCCGCCTGGATTCGTTCGAACGCGAGATCCTGCACAACCTGCACATGGAGCTTTCTCGCGGCGAATCCTATGTCCTGCTCTCGCCGGGGCTGATGGTTCTACGCCCCAAAGAACCATCGGATCTCATCGAATCGCTCCGCGAAGAAGAGGATTTCCTGACGCAAGTCAAGCGATTTATCATGCAGGATTTGGTTCTCAACACCGCCATCCTGGAAGGCAATAGTTACTTCATTGAGCAGAATTATTATCTGACAATCGCACGTCTCATTCCGATGGCCCCAGGCACCTACGAAGTCAAGATCTATACCAACACACGCGTCGATCTGCTTTCTCATTACTCCGATAAAATTTACCTGGGACGCGACCAAATCAGTTTTGTTGAGGAGAAAAAACAGCTCGGGATTCCATACCTGCTCGATTGCGTCAAACGCGAATACGAACGGCTGAGGCTCGAAGCGCGGGATCGCCTTCGTACGCCACGCCGGTTCCATTCCACCCTGATGAATGAAATCGAAGAGCTCGTTCAGGAGATCTCCGAGAATACCGAGGAGTATCTGACAATCGTTCCACCGAATATCGACGAATGTACGAGTTCAACCGAAGAGCTGGGCCACATTAACTCCCGAAACCGCACGATGAAACACTTGCTCATTGAACTGGCGGATTCCATTCAGGAATACGACAATCTCCTCCGAACGCATAATGAAACCGATTATGCTCACTACTTGACAAAATACAAAAAGGATGTCGTCAACCTTATCAATCTTTTCAGCATCAAGATGATCCCGGCGGTATCGAGGCGGATTAATCGAGATATCTGACAGGCCCGGGAGCTTCCTGGCTGCCCTCCGGTTGCCGGCTCATCATTCAGGGCCCTGCATGGTGCCACGTCCTTGGCGCAAATCGGCATTTGCACTTTGAGCTCCCATATCGTTGCTAATGGCACACCGCCGGCGCTGAGTGAAGAATCCCCCGTTTTTCAACCGGCATGGTGATTGAGGAAACCCGCGGCTTGTGATTGTGCGAAGACGCCGGTTGATGTCGGAGGGTAATCTCAGTATCCTGCCCCTCATGATGAAAAAGCTGATAGCCGGCGGACAATTTGGGGATTCTCATCGGCTCGCAATCCTAAGTTTCGTTTTTCTCTACTATGAACTCGCATGCATTCGGTGGGCATCCGCCTTCGTTCTTTATCTGTCCTACTATACGAATATCGTCTTGCTGGCCTGTTTCCTCGGGATGGGCCTGGGCCTCCTGACTTCCTCCCGGAAGAGCAATTTCCTCAGCTGGTTCCCTATTTCGATTCTGGCCTTTGTCGGGCTCACATTTTTTTTCAAAGTGGAAGCATTTATTCTGCAGGAAGGCGTCATTTATTTCGGTTCAACACATGCGCCATTTAAAATTCCAGCTGAAATAGCCGTCGGCGGCGTTTTTATCATGGTCACGCTGCAATTCATGCTTTTAAGTCAGGAGATCGGTCGGATCTTCGCTCGAATGCAGCCTTTGCCTGCATACACTGTCAACATACTGGCTAGCATCGCCGGCATTCTGGCTTTCGCCTTCGGCAGCTGGATTGCTCTTCCAGCCAGCGGTTGGCTGATGCTCCTCGCGGTTCTCCTCTGGCTCGTCCTGCCGGCAGGCATGTTCCGCAAACTGAACACAGCGGTTTTATTCGTTTCGATCGGGCTGGTCTTCTATTCGGATCTCAATGCGAACTGGTCGCCTTACTATCGGTTGACCCTCAATCGGATTCATCAGGGCAACCAGATGAACGGCTATATCATCAGCGTCAACGGCATATGGCACCAGACCATGCAACGGATTCAGGATAAGGAGGCTTTTTACCACGCACCTTACATTGCGCTGGGAGATCGATCCCGCTATCGCAGGGTATTAATCATCGGCGCCGGGAGCGGAAATGATGTCGCTTTTGCTTTGCACTACGGCGCTGAGCATATTGACGCTGTCGAGATTGATCCCGGCATCATCAAACTGGGCCGGACTTTGCATCCCGAACATCCATACGCGGATGGCCGAGTCCACGTCACAATCGATGACGCTCGCGATTTCCTCCATCACCCCGTTGGCCCTTACGATCTCATCATCTTCGGCTTGCCGGATTCGCTGACACTCAGCAGTTCTGTTTCCAACTTGCGCCTTGAGAGCTATCTGTTCACGGCTGAGTGTTTTGAGGCGGTCAAATCGCATCTGGCTCCGAACGGCATCGTCGTTCTCTACAATTACTATCAAAAGCCATGGCTTGTCGACAAGCTTGGCGGAATGCTTCAATCGGTCTTCGGCACAGAGCCACAGGTCTTCCTTTGGAAGGGATATGGCTACGTGGCTACCATTTTCATTGGCCCCGGCACACGGCAACTGATGCCGTTGTCGGGACAGCGGATCCCCCTGAGTCGCACCATGCCGCCGCCGGCCCGTGACGATTGGCCTTTTCTTTACCTTCTGAAGCCGTCACTCCCCTCGATATATATCCGCTTCATCCTCTTCGTCGTCGCGACTTCGCTCACAGCCATCTGGCTGGTGGCGCCGAAGGGCACTCTGCAGGCCTTCGATCCGCGACTTTTTTTTATGGGCTCCGCGTTCATGTTGCTGGAGGCATCCGCCGTCGTCAGGCTCTCATTGCTGTTCGGTGGGACATGGCGAGTTAATGCGGCCGTTTTTACCGGAGTTCTTTTGATGGTGTTGGCAGCCATTGCTGTTCGCCGGCGTTCAGGCCCGCTGCGCCTGACCTGGTGGATTCCGGCGCTCGCCGTCTCTCTCGCGATGATCGGCTATTTCCCCCTGCAGAGCTTTGGATCCATTCCGCTGGGAGGATGGCTTGCGGCCATTCTGATCATGGTGCCGATTTTTCTCGCCAATGTCATTTTTACAAATCGCTTTGCTCATTCAACCGCACCTCATGTGAGCCTCGCTTCGAATGTTCTTGGAGCCATTGCCGGCGGACTACTCGAATACATATCGATGCTTGTCGGATATCAAGCCCTTCTCATCCCTGTTGCCCTGCTGTACGCAGCAGCTTTTTTATGGCCTGCACGTAGAGCGCAGAAAGAACCGGAGCCAATGGCATCATAGGGATTGGATGGCTGTTCGCGGAGTAGGCGACGCAACACTTTGCCGACGGCGCTCTTCGGCACCTTGTACTCAGCCAACCTCTCGCGACAGTAGGCGATGATTTCGCCGGAAGTCGGGCTGAGACATCCGATGTGCCGGCAGTATTTCATTAAAAAGATTCCTGGGCAGGAGCCGTGGAAACCGCAAGCTGATGGGCCAGGCAAAAAGAAATCTCACTCGCGACCAATCCAACGGTTCCCTCGATGGAATGGTGGTTGATGGCGCCGTTGTGAGGGTTTTCCGTGGATGAATGGGGGAGCCGATGGGGATCCCAGAGTGGCGGTCAGGTGCACGCCTACAGATAGAGAATGGCCGCCGCCGTCAGGCCCCACAGAAAAACATCGATGAGCAGGGGCTTATCTGCGAGTAATGTTGCAGAAGGACTTCCTCCTGCCAGCGGGCCGCTGCCGCTTCGAGTCGATCCTTCATTGCGGTGAATAAGGTACAGATATCGATAAATGCCATAAAGAACAAATGGGATCGTCACATAGAGGCTGTGCGCATGGAGTTTTCTCTGGACATCCTCTGAGAGCGTGTAAAGCACGTAGCAGAGAAGTGTGGCTGTGGTGACAATGGAGATCATTTGATCAAGCAGGTATGGGGTGTAGTCCGAAAGAGTTTTCCGGTGAAGAGCGGAATTAGCTTCCAGAAGAACAAGCTCGTGGCGGCGTTTGGCCAGTCCCAGAAAGAGAGCCAGGAAGAAAGTGCAGATGATAAGCCATGAAGAAATTTCAACGCTGATAGCAGCGCCGCCTGCAGCTGCCCGAAGGACAAAACCGGCTGAGATGCACATCACGTCCAGAACGGCCATGCGTTTGAGCCAGAACGTATAAAGGATATTCTGGATGAGATAAGCAATCGCCAGGATGAAGAGGAGCCGCGTGATGAGGAAGCATGTGTAGAGGCTTGCAATCGTCAAGACGATTGACAGGACAAGGGCTGTCACTCGGCCGACACGCCCTGCGGCGATCGGCCTGTTCTTCTTGACAGGATGCTGGCGGTCGGCTTCCGCATCATGAATATCATTGAAGAGATACACGGCTGATGACAATAGGCAGAACGCGGCGAAGGCGGCGATTGAGATCAGTATTCGATGAAAATCGAACAGCTCTTGGGCAAAGATGAGCGCCGCGAAAATAAACGTGTTCTTGATCCATTGCTGTGGCCGTAGTGAGACGAACAGATCCTTCAACACGACTGTCGAACTCCTTCCATGATGCTCTCCAGTTTTCTCCCATAATGATGCCATGTATAGTTCTCGACGATCGTACGGCGGGCTGCCGAAGCGAGACGGTTCCGGAGAAAGCTATCGGTGAGGAGGGAATCGAGGGCCGATGCGAGCTGCTCGGGGGATTTCTCATCCACCATCAGGCCGTTGTCGCCATCTCGAACCACCTGCGGCACGCCTCCGATCCGGCTGGCCACGATCGCCAGCCCACTGCTCATCGCTTCGAGAAGTACGTTGGGCAGACCATCCACGTTGCCCCCACTGTCGTGGATCGACGGGAGCGCGAAGATGGATGCTGAACGGTAAAGAGCAAGCATCTCAGGCTGGCGCAGCCGGCCGGCGAAATAGATGCGATCATTCAGTGCGAGCTCGGCCGCCGCTCTCGCAAGCCGCTCCCTGAGATCTCCATTTCCGGCGATGATCAGTTTGGCCTGGCAGCGCATCTGTTTCATGGCCATGAGAAGATATTCGAATCCCTTCTTCTCGACCAGTCGTCCGGCGGCGAGGATCGTCATGTTGTCGGCAGCGCGTTCACCCGGCTTGAAAATGTCCTCATCAACCCCATAGGGGAGGACATGATACAGATTTTCGCTCGGATGACAACTCGATGCGCCCTGCGTCAACTCTCCGCTGCAGCCGACAACGGCAGAAGCTCGGCGGAGCGCATATCGAGCCGCGTAGCGAAAGGCCCGGTTTTTCCGAGCCGCGTACATGTCGCTTCCATGAAGGCTGATGGCCAGAGGCAGGCTTTTGTGATGGCGAGCCATTGCGGCAATCGGGCCATTCGGGAGAAGCCAGTGTGCATGAAGAATGTCGAACGGTCGGCTGCTTTTTTGAAGGCGGTGCAGATGCCGCATCGCGGAGGCCGCGGCGAGCGGCAGCAATCCATAAATGCCCCATTTGAGGTGGACGTCACTGTGGAGAGATTGTCCATACCCCCAAATATTCCATCGGCTGAAAGGTGCATATTTGAAAAAATGAAAATGGACATTTCCTTCGTGGGCCGGCCATTGAAGACCAGGATGATGCGGGGCCAAAATATGCACCTCGTGTCCCAGCTCTCCCAGTGACCGTGCAATATGAAGGATAAATGGCGCTTCCGAGCCGGTGGGGCTCAGCGGAAGAGTAGACGTCAGCTGCAGAATTCTCATTTACCGTTCTTGCCGTATTGCAGCAGTTTTATCCGGTAAAGAATTTCCTCGATTATCTTTCGACTGGATGCCATCAAGTCGGAGAGAAGTCCGATGAGCCAAATTTGAAACCCTATGGTCAGGAGCACGGCCACGAGAATGAGAGATTGGACATGGCCCTGGCCGCGGCCGGGTGAAAAGAAATAGTAGTAGAGAAACCGGAATGAAATCAGCATTCCAATCGAGATGAGCGCGCTGCCGACGTACGTGAAGATTTTTAGAGGTTCGTATATCGCGTAAATGCGGAGAATCGTGGTGGCCGATTTCTTGATGTAATCTGGAATCGATGTGAAGAGCCTCGATTCCCGTGTCGTCTCCCGGGCCTGAATCGGGACATGAGCCAGAGGAATCCGTTTTTTGCCTGCCTGAATAATGGATTCAAGAGTGTAGGTGAAATCCGAAACGATGTTAATTCGCATGGCGGCATCGCGGCTGAAGGCGCGGAATCCCGACGTCGTATCAGGGATTGTCGTGTTGCTGACCTGCCGGACGACCCAACTGCCCCAATGCTGGAGCATTTTCTTGGTGAAAGAGAAATGGTTGAGGTCCTTGACGACTCGATCCCCAATCACCATTTCCGCCTTTCCTTCGAGGATGGGCTGGATCAGGCGTTGGATCTCATGTCCGGGATACTGATTATCGGCATCCGTGTTGACGATGATATCGGCGCCAAGGCGGATAGCGGCGTCGATGCCGGCGGAAAAAACCTGTGCCAGGCCGCGCCGTTGTTTCATTCGAAGGACATGATGGACGCCGGAGGCTTGAGCGACCTCCACTGAGCGATCCGTACTCCCGTCGTCGATCACAAGAATCTCGATGTTATCGACACCGGGAACCTCACGCGGCAATTCCTGGATGGTCTGCCGAAGATATTCCTCTTCGTTATGACAGGGGATTTGAATGATGAGTTTCATGAAACTTCCGAATTCGTTCTGCGTGCGCATCGCTGATCGCCGGAGCCCGGGCTCTTCTGCTGCAGAGGGTATGACTCTGACGAGCACTGCTCAGATGAAGCGATGCGACTGTTGAAGACAGGATATTCACTCGATGATGCCTTCGTGAACCGTGTCCCTGCGCTCTTCATTATTGAGGATCTGACGATATGTTTCCTTCCACGATAGGTCATGCTACCAGTTTTCAGGGTTGGAGGCTGGAATTGATTCAACGGGGGATCAATTCCAGCCGTCGCCCTTTCATCATCGATCGTCCTCGTTGATTGATCGCGGCGAGGGAGGTCATTCGGCTAATGGTTCTCCATTATGAGATCCTGGCCGGCCACCAGCGTGAAGGGTTCCCGTTTGCCGCCGATCTCGATGGTGTAGTCGCCGGGAGGAAGCGGCATCCAGTTTGTCGTGGCGCTCACATCGCCGACAGCCTTACCGCTGACTGTGTGGATGATGTGCCCGTTGATTTTCGCCCCCTTGAGCTTGATGACACCCGGTTGGAGAACGGTTGCCAGGCCCGATTTCACAACGATATCCGGCCAGATGATACTGCCGAATGTGACATTGTAGGTGCCGGGCAGGAGAGTGGCAATCGGATTAAGCCCGCTTGCCGAGTTATTTTCCACTCCCGTCTCGGCGTCGAGAATCAAGTGCCCTTCCAACGATGCGTGCATAATTTCAATTGTGCCGGGCTCCAGCACTGTTGTCTGATCAGCCTTCACCTCGACACTCTTCCAAAGAACAGTTCCGAACGTGACATCATAAATCCCAGCAGGTAGATCGATAGTTGAATGCAGCCTGCTGATCGTACCAGCCACTTTACCCGAGACGGCGTTTGTCACCTTGTGCCCTTGAAGCTCGGCTTTCTTTATTTCCAGCTTCCCTTCGCCGGCTGCTGGCTCAATGACCTCAACTCCTGGCGTCTGGACCGCCTGACTCATCACATCAGCAAGTTGTTCCAGATCGGCAGCGGCGAAATAGTGGCCGCCCGTCATGGTCGCAATGCATTCGAGCTGGTTTTTTGCGACGTCATCCACACAAAAGCCGACGGTATGGATGATGACACTCGCGTGGTTTTTTTTGAGACTCCGGGCAGCAGCGCATGGATCGCCTTCACACGTCTCCTTCCCATCACTGATCAGAATAACCGTACGTTCCCCCTCCGAATTTGCGGGGAAATCCTTTGCCGTCATTTGAAGAGCGGCTGTGAGGGGAGTGTACCCCAGAGGCTTTAACAAATTTGCCTGTTCGATGATCTTGTCTTTCAATTCCCCCGCACTCCCGAAGGGAACGAGGAGTTGCATGTCCCGGCAATTATGCTTCTCCGCCGGAAAGAGATGTCCGTATGCCCGCAGAGCGATCTGTGTCTCGGGCGGGATGCTTTCAAGTAGCCTGGTCAGAGCCGTTCGAGCCGCATCGATTTTGGCCATTCCGTCGGGTAGTGCCGATTTCATACTACCCGAAGAATCCAGGATCACCTCAATGGTCTTGGTTGGAGCTGGAGCAGTTTGCTGTGCGAAGAGCCCACGCGGCATCAGGATAAAACTACAAGTGGCGAGTGTGAAAACGATGCCAATGCACCAAATGCGAAGCGGATGGTGAGTTGGCGAACCCTGATTTATCATCGCAAATACCTCCTCATGTAAGTCAAGCGCCGCTTCAGCATAACACAGGCAAGCCAGGTCGTTGTATGTCTTTTGCACTACGTGAATCCGCGACGAAGCATCTAAGATATTTTCCTTTTTCCTTGTTGCATTCGATGTGTTAGTTTTGCGACATGAAACGAACGGATATCTGGATCTGTTTGGGCCTCGCCCTGCTAGCGTTCATTTTGGCCACGATCGGGAGTGGGATGTCGATTCCACGAAGCGCTCCAACGGCTCTCGCCCCTGCATATCTGCCGGAATCCTGGGAACCTGATGAAGATAACGGCCTGGACGACAGCCTGCGCTTTCTTCATAACCTCAGCTTGCGGCCAACCGACTTCATTGAAGCTGCTTTTCCGAAGGAGTATGTCGCCGCTGTTTATGCTCTGGTTTTCCGATGCACAGGCATCAGCCTCGATACAGCCTATTCAAACCATCCGGAATGGTTCATCAGCGCAGCCTACCGTGCCGGCTTTGCCGTTTCGGCTCTCTTCTTTGCGGGCGCTGTCGTCCTGATCTTCCTTTCTGCCCGGCTCTCCTTCTCGCGTGTCTCTTCATTTTATGCCGCTCTGGGGCTTGCCCTTAATGTCCTTGCTCTGACACAGGCGCACTTCGCTGTTTATGACGTTCATCTTCTTTTCTTTGAAACGCTGCTCCTCTATCTGATTCTCAAAGGGGCGGCTGCACCGTGGCTGTCTGTTGCCATCGGTCTTATGGCATCCACGAAATACACCGGCCTGCTGTTCTTTCCAATGGTTCCGATCACGCTCTTTTTCCGCACCGGTCGATTTCTGAGAATCGGGGTTGTCGCAGGATGTCTTCTCATTGCCGGAGCCGTGTTCCTGGTGCTGAATCCCTATGCCATCATTGAGTTTCCGCAGTTTCTGCACGACCTTGGGGTCATCTATTTCACACGAAGTTTTTTTAAGGGGTTTCATGGAGGTCAACTCGCTTTCATGACGCATCTGGACAATCTTGTTGCGGGTGGTCTCTTTATTGCCATTTTGACGCTTGCTGCTGTCCTGGCAGCTCTCTTGACGAAGAATCGTTCGCGCATCGAGCAGGTTGGATTGGCCGTACTATTTCTCTATTATCTTCTTTCGGGCTGGAGCCGATTTAATGCGATGCGCTTTACACTGCCCTTGACGGCTCCACTGGCGCTCCTTGTGGCGCCATTCGTTGAACGGTTGATGTCTTTGCGGCGAAAGTGGGTGCCCATTCTGCTCTCGGCCGGATTCGTCTGGGCCTTCGCCGTTTGTTGCGAAGCGGACCTGCTTTTTTATCGTGATTCTCGCGTCATGGCGCGGAGATTTATCGAGGAACACCGCTGCACGTCGGTTGCCACCTTCTGCAGGCCCGCTTACGTTCAGCCGGCGCTTCCCGAGAGAATGGCCGTTTGGCTGAATCTCAGCCAGACCCAGCCGCGACAAACCCCACTCTATTATCGTCTTCAATCGTTTTATCGCCGTATCCTCGGACGTGCACCCGCCCCTTCCACGAACCAAGGACCCGATATCAATCACTATGAACTCAATCGCACAGTCCTCGCATCGAGCGCCCCCGAGTGCATTGTCATCAGCTCTTTTGATATTGGGAGATATTTTGCCGAACCCAATGCGTTTCCGGAGACAACCCGCTTCCTCAGAGAACTGATCACCGGCCGGCTTGGTTATCGCGTCGCTGCACGCTTCCAGACGCGAACCTATCTCGTCAGCCGCATCGAGTTCATTAATCCGGAGATCATCGTTCTGGAACGCGTTTCGCCGGCGAAATAGGAGCTCATTCGCCCATCTCACAACCGAAGCGAGCGATCGATCCGGGAGATATTGTCCCGACAGGGCAATCGAACAATCTCCAGAAAGATCGTCGGATTTGAGGGCTATTTGGGCGATATGAACGGATAGGTCACGAGCCATGAGAAAGAGCACAAGCCAGGAGAGAATCGTGGATCAGCCACTATTGATGCCCTGTTTTCCTGAATTCCGGCTGAAAACCGGGGTGTGAGAACCGGCATCCAAAACTCATTCAGTTGCCTTTGCCTCTTCCGATATATAATCGCGCCCGTGGAAGATATTACCTTTTCCGATTTACGGGTAATGGAACAAGCGGTCAATTACCGTCGTTGGATTTTTTCGAAGATTGAGCCTTTTCTTGGAAAGACAATTCTGGAAGTCGGAGGTGGGATCGGCAATTACACCGTCATGTATCCGGTGTCTTCTTCGGTCGTGACAGTCGAACCGCATCCGGATTGCGCTGCTTATCTCCGAAAGCAGTTTAACGGAACCGGACGTGTCGCCGTTTCTCAGACGGACCTTGATGGTTACCAATCCGGGGCTCTGTTCGAGAGCATTGTCTGTCTCAATGTACTCGAGCACATTGGGGATGATCTGGCAGCCATTAAAAAGATGGCATCCCTTCTTCTGCCGGGCGGCAAGCTTCTCTTGCTCCTCCCGGCGGGGCCCGCACTCTTTGGATCAATCGATCACGCCCTGCAGCATGTCCGTCGGTATGACAGCCGGCAGGCTCAACGGCTCATCGAATCTTCCGGGCTCCGTCTTGTCTGTTTTGAACACATGAATATGGTTGGCTATTTCGGATGGTTCATCAATGCGCGCCTGCTGAAGAAATCGCATCAATCTACGGCTCAGGTCGTTTTCTATGACCGGGTCATTGTCCCTCTCTTGAGAAAGCTTGAGTCCGCCCTTCCTCCTCCATTCGGGCAGTCCATTTTCATTCTCGCGGAAGCTCCTCACTCAAAGCGGCTCTGACAATGCTCAACGACGAACCCTTGGAGATTTTTTATCCAATCAATTCGCAATTTCCTTCGCCGCGTGCCAACTCAATCCAGGTCATCAACACTTGTAGCTCTCTCGCTCAACTAGGAGCCACAGTGCGGCTGCTTGTGAGAGCAAAGGGGAGCGCCGGCCGGGAAGCAATCTTGGACTATTATGGGTTGCCTTCTTCAAGTCAATTGCAGATCGATCCACTCCCGACGGCACGCCTGGGGAGTGACAAGTTCTTCAATATGAGCTTCCAATTGTCGATGCTCGGGAAACTGCATGCGCGACGCGCGGCTGCTGTCCGGCAAGTTCTTTTCACTCGAGACGTTCTCTGTGCTTCGACTGTGATTCGGATGAAGTGGCGGTTGCACCTGCCGGTCATCTACGAAGTGCATGCGCTCAATCACTGGACGAACCCTATTTTCACGAACATTCCAGCGACACCCGGCCGGATTCTGCGTCTGAAGAGACGTGAGCAATATGTCTATGAGCGCGCCGACAGGCTCGTCACCATTTCCAGCGGCTGCCGGGATGCGTTGTTATCTACATTTCATGTGTCCGGTCCTGTCGAGGTTATCCCGGACGGCACGCCGCATTTTATCCATCCGGATTCGAAGCCGGATTGTGGAAGTTCGAGGTTGCTGTATATCGGTCAGTTCTATCCCTGGAAAGGCGTGGAAACAGCTGTGCGAGCGATGGCTGAGCTCCCCGGCTATGCGCTGGATCTCTATGGAGGCAACTATTTCTCAGCGGCTCAGGATATCCAGAGGCTGCGCGAAATTGCCCAACAGTGCGGTTCCACCAGTGCGCTTTCATTCAATGGCTTTGTGGAACCGGGCCGGCTCGACCAGGTCCTCAAGGAGAGCTATATCGGGATTTTGCCGGCTGCCGATAATCTGATGGGACGGCATTTCATCTCGCCGCTCAAGCTTTTCGAATATATGGGGTGTTCAGTCCCGGTCGTTGCATCGGATCTCCCGCCAATCCGCGAAATCATTGAGCACGAGAAGAATGGTCTGCTGTTCGAAGCAGGGAATCCGATCGATCTTGCCCGGCAAGTGCAGCGGCTCGCCGCTGATCCCGGATTGAGGCAGAGAATCACGCGCCAGGCTTTCGAGGATGCTCATCTGTACTCCTACGAAAAACGGGCCAAGCGTATTCTGGAAGTCGCCTTGACTGCTTTCCGCGATGACGCCGCCACCTCATCACTTCATCGCTGATGGATGATTCATCGTTGTATGATGGCTGCATAGAACGATCTTTGCGGCCCAGAAGAGATGTCGACAGATGAGTCAAGAGCCACGCTTTTTGATGGATCAAATGGTCATTCGATTGTTGCTTCTGTTCCTCTTTTTGCGTTTTGCCTTCGGCCTGTGCTATTTTGACAGTTCTTGCGCGTGTAGCTCAGGTGGATAGAGCAGAGGTTTCCTAAACCTCGTGCCGGGGGTTCAAGTCCTCCCACGCGCACCAGTGGACATTCTGGGAGGATCGATGAAAGCCGACGCCAGGCACAAGATGAAGCGGGACGAGTTCGTCAGTATTTTAGGTCGAGTGACACATGCGATTGCTGAGAACCCGAAACAGGCGCTCACAGTCGTCATCGTCGTTGCGGCGATCGGAGCCCTGTTCAGTGGGCTTGTCATGTACAGGAACTATCAAAACACAAAGGCGAATGAACTATTTCAGCATGGTCTCACGAGTTTCTACGGAACTCGCGAGGATTCGCCGCCCGACGCGACACGGAAGCCGGATTATGCCGCCGCATTGGCGAATTTCAATCAGGTGAGCGGTTTCAATATGTCCGAGCTCAAGGAGCCTGCCCGCCTCATGGCGGCTGTCTGTGAAGCTCGACTCGGTAAAACCAGCGATGCTCAGAACCGTTTGAATTCGCTGGCTTCCAGCGGCCGAAGTGACTTTTTCACTCGTATGGCCAAGCTCGTGGAAGCCGAAACCCTTTATCAGCAGGGAAAATACGCCGACGCGGCGCGTGTCTACGCTGAACTGACACAGACAAATGATCCGAATTTCCCGGCAGACTATACGCTGCTGGCCGCTGGGATCGCTCAGGAGAAGGCCGGTGACCGCCTTTCTGCGCTCGTCACTTTCAAGAAGCTGAAAGCGCAATTTCCTTCCTCTTCATACAATCAGGCGGCCGATGCTGAGATTCGCCGGATCGCGCCGGACCAGTCCGAGGAGTAGCTCGAACGCTTCGCCACGATCAACCTCACGGATGCCAATTGGGGCGGTGATGTTGACGGAAACGCGGCAAGAATAGAGAAGTCGGAAAACAGAATCCGTGAAGCCGCCGGGATCAGGGATGTCGACGGCCGCGGCCAAAGACATCGCCCGGCGGTTGGTCCGCCTTTATCCTGACACTATGCGTGCCCGAAAACTCCCATGTTCGGTTGCCCACTGTGCGAGGCGACGTCGACGTGACGACTGGATCCCTGGGCGTTATACTTCCTCACCGAATTTTTTTTGCTTGACATTTTATTTACAGACGTCGTATATTTCGCGAAGCTTGCTTTTGTTCTTCGCGGGGAAAGAAAAAGAGAAAAATTGACCCGCACTGTTCGGAAGGGGAAATCATGGGGAAGGGAGATCGAAGGCTCCTGCGTGATCTCGAACTCGAGGTCATGAATGAGATTTGGCGACTGAAGAAGCCGCCGCTCAAAGGGGTTCATACAGGCATCCTCAGACATCGCAAGGTGGCCTATACCACCATCGCTACGGTCGTCGAGCGCCTTGTCAAAAAGGGCTTCATCCGGCGCCACGATGATCAACCCTTGTACCATTATTCAGCGGCCATTTCGGCAAGGGAAGTGGCGAGCGCCTTTGTAAGTCATATTAAAAACAACATTTACGAAGGCCGTAAGTTCCTGTCATAGGGCCAATCGGCGGCCGATTGGGACCAGCGCCGGTCACAAGCACGGAGGGGTCTGTGGATTCGGTTGCTAGCGCCAGCAGGGATTGCGTGTCTCTGCACTTGGACTCGGATGCATGGGAATGTCGGAATATTATGGGGTCGCAGATGAGCAGGAGTCTCTTGCGACACTTCATCGTGCGCTCGAGCTGGGGATTACCTTTTTCGATACAGCTGATCTTTATGGTCCCTTTACCAATGAAAGATTGGTCGGGAATGTACTCCGGAGCCGGCGCAGCCAGGTGATCATCGCCACCAAGTTCGGATTCGAACATGACAGCCAGGGAAAACGAATCGGTATCAATGGCCGGCCCGAATATGTCCGCCGGGCGTGTGATGATTCGCTGAAACGCCTTGGGGTGGATTATATCGACTTGTATTATCAGCACAGGGTGGATCCCAAAGTTCCGATTGAAGAGACTGTTGGCGCCATGCATGAACTCGTGCAGGCCGGGAAAGTACGCTATTTGGGCCTCTCAGAAGCCGGCCCTCAGACAATCCGGCGCGCCTTTCGTGTTCATCCGATCACGGCTTTGCAGACCGAGTACTCATTGTGGAGTCACGAGCCGGAAGCGGAGATCCTTCCGACTGTGGGTGAACTGGGGATTGGATTTGTTCCCTACAGCCCGCTCGGCCGCGGTTTCCTCACCGGGAAGATGACATGTATCGATGACCTCGCCGCCGATGACTTCCGACACATGCTGCCGCGCTTTTCAGGAGAAAATTTTGTGAAGAATTTGGAGCTTGTGGAGCACTTGAAAGTGCTCGCAAAATCCAAAAGTGCCACTCCCGGTCAACTCGCACTGGCATGGATTCAATCCAAGGGCGAGGACATCGTTCCCATTCCAGGCACAACACAACGCGAGCATCTCGAAGAAAACGTGGCAGCACTCGATATCATGCTTACGCCGTCTGAGATCGCCGACATTGAAGCCATCATGCCGCTTAACATTGCCCTGGGGACTCGATACTCGGAACTGGGAATGCAGCGGGTTGGTCTCTGATGAACCTCGTTCTATATCCTGTATGAGCGTGGCTTCTACGGTCGCGTTCCGTTGGCGATGGCGGAACAAAGGTAGGGATCTTTTTTCTCCAATTGAGCCCGATCTCCAAGCCATTCCTTCAGATCGTCAAGAAGCGTTCGGTCGAAGAGATCGGGGAAAAGGTCGAAGGCCAGCTTCGCCAATGCCTGGACAACATTTTGATACTTCCGCCATCCGACTGTCGAAGGAGAGCAAAGTACGACCCGGACTTGGATGTCCCGAAATCCGACGTCCCTGAGGAGCAGGCCGAGCGATTTGCCGATATCTCCGTTGCTTCCGATTCTTTTGTGTATCGCACCCAGAGAGGCGCGAAAACGCTCCCAGACCGGGTCGTGTTCGTGACAATCCGTATACGCGTCCAGCGACTCTATAGAAACGAATATGCCCTTCTTCTTCAACCTGTCGAAAACCGCACGAACAAAATCCTGCGGATTGGAACAGTGCTGAAGTGTGTAGCGCGTGAGTATGGCATCGTATTGGAGGCGTTCGAAGCCTGAATCGAAGAAAGCTGTCCTGAACTTTACGTTGCGCCAAGATCGGCGCCGAAGCCGGCGAATCGCATCATCGACCGCAAGCTCGTTGTGGTCAATGCCCAAGAAGCGGGCGCCCTTAACCCTTTGCGCCATCTGCAGCAAAAAGGACCCCTCGCCACACCCAATGTCAAGAACAGTTCGGCATTTCCCCTTTTTGAGAAGATCTTCGACGATGGGAGTTTCCACCATGCCGAGCGATTCCGTTTGCGCCACCAGCCCCTTCTTGATGAGCGCGTGTTGCCGAGCGGTCAATTTGGACTCCATTACCGAACCCATACATCCTCCCGGCGCCTTCGATCTTTGTACGTTAGGATTTTGTTAATAATTCGCTGATGCTCCGGACGAGGAATCCTCGCTTCCGGCCATGCCGGAAGCGTATCGCCGGCCGCATGGGGAAGTCAATGGCCACGAGCTGATGCGTTCAGATGATCTTGTGTCGCCTCTCAGGGCTGCTTGGCCGGGCGTGGCTCGTCTCCTATGAGCAGCTGGAGAGCCCCCTGGTGAGCAGCGACGTCGTTGACGAGAGGGATGGCGTGGGGGTCGACTGGCGTGCCGTCCAGTTGGGCGTCGGCGACGCCTCGGCAGCGGCGATTTGGGTTCGAAACTTTTATCTCGTAGCGTGTTTGGCCGAAGTGCCAGATGATTTCGTATTCAGGCCATGATGCGGGGATGCACGGATCGATTTCGAAAGTGGTGCTGTGGCGTCTAAGGCCCAAGATGCTTTCGATGCCCGCGCGGTACAACCAACCAGCGGAGCTTGTGTGCCAGGTCCGGCCGCAGCGCCCGGCGCGCGCGGGGTGGGCGCAGACGTCGCCGGCGATCATGTAGGGCTCGGCCTTGTAGTGTTCGACATCGGCCGGGGTTCGCGTGTGGTTGATCGGGTTCAGCATGTGGAACAGCTCAGCTGCTTCGTCTCCACTCCCGAGCCTCGCCAACGCCATGACGATCCACATAGCGGCATGCGTGTACTGACACCGCCGTTCTCCCTCACTCCGGGCGGGTAGCCTTTGATGTAGCCGGGATCCTGCGTCGATTGATCAAAGGGCGGGGCGAGCAGCGGCAGAATTCGGTGGCTCTCGCCGGGGGTCAGTATCAGCGTCACATGCAGCGCAGCACACGGATCGAGGCCGGCTCCAAATTGCCCCGAAAGTTTTTCTCGACGCAGTGCGTCACAGCGCGTCAGAGAGCTGTTACGACCAAGAAAGGATAAGCGATCTCCCGTCGCCGACCGGAGCTCCTCGCTCGCGTGCGTGAAGGCGACGCGCCCAGCAAATTCCTGATTGTACGGGTTCCTGGCCAGGACCGCGCCGGTGGCGCTGTCAATCGAGGTGACCACGTGTGCCTTCTGAGCAGTCCGCGGCGGCCCTATCACCCACTCGTTGTATGCAAAAAACCTCAGGCGACGCATGACGTCACTTTCGTTTGTCACTGTCAGCAATGAAAACTTTACCGGAGCTTTCGCGTCCACAAAGACATCCAGCTCGTGGCGAATGCCTTGTGCCACACGTATGAAGCGGGATGCTACAGTTGAATGCCGAATTACGAATCGACTGCTCGCGCGCGTGCGCGGCATTGGACCCGTGATGGAACTGGCTCCTGAAGAAGGCGGAGCAGAGGCTTCGAGAGGACCTTGCGAAGCTCGAAGTCGAGCTCAATAAGGAGAAGAGTCGGTTTGTCGATCTCGAAACGGGCGAGAGCTGGAAACGTGGCGGTATGTGCCACCGCGCCAGCCCTCGACCCTACTGCAAGACACAGGAAGCCATCGGGGATCCCCGGAGATGCCCAATGGTTTCCTGGATTGTATCCGACTGCGAGTTATTACTACGTCCGTAGCATTCCTACGTTCAACTCCGAAAAGCGAAGTCCTATAGCCCCTATCCGAGAAGAGCGCCACAATGTCGCTACGGGAAGTCAATTGAAATACCCCCCCCCGTGCTGAATTGCAGTGACCCTGGGGAGAAGGAATAGAGGTACAGTGAGTTGTCCGAGGTCGGAACCTCGGCATATTGTGTCACGGTGACACAGCCGCTCGAGCTTGATATTGTAACGGCATAGGCTCGGAGCGTGGTTCCGTCTCTTACCTGTGGATAGAACGTAACGGGGACAGGACTCGTCAAATTGTGCCAGCAGAAGGTCATGGTCGCTGTGGAAGTCGGTATTTGTCCAAAAAGGAGGTCCGTATAAAACGGGATAGTGTCGGCTATGAGGACGACCCCATGAAGGTTATCCTGCGTCACAGTGTGCGTCTGGCCCTGAACGGTGATGTGCCCGGTGCGCCCGGTTCCAGTTGTGTTCTCTGCGACCGTGTAGCTTACGGGTCCGGAGCCTGTCCCGCCGGCCGTGACGCCAGTGATCCAGGCGGTCGAATCGTTCGATGTCGTCCAGTCACAGCCGGCCTGCGTGTTGACCGTGAAACTGCCGGAGCCGCCGGTCCCACTGAAATTCTGGCTGTCAGATGAGAGACTGTAGGCGCAACCGTTGTCCTGCGTGATGGTATGTGTCTGGCCTTGAACAGTGATGTGCCCGGTGCGAGCCGCACCATTGTTGGCGAGCACCGTGTAGCTGACGGTCCCCGTGCCCGTTCCGCTCGCCGTGACGCCGGTGATCCAGGCGGGCGAATCGTTTGAGGCAGTCCATGCGCAATTCGACCCCGATGCCATCACATCGAAAGTTCCCAATCCGCCGGAAGCGCTGAAGTTAGCATCCGTGGGATTGAGGGTGACCGTGCACTGCTGATATGTGAAACTCTTCAAGAGGACTTCATATTTGGCGGAGGTCTTTGCCGGAGGCAGACCTTTATAGAGCCACAGATTGATTAATATCGGTATGGGTGACTGAGGGATGCTACTCGAGTCTACAGGCTCGAACGGGACAAGCTTGATGAGCCTCTTGGTATTTAGCACGTAGCCTTTGTATGAAGCGAGTTGAACCGATTCGGGATTCCATATGAATTGGTGCATGGACGTTTTGCAAAATGGCATCCTGAACCGGCATGTCCAATTGGCGCCAGAATAGGGCGGGATCTCAGGCCATACCGTGAAATTACCCCGCGGACCTTTGGCCTTCCCCCATCTCGCCATCTCAATGTCTATCTCATTCGTCTGGTCCGGGCCGACCGCGCATGGAGAGGTGGGGTAGTTGAACATGCCGAGAACAACGTTCTTGTCCAGCTTCGATACATCGCTTGCGACCAGCCACTGATAAGTGCCGTAATGATAACAGAGGTTGGTCTGCAGTTGCGCGCAATACCACTTGTAGGAACCTGTGGATGGGTCACGTTTCTTGGTTATACGGAGATGAAGGTAGCCTTTCGAATCCTTCCACACGTTGGATGCAGAAAGATTGGTGCCCATCGGGCCCGCCCCGTCTCCCGCATCAACGGTCCATATGATGCCGGATTTCGAAGGCCACTCGATCGTCGCCGCAGCAGACCATGGGGATATTGATAGTACCGAAATCAATGCGAGCGGAGATGATCTTAAAAATCCAATCGGCATGATTACACTCCTCTCAAAACGTCATTTGCGAGTCTTGCTCCAATCAGCGAATACATGATTTTACAATACGCTTGATTATCCATAACCATGTATCGAATGCAAGTCGCGGAATTGGCTAGCCTGGATTTCCACGGACAACAATTCACCTAAGAATTCGGGCCCTTGGGCGGTCCCTGATAGGTCGTGAGGCGCAGCAGACGGCCGTCCCACCACGGCACAGGGATCGGGTTGTCCAATAGCCCGGAGGCGAGGAGGATGGGGAGATGGGCTTGTCTGTGGAAGCTGACCTGGATTTCATCCTCAGTGATCGTCACATCAGCCGGCATGTCGATCAGATCGCGGAAGATCTGGCGAGCCTGGGCGTCGGAGTAGCCTCGCATCCTGCGCGCGAGGAGGCGATAGAGGCCGCTCGCGATCACCAGGAGAGCCATGTCGAAATCGATTTTCAGTCCGACGGCCGAGGAGAGAGCGTCCATGTGGAAGAAGCGGACGGCGTCGGAGAGGGCGTTTTCGATGAGCATACGCTGGGCGTAGCGAGTCACGAGTTTGACAGGGGAGACCCGGTGCTGATTGGTCAGGAGAATGGTGGGTTCGTCATGGCCGAGGTCCTGGATATATATCTGACGAAAGCTCCTCCCGGCCAGACGGATCGTCTGTTCGTAGATACGCGGGGTGCGGTACTTGCGTGTCGGCACATCCAGTTCGATCGTGCGCCACGCAGAGCGCGGGAGGAGGACGATCTCCTTGAGGAGTGTCGGACTTCTCCGACGCAAGGTAATGAAGGAGATCTGCATCTGGTCGAGGCGTGCGAGGTTGGCGTAGGTGGTCAGACGCGAATCAAAGACAAGGTGACGGGGAAGCCGGCGGTGAGCACGCTTCCAGAAGGCGATGAAATTGAATATTTCCTCTGATTCCTCTCCCTTCCGCAGGTCGGCGTTGGAGTAGCAGAAGGCACGTCCGTCGGCGTCCTGAGCGACAAAGACGAGGATGCCGGGTTGGCGACGGCTGCGTGCCGACACGAAGTGACGCTCGACGGTTGGATCTTCACCGTAGTAGGGCACGGAATGAAAATCGAGATTGAAGGAATCTCCAGGGAACAGTTCATCGCCACTGACCTGATCCTGCCAGGCCGCAAGGAAACGGGTCGTCTGTGTGTGCGTGATACGG
This sequence comes from uncultured Acidobacteriota bacterium, assembly GCA_903916735.1. Taxonomy (GTDB): domain Bacteria; phylum Acidobacteriota; class CAIWXX01; order CAIWXX01; family CAIWXX01; genus CAIWXX01. Next base: position 39,517 of record CAIWXX010000020.1, read on the forward strand.
GAGGAGTACTCGGAAAGAAAGCTCTTCTTTGGAGAGGCGTTGAGACCGGCGAAGAGTGCGAGACCCTCATCAGCGACCAACGCCATGATGTGGCTTTTGCGTTCAATGGACCAGAGCTTGAGCGTCAAACAGGCTCGTAACGCGTGCGCTGCGGGAATCATCTTCGAGCCCGGAAGACGAGAGGCTTCGGAGAGCCGTCCCACCTTGAGGCGGATGAGATCGGGGAGAAACAGGAAGAGCCCGCCGCATCGGGTGCTGAAGGTGCGTGGGGCCAACGAGAACGTCCGGGCGTCGGCGACCGGCTCCACGGTCGGCCGGGGGTAGCCGGGGCGTTCCTCATCCAGACGCCGCGGGAGAGGTGCGAACCCCTCTGACTTGAGCACTTCGCGAACCGCGGTTGGACTGAGCGGACATCCGCGCTCCTTCAGCGTCGCACTGATCTCATAAACAGAGTGGTTCTGCTTGCGAAGATCGACGATGAGATCTCGGGCAGCGGACTTCTTCGGCTGGGAGCGCGGACCGGGCCGTACGGAAACAAAAAAGACGGGTACCGGCTCGTGACGGAAGTGATGACAGAGAACATGGAACGAACCAACGGAGTACCCAAACGCCCGTGCGATCTCACGCGAGGGGCGCCCCTCGACGTAGTAGGCCCGCAACGCCTCGTACATCCGCTGTTTGCCATGGCGAGGTTCGAGAAAGAAGGCCCGGCATTCACTTAGGTCTTTTGGTGCTCCTATACCCATGGGCGCATGATATCACCCACAACATACGGCGTCAAGGCCCGCGATGACCACTACCCATGGAATGTCAGAAATGCAAGCAGGTAAGGGGTTCTGAGCTATTGGGCGTTCGGCCCCAAACGGCGCAGGGGTCCTTCTTTGGGATGAAAGATCCATAAAATGCCTCGATGAGCGCACTAATTGACTAAGCACGCAGACAGCCTAGACATGCCCACACTTTGACCCGCGCTACGTACGCCCTATCTGTGGCTAACGAAACGCTACACCGATCTCCCGGTCAGAATCGATGGGAGGGTGGATCTTAGTCGAATTGTGCGCCGTGGAAATCCAGGCTAGCGCTCTGCTTTAGTCGATGAGCACTCGACGCGACTTGGACTGAGAGTTCTCCGTCTTCGGCAATTTGATCTCGAGCACGCCATTCCGGTAGACCGCTTGAACCTCGTCGACATTGATCGTCGGGGGGATTGCCATGGAACGGGAAAATTTTCCGTAGTGGCGCTCGATGCGAAGATAGTTCTCCTCTTTGAGACTCTTTCCAAACGAACGTTCTCCCTGCAAAATAATCGAGCCTCCGCCGATTCGGATATCGAGATCGTCGGAGGCAATGCCGGGCAATTCAGCCACGATGATGATGGCTTCCTGCGTCTCGTAAACATCCATCGGAGGAGACCACGCGCCGGCGGATTCATCTTTCTCATCTGAATGCCGGAACGCATCGAGGAGAAGCCGGTGCATTTTTTCCTGCAGATCGATCAGATCCTTGTATGGATCATGTTTTAGAATTGTCATGCCCTCCTATTCCAGCGAGAGGTTGATGAAGACCGATCTCTTGCCGATTTCGATCAGCAGGGACGCCAGATATGTTTCGAACTTATGAAGAATGCTCATCATCGCCGGCAGAGTCTTGGCCTTTTTGATCTCGTTGAGGAAAAGGTCGAAATCCTGCCAATCCTTGTACATGAGATACTTCAAACTCGACTGCTGGAAATCGACGATATAGCGGATCATATTGCCGGTTTCTTCCAAATCCCGCTTGACGAAGAATGCTCGAACCTGTTCAAACAGCACGTTCAGATCTCGCCTGAGCTGGATTGATTGTGATTGCCGTGTCACATATGTATCGAAGATCTCCTCGCCTCGAACATCCGGATAGATGGCCTGGACTAGCGTGACCGTGGCTTCCTGAAAGCCCCGCTTCAAAATAGAGTAGGCATTTTCAGCTCGGATTTTTATCTGGTCGCCTGACTGCGAATCAGAGAAATTGAGCAGCTCAAAAACGAAAACCTTCTTCGCTTCCATTTCGATCGCGTACACGATGGCATCGATGGTTTCGCGAACGAGCGTCTGAGTTTCAAACGCTTTGATGCTTGTCTCATGCATGTGCCGCATGAGATGCCTGATTTCATGGCGGATCAGGCAGAACAGGAGAAGATCCTTTTTCAGATACGGTTCACGAGGGAGATCCCGGCCGATAAATTCGAGGTAGCGGAGGATCCGGAAGAATTCCAGAAACAGCCTGGCGAGTTCCCGCTTGTTGGACGATTCATCGGACTCGTAAATTGCGCGGCAAATATAGGGATTTGAAATGTGGTCGTAATATGGTTTGAATTTTCGGTCGAGAAGATATGTCAGATATCCGTTCCGGTTGATTTCACGTGTCAGAAGGCGCCCGGCACTAAGGAAGCTGTGGAAGGAGATCTTCGGGAGTTTGCACATGTCGCCGAGAATGAGGCGGAAGTCGGAAAGAGCCTCTCCGAGCAGATCCATCGCTTCGGCAAACCCATTATCACGCCGGACGAGCTTCTCTTTGGGACGAATTCCATAATAGCGATTGATGTTGCTTTCGAGAAAATCTTCAAAGCGCGAGTAGGAAGCATCGCCTTTTGACAGGATTAGGCAGACGATGTGGCCCATCCTTTCGACGCCGGCTTTCAATATTCTGGTCTCTTCCGAGAAATCCTTGACGGTGATGTTTCGTATGATTTCCTGCGAGAATGGCTGGTTCTCGATCAGGAAGAAACGATCGATCGCTCGAAGCCAGACCTCCAGCTCGAAGACATTCTCAACTTTTTTCGTGGCGATGATGTCTTTGAACCAGGCTTCAAGCTGACTCTCAACCTTCGGCGGCTTCTCCCCGCGGAGAGGCTGTGTTGAGTCGGGAGAGAGGCGCAGGAAGAAATCGGAGATTTGATTGGCAGGTATCTGATTCATTTTCCTATTGCATAAATGCCAGAATCTTGCACTCCTGTCAAGAAACACGCAGATGCGATCATCTTAATGCAGGGGGCGCAGGCCGCTGGAAAGACATGGCTCAATCGGATGCTTCACCGCCGTCACGCCGCATTTTTCTTTTGGTAAATAACAAGGACCTTTCGCTGCGACCTGAAATTCCGTAAGATAGATGATATACCTGGCGGCCAGGGATGTGAGAACCATGTTGGATCTCATAACCGACCGCCCTGATGGGAGACGTTTTGATGGCTTTTCTCGACAAATTTCGAGCGAAACCCGAGTGGCAGCATTCTGACCCGGAAACGCGACTGGCCGCGGTACGTCGGCTTGCTGCCGAAGAACAACAGCTCCTCGCATCGATCGCCCGCCAGGATGCCGATGCCTCAGTCCGACTGGCTGCACTGAAAAAGCTCACCAGTCCGACTCACATCGCCGACATCGCCCGCGGTGATTCGGATGGCGAGGTTCGCAGTGAAGCATCGGACATGCTTGTCTCGATCGCCCTGCTGGACAAGGATGGAGCAATCAGCGAAGTGGCTCTTGGTGGGATCACCGAGCAAAGGCACATGGCGACACTCGCCAAGAATGCGCCTTCCGAATCGATTAGTAGCTCGGCATTGGCCCGAATCAGCGATCCCAAGATTATCACATCGGTTGCTCGAAATGCTGAATGCCCATCCATCCGGCTTCAGGCTGTTGAACGCATCGCCGACATCGGGATGCTCAGCGAAATCGCGCTCAAGTGTGAACACAAGGATGCATCGCTTGCCGCCGTCGAACGGCTTGGTGATCGGGAGATACTCGAAATGATCGCTGACCGCGCCAAAAACAAAGCGGCTGGTCGGCGAGCAAAAGCCATATTGGATTCGATGCCACCTGAACCGAACGGGGCATCTGAAGAAGCGCCGGCCACCGTCGAGGCTACTGCTTCCGGCGAGGCGGATCGGGAGCGTCAAGAAGCAGAGGCACGAAGACTGGCGGAAGCAGAGGCACAGGCACAGGAGCTGCAACGGTCGATCCCCGCGAGGGTGTCCATCTGCGAAACGGTCGACTCTCTGGAAAATCCCAACACGGAACAGGCATTGGAGAATGCCCGTACGGCCTGGAAGGAGCTGCCGCCTCTCTCTGGAGCCGACGGGGGAAAGCTTGCGGAGCGATTCGATCGTGCCTGCTCAAGCTGTATGAAACGGTTTGACGCCTGGAAGGCTGCCGATGCACGTCGTCTGCGTCTTGAAGAGATCTGCGCCGATACCGAGAAGCTTGCCGAGTCCGATCTTTCTGATGCCAGTCGCCGTCGCTCATCTATCGAAGAGAAATGGAAGACTGTGGTTTCGGATGGCGATGTGCCATCGGAGCTGCAATCGCGTTTCGACATCGCCATTACGCGCTTTCGTGAGCGGGAAGCGGAAGCTCAGGAACAACGCGTCCGGCATCAATCTGAGAACCTGATTCAACGCCAGCATCTTTGCGACGAAATCGAAGCCGCTTCGGCATCTCCGTCGCTGACACTGAAGGATGCGGACCTGTGGCTTCGAGACGCTAAAGCGACCATGGAAAATCCGGGCCCCCTTCCTTCAAAGCGAGACAGGGATGATTTGATCGTGCGGATGGATGCCGCGCGCAAGGCGCTTTTTGCACGTATTCAGGAACTGAGGCAGGATGAAGAGTGGAAGCGCTGGGCTAACATCGGTGTTCAGGAGGATCTCTGCGCTCGCACCGAAGCCCTTCTTAAAATCGAAGACTGCGATGAAGCGTCACGCTCCCTCCGGGATATCGAAGTCCTTTGGAAGGAAGCCAGTCAAGTTCCGAAAGGTGAGGGAGACGCCCTCTGGCAGCGTTTCACAACCGCTCGCGATCAGGTGAGAGCTCAGTGTTCGGCTTATTTCGCCAAGAAAAATGCTGAATTTGCACAGAATGTCAAACTCAAAGAGGCCCTTTGTGAGAAGGCTGAAGCCTTGGCGGAGTCGGCCGATTGGATCAGAACGGCCGAGGCTCTTCAGAAGCTACAGGCGGAGTGGAAAGACATCGGGCCGGTGCCTCGGCAGGCTTCTAATACGCTCTGGGAACGCTTCCGGAAGCCGTGCGACCACTTCTTCACTCGACGAAAGCAGGATCGTGAACAACGGACGAAGGAATGGGCCGGCAACCTTGCTCGCAAGGAAGCTCTTTGCCAGCAGGGTGAAGTGCTCGCTGAATCGATGGAATGGGAAAAGACAGCGGTCGAGTTCAAACGGCTGCAGGCCGAATGGAGAACGATCGGTCCGGTCCGCAAAGGGCACTCAGATGCCGTCTGGCAGCGCTTCCGGACGTCTTGTGACCGTTTCTTTGAACGATACAAACAGCGAGGGGCATTGGAAGTCGCTGCTCAGATAGGCGTTCGTGAGGAGATCATCAAGGGGTTGGAAGCTCAATTGCCGGCGCCGGAGTCCTCCGGATCTTCGCCGGCATCCGAAGATATTGCAGAGAAGCTGCGTGCCGCTCAGACGGCCTGGCGCCAGGCAGCGGCAATCCCCCGAGAGAAAATGGAAGAGTTCGAGCCGCGTTTAAAGAAAGCCCGTGAAGGCCTGATAGCGGCCTATGCGAAGAATCTCGAGGGGACCGAGTTCGATCCCAACGCCAACCGCGGAAAAATGGAAAAAATTTGTGCGCGCGTTGAGGGATTGCTTCAAGAACTGAGCCCCGGAGGCGTCGGGGATGAGGCCAGCCTTGCCGACCAGCTGCGCAATGCGCTTGCCGCCAACGCGTTGGGAGGGCGGGCCAACTCCGAAGCACGATGGCACGCGGCCAAAGAGGAGGTCGATGCCGCTCAGATTTCCTGGAAGCGCCTAACGGCGACTGCCATCGAAATAGATCGCGAGCTTTCTGAACGATTCCATAAAAGCTGCAAGCGTTTCTTCGAACTTCGACCACAGACCGAACGTCGAAGCGCCGGTTCCGGCGAGCGAAGAGGATAGGGATAATAGTACAATTACCATAAGTTCCTGTTTCCTGTCCGACGCCTGTTTGAAGGAGTAAACCCATCATCTGACGGGCTCAGAGAGGGAGGCGCAGAAAATGTCTCGTGTGATAGAGAAGCATCTCTTAGAAAGCATATTGGACACTCTATACGATGGAGTTTACTCGGTCGATCTTGATTGCCGGATGACCTACTGGAACCAGGCTGCCTCGAAAATGGCCGGGTTTTCGCCTGATGAGGTGATCGGCAAATGCTGTTCCGAAAAAATTCTTCTCCACGTCGATGAGAGAGGAGTTGATCTTTGTAGCACCGGGTGCCCTCTCAAAGCCGCCATGAGAGATGGCCAGCCTCGCGAGGCGAATCTTTTTCTCCATCATAAAAATGGCCATCGTGTTCCGGTCAAAGTACGATGCACGCCTGTCCGGGATGAGCAGGGCAAGATCATCGGTGGCGTCGAGGTGTTTAATGAATCTGTTGCAGAGGAAACAATGCGTGAAAAGATGCAGCAGCTTGAACAAATGGCTTATGTTGACGCGCTCACGCAGGTCTTCAACCGACGGTACATGGAAGCCTTGCTGCGACAGCGATGTGATGAGCTCTCTCGATACGGATGGCCGTTCGGAGTGATCATTTTTGATGTTGATCATTTTAAAAAGATCAATGACCAGCATGGCCATAATATCGGAGATGATGTGTTGAAAATGGTTGCGAGAACTCTCTCGTCCAATGCCCGCTCTTTTGATTCTGTCGGTCGATGGGGTGGCGAAGAGTTCCTTGTCATCCTGTCCAATGTCTTTTTTCAATTGCTTCAGCGGATAGCCGAGCGGTTCAGGATGCTTGTTCAAAAATCCTATCTGAACCACAATGGGACGATGTTGAAGGCGACGATTTCCGGCGGGGCAGCCATGGCACTCAAAAACGAACCACCAGAAGCCTTATTGGCGAGGGCTGATCGGATGCTGTACCAGAGCAAAAACTCCGGACGGAACCGCCTCTTTGTCGATCAATCGATTTGAGAGGTAGCGCGAACTTGACGATCCAATGGCATCAATTTAAAGTTATCCTGGGAAAGGATGGAACCCTTATGAGAAAACTCTTAAGCATGACCCTTCTCTTATCCAGCTGCGTGCTCCTCATGGCAATCGGCACTCTGCCGGCTCAGGACGAGCTGATTCTCGCAACGACCACAAGCACTGCGGATTCCGGCTTGCTTGATGCCATCCTGCCTGCTTTCGAAAAAGCAAACAACGTCAAAGTCAAAGTAGTGGCCGTGGGCACTGGACAGGCACTCAAGCTTGCCCAGGATGGAAATGCCGATGTGGTCCTCGTCCATGCCCGAGCCAAGGAGGATCAGTTTGTGGCCGATGGATGGGGGATCGACCGCCGGGATGTGATGTACAACGATTTTTTAATCGTTGGCCCGAAGAACGATCCGGCAGCAGTCAAGGGGAGGGCACGCGCGACCGAAGCCTTATCAGCGATAGCTGCGAAGCAAACCTTCTTCGCTTCCCGCGGAGATGAATCCGGCACCAACACCAAAGAGAAGGATTTATGGAAGAAAGCCGGCATTGAACCCAAAGGCGAATGGTACAAATCGCTTGGCCAGGGGATGGGAGAAACACTCCTCTTTGCAAATGAAAAGAATGCTTACACGCTGGCGGATCGCGGCACTTTTCTTGCGATGAAAGATCGGCTTTCCCAGCTGATCATTCTCGTCGGCGGGGAAAAAATCAGTGACAATAAGGATCCAGCGCTTCTGAATCCATATGGTGTCATCATCGTTAACCCCGTGAAATTTCCGCATGTGAAAAAGGAACTGGCAGAGAAATTCGAGCAATGGATCACATCGGCTGAAACGCTCAAGGTCATAGGCGCTTTCGGCGTCGAAAAATTCGGTCAGCCGCTGTTCTATCCCGGCGTCAAGAAATAGCAGGTTTATCATCGGAGAGATTTTTCGAGGCCTGTTGGAGGCCGGACGGCTGCTGGTTTCGCTCGATCCGGAGCTCGTACGCATCATCCTCTTGTCGCTCCGCGTCACGGGCACGGCTCTCTTCTTCAGCACGCTCATCGGTATTCCCCTGGGCGCCTGGTTGGGGCACAGGCGCTTCTTCGGCCGCCGGCTCATCATCGCGTTTCTCTACACCGGAATGGGATTGCCGCCGGTTGTTGTTGGGTTGGTGATTTATCTACTGTTGTCTCACAGCGGGCCCCTCGGTAGCCTAAGCTGGCTCTTCACTCCACGGGCAATGATCCTCGCCCAGATCGTCATCTCTCTTCCACAGGTGGCCGGATTCACGATGGCCGCTGTCATGGGTGTCGATCCGGCACTGCGCCAGCAGGTCCTCGCACTAGGGGCGACTGAGCGTCAGGCGACGTTCGCGGTTCTTGTCGAAGCCCGCCTGGGCGTGCTTGTGTCAATTGTCGCCGGATTCGGCGCGATCATTTCCGAGGTCGGTGCCGTGATGCTCGTGGGTGGCAATATCAAGGACTCGACCCGCGTCCTGACGACCGCGATTGTTCTACAAACACGACAAGGCAACTTCGATGCCGCCATCGCCCTCGGGTTGGTGCTGATCGGAATCGCTTTCTTCGTCAATCTGGCGATGCTGAAACTCCAGGGAGGATCCATCGAGTCATGAGTGATTCTCCGATAACCGGATTTGCCTATCAGGCCGATCATCTGACGAAAGTTTATAATTCCCGCGCTGTCCTTGGCGTTGATTCCTTGGAGATCAGGCGAGGCGAAATTTTCGGGCTGGTCGGGCCGAGCGGATCGGGGAAAAGCACATTGCTCAGGCTGCTCGGCTTTCTGGAACCACCGACTTCCGGAGAGATACTTTTCGGCGAACGTTTAAGAGTCATCGACTCCGATGTTGTGCCCATCGACGTTAGACGCCGCGTCACCATGGTCTTCCAGCACCCGGTGCTATTATCCCGAACGGTGTTTGCCAATGTGGCTTATGGGCTGCGTATCAGGAACCACAGTGACGTCACGCAACGGGTTGAAGCCGTGCTCAAAGAAGTCCGTCTCGATCATTTGACCGGCGCCCGGGCTCGCACTCTCTCCGGAGGAGAACGCCAGCGAGTGGCCCTGGCGCGCGCCATTGTTCTTGAACCTGATGTCCTCCTATTGGATGAGCCGACGGCGAACCTCGACCCCTTCAACGTCGGGCTCATCGAACGCATTGTGACCGGGTTGAATCAGGATCGCGGAATGACAATCGTGCTTGTGACGCACAACGTTTTTCAGGCCCGCCGGCTCGCCCATCGTGCCGGCCTTTTGCTCGACGGGCGACTCATCGAAGCGGCCAACGCTGCGACCTTCTTCTCGGAACCATCCGATGCCCGTACGGCGGCTTTTGTCCGCGGTGACATGGTCTGCTAAAAATTCTATTCGCGCGATCCCGATCCCCGGCTAAACCCCCCTCCTCAAAAACGCGCACTGGTCAAGCATCATTCCGACATTCTCACAATCAAACGCCGGCATCAGCCTGAACGGAGCGAAGGAATTCCTGATCTCCTCACGATATGCACTGGTGTCGCATGCTCTTGTGATTCTCCGCCGACGCTTCCCAGCCTCGGGCTCTTCACCAGGCGCCGGTATAGTAAATCTTCGCAGAAACGAACTCGTAGCCGGCTGTTTTCGTCCCCGGAAGCGACAGATTAAGAAAATAATTGTAGTCCACATTATTAATGACATTCGGGCTGATGACCGTCGTCGAGAACGTCTCATAGGTGGAGGAAGCCCCACTGCTGTCGACTTCGCATAGTGTGAAATTTTGGGACAGATCATTGGAGATTGTATGGATCCACATCCTGAGATTGAGGCTCCCGTTGTCTTTGCAAACCATCTCGACCTTTTTTATTTTTGTATTGTTGGGCAGAATCAAGGGAGCTCTGACATAGCCCCATCCATCATTCAGGCTGAGAACTCCGGTGTTCGTGTACTTGACGTCGTTTGTCTGCATTTCAAAGGCCGGTGCCGGAATGCAAAGAACTTTGACGGCCGGGTGACGAGTTTCGCGGGTTTCGGATCTCGGAGCTCCCATAACGGCCATCATTGTGATGACGAGAACTGAAAATCCCTGCTTTACAAAAATGTGTCTCATGTGTCGTACCTCCATTTATTTTGGGTTGATGATAAGGCCATGTGAACTAATGCTGACGCGAGCCGTAGCATTTTAAGAGGCAAATCGTAGATCGAGTCGCCTTCAAGTCCGTCTCCTTTTGCGCGTTCCCGCACCTGACTCCAGTCGGAATTCTCATGGCGAAAATTCGGGAACCGGAAAGAGTACAGGAACGAAACAAATCACGGATGAAATCGAGTGATGCTTGATTCATTGGAGTCTGGTTGCTTATTTCACCGTGAACGTGAATGCATTACTTGTGACGCCGTTGACCAGAACCGTGACGGCGTAGGCTCCTTTCGCCACTTTTGGAATCGTCACCTTCAGGCAGGTCGTCTTTGCCTTGTTGATACTCTTGACTTTCTTGGTACCGAAGTAGACGACATCTTTCTTCTTGTCGGTTGAGAAACCGGTCCCATAGATTGTTGCCGATGATCCGGCCTTACTCGTCTTGGAAGTGATGTTAGTGATGGTCGGGCCGGATCCGGTGCCGCCAACGGTAATCTGCCCCGTCTTCACGCACAGCTGCCCCAATACATCGGCGGTCATTGTCCATGTGTAATTCCCGGGGTTAGTGTATGCATGCGTGGGATTTGACTGGGCTGACGGCAGTGAACCATCACCGAAATCCCAGTTCCAGTGAATGGATAGAGACCTGACGAGCCGAAAGCCATTGGTAGGATGTCGAGCATACGGCCACGAGTAACCCTCGGAGGCTGACCGGCAGTCTTTGGCGTAACTGGTGCAGTTGCCTCCCCGCGCAATCCTATATGCACCAGACGCAGGACCCGAATAGTCAGTAACGACGCCCTTTGGATAGGCGCCTGCCCAATCCCAGCACCATTCATCGACGTTCCCATGGACATCTTTCAAATTCCATGGATTGGGGCCTATCATGCCCACAACATTCGTTTTGTTGCCACTATTTGCACACCACCATGCGACCCCATCCAGATTTGCCATATATCCCGGGAGGCACCAGGAGCAAGAGGCGCTGGTGTACATCGGTTCGTTTGCCCAAAACGCGCTGGTCGTACCCGCTCTCGCGAAATACTCCCACTCGCCCTCAGTCGGCAGGCGAAATCCATCGGCTGTATAGTCGAAGTAGATCGTGTTGTTGTTATTGTAGTTGCTGGAATCTATCGGAGTCGTTTTGGAGCTGTTGGTATAGTAACACCGATTGTATCCTCGTTCGACAGAAAGCAGGTTGGCGAACAGGACTGCTTCATACCAGGTGATCATCTCCACCGGATATACCGGGCTGATGTGGTTGAAGCTCACTGTGGGCAGTGTCGGCTGGTAGGTACGGAGTTGATACCAAGTTCCCTGGCTGACCTCCTCTTCCATGACAAGCAAGTTGTGGGTCAGGATGTGCGTGAACTGCGATTCGCGGGTGCTACGACATGGTTCGCTCCCCGGTGATCCTTGCAAATAGCCACCGGCTCCGGTTGCAGGGGCAACGTAAAGACTGCCGACCATCGAGTCAGTCAATGGGAGGCTCCCTGGCGTCAGAGAGACCACCCCAGCGAACGGTACAGGCATGCCAGTTTGAGCGTTTGTGGGCACATTAGCATTGCAGCCTGCAATAGCCGATTGGATGTCGCCGGGAAGATCCGAATTCTCTTGTTCAGCTGCGATCGGCGCCAGTGCGAAGCATACTGCCATGATGCCAGCCAGAATATGCGTATATTTCATCTTGATTTTTCTCCTCCGGAAGTACAACGTATGAGAAAGATGAATTTCACAGGGGTTCGAAAAAAAAATCGATGGCCGACTTACGTGTCTCCCTGTCCGAATTGCGGAATTTGTTGACTCATCCACACAGATAGATATAACGTTCTGAGGCGGTTTGCTTCACCGCATTTGTCTTGCGTATGTTGTCGCCTTTCTACCAGGTGAAAAATGTTATGTGATTGCTTAATGTCCATGCCGATGGTCTATGCTGGAGATTACAGAAGTGGTGATAGGCCTGGCTGCCGTCTGAAGCCATTGTGATCATGATGTTTGGCAAGACCGGAGGCGAGAAGAAATGAACAAGAGGGTCACTGTCAATCGTTCACGGGGCGTTGTGGCATGCGCGCCGATTGCCGCCATCTTCGTCTTCATCATTCTTTGTCTCCCCTTGCCTGCCGCTGCGGATAGGCTAGCAGGGATTGTTGTTGAAGAGGTGGCCAAGGGATCGGTGGAAGAGAATGCCGGTATTCGAGTGGGGGATGTCTTATCCTCATGGGAGCGGATGGCTAACCCGCCGGCCAATCCGAATGCGGCGGGCGGGGATATCGGATCCGTTTTCGACTGGATGTGGGTGAAGCAGGAACAAAGCCCACGTGGTTCGATGAGGATACATGGAGAAAGGGGAGGAGAACAGGTTGTCTTCGATATCCCAGCTGGAAGCTTGGAGTTGACGGTGCGGCCGAGATTGTCGGAGCAGGACTTGGCAGCCTATCTCGCCGGGAAAGCCGCCATCGCATCTGGGGATGTTACAAGAGGCGTGGGTTCCTGGCGCCAGATAACCGCGAATCAATCTGCTGCCGGAGATGCGCTTCTCGCGTGCTGGGTAGACCTGCAAATCGGAAACGTACTTGCCAAAGAGAAACGATGGCTGGAGGCCCAGCAAGCCTTTCAGTCCGCGCTTGCGATCGCCGAAGCTTCCGCCGACACGGCGTCCGGAAACTTCGTACGGGACGCAATGGCCAATGCCTACGATCAGCAGAATGAGCCCCTCAAGGCTGAGGAGATGTACCGCGCAGCGATGGCCGGCAGAAAGGAGAAGTGGGGAGAGTGCCTCGGTCAAGCAGAGAGTCTGCAAAACTTGGGCAGAATCGTGAGGAATGCGGGAAAGCTTGATGAGGCGGAGGAGATCCATAAGACGGCGCTGGCCATACGCGAGAAGCAGGCGCCTGGAAGTCTCATCACCGCCGACTCCATCGAACACCTGGCTGGTATCGCATATTTCCGCGGGGATCTTGCACGTGCCGAGGAGCTTGTCATGCAATCCCTTGCAATCCGTCAGAAATTCGGTGCCGACAGCAGCGACGTCGCCTATGCTCTGGGCAACCTTGGCACTCTGGCAATGGCACGGGGAGATCTGGCTGGGGCCGAGACGCGCATGAGAGATTCTCTGGCGATATTCGAAAAGCGCACGCCCGGGAGCCTACAGGTGGCAAGAGTCTTGAACAATCTTGGAATGGCTGCTCAGGCTCGCGGCGACTTGGACTTGGCTGCAACGTCCTATCAGCGCGCATTAGCCATTAAGGAGAAAGAGCTTCCCGGCAGTCTCGATGTCACTTCCAGTCTCAACAACCTTGGAGAGGTGGCGCTGAGCCGCCATGACTTGATTGCGGCCGAGGCTTACTTCAAGAAGTCACTTTCGATCAAGCAGAAGCTGGCGCCCGATAGCCTGAGCGTAGCAATCTCACTGACGAACCTGGGTGATTTGGCCAAGGAGCGTGGCGATCTGGCAACGGCTGATGACTATTGCAAACAGGCTCTTTCGATACGAGAGAGACTGGCCCCGGGATCTCTCGAAGTGGCGGTGTCCCTCCAGTTCCTGGGCGAAACGGCGCAAGCGCGTCGAAGGATGTCAGCGGCAGATGACTACTACACGCGTGCCTTGGCCATCCGCGCGAAGCTCGCTCCAGGAAGCATGGCTCAAGCGGAGACTCTCCATGCTTTGGGTTTGCTCCGCAAGGCGACCGGCCATCCAACTGAAGCGGTTCGCTACCTGGCCGGCGCGGTCGACGCGCTCGAGTCCCAGATCGGCAAGCTCGGCGGCTCGCTGGAAACGAGGCTCAGCTTCAGCGCTGCACACGCTCTCTACTACCGGGACTACATCCAGCTGCTCGTGGAATCAGGTCGGCCGGCAGATGCGTTCGCGGCACTCGAACGTTCGCGGGCACGAGGATTTCTCGCCATGCTTGCAGAACGGGACATCCTTTTCTCCGACATCCCGCGGGAACTGGCCCTGGAGCAGAAAAGAATTGCCTCTGATTATGATAAGACACAGTCGAAGATTGCGGGCCTGCATCCTGAGAAAGACCACGAGCAGATTGACGGCCTGCTGGCACGGCTGGATGAGCTGCGCCGAAAACGCGAGGATATCGTCGAGCGTGTGCGCCGGGAGTCTCCGCGGCTGGCGTCACTGCAATACCCCAAACCACTCACCTTGCATCAGGCTCAGAGCGGGCTCGATAGCGGGACTTTGCTTCTGTCCTATTGTGTCACCAAAAATAAGACCTTCATCTTCGCGGTGCGTCACGTTGCTGATATTAGGACCAGCAAAGAGCCGAACCCTGATGGGATCTCTGTGTTCACTGTGCCGCTTGGTGAAGTGTCGTTGCGGAAGCAGGTGCTGGATTTCCGGGATCTGATCCAGCAGGCTGAGAAGGGTGTGGCGGATACAACCGCTCTGCTCAAGCCCGCCGGCGTGCTCTACGACGAGTTGCTCAAGCCCACCGAAACACTGATTGCTTCCGCCGATCGCATCCTTGTCTGTCCTGACGGCCCCTTGCATGTGCTGCCTTACGGGGCGTTGATTCGCTGGGTGACGGATCGCGGAGTCAAGACTCCCACGTATCTTATTCAATGGAAACCTGTGCATATTGCGTTGTCGGCTACAGTCTATGCAGAGCTCAGAGATCGCCGTCCCGACCCAGCAATGAAAGTGGTCGCATCATCAAGAATGGTGGCGTTTGGCGATCCATTATATCCCGTTGCGTCGCGGTTGAATCCGGACACCATCTCGAACACCCAGGCTCAATGGCTGCTGACACGAGGCTATGACCTCAAGTCGCTGCCGGCGACTAGAAACGAAGTGGAAAGAATTGCGGACATCTTTCGTGGAAACGTCACAGCCTTTCTGGGACAGGATGCAACAGAGGAGCATGCGAAGGCCGTCGGAAAAGATTGCCGATTTATCCATTTCGCATGTCACGGGATCTGCGACGAGAAGCTCCCGCTGGATTCTTCTCTCGCACTCACGATCCCCGAGAAACCGACGCAGGGGCAGGAGAATGGCTTTCTGCAGGCATGGGAAATATTCGAAAAGGTCCGCATCGATGCGGATCTGGTAACTCTTTCGGCCTGCAACAGCGCCCTGGGGAAGGAGTTGGGAGGTGAGGGGCTCATCGGTTTGACGCGCGCTTTTCAGTATGCCGGAGCTCGGTCCGTCCTGGCCTCACTGTGGGACGTATCTGATCAGACCACAGCCGAGCTCATGGCGCGCTTCTATGGTTACGTCAAGGCGGGCAAAACCAAGGACGAGGCCCTCAGAGCCGCACAGATCGATCTCATCACCTCTCCTGCAAAGTTCACGGCTCATCCTTATCATTGGGCGGCCTTCCAACTCATCGGGGACTGGAGATAACAACTGATTCTGCTGCAAGACCCCTGTTTTCACACAAAAATGAACTACCCGTCAAGGGGTGTGTAAACGCGCCTAGGCGGCAAGCACTCCCTCCTTGCGTTTCTTCTCCATCAAACCATCTCTGAATTTCGTCCCCGCGTACACCTCCTTCAAGAGTTCCGGTGAGTTCAACCGCCGGAAGCGCTTCTC
>CAIWXX010000021.1 GCA_903916735.1 uncultured Acidobacteriota bacterium
CCCAACAACAGACGATCGCCTCCTCGTCCTCTCACGCTATACGCAACCAGAAAAGGATCACTGCCTATTGCTCTCTCGGCTAAAACTGGATTTGCCGGTTCAACCCCCGCCAAAAATCTTCGCGGCGAACTGCCAAATTGAAGAGAAAAAACCAGCCCTCTGTAGTGCCGACCTTTAAAGAATTTTTATGAGAAATCAATGGGTTAGTGGTGCAAATGTGCCCCAGTTGCTGAAGTCGGGATAGAAACAGGGGGATCATTGAAGCCTTCCGTCAAGAGGCCGCAGGTGTCATTGGTCGATGGGTTAAAGGGGCCACTGATCATCGATGAACCGTGACATCGAGCCCATTCCTTCACTTGGTTGAATAGAGCGCTCGCCGTCTCAGAGTGATTGATACACTCAAAGAAGTCGAAAACCGCCTTTTTTCCTTTTGTTTTTCCAAATGGTTCTCACTCATGATGCCGGCGATACGCCCAACCGTTCTTCCTCCACGTGTTGCGATAAACGGCTGCACCAAACTGTGCCGACAAAACGGGTGCTTACCGTTGAAGTAGGATTTTTGAACATGACGCAGAGGCGGCACCCAATTGGCATCGTTTGAATAGAGAGTCCAGGGAAGCTGGAGAAATGATGACAGGTGAGATGATGTAACGACTAGTCGAACAATAAGCTTATCAGGCATTGTCAGCCGATCTCATACCTGAATATTCTTACGGTTCAATGACGAATTCGGCTTTGCCTTGAATATTAAGGCTATCGTGTGCAGTGATCGCCTTTGCCGTGGCCTTGGTTCGGCCTGCTTGTTCATTGAACAGCTCGCTGGTACGGCTGCTTGTCAACCATGCTCGCTGCAGGATGACGGCATTCAATGGAGATCGTGAAAATAATCGGCGATGAGGGCGGTAACGCCGAGACCGGCGAAGAAGGCTGTGATGTAAAGCAAGTACGAGACCTTGTGCAGCGTGAAGAGACTGACCAAGATGCGAACCACACAGAAAATGGCGAAAAGGAAGTTCAAAAACGGCAACACGAGGATGCAGATCCACATGGCAAGGGCGAGTACCAGTTCCATTCCCGACACGATGAACCCCTCCCCGGTGATGCTTCTGAATGCGGCGAGGGACCGATAGCCGAGGAGCCAGAGGCCGAAAAAGAGGAGAGAAGATGCGGGAATGAGTAGTGGAGCGATTTTGGAAATCCGTTCAATCATGAATGACCTGCCTTAATGCGGTCATTACACCGCAGAGGTGTGGCCAGAGTCAAGGAAATGAGACATTCCATTGAGGTTATTCCTGTTCCGGGTCGTTCCCGTAACCGTTCCCGAATCTTCACCCTAATCTGGCGAAGCCAGAACCAAAGACGGTGGCTGCACCACGCGCGACTCCGGACCTCTCAGGAATGCAGGAATCGATGAAAGCAGGAAAGGACATTTACCGCGGTCGGCGGTGTTTTCATAAGCCTTTCCTGCATTCCTCCCTTCCTGAGAGGAATTCGAAATTCCGTCCAATCACAACTTTTGCAATTTTGTGCACAGATTTCACCGATAACTTCATAAGGCTTCTAAATCGGACCGGGTACGGGACCCGGAATTCTCAAAGTGAATTGAGCGAGATAGTAAGCGTACTCGCGGATCAGAGTGCTTTCCTCATTGATAATAAACCCCGGCTTGATCTCATGAGAGGATTGACGCGCCGCGTCATGTCCTGCATTTGACATCCCGGCGGTCCCACTTTATCTTTGGCAGGGTAACGCGTACTGGTATCGCAAATGACGGTGTTGAGAGGACCTGCCGGATAAATGCATTCTTAAAAGAGACCCTTCTCATCGGCGGCGTTTATACTGCAACCGCCTTCCTCATCTTCATCCTGACCATGACCGTGGCGGCAGCGACAGTGCACTTTGGCGCGGGCCGCATGAGCCATGCATTGACCTTTGTCTGGATCGGAGTCGGAATCATCCTGGGGATTTCGACTCTCATCGTCTGGAGAAGCACGGCGTCGATTCGAGGAGGACCGATGAGAGGCTTGTCGATAAATCCAATCTCACGCCCGGCATTTACAAGAGCTTGTTATTCAACACCGCCCCATTCGTCCAGAGTCGGCTTTTCGAAGGCAGAAAAATGCTCGGCTCTCTCCTCAAGACGCCTTAGACGCCACTCGCTGTTGTACTTCTTGAGAATGATATAGTCCTGTGCGTCCCATGCTTCCTTTGTCCACTGGCCCTTGGTGCTTTCGAGCTGTGACTCGGACTCCTCAACGATGTGATACTTGGCCCATGCAATGGCCTTCTCACCCTCAACCTTCACGATCTCGATTTTCATGTCGGTGATGGTCACCTTCTCTGACTTGTCTGTGACCCCCATGGCAAAGGACCACAACTCGGCCAGGCTGCCGGATCGCCCGGCGCTGTAGCCGGTATCGAAGGTTCCTTTAAACTTCGAGATCTCCGGATGGCTGCACTGGACGATGCACTGCACATCCCCCGTGACGGCACAATTGTAGGCTTTGCTGATGATGTTCTCGATTCCCGGGTCGAACGCGAATCCCTGGCCGCTGAAGCCCGTCATGAGCATCAGCGAAATGGACGTGACCCAAATTGCTTTCATCGATTTTTCCTTCTCTGAAGTCGATCGGCTTGCCGGTCTCATCAGCAGCCGATCTCTGTTTGTTGACGATTCCCGCGAGCGCTCCATTTACATTAATCCAAAATCGGGTACGTTTCTTTGTCCCGATGCACCCACTTTATTTCACTGTGAAATCAACTGAATTACTCCGAATGCCTTTGACCACCACACCCACGGCGTACGTCCCTTTTGCCGTCTTCGGGATCGTCACTTTGAGGCTCGTAGTTTTGGCTTTGCTGATGTTTTTTTGTCTTCTTGGCACCGAAGTACACGAGATCTTTCTTTTTGTCGGTTGAAAATCCCGATCCCCAAATTATGGCCGAACTTTCAGGCTTACATGACTTTGATTTGATGCCGGTGATTGCCGGGCCTGAGATTGAACCCGTGGCCGTGATCGTGGCTGTATTGCTGTCGGCACTTTCACAATCATTATAGATGTGCACCCAAAAGCTCGTGGTGGCTGTCAGCGATCCGGTGGGTTATAAGGATTTGCTTTTTCGACTGGATACCGAGAACTCTACAGATGTAGTAATATTGGGTTAATAGGACCACTCCAGGCGCTCTTCCGCCATCCCCAGGGACGGTGGAAGGGCGCCTGGAGGATATGTTTTCGGCGGTGTGCGGCGGAAGCATGGGTTCAGAGTAGGGGATTTTGCAGACTCAGTCAAGAGCCACGATTGACGATAAGGTATTTCAGATAGAGGTTGGTCGTTGCGTGCATGTTCGGGGCGGATTAGAAGCAATAGGCGTCTGAGCCGGTGTCATCTCCCCCATCCGGTTCCGGGGAAATGACTGGTGGCGGACGTTCTGGGAGCTGGAGTACCTCGAAGACGAACTTGATGCTCGCCAGAATCTTGTCAACGACATTTGATTGATGGCGCGCCTCGATGACCAAAATCACATCGAACTTCGAGCCGCATTCGCAGAGAAGGGGGTCGGCTTCGCATACCTGCTTAAGAAGGCGCAGCCGTCGGGATGTGGCGTGGATTCCGCCTTGGCTTTGTTGCCCGGATGAGCGTTCGAAGAAGCTGCAAAATAGTGGATCATCTGGCAATCCTTATCGGGTATATGTGAGGTAAGGCGAGCGATCCAATCCACGTAGTCAAAAGTTCTGGAGTCGGGTTCGAACAGAGCACTGATATCTCGGTCAGGCTGCGTGCCCTTCGCATAATATTTCAGTTGGGGTCCATCATCGAGAACAAGACGGCCGGTCGGCGGTACGGCGCGCGGACGGTGTACATGCCGATCTGTACGATCTCCTTCATGTCTGTGATGGGAGGGCCGATCCACGCATCGAACCCTGACCTTGATATCCGATCCGCCGCCACCTATATTAAGTTGGCGGGGCTCGACAGCACCGGCGTCGCCCCGATTGAAATCCCTCAATGGAACTGCGAAAAGGAGGTCCGCAATGACACATCGGGTTCAGGGTACTGGAGCTCACCTTCCACCAATCGACTCCCAGCCTGAAAACAAAAAAACGATGACGCCGACTTCGGGCACGCTGTTATCACCGGCCAAGGACACATTCGAGAAGGCTACATCTCCTTTCATTCCTTTGACAGGCGCAGCCTCAGCAACGAGCGCCCTGCCCTTCACCACCGATCAGATCGGCGCCCAAGGTCCCATCAATGACGGGTCATATGTGCCTAAAATGGAAACCAGGATAGAGGAACATACCGATAAAAACAATACTGATCCGGAACCAAAGGCCTCACTCGCCGATCTCCAACTTGGCACACAGGGTCCGATCAACGACGGGTCTTATGTCCCGAAATAGCGGCAATCAAGAGAACGGCGCAGGCTGTGAATCGTTGCTCGCTCGACGAACCCGAGGCACCGCGCCTCGGCTGATATTAATAGCTCCGGAAACGAGCGGGGTAGCAACACCTTCATAATCCCGTGCTGACGATGTAAAGCGTTGATGTGGTCCGTTCGAATGGAGCCAGGTCTTCTTTTTTCATTTTTGTTGTCTTGGAAGGAAATGCGAGACAGCATGGAGACATTCGTTGGCCGATGAGGATCGAGTTCGATAGTGGGTTCTATCATCTCATCTCCTGCGGCGTGGCCCGCATAGCGGTCTTTCTCGATGACTCCGATCGGATCGAGTTCCTTGCTAAGAGGAGCTTCTCAGGCGCCGGGCGCATATGCTTCTATAAGCCCATAGAATGTATTCATCGATGATGGTAAGCGAGATCCCCGAACGATCTGGAAGGTGCGCGTCAGCCGTCTCAATAGCGGTGAAAGCCATCAGCCTGGAATTCGAGACCCGATCCCCTCGGCAGGCGGCAAATCTCTGACTGTTGGATCAACGCTTAATTGCGGAAAGGGAAAAGTGAAGGCCTGGTTCTGGGGATGGCAGACCTGTAAGCGTCCGAGCAATGATTTTGAACGCTCCAAGGGGTTGAGCGGAGGTGGCTCGGACGAGATTGGATAACGCTCAGGGGCCGACGGTGGCGGTGAATGCCGCCACTAGGTTCAGCTCGCAGTCCGGGAGGTCACGGTCGATCGGGACGAACGAAACGTCCCACGATTCCTTGACGCCGCCGGCGTTCACCGTGGAAAACGGGAAGCTCTGGGATGCGATGTTCCCGGCCGTCTGAATCTTGATATCGAACTTGTCGGTCGAGAGGAGTCGCCCGGTCGAGTCGATGTGCTTGAGGACGGCGCGGAGCTTGGAAGGGAGCGCCTCTCCCGAGTCGGGGACGATCTTGCCCTTCACAGCCAGCTTGCCGACCGCCGTAAACGCCGAGCCGGCAATGGGGTTGAGCACGACGTGCCCGATTGCTTGCCCCTTCTTCGCCCCGGCCGGGTAGCCCGCATATGTGTACTGCACTTTCTGTGCTGTCGCCGGAGAATCAGCAGGCGTGTCGCCGAGAGATTCCTCGGGAACGAGCCACGAGGGGGGATTCAGGGAGACGGTCAGGGTCAGTGTACCGGCAGGAAGGTTGGCGTCGAGCGGGGCGATGGAGAACTCCAGGGTCTCCTTGTAGTCGACGAGAAACCAGACCGTGAGGGGGAAGCTCTGAGGCGCTATCTTACCATCGCTCCCAACCAGGATGTCGAAGGCTTTGGTCGTCAGCGGCTTGTCCGTCGAAGACAGGCGCCTCATTTGCATGCGAAGCTTGTGAGGCAAGGTTGATCCGGTGACCAGCGCAGTCATTTGTCCCGAAGTTTTTATGCTGCCGTTGGCGATGACGAATTGGTGGCCCGACCAGAGCTCCTTCATCTGCAAGGCGATCGCAGCTTTTCCCTTGGTCGTGGCATCCAGCTTCCCCACGAAGTCAAATTGCTTCCTCGGCGTTAGTGATCCCGTCAACGCTCTCCAATAGCGCCGAACCTGCTTGTATCGGTCAGGCACTTGTCCGAACCAGGGACCGGCTCCGATCAACAAAACACACGAGAGGATGATCGAGAGGATCGCCGGCTTCCTGAGGCCGCTATGCAAAGATCGTTCGGGCATCACGTCTCCTCCTGGATATGTTATTAGGATTCGCTTTTTCGACTGGATACCGAGAACTCTACAGATGTAGTAATATTGGGTTAATAGGACCACTCCAGGCGGCTCTTCCGCCATCCCTGGGGACGGTGGAAGGGCGCCTGGAGGATATGTTTTCGGTGGTTTGCGGCGGAAACATGGGTTCAGAGTAGGAGATTTTGGAGGCTCAGTCAAGAGCCACGATTGACGATAAGGTATTTCAGATAGAGGTTGACCGTCGCGTGCAGGTTCGGGGCGGATTAGAAGCAATAGGCGTCTGAGCCGGCGTCATCGTTCCCATCCGGCTCTGGGGAAATGACAAGTGACACCCGGCAGCGGATGGTTGGCTGTGGGTACCGGAGATTTCAACAGAGATGGCAAGGCGGATATTCTGATATTCTGTGGCAGAACCAGAGCATCGGCCAAGTATGCGCATGGTTGTTGAACCGAACAACATACTCATTGGTCGTTAACCTCGGCAAGGTAGACCCCACCGCCGGAAGATTAAGATTTAAGCCACGGTCGTGCGTTCAACGAAGGCTGGCGCGTTTTGCGGGAGGCGGTCCCGCTGGCCATATAACCGGAGTACCCGGGAAGTTGGACCGAAAGGCGAGAGGTGTCGGATGGGTCCATAGTAGCGAGGAAGCGGGGTAATGCCCGTGGAGCGAAGGGACCCTACTGAATCGCAGATCTTCTGAGGAAAGGGAGGCAGGGGCGAGATGATAAATACGCCCATCACGCTGCAAGAACTGAGGCGGAAGATATATGTCACGGCGAAGGCTGAGAAGAAGAAGCGGTTTTGGGGATTGTACGTGCATGTGTGCAAGCTGGAGACCCTGTACGAGGCCTACAAGATGGCGAAGGGGAACAACGGGGCCCCGGGGATAGACGGGGTGACATTCGAAGCAATCGAGGCGGCCGGAGTGTAGGGATTTCTGCGGCAGATCCAGGAGGAGCTTGGACGGCGGGGCTACCAACCGATGCGATGCCGGCGGAAGGAGATACCGAAGGAAGGCAGCAGCCCCTCATGCCGATAGAGCCGCGGGGACATGACCGCATCGGCGAGGCCCGGTGCGCTCCAACCCTGTGTCTCCCCATGGCGAAACCAGGCGCGCAACATCTTGGCCGTGACGGCCAGCGAGACGCGACCCCACCGTTTCGCTACATGAGCAAAGTAAGCATCGACATGCTCGGCTCGCACACAGGCCAGATTCAGCCCCTGGCCCTCCAGGTACTGAAGGAACTGTCGCACCTGCCAGCGGGCCGTGCGGCAGGTTGCTGCCGACTGCCAAGCGTGCTCCTGCTGCTTGACGATGAAGTCGTCGAGCCGATCCTCATCGCGTAGAAGCACCGCAGCCTGAACAGGCATGAGTCGTCCCAACGACTCGACGAATTCCAGCGCCACGAGCCGGAAGTTTGCATACGGCCAGCGATCGCTGCCTGCCCGGCCATCAACGACGCGCGCACGGGCCCATGCTCGTGCCATCGTGTCGATCTCGTCCACACGCCATCGTTGCATCTCCGCCCGCCGGTCCAGTTCAGTGGCAACACAGCGGCTGTATTCCGCGCGGTGTCGCAACGTAGCCCGAGGCATCCCGCGGCCCGCAATCTGTGCCAAGTACTTGGCCCGCTCTTCCGCCAACGGAGCCCCCAGGTGTCGCTCTTGGACTGCTCGATACTCGAACAATGATTTGAACATAGTGTGCACCTCCTTGCCGAGGATTCCACCACGTTTCGGAAGAACATTATGTGGCGAGAATCAAAGCCTCTCCCTTGTCCCACGGTGCCTTTCTCCGTCCTCGCCACATAACGACTGACGCCACATTACGCATATTATGTGGCGCGCCACATAAAGTGCGGGAAATCCGCACGCTCCGTTCGATGTGGCGGGGGCTGGAAACGTTGCGGTATGTGCCAACGCGCCAGCCCTCGACCCTACCGGTCCGGACCAGGCGCCGAGCATGGATATTCCTCTGCGCCCAAAGGCTGTATTCTCTAATGACCGTGCGAGAGATCGCTGAACGAAGCGGGAAAGGCTCGTCTGCTGTCTCGATGGCGGTGAAGGCAATCAAGAGGGAATCTGAGAACAATTTCGAGTTCAGCCGCGAAAATTCAGCAGTTGGGTCAACGCCTGATCATGAAAAGTGAAAAATGAAGACCTGGCCCCATCACACGAAGTTGCACGACTCATAATGATTCATTATGATTAGTATTGATTATTTTTTAATTGGAGCCTTCAATGAATACCAAGGTGCTAACCGCGCATGTGCCGCTGCCTCTCGCAAAGAAGGTCGATCAGATAGCCGCGCGACTGGAGCGTTCGCGGGGTTGGATTGTCAAACAGGCCCTCTCGTCATGGATCGATCAGGAAGAGGAACGCCGGAAGCTGACCCTGGAAGCCCTAGCCGATGTCGATTCCGGCAACGTCATTGATCACCAGGCAATGCAGGCATGGGCAGATAGTCTCGATACTGACAAATCACGATGATCAAGTGGACTAGCAAGGCGCAGTCGGATCTGGTGCGGCTGTTCGAGTTCCTGGCCCCGGTCAACAGGCTAGCTGCTGTACACACCGTAAAAGCGTTAGTTGCAGCCCCGGCCCGCCTCCTGGAACACCCTCGCATCGGTGAACGACTCGAGGAATTCGATCCGCGTGAGGTCCGCCGCATCATCGTCGGACACTATGAGATGCGTTACGAGATTCAAAATTCTACGATTTACGTGCTGCGGTTCTGGCACACCCGCGAAGATCGCTGAGGGTCGCTCATTTCTCTAGGGTATCGACCAGATTGGTGTACTTATACACGCGTATAACCCCGTTATCGGAACGAGATGTACCCGCTCGGAAGCAGGTTGGTAGGTAGTAAAATCTTACCCGTCCTCGAAGAATTGATCCAAGGGCATTATGGCGTCGTCTTTCATCTCGTAGAACGGATCGGCAAGGCGCGTGCGCATAATCCCTTATTAATGAATGTCTACATCATCTACTGGTAGGCAAAAGAGATCGCCGCGTCGTGGGGAAATGCGATCTCGATGTCTACGGTGGCGATACCACTTTGTTGGAGCATCTCAGCCTAATCAAGTGGGACACTGTATTCTGTAGGGCCAGTATGTCCCTGATCTAAAGTTGATTCAGGCTTCTCTGGTGTGCCCTTAGAGTGTATGGCTACATCAATCTGGTCGGTACCCTTACTCCCTGCGATGCGAGGATGGAGAATGCGCCGCCCATGAGCGTGTTCAGGAGGCTCGTTTCAACTCTACCGATAACTTCAGTCCAAGCGCATCGAGGAGAGCGTACAGGCTACTCAATTCAGGATCACCTTTCTTCGAGAGAATCTTGTAAAGATTTTCACGATTCAGACGGGCGGTCCGGGCGAGACTAGACATACCTCAGGCTTCGGCAACATTTCGCAGTGCGATGAGGAAGACTTTCGGCATGTCGCTCTCCTCAAGAGCGGCTCTGAGATACCCTATTGCCTCATCAGGATCTTTAAGTGTTTCCACCAGGTCCTCGTGGTAATCAGCATTTTTCTTCTTACTCTTTGCCATGACGCCTCCTGTAATCCGCCCAGTATTGATGTACGACTCGAATATCAGCGTTCTGCGTGCTCTTGTCGCCGCCGCATCGGAGAATCACGATCCTGTTTCCAACTTGACCGAAGTAGACCGGATAGCCTGGGCCAAAGTCGATCTTTAGTTCCATGACGCCCTCTCCCACAGATTCACAATATCCAAGGTTGCCCAGACTCACACGGTCGATACGAGCCCAAATCTTGCGATGCCCTTCCTTGTCTCGCAGGGAGTGAAGCCAATCCCGAAAAAGCTGTATTCCATTTTCAGTCTGATAATATTCGACACGTTTCTCCAGGGCTCCTGCTCGGGCCTTCAGCTTGGCGAGAATCCTCTCCGCATTCGTCGGCGAATCAGCGGCGATGTCACCGGCAATGCTTTCCTAATCCTGTATGGCCGCCTCCGTCCAGAGGACTTTGAATTGCGATTCCTTCATTCCCTAACCGTCCTGACCGCCTTACTGGCACGTTCAAATCCCTCGCTCTGTGGGGCAATCCGTCCAGCCGCTATGTCAGCTTCGCCCTGAGCGATCAGTTTCAGGAGCGCCAACATACGCCGCCATTCCTGATACTGTTCTACGCCCATGATTATCGCTTTAGCCTCGCCGTTCTGGGTGACGAGAAGCGGGCGCCCGGATACTGATGCGTCGCGAATGACTTCGGCAGCGTTGTTTTTCAGATACGTTATCGGTTTGACGGTTTCTTTCAAGTTCACAAAACCGAAGCCTTCTAGTCGGCACGGCTCTTGACTCAACTCTCAAAATGCCTTACTTTGAACCCATGTTTTGCTGCAAACCGCCAAAAACGTCTCCTCCTGGCACCCGTCCGTCATCTCCGGAGATGATGGACTGGTGCCAGGAGTGG
This sequence comes from uncultured Acidobacteriota bacterium, assembly GCA_903916735.1. Classification (GTDB taxonomy): domain Bacteria; phylum Acidobacteriota; class CAIWXX01; order CAIWXX01; family CAIWXX01; genus CAIWXX01. The sequence continues at coordinate 10,535 of CAIWXX010000021.1, forward strand.
TTCTGTTGTCCCTATATTACTACAGTTGTAGAGTTTTCGGTATCCGGTCG
>CAIWXX010000022.1 GCA_903916735.1 uncultured Acidobacteriota bacterium
TCACTTCCACTCCGCTCAACTCAGATTGCTCCCACTTCCCTGCCATGCGCCCGCTAGCCTATCAGCATCAAAAGAAAAAGTCCACTATTTCTTCAAACCCTCTGCCCCTCTTTTCCTTACACGACTTTGCCGCAGCCCTGGGCATTCGCTGCGGCGGTGAGGACGAAGAGTGGGTCGCCCGTCCAGTAGTCCGTCGTCGCAGGCATTGGAATGCGCAGCTGGGCGACATGCGTCTTGGGCAATGTGCGTTGTCCGTGGTAAACGCGCACATGACCGTCGACGTAGAGGAATCCCATCACTTCTACTCGGGCTGCCACGTGTTGCACAGACCAAGCTTATGGCCCAATTCTGAGGCCCGGCCGAGATTCGCCAGGCGAGTGAGCTTGCGGCGGAGTGTTTTGACTTCCGGGGCGCTGTCGAGTCCGATGATGGCGCCGAGCTCCTCGGGCACATGTTCCTTCAATGCTTCTGGTCGCTTGATGCGCAGCAGGGCCATTAGGAGCAGTACCAGCAGGCAGGAACGAAGGCCATAGAACGCCGGGCCGATGCTACCGTACACCGATCGCGCACTATTCAAGATCCCGCCCGATACTAGAGCCGGGATGGCTAGCAGGACCGCTGCCTTTGGAAGCCCCGTGACAGGAGCGAACATCGGTGCCGCGTCATCAATCAACCCGAGATACGCCAGGAGCCTATCGATTCGCCGGTCAGTCGGGTCGGTGTCGTGTGAGATGAACGACTCGCCCTCAACACAAAAAGCGGACATATTTGGGTCCGCATCATCAGCGGTGCCGGGCAACGACATCTGCCCAGCAACGGGGGATTTCCAACCCAACCGGCGTGACACCTTGCGAACGGCCTTCTCGTTAACCCCCAGCTTCCGTGCGATCTCACGATTGGGCACCCCAACAGTCTTCAATCGCGACACCTGCTTCGTGCGTGACACTTTAAGTCGCGATCTTCCCTTGGGGTAGCCAGAACCACGACCCAATGCTGCGATTCCACCATCCTCGAAACGCCGCTGATGTCTTCGCACCGTCCGTGACGAATACCCAAATGCGCATGCGACGTTTTTCTGATCAGCATAACCACGTTCCACCAAGCTCACCATTGCATGTGCCTCGGCCATGTCGTCACCAACCGCATACGATGCGATCGGCAGGCCCGTAACCAGTACTATTCGGTGAACCCCATCTGATCTGAGCAGGCAGCGATCATTGATAAACCTGGCTCCTCCATCGCTCGGATCGTCCGGGAAAAAGAGTCGGCTGCTGTACTTGTTCTGCCATGCCCACATGGTAGCTGATTTCCAAAAAAAGCGGACATGTTTGGGTCCGTACCCAATTTGGACTAAATGCTGAGATTACAAGGAGTTGCGAGACTCTATGTCAGGAGTTCTGAAAATAGTGCCGCCCGGGATTGGACAAGTCTACTTCGCTGAACCAAGCACAACAAGCTGGTACCTCTACCCCAGCGCATAGATCTCCATCTATCGCAATCATGACGCTCAATATTTGGACGGACAACTCTACTCATCGTGATGCATTGCGTCAGATTCCGACGATCTAACAACTCCTCAATCCCGATCTAATGAAAAAATGGCCGAAATTTTGGTTTCTGTGATAAGATTTTGATCAATCATAGAAAATCTGAACGGCTCTATTTCACCTTGACCAGTTTGACTCAGCGCCTTCCATATGACATAAAGAGCTTTCGAAGGGGATAGGGCAGCCCTTAAGATGATTTTAGAAATCTGGAAATGAAATCGTTTAAGACCCATATTTTTGCAGCCACGCTGATCGTGATTCTGGCAATTATTCTGGCGAACATTAAATCTCTGTTTCCCATCGCCATCCTTTTCGCAGGAAGTACTCTGTGCCTGTTGATCTGGTCGTTGGCAATCATGGTGGGGCAGATCAGGCAGGAGAGAAGACTATCGCTCAGGCGATCCATCCCGTTTCTCGTCGCGTTAATCATTCTTGAGCTCCTCTACGGCCTCTTCCTGCATCTCATCGCGGCGCTGAGTCACGGAGGCGACATGAGTGAGGTCTGGCTGAAGTGCTTTCTCTCATTCCTCGTCATCGTCGCCGGACCAGCCACTGCCCTCGTCATCTATCATCGGTTCCCGTCGCGCGGCTTGTTTTTGGTTCTCTTTATCGGGTGTGCCGGGCTCATCATTTACAGCACAACGTCCTCGGTACCCGGAATCTCAGCAACCATCATAGACAATAAAGGCCGACCGGTGAAGGGAGCTTACGTCATTTACATGCAGACTCCCGCGCAAGAGGGTCCTTCAGCCAGGCATGGCATCCGCCGGACTGATTCGTCAGGCCGCTTTCGAATATCCAGGAAAATCATCCTTCAGTTCCCATTCCAATGGTATCTCCCTTTTTCAAAACCGAATTTCCCTCCCACTCTCGAATTGACGATTTACTCGCCGACGCTCCATGACTATCTCAAAATAAAAAACTCGTACAATCGGCCTCTCCAAGAACAAATCGATCTAACGAGATCGGCAGAAAGCACGGCAGGCACCATGATCCAGCTGTATGATGCGACGAATGATTCTGAGAAATGGTTTGCCTCGTTGCAGGACTTGCGGTATGCCGCGTCAAGCATGAATGTCTCCGGAACAATTGAAGAGAAGAGCGAATTCCTTGCGCAGATGAAGGAAGACCACAATCTTTTCATATCCAAGTACGGTAGGGACATACGGAAGGGAATGCTGGTTGGAGGAGAAGAAAAACCCTGGGACTTTTTCCTCCGGGAAAAGGACGAATACGGCAAAGCCATTGAGGACTGGCTGACTTTTTACGAAGGCCTGCTGGCGAAAAATCGCCATTAACCCCTACGTCCAAAACGAATCCCACTTCCTCCAGCACCGGCTCGACCCCACCTCTGGTGATCACCATGAACCCCTCTCTGGGGAGGCTATGCCAAGAGCCGTTCCCTTGCCCGGCGAACAGGGACATTCCTCGCATGACACATGGCGTCAACGATCAACGAGGAGCTTCTCCTCTTCGCAGAACGAGTTGAAATATTCCGTATTGTCGGCATGGAAAAGTCCTTCGGGTTAAGGCCGTCGGACGCTGCTCGGCGCGTGCAGACGCCATGCATACCGACAAAACCATGCCGACAGTGAGAACATGTTTCATCGGCTTACCGGCATGTCAGTGCGAAAGCAACTCCGCCGGTGAGGTTCCTAAGCGACCGGCTGTTCGCGACAGGCCGATGCTTTCCGTTTGGCGAGTCGTAGAGCCGCTGCCTCGATGCCCTTGGAGTTCAGGCCGTATTTTTCCAATAATTGCGCGGGGGTTCCACTTTCGGCATAGGCATCCGGCAGGGCGACGAAAGCAATCGGTGTCGGGCAATGTTCGGCAAGGCATCGCGCGACGGCGCTGCAGAGGCCTCCGTCCGGCAAGGCTTCCTCGGCGACAATGACGGCTCTCGTGCGTTTCGCGGCACTGACAAGAAGCTCGATATCAAGCGGCTTTATTGTATGCATGTCGATAACGGTGGCATACAGTGAGTGGATGCGTTCGAGCGCATCGGCGGCGCGGATCGCCTCCGCTACCAAGCCTCCGCAGGTGACGATCGCCAGATCGTCGCCGGTGATCAGAGTCTTGCCTTTGCCAAATTCGAAAGGCTCGCCTTCATCGTAAACAATCGGCGTTTTGGGACGGCCAACTCGCATGAAAACCGGCCCTCGATGAGCATGAGCAGCTCGCACAAGCGCTCGCGTAGCCACCTCGTCCGCCGGGACATTCACAATAAAGCCCGGAAGTGAACACGCCAATGCGATATCCTCGATGGACTGCTGCGAAGGCCCATCCTCTCCGATACTGATACCTCCGTGTGAAACGATGACTTTGACGTTGTTCCCTGGGTAAGCGACGCACATTCGCAACTGATCGAATCCCTTGTTCATGAGGAATACCGAAAAGCTGCTGATAAAGGGTATTTTCCCGCAGGAAGCCAGGCCTGCGGCCATAGAAACCATGTTGGCTTCACAAATTCCGGCATTGAAAAACCGCCCCGGGAATTCCTTTCCGAAAAGGGCGGTCTTTGTGGACTTTGATAGATCCGCGTCCAGCGCCACCACGTTCGGATCTTCGCGCCCGATTTCCACGAGCATTTTCCCGTACGCATCACGCGTCGCCATCCCCATCCGCAGATCATATGTCATCAGGCAAGCTCCGCCAGCGCCTTCTCAAGCTCATCCCTGGTGGGCGCAACACCATGGAACTCGGGGTTGTTCTCCATGAAAGAGACACCCTTTCCTTTGATCGTGTGAGCGATGACCGCGAGCGGCCGACCGGAAACCGGTTTGATGGCCTGGAAAATCTGATCGAAATCGTGCCCGTCGATTTCGCGGGTTTCCCATCCAAATGCTTTCCACTTCGCCGCCATCGGCTCCATATTGAGAATGTCTTTGAGAAAGCCGTCGAGCTGGATCTTGTTGTAATCGACGATCGCGATAAGAGTGTCGAGTTTATGATGACCGGCAAATGCCGCTGCCTCCCAGATCTGACCTTCCTGGATCTCGCCATCGCCGAGAAGGACATAGGTCAGAGAGGGACGGCCGTCGAGTCGAGCGGCGAGCGCCATCCCGATTCCGATCGAGAGACCCTGCCCGAGCGAGCCCGTTGACGCTTCCAGGATCGGGAGGAACCGTTTGTCAGGGTGCCCCTGAAGCGGGCTCCCGAGCTTCCGCAGAGTCATCAGGGATTCTTTGCTGATATAGCCGGCCTCGGCAAGCACCGCATACAGAGTGGGGCATCCATGTCCTTTGCTGAGAATAAACCGGTCGCGATCCATCCATTGTGGATTCGTCGGATCATGCCGCATGCCGCCGAAAAACATCGCCGTCACCAGCTCGACAATGGATAAGCTTCCGCCCGGATGCCCGGAACCGGCTTCACCGATCATGCGGACGACGCAACGGCGGATCTCCCGAGCAACCTCAGCAAGCTTCTCAGGTTGGGCTTTCTGAGCGGCGATCATGCTTTCTGGTTCCCGAGAAGCGGCACCTCTTCAGGCTTGCGCTGGAAGAGCGAGAGGGATGCTGTATACAGGAACCCGATCTGGAACAGGCACAGGAACGGAAGAATCGGGTAAAGGCCGGCCGTCAGAGCAAAGAAGACAGCGCAACTGAAATAGAGCCCAAAGAGGAGTTCGACATAGGGCTGCACGTCTACCTTGCCGCTATACTTTTTGCCTTTCCACTGATCGTTTGAATTTTCAATGCCATATTTCGGTGTGCGTGTGAATGGCGTCTGGTGATTGAAAAGGGCTTCCAGGACGGCTTTCGAATTGTTGATGCAAAGACCGACTCCAACCCACATAAGAGGAGGCAAGTATTTAAGCCGCGCCGGCCAGTTGGCGTACACCTCTTTCTGGCAGAAGATATAAAACGTCGAGACAGAAAGCGTCGCAGCGGCAAAGAGAGGGAAGTCGATGAGGATCAGATCGTACCAGCCGAGGTTGTAACGGATGACCATGGCTGGGAACATCAGGATTGAAAGCGGGATCATCAGCAGATAGGCGATGTTGGCGGAGAGATGGAAAAACGCCTCGATCTTGATTCGGAGCGGCAAGTCCGCTCTCCAGATTTTTGGAAGGATCTTCTTCATGGTCTGGATCGATCCCTTAGCCCATCGATGCTGTTGGCTCTTGAAGGAATTCATTTCGGGGGGAAGTTCAGCCGGAGCAACGATGTCTTGAAGGAAAACGAACTTCCATCCGCGCATTTGCGTCCGATAGCTCAGGTCGAGGTCCTCGGTCAGCGTGTCATGTTGCCAGCCGCCGCCATCGATAATCGCCCTGCGACGCCACATTCCTGCGGTGCCGTTGAAATTGAAAAACCGCCCGGAGCGGTTTCTCGTCGTGTGCTCGATCACGAAATGTCCATCCAGCATGATGGACTGAATCTGGGTCAGGATCGAGTAATCGCGATTGATGTGCCCCCATCGAGCCTGAACCATTCCAATTGTGGGATCCGTGAAGAAGTGAATCATCTTCTGGAACATGTCCGGCGCAGGGATAAAATCAGCGTCGAAGATGGCGATGTAATCCGCCGTTGAATGCTTCATCCCTTCATGCAGCGCACCGGCCTTGAAGCCTTCACGATTCTCTCTGTGATGATAGGAAATATTGAAACCCCGCTCACGGTATCGATCAACGCACATCGACGCGAGAGCTTGAGTCTCATCGGTTGAATCATCCAGGACCTGAATTTCCAGGAGCTCGCGCGGATAATCCATTTTGCAGACAGCATCGACGAGGCGTCCGACCACGTGCATCTCATTATAAAGCGGAAGCTGAACGGTGATTCTCGGCAGTTTTTCAAAGGCTCCCTTCGGCCTGGGCACGTTATGTTTATAACGGCAGTAGAGATAAACCAGATAGTAGCGGTGCAAGCCGTAAATGGACATGACGACGAGCACCGAGAAATAAATAATGAGGACGGTCATCTGAACTGCGCTCATAAGGTCCGAGGAAGATTCTTGCTCGTTTTGCGATTCATGCCGCCTTCACAGCAGCATCTCCACAACAAAAAGCCCTCACTCCTCCTCTTCCCTCCTTTCTACTAAATAAAAAATTGGCCGACGATAAGAGAATCGACGTGTACTTCCAGGCGACACTCTACTCTCTGCGCATAATGGTAGCATTCCGGGAATCAACTGTGTCATTTTTGAGAAAATCTAAGTCGTCATGGCCACGACGCCGTTTATCAAGTGTTTGCGCCTCATCATTCCGGGGCTACCGTGACCAAATCAGAGAAATCATGTGATAATCAGTAACGAGCACTCTCTTGCGTTTTCCGCCAAGAACGCCCTGATCCAACCGCCATCTTCTCTTCTCCAATGCACGTCCCATTATACGGAGGGGACATCTATTGTCAAGTTGAGGCGATCTGCTCCCTCAACCCGAGGCAAGGGCATTGTTCAGGTGATGATGAGGACAAATCTAGATCGGGTGATTAAAAAATGCACTGTTCGCTGGCTGGCCGACGGATCAAGGCTCCGGCAGAATCAGGCTGAATGGCCGCCTTTTCGAGCAAGAGCTCTTTCCCGCAGAAATCCTATGACGCCCGGCAGAATGCTGATAAAAATAATGGCAAAAATAACCAAAGTGAAGTTCCTCCTGACCGCAGGAATATTGCCGAAATAGTAGCCGCCGGTTACGAAAATCGTGATCCAGGAAATCCCCCCAATGACGTTATAGGCAAGAAATCGAAAATAGGTCATGCTCCCAATGCCGGCGACAAATGGAGCGAATGTTCGGACAATCGGCACGTACTTGGCGATGATGATCGCCTTCCCGCCGTATTTTTCATAAAACTGATGCGTTCTGATGAGGTGCTTTTTGTTGAATAGTCGGACATTCTCTTTATAAAAGACCTTGGGGCCGACAAAATGCCCGATCGCATAGTTGATGTTATCACCAGCGATGGAAGCGGCACTTAGAAGCAAGAGCAGCCACCAGCGATCGAGTGAACCGACAGCCGCAAAAGCACCGGCTGCGAAAAGAAGAGAATCGCCGGGTAGGAGCGGAGTCACAACAAGCCCGGTCTCACAAAAAATAATGAGAAAAAGAATAAGGTAGGTCCATACACCGTAACTTTGGATGATGAGACTGAGATGCTTGTCCAGATGCAAAAAAAAGTCGATAAAATGCGCAATAAGTTCCATTTGGCCTGCTTTCCCGCCGCCAGATCAGTTTAGTCGATCAGTCGCGCAGCGCGCGAAAACATAGGCGGACAAGGGTGACAATGTCAAGAGCCGGACCCTCCAACTCATCCCACAGCGCTTAGGTTGTGGATGAGACTCCTCCTTCTTTGCAGCGGCAGAGGAGCAGAGGGGCTTTAACACATATCACCCAATTGGATTGGTCATACCAACGGGAAAAGTGAAATTCAGTCAGTAGAATTGACGAGCCTTTCCTTTTAAGTGAAAGCATTGGTGGGCTCTTCGTGACATTTATTTGGATGCATGATGAGCGAGGTCATATGTATTGAAGCCGGCCTGACCGTTGAGTGAAAAAACGATCATTGGAACAATCGCGCACTCCTGATGCGCATTGGGATGAGCATCGAAGTGCCATTGTGACTGGGCAACCATCAAAGCCCCGTAAGTATCCAGTACGATGACGGGAAAACAGCCGGAAGCAGACACACTCATCTGGCCGGTTTTCTTGATCTGAATGGTTGTGCCTCTGGACATGAGAATGCCCGTGCGTTGCGAGTGCCTGAATGCCAGCCACAAGAGGCCTCCGAACTTGCTTTCGTAACCGAGGAACTCTTCGCACGGGTCTTTCCCACAAACGACATCATCCCAGAAATCTGTTGCAAGAATCGCATTGCCAAACAGGGCGCTGCCACGGCTTTCGGCGAGGTTTCCATACTCCAGATCATACCGACAGTCATCCAGGCAACAGTTACCATTTTCGAGATAAAACTCGCCGCTTCTATTGAGATCATTTGTTTCGGCGCCGGCATCCTTAATTTTTTTTCCATTGAACTTCGGTGTCGGCGGATGACCGGTTTTTATCGCATAAGAGGGTGTGAAGATGACTTTGTTGGTTTTCAAATCAAACTTGAAACCGTTGGTCAGGAAAGCGGCTTTGAGACCACGGATACCGATTGGGACATTCGGCCGCAGGTCGCATGCAAAGCGATCGGAATCGGCCCAGAAAACTCCCGCATGCCCCTCTCCAAATATCTCAGCCACGCCCTTTGGACTAATAGCCGCAGCCGTGCGAGGCTGAATGCCGAATGAGTGAAAAGCAGCCGGATCATATCCCCAGTCCTTGATGGCGCGGCCGTGATAGAGCAGAATCCGCGAGATCCGTCCACGCTCGGTGAAGTGCGTATCACAAAATGTTTGAGGCAGAACGCTCTCAAGGAAATCCCTGACCGGATCGACCTCCGGCGCATAGGGGTTCGCTATCGCATCTTCAGAATAGAGTGTGCCATTGCGGCTTCCGTGAACAAGGCTCGATAGAATCATCGCTCCGCCGCTCGTCCCAGCCAGAACCCCACCCTGCTTGAAAACATACAGAACAGCGTCTTCGATGATTGTGCCGCGAATTTTCTTGATGAAGTCAGATTGATCGCCTCCAGGAAAAAAAACAGCGCCGGCATTTCGGATCATCTGAGCCTTGATCGTATTCACGTCTGCAGGCGAATAGATGTTGACGCAATAGGAAACAACATTCGGCAGCTTATCGAACATGACTTCATAACCGGCACAGGCGCCTGAAGGGACATAGGAATCCACAACAACAACGGCCTTCTGTCCGCCGGATTGCGGATAGGCCGGAGTCCAAACGGCGTGATTGACGATGTAGTCTACAACCGGCTGTGCCCAGGGCTTTGGAGCGTCACTGGAATCCACCCAGCCTCCGCCGCCTTCCAGAACAACATAGCCTGGACCGTAGGCAGACGAGCTAGTTGGAAAAAGCCCAAGACTTAGCAGGGTAGCGATCAGCAGAGTTCGTTTGGAACCGTTGTGATGTTTCACAATTGCTTCTCCAAATGGAATCATTTTCAAAACAATATATTATATCAAATATCAAATTCCATTAACAATTTTCTCACAGAATCAAATCGATGGCAATGAGAAGGATGTGCCGACACTGCATGCATCATTCCGACAGGGTCATCCTGATACGCTACTATCTCATCACGACTTGGGGTCTTTCCTTTGCTGGACAACCTTTCTCATACGCAGGATAGATAGACAGGAGAAGTTTGCCAATTTCAGCGCATTAGTGACAACAACGTACGAACCCTTCATCAACGGCGAGGTTATTGAGAAGACGCTGGAATTCAATCCTCCTCAATAGAAATGACGCCCAGCCATTCGAATTGACGACCTGCGAAGTCGAACCTCATCGGCGCTGCTGAGAGGCCTAGTTGGCCCTGAGGCAGTGTGCAAAAAGAAGTGAGCGCAAGCTGCCTTCAAGCTTGCGCTCTTCAAAAATACGCGACTACTGATCACGCCTATATGGATCGGGGGCGAATCCATCATCGTCAAAGCCACGCGCCTGTTCACGACGTTCCAATGCCGATGGAAACTCCCGGAGGATTCCCAGCCTCACGAGTTCGGGATGGTATTCATAGCGGATTGAAAGGCATGCGGCAGGCGAGTCTTCAAGATCAAGGTCAACTCGGGTGACGCGATGATCGGTCTCGTGGCCGATGCCGGTGGCAGCGAGATCCTGAGCTGGAGCAGGGCACGATTTGGCATCCGCGCCCTTTCCGCCGGCAGCGGCGCCTTCTTCAATTCGGCGACGGCTTTCTTGTTCATACAGAGTGGCTGCCGGAACGATGACGGGCTTTTCGCGAAAAAAGGCCGCCGAGATGATCCCAACGTTTCGTGTGTCGCCGATCCATCGAGCATAGGATCTATTTTCAGTCGTGAAGTAGAAGCGGCGAGCCGTCTGATTGCTCGTCTGCCATCCACTGATCGTCACACTCTGGTAGGGATCGATGATCCACTTGGAAGCCTCTCCCGCTGTCGTATGCCTGGCGTCGATGGAATTCAGCCCATCGACAGAAAGCGAAACAGCGACCCGGCCGGCCGTCGGGTTGTAGAGACGAATCGAGTATTCCTTTCCTCTCAAAGCCTCAATGTAGCGACATTCACTCTGTTGATACTCCTGAACGGAGACGCCATTAATCAGGATTTCCATTCGGTATCCACAATCATGAGCCGCTATTGAGCAGCTGGGAAACCAGGTTCCCGCCATCATGATGAGTGCGACTATTCCGTTTTTCATTGTGCCTTCCTCCTTCTAACTCCTCATCAGAAGTAACGCAAAAGGCTGCCAATTGGATTTAGTGTCTAAACGGCAAAATGTCGACACGAAATGGCAAGATCTTCGGAACATGCAAGATCCCATCCGAACCTCTTAGGAATGCAGGAAGCAAGGAAACCAGGAACGAACCGACCATTGCCAGCACGCTGATAGGGTCATCGGATCGCGAATTACTGGAAAATGGTTAAGAAGAGGTCTCCTGCGAAACTCGCGAGAATGAACACGTAATGACGCATTCTGAGCCGCATGCCATCGAATGAATAAAGAAGGAGGATATACCAGAGCGGAAGAAGATCCAGCATGTATCGAGGGCCGATTTGCACGAACCCAGTTGAGTAATAGGTCAGCAGCACCACGAGGATTACAAGCGAGGTGATCCACAGAAATATCTGCCGCTTGCCTATGATTCTTGCCCAGAAAAGGCGAAGGAATATCGGCGACAGGATGAAGAAACTCATCCCGATGGAGTTCGGAAAGACGTAGGGGAAAACGAGGTGATATGTGCCCGGCTCTGTTACGGGCCGGGGTCCGGCCAGGAAATACCAATAGAAATTGGTCAGAATGCTCCGGAGGCTGAACAAACCATAGCGCTCGCGGACCAACCCATAAAATGGCGGCCCAATGAATGCCGTCTTGTATCCAGTGTCAAAAAAGTCATCGAATCGCAGCTGGTTATAAAAGGCAAGGAGAATGCCTGCGACGCAGATTGGGAGGATCAGGAGAGCGCATCTTGATACCTTCTTTTGCAAAGGAATGATGGATCCAAAAATGACATCAAGAATAAAAAATGCGGCAATGAGCCCGGCTGTGGGTCGGATTGCGAAGACACCGGCCAGGCAGATTCCGATGAGCCATTGTCGGTTCCGTCGCATGGACTCGTCCAACGCCCACAAGGAAAGAAGCAGAGTCATCACATGGGCGAGTGGGCAATCGCCACCTGCGAAGATAACGGGCAGCACATTTGATGCAAAGCAGAAGGCGAAGGCGAGGGCAAGAGCGTCACGGAAGGAGTACCCGACGCGATGGGCGATGCGAACGGCGAGGCAATACATCACCATGGAAAGCAAGAATTGAATCCAATCTTGCCGAAATCCAGCCCATCTGGCTGCATCGGCCACGCAGATGATAGGCATCAATAGAAGAGCAGGAACAGGACTTAGCGGCCAATAGTAGCGTCCTTTGTACAAGACGGTGTCCAGAGTGATTCCCTTGCTTGTCTCATCGAACAAGTAGAGTCGTCCCTCCAGAAAGGCGCGTGCTTGGAGCGTCGTCCTCCGATAGGAACAATCCGTCGCCGTCGACCAGTTATACTGGAACAGAAAGCAGAAGAACAAGATGGAGAGCACGGCGAATGATAAATCAAGGACACGTGTGGGGGTCGGCGGCGAGCCAGTCGGTCGGGGGGTCACTTGATTGTCCACTTATTCAGAGGAACCCAGGGTTGGTTAACCTCAGGAATCAACGATCGAGGCGGCGTACCCGGCAAAGCGCCCTCGCAGAGGGAGTGACCGCAGGGAATGCTTCCCACACGATGCAGAAGAAACACGGGGTCAGAGTAGGACTTTTTGCAGAGTGAGTCAAGGTTCTATTCGTGATCAGCAAGCTCCCGTTGCTTGTCCTCCAAATATCTTTGTTGTCTTTGATCAACCAACAAGGCGCTCTATTGATCTCATTTTCAACCCGTTGACGCATTGAGCCATCGTCAAGGAAAAGCGCTCTGATCCCCGGGATTTTGGAAAATGAAGTCCTGCGCATGCTCGGTGGCGATAGGTGCATAGCTGGATGGCTCCTCAAGATGGCCAATGATCGGCTCAACCTCAGATGCTTCCAGCTTTGGCGCTTTTTCTTTCGATCGAACCAGCCCGAAAACATCATGCCCTGCCTGTGAACATGCCGCGGCAACAGCGTGCCCGATATATCCAGCGGCGCCGGCAACAAATATTTTCATGGAACACTCCTTTGAGATAGCGGGGGGATTTCTCCATGTCTGGAAAATGAAAAATAGTGGCTGTCATCGAGCACCACATCTTATGACTCGCCAGATGGTGATGATTTATGCTCGTGAGTTGAGACATAGCTATCGAGTAACCCTGATAGCTCCACGACATCCGTCATGGGTGCTCGGCAAACCGAGTCTTCACACACATACACAACAGGCATCCCATCTGTCGACAGCCGGTTTTCGATAATCGGCGCGAACCTGGGATCGAGATCCGGCGATGCGAATGCGATGGCTGTGCGAGGCAGAAACTTGGACTGAATCAGCCGAATCAGTCGATTGGTTTCCGTGGTTTCTCGATCTCCAGCAATGACGATTTCGCGCGCTGGCCCGAGAAGATGATCGAGCGCGATGAGCGATGAGGGGCATGCAGCCGGGTGATCACCGAGAATGAGCGCGATGGATTCAAGGGACTGTCTGGCCAAGTCGCGCAGGCCCTTGTCTTCCCGTATCCATGCCAATCGGACGAGATCAAGTGTCGCGACTGCCATGGCAGCCGGCAAAGCGTTATCAAGAATATCCTTTTGCCGAGCGATGAGATCCTCCCGCCCATCGGGTGTGAAGAAAAAGCCTCCGCCGGCATCATCCCAGAAAAGCGACCGGCACGTCATCATGATCTCGTTGGCTGCCAAGAGTTTTTTCACATCGAAAGTCGTCTCGTAGAGATCAAGCAGGCATTGGATGAAAAACGCGTAGTCATCGAGCACGCCGTCGAGCCGGGTCTCCCCTTTCCGGTAACACCGCAACAGACGACCATCCTTGTAGAGGTGACTCAGAATGAAATCCGCCGCGCGCGACGAGGCCTGCACATAGAGCGGTTCATTAAGCACTCGGCCGGCAATCGCAAGGCCTGAAATCATGAGCCCGTTCCATGATGTCAGAATCTTGTCGTCACGTAGAGGTCGAGCTCGCTTTGTGCGAGCATCGAAGAGCCGAGCCCTTCCACGTTCCAGAATTCTCTCAATCTCACTCTGATCCCTTTTCTCCGATCGAGCAATCTGTTCCGGTGTTTCCAGAACATGAAGGATATTGATCCCAGGCGTGGGATTATGTGGATCAGTCCAGTTGCCTTCTACCGAGACGTCATAGGCGCGGCCGAAAATGTGAGCATCCTCTTCACCAAGAAGCTGAACTATATCAGCCAAACGCCATGTGTAGAATTTCCCCTCTTCACCCTCGCTGTCGGCATCTTCAGCCGAATAGAACCCGCCCAATGGATCAGTCATATCGCGAAGGACGTAGCCTGCGGTTTCTCGAATGACCTTCTCATAAAGCTCATTCTTCCTCAGGGCCCAAGCCTCAGAATAGAGCCGCAAGAGCTGAGCGTTGTCATAGAGCATTTTTTCGAAGTGCGGTACCAACCAGCGTTCATCGGTCGAATACCGCGCGAAGCCGCCTCCCAGGTGATCATAGATTCCGCCTGCTGCCATGTGGTCGAGCTGCAGTTCCACCATCCTGAGCGGCCTGGTATCGCCTGTTCGAGCGGCGAGCCGGAGAAGAAACAGCCCGATCGACGGCTGCGGGAATTTCGGAGCATGCTTATAACCGCCATGTTCTTCATCGAAAATTTGTTCGAATGCCGGAAGCACACGTGAGATTATTTCCGGGGTCAGGTTCCCCTTGCCGCCGAAAACCCCCATCTGCTCCACGATCTTCGAGATCCTTAAGGCGCCCTCATCAATTTCACTCCGGCGCTCTTTCCAGGCGCGAGAGAGGTGTTCAAGCACGGTCAGAAAGCCCGCGCGACCATTGTGATCCATAGGCGGAAAGTAGGTCCCACCATAGAAAGGGTGCAACTCAGGCGTCAGCCAGATCGACATGGGCCATCCGCCATGCTGTTGCAGGACCTGCGTCAGAGCAGCCATATAGATGGCATCGACATCAGGACGTTCTTCACGATCGACTTTGATCGAGATATAGTGTTCGTTGAGATATCGTGCGATCTCTTCATTCTCGAAAGATTCACGTTCCATGACATGGCACCAATGACAGGTCGCATAGCCGATGGAGAGAAAGATCGGCTTATCTTCATCCCGTGCTTTCTGGAACGCTTCGTGACCCCACGGAAACCAGTCCACGGGATTCATTGCATGTTGCAGGAGGTAGGGACTCACCTCATGAGCCAACCGGTTCGTTTGATGATGATGATCACTCTGGTGAGGCATGGACTCTCTCTCCTTCCGATTCTCATCGATCTGCCCATTCTGAAAATCATCTCCCGCGAAGGAAATGTCAAGGTGATCACGAGAAACTTTTTCAATTGTAGAAAGTTCCACCCAAGGGAGGGCACTCGATGGTAAAATCCCTATATGGCCAGGAGAAAGAGTTCATCTTCAGTGTCACAGGAAAGCCGAAGCATCGGAGCCCTTGTGGGCCTAGGTGTCGGCAACATACTCGGAATGCAGTTTAAAGGAATGCCAGGAACCGAAGTTCGTCGTATCATTCCTGGCAAAAATCTGCCGGTTCCACTGAGAGAGCTGGCGCTTCCCTGGGATGATGACCTCGCCATGGCGATGGAACTTGCCGAGCATCTTGTGGAAAACGGCGGCGACATCGGCCCGACCAAGCTCCTGGAGCGATACAAGCGCTGGTCAATCGAAAATGGCCGCGGGATCGGGATGCTCACAAGGGAGGTTCTGGAGCTGGCTCAGACCGAAAGCATCGTCTCACCGGCGGAGCGGGCCTGGAGATTGCGTGGAGGTTCCGCCGGGGGTTCCGCTGCCGGCAACGGAGCTATCATGCGAGTCGCACCGGTCGGAATTCGTTTCCGGCGAGACCCAGTGAGGGTTGTGAGGAATGCCATCGAAGATGCACGCCTGACGCACTGGGATCCCTTGTGCCAGTGGACATCAGCTGCCACTGCCATTCTTATCGCCGACATGATCATGGATCGCGTCACTCCCCTTGAAGAGACACTCCCTTCCCTCGGCTGCCCCGCGCCTCTCACAAAACAGATCCTTGAAGAGCCGCCGATCGATATCGAAAGCGCTCAATTCGATGGCCCTGACATGGGATACACTTTACACGCATGGAAAATTGCCTTGTGGGTGTCGCACACTCCCGGATCTTTCGAGAGGCTCCTTGCAAGAATCATCCGGTGCGGCGGCGATACGGATACAAATGGAGCTATCGCGGGCGCCATCCTGGGCGCTCGGTTCGGCAACGAGACAATTCCGGCAAGCTGGCTCGATCCGATGCACGACAGGCGGCGCATCGAACAAGCGGCCGCAGAACTTCATCGGTTGAGCTCCCAACCTGATAAAAGCCAAATAATTGGCCCATAAGCTCAAAAGATGGAGGAAATCCAAATGGCACGAAAAACCATGGCATTGAGTGTCTTCGTTTTTTTTATGGCATCAACCGTCGTCTTCGGAGGCACAGACCGATATACAATCGATCCCACCCACTCGACTGTTGGATTCTCAATCCGTCATCTCTTCGGCAAAGTCCCTGGGAAATTCGATAAGTTCAGCGGGACCCTCACGGGCGATGTCGCCAACCCTGCGATGTCCTCGGTGACGGCCACGATCAATGCTGCCGGCATCAATACCGGGGTTGCAGCACGGGACGAAGACCTACGATCCGACAATTTTTTCGATGCGGCGAAATACCCGGCCATCACATTCGAAAGCAAAAAGGTCACCGTGAAATCCCCGACAAACATCATCGTCACCGGAGACCTGGCAATACACGGCATCACTAAATCCGTGGACATTGACGTCGAGCTCCTCGGATCCGGCGCGGATCCGTGGGGAGGATATCGAGCCAGCTTCGAAGGGAAGCTTACCATCAATCGCAAAGACTTCGGCATCATTTACAACAAGGTGCTCGATACCGGAGGGACGCTCGTGGGAGATACCGTCGATATCCTGTTGGACATCGAGGCCATCAAGGAAAAAGCCCTGGCGGCGACCCACTGACATTTCTCAGAATGGAGTTTAGGCTTCATCGATGGATGCCGTCAGCAAGGCCAGAGAGTACTTTGGGAGAATGGCTCTCGACATCACCAACACCATTGAGAAAAAACTCGGAATCACAAGCCGAGACACCGGTGCCACCGGCCGCGAATTCTGTGCCTATCTGATCGATACTCATAAGGATCCCGGATTGGAAGAACGGTGGAGAGAATACTCGCAAAGATGATATCGCAACCCTCGTCTTTCTCAGATCAAAAATCCGAGTGAGATGGAGATCTGCGGGGGTTCGCCGCCTTTTTGAGAGCAAGACAAATCATTTCGTTTCACACTTCGACTATAATTCCACGCTATGAAGTGTCGATGGATGATCATCCTAGTGGGATGCATGGCGGCTGTTGGATGCGGGCGCGTCCATGTGCGCTATCCGACTCCGGGCCAGACCGAAGAAGGAATGGCTTCGTACTACGACAATGAGTTTGTCGGGCGGCGCACAGCGAACGGCGAGATTATGGACCGAAACAAACTGACGGCGGCTCACCAGAGCTATGCATTCGGTACCACGGTCCATGTCACGAATTTGGAAAACGATCGCCAAACGGTTGTCAGGATCAACGATCGCGGGCCATTTGTCCACGGGCGCATCATCGATCTGACGCTGGCGGGCGCCCGGGCTCTCGATATGGTCGGCGCCGGCACCGTGCGTGTGCGGCTTGAAGTGATCGATGCTCCGCCGGTCGGCACACCCATGTGGGTCCAGATCGGCGCTTTCATCGACCCGGACAATGCGGAGCGTCTCAAGCAGAAATTCGAAGGGTCTTTCCCTACTACAATTGTAGAAAAAGATGGATATCACAAAGTGCGGCTTGGGCCGTGCCCAACAGAACGGGATGCGCGAATCATGGCGGCACAGGCGCGCAAACTTGATGTGCCGGCGATCATCGTCGTGGAAGAATAGATGCACGACTCACCCATAACCATACAACCATCGTGGCGGCACCATCCACTGGAGAGGTAAAAAAATGACCAGAACATTCAAGCATATCGAGACAAAACTCATTCATGCCGGCGAACCGCGCCCACGCATTCTCGGCGCGGTCAGCATGCCGATATTTCAGACGGCGATGTATGAGTACGGAGGCGAAACCGATTACAACGATATTCAATACATACGACTCAATAACACGCCGAACCATCTGGCGCTGCACCAGAAGCTGGCGGCCTTGGAAAATGCCGAAGGCGCTCTCGTCACCGCCAGCGGGATGGCTGCCATCTCGACAACCATCCTGACCGTGCTGTCGGCCGGCGATCACCTTCTGGCTCAGGACTGCCTCTACGGAGGCACACACAGTTTCCTCACAAAGGATTTCGCCGGGTACGGGCTCTCCTACAACTTCATCGACGGAAATGACCCTGAATCCTGGAAGAAGAAGCTTCAGCCTTCAACCAGGGCCATCTACTGTGAATCCATGACCAATCCTCTCCTCCAGGTGGCCGACCTTAAGGCTGTCGTTGCATTCGCCAAAGAACACAATCTCATTTCCATCATCGATAACACGTTCCCAAGCCCTATTGGGTTCCGACCACCGGAATGGGGATTCGATCTATCACTGCACAGTTGTACGAAATATCTCAATGGGCATTCCGACATCGTCGGCGGCGCCGTCATCGGTCGTCGCGCGCTCATCGAAAAAATCACGCATCGGCTGAATCATCTCGGAGGATCAATGGACCCACACGCTGCGTTTCTCCTTCACCGCGGCATGAAAACGCTGGCGCTGCGTGTCCGCTATCAGAGTGAGAGCGCCGGCGAGGTCGCTAGTTTTCTGGAGATGCATCCGGCTGTCGCCCGAGTGAATTACCCCGGACTTAAGAGCCATCCGCATCACTCGCGCGCCCGCGAGCTCTTTGATTGCTTCAGCGGCATGTTGAGCTTCGAGCTCAAGGGTGGGCTCGTTGCCGCCGAACATTTCATCAAGGCAACGACCTTGCCGGTGATTGCGCCGAGTCTCGGTGGTGTCGAAACGCTGATCACCCGGCCATCCACAACTTCCCATGCCGGTATGTCACCGGTGGACCGCCGACTGTTGGGAATTTCGGATGGGTTGATCCGAGTCTCAATCGGCATCGAATCACGGGATGATATTATGGATGATTTCGAACAGGCACTCAAAACGCAGCAATAGAGAATCTGGCCGCAAAGAAGCGGAAAAGCAGGCGAGCGGTCCCCGAGAGTTGTTTGTATTTTCGCACGATGGCTTCTCAGGAAGCGCTCGTCTTATTTGCGTTTCATGAGGCCATTTCGATCCATTCGCCAACTCGCGGCGGCGCGACGAACATGCTGACGCGCCACAGCCATTCGGCATCTTCCGGGCGCAAGCGAGTCAACGGATGAATAGCGATGCCATTCCCCAAATCAATTCGCTCGATGACGATGAGATTGGTCAATTCATCGGGTGGGGGGTGGCTGGAAGATTCAAGGGGTTGATCGATTGCAGTCAGTTCGTTGAGCAGGTGGGAAGTCTGAGGTTGAGTCTTTGAGCTTGGGACCATTGTCTTTCCTCCGTTTCCAATATGTGAAAGCCTTCTGAAGGAGCCGCCCACCAGGCTCCTTGACATCCTTTGCCCTAATGGCGAGAATCAGCGACCTATGTTGAAGCAAAAAGGAATGCTCTTTATGGCGGCAGCGCTTCCAGCGCTCTTCATCGGCTGCCGCACTGAACGAACGGTTGTTTATGATTTCGCCCAGATGCAAGATCAGTCGCAGCTGGTCATTGATACGCATCGGATCGATTTTGGGGAACCAGGCGAACGGCGGCATCTTCTCGCCTCCTGGTCCAACGATGAAAAAGATCCTTCTGGAAGGACCTTTGTCTGGGCTCTTGATACTTCCTCCATTCTCACCTTCGATATGACGAAGCCCATCGACACTCTGGTCGATCTGAACTGCCGGCCGATGCTTCGCAAGGGCATTGTGCAAACAATTGCGATTTCCGTGAACGGGCATCCACTCCCAGGGAAGCCGCTGGAATTGCAGCCGGACTTCAAAAGCTACCAGATTCTTCTCCCAGCTCCGATGTTGCATTTCGGGACGAACAGGCTTTCTTTTTCGTTCGCCTACGCAGGCGAAGAACCAGGGGAAAAGGTCGCCGATACACGCCGACTAGCCGTGTGCTTCGATACGGCGACGTTCTCTCCATTCGAGCAGGATTCAAGTGGAGTCGAATCGGAAGCTCCTGTCGCGACACCACCAAAGGCGACGACCACCCCACAGCAGAAGGATATTCTCCAAGAGCCTTCTGGAAGCGTCCTCGCTTATCTCCTTCGACTACCCGATGCCGCCAGCAACCCGCATCTTGAATTCGAATGTCGGTTGCCTGATGAATTCAAGGATCAGCGTGCGTCATTCAGGGTTGAGGTTGAAATGGAAGGCGCCCCGACTCAACGGCTCTATGAGCAGAATCTCGCCGTCGGCCAGACCGGGCATGACAAAATTCCTCTTAATGCCTGGGGAAGCACAATCTGCCGTTTCACTTTCTGCTTCACTGGAAGCGCACCAAGAGGGCTCTGGATCAAGCCGCGAATCACAGCCGACGTTGAAAAGCAGTCCAAGGAAGCAGAGGATACACGAGTCACGGCTGCCCGCCAACAACTCGCCAAGAGCAACCTCCTCATCATTCTCCTGGATGCCGCCAGGGCTTCTCATTTCGGCCTTTACGGTTACAAACTGAACACGACTCCCAACATCGATCGCATTGCCCGTGAGGGAATTGTTTTTTCAAATGCATATTGCAATGCGGTCTATACCGAAGCTTCAACCGCCTCCCTTATGACCGGCACCTATCCAGACATCCACCAGGTCCTCTTTCCGAATGACCGCCTGCCACAGAGCGCGTTCACCATGTCGGAAATGTTCAATGGGGACAAGTTCACGACGGCGGCGTTCATCGGGAATTCGCAGGCCGGATCGCTGCGAGGCTTCGAGCAGGGATTTCAGACGCACTTCGAACTCTTCCGCCATGAGCAGTACGATCGAAAATGCGCCAACCAGAACATCTGGCTATTCCCCTGGTTACAGGCCAATAAAAATAATCCATTTTTCCTTTATCTCCATTTCCGCGAACCGCATTTCGGCGGTCCTCCGCCTCAGGAATTTCTCGATAAGTTCAGCACCGGCTATAAGGGAACTCTCGATCCGATCACCGATATCGAAAAGATCAATCGCGGTGAACGGCCGATGAGTGACGCCGATCTCAAGTACATCATCTCTTATTACGATGCGACTCTGAATTATGCCGACTATGAAGTCGGCCTCATCGAACAGAAGCTCAAGGAACTCGGCATCTGGGACAAGACGTTCACGATCATTCTCGCGGATCATGGCGAAGCCCTTCACGAGCATGATTACATCGGGCATAACGTTCAGGTGTATCAGAACATGGCCCGTATTCCATTCATTGTGCATCCGCCGGCGGGAGGCATCATTCCTGGAAGCCGAACGATCGACAGCCTCATCGAAACCGTCGACATTTTTACGACCATGGCCACCGTGCACAACTCGGACATAGGTCGGAAGAACGCCGAAGGCCGGAGCCTCCTCGAACTTCTTGCCGTACCCGGTGCCGTTCGACCCGGCATGATTTATACACGGACATTGTGGACGAAGCCGACATATTCGGTCCGAGACGGGCGGTGGGAATACGTTCATTCCTTCAGATTTGGAGAAATGGAGCTCTATGATCTTTCGAAGGATCCCGAAGAGCGAATAAACCTGATCGATTCCCATCCGATTTTAGCGGCCTACTTTGAACAGAATCTCTGGCAATGGATCCGCCGACAGCGGGCCAGGGCTTTGGCATCGGGAACACCGGAGTCGGTCAAGATGGATAAAGCCACGCGACAGAACCTCATCAGTCTCGGATACATCGATGCCAAGACTGGAAATCAGACCAACAGTCAGGATCCACGGTAGGGATCCTGCCGAAGCGGGTCTCGGTTGAGATCGCTGAGGAACATCGCATGAATCGCGATCGGCTGTTGCGACTTCTGTGTCGTGCACTCCTTTTTCTGGAAGCGGCTGGGTGCGTTTCGATTCTCCTCGGCCTGTACCGGCGACTCTTTCTGCCCTTCTTCAAAGAACACCCGGTATGGATTGACGGTGTGATTATCGCCGCCGGCGGCGCTCTTCTTTGCGCCGGGCTCATGGCGCTGCTTCGCCGATCGGCATCCTGCAATGGTCCTCTGCCTCGCCAACTCGCGATCGGTGGACTCCCCTGCTTGAGCGGCCTCCTCTGGTATGTTGTCGCGATCACAGACGGCCCGCGCCATATGTCCCTGTTCTCACTCTTTGAACGGCCGGCGTGGGTGATCGCATTGCTCGCGATTGCATTCATCTGCATCTTGCAAGCTGTTTCGCCGGAATGGCGAGAACGAGTGCGCCCGCGCTTTACAACGATGCGGCGAGGAACAGCAGCACTCTGTCTCGCGCTCGTCGTGCTGGCGGTCCTGCTTCTTCGAATTTCCCATCTCTGGGGAACGATACCGGCCATGACAGGCGATGAACCATTTTACGCAATCGCCGCCGATAGTCTGATTGACGACGGGGATCTCTATCTGCGCAATAACACCCTCTCCAACAAGGCTCGCATCTGGTATCCGACTCCCCTGAAAGTTCGGCCTCTGCTGATCCATGCGCCGGGGACATCGCTGATCCTTGTGCCCTTTATCACGGCCGCACGGAGGATTTGCGACGCCGGGGTTTTGCCTTTCCCGAATGGTGCGATTCTTGTGTTTGCGGCGCGGCTCCCTGCTGTTCTCTCGACGGCCCTTCTCGCCGCATTGACTTTCATGCTGGCTGAGGCGTTGACGCACCGGCGGGGCCTCTCACTGCTGGCTGGAATGCTCACAGGGCTCACGTTCCCGGCCGCTCATGTTGGTGTCACCGTCTATCCCGAGATGCCGGCAGCGGCTTGCCTTGCAGCAGCCGCGTACCTGATTCTGGCACAAACCGAGTGCCCGCTATGGCGTCTGTGGCTGGGAGGGCTCTTCATCGCACCATTGCCGTGGCTCGGGCTCAAGTACGCGCCGCCGGGGCTGTTGTTCCTTCTGTTGGCAGGTTGGGTTTCCCGTTCGCATCTCTTGGCTCGTGCGCGAGCCTTCGCTGTCATGTGCTCACCGCTGGCTCTGTCAGTCCTGGGGTTGAGCTTTTACACCAGAACACTTTACGGATCATACAACCCGGGGAGCATCACGGGACCGATGGCACGTCACGTTCTCGACAGATACAACCTGACCGAACTGGCTTATTCCATCCAGGTCTTTTTCGGGTATTTCCTCGACCAGAAGGAGGGTCTACTCTGGAAAAGCCCCTGGATGATTCTCGCGCTGGCGGCGATCCCTCTGGCGATAAAAACCTGGACACGACCTCTCACGGTCCTCGTGCTGACAATGACCGCGCATTTTGCACATTACTCCTATTACACGAACTGGGGGCTAGCCGGCCCGCCGGGGCGGCCAGTTGCGGCATTCTGTTGGGTGTTTGCCCTGCTCCTGGCATGTGGTCTGAGTGTGAAGCCTTTCAACAGATATTTTTCATGGGCCTGTGTTCTGTCGATCATTTCGCTGTTGCTGACGGATTTGCTCTATTCCGACATGAGCCTCCTTGTTCTGCGTTACAAATGGGGAGATCAGCCGGAGTGGCATCCGATCTTTCAATGGATGTCCTCTGTGCTGCCGATTCCTTACGCGATCTTGCCGGACTACATGACCTCACCATCACACGTTCTCAATCTTGTCGCATGGGCTCTTCTGACGATCATCCTTATCAGTGTGATCGGCATCAAACGAATTCGATCAGCTTCACCGAATCGATATATGGGTCTCTTCATAGGGTCGACCTTGCTGGCGATGCTCGTGCAGACGCCCTATTTAGGCAAATGGATTTTCGAGTTTCACCAGGCTCAAAAGAGGTCTGATATTGTTCAGGAGGGCCCTCTGACTGTCGCCCCGCTTCTTGCAGGCGAGCGACTTCTTCCGCCGGTTGAGAGGAAATACCGCTTGCGAGAAAGCCGGTCGATGGAGTTTATTGCGTTTACCGAACAACAGCCGGTGTCAGTCCAGGCGAAGCTGAGCTGCACCTGCCCATTTTCACTCTGGGTCGATTACTTCGACCAACAGCAGCAACTGGCTGGAAAAGAAGCAGCCGAAAGCAATTTCGATTCAAATTCCTTCCTCCAGATCGACAACTATAAGTGTTATTATTTCGGAGTCCGTTGGAATAATAAGCGAAAATCGAAAAGCCGCGACGATGATGATGAAAGCGAATCACGAGGTGTTTTTTTTCAAATCATTAATAAATAGCATGTGCCGGCCGGTCATCAGGATGGGACGTGATGGGTAGCTTATTAAAGAGGCTTTGCGAATCGCTCGGTATCAGCTGGGTGTGGTGGCAATGGCAGTGGATCAACTTCAAGAAGAGGGTGGCCTACGTTTTTTCAATGGACAACAACGTTTTCCGCCGGCTTGCCACGAAACAGAAGGTCTGCAAGTGCGGGGCGCTGGCTGCCCGGAGCGATCATGTCTGTGGACGATGCGGAAACACATTGCCGTCGGCCGGGAGCTATTCCTTCTACAGAGTGTTCGGCCTCATCATGCCCGGCGTTTCCATTGCAACTGCGATCATTACCAGCCTGATTTTCGTCGACGAAATCGTATCGCTTCTTCAATCGGGCATTATGGGTCTGCTGGTGCCCAGCAGCCAGCTGCTCATCAAAATGGGCGCGCTCTACTCGCCCTATCTTCTGGCGGGCGACTGGTGGAGGCTGCTCACATGTACGTTCCTCCATATCGGAATCATCCATTTCGGATTCAATGTGATGGCCCTTCTGAGCGTCTCGAATTTCCTGGAAGAGGAAGTCGGCTACCACCGATATATCTCCGTCTATCTGCTCTGCGGACTTGGCGGATCACTCGCATCCGCCTTTCTCCGCCCTTATCCAGTAATCATGGCAGGCGCATCGGGCGCCATCTTCGGTCTGATTGGATTTTCGATCAGCTATTTCCATCGCCTGGGTGGTCCGCGCGGCCGCGACGTGCGATCATTCATGCTTCGCTGGGCCTGCTATGCCTTCGTCTTCGGGCTTTTCATGAGAGCCGACAATCTGGCTCACGCCGGCGGGTTAATCACGGGGCTGATCCTAGGATACATCATGGAACAGAGAGAGGATCGAAAGAGGCAATGGGCCCCAGTATGGCGAACCGTGGCGACAATTCTCTCTCTCGTTTATGTTCTCGCCTTCGTGATGCTCATCCGTTCGTGGCGGTAAGCCGATTCCCGGACACGTCGCCAACTTTCCCGATCTCACCCAAGGGGCTGGAACGTATCGGCCTCGTCCCCAGCCCCTAGCCCCTGATCTTTCTTCAAGCGAAGCGTGCTCATTTCCGATTAGGCGCAGAGCACTTCAGCGACTCGCGCGACGGCCCAATCGATCTCTTGTTTCTTGATGACAAGCGGCGGCGCGAAGCGAATGACGCTTTCATGCGTTTCTTTGCAGAGGATGCCGTTTTGCATGAGAGCTTCGCAGAAGAGTCTCGCCTTCCCACTCTCCGGTTTCACTTCGACGCCAATGAGCAGGCCGCGACCGCGAACTTCCTTCACATGCTTGGAATTCAGTGAACGTATCTGCTTCATGAAGTACTGACCCATCTTGGCCGATGCCGCCGTGAGTTTCTCCTTGACGAGCACATCGATGGCGGCGATGCCGGCGGCGCATGCCAGCGGATTCCCGCCAAAAGTGCTGCCATGGTCACCAGGATGGAACACGTCCATGATGTCCCACCGGGAGACAACCAGCGAGACTGGAATCACGCCTCCACCCAGCGCCTTCCCGAGGATGATGGCATCGGGCTTCGCCTCTTCGCCTTCATGCTGCCAGGCGAACATCTTGCCGGTGCGGGCAAGCCCCGTCTGGATTTCATCGCAAAGGAAGAGGACATTCTTTTCGCGGCAGAGCTTGCGGACGCCCTTGAGATAACCTTCGGGAGGCATCAGGATCCCGGCTTCAGCCTGGATCGGTTCCACCAGGAAGGCGACCGTGTTATCCGTAATCGCATTGCGCAAGGCATCGAGGTCTCCGAATGGGATCAGCTTAAAGCCGGGAGTGAACGGTCCAAATCCATCGCGATATTGGGCATCTGATGAAAATCCGACGATCATGGTCGTGCGGCCGTGGAAGTTGTTTTCGCAGGCGATGATTTCGGCCTTGCCATCAGGTACGCCCTTTTTCTTATAGCCCCATTTGCGGGCCATCTTGAGAGCCGTTTCGACGGCTTCGGCTCCTGTGTTCATCGGCAGGGCGACTTCCATGCCGCAAAGTTCGACGGCTTTCTTGAGGAAAAGCCCAATCTGATCGTTATGAAATGCCCTGGATGTCAGAGTCACCTTGGAGAGCTGCGACTTGACGGCGGCGACGATCTTTGGATGGACATGGCCCTGGCTGATGGCGGAGTAGGATGACAACATGTCCATGTACTTGTTGCCGTCGGGATCCCACACCCACACGCCCCTGGCTTTCGAGATGACCACCGGGAGAGGATGATAGTTGTGAGCTCCATATTTCTCGGCCAGTTCGATGAATTTCTTCGTTTTCGCACTGGGCTTCTTCAGCATGACATGCTCCTTCGCAAAAAATTTCGTGCTAGAGTACATTAAATACATGTGAGAAATCAAAGCGGGAAATCGGTCGATGACGGCAGAGGCCTAAGCCGGGATCGATTCCCCAACTTGACAAAAACCGGCCTTCAACTGTATTTCATGTATTTTGGAAGAGGCTGTCACTGATATATTGCTATGGGAGCTCTTGCATGAAGCCCGGCATTCTCGCCGGATAATGCACCAAGCATCGAGAACTCAATGATCAACCTGATGAAACAAAGCGCGCGGCAGGAGAACATCATTGCGGTCACAGCCGCGCTGGAGAAACGAGATTGTTCAGTGCAACATATCAGCGGCAAAGAGCAGGTGATACTCACCGGCGCCATCGGGAGAATCTTATGAACCCAACATTGCACATCATTTATCCAGCCTTATTACTTTTGACTTTCTGATGCCAGGCAATAGTTTCGGCGAATTTTTTCGGATCACCACATTCGGCGAAAGCCATGGAGCCGGCATCGGTGTCGTGATCGACGGAATGCCACCGGGCTTTGCCATCAGTGAAGAAGCCATATGGGCTAATCTCAAGAAACGTGCGCCCGGGCAAAGTTCGGTGACAACGTCCCGCCAAGAAAAAGACCATCCTCGAATACTGTCCGGTACCTTGAATGGTCAGACGACTGGAACGCCCATCTGCATTCTCATGGAAAACGAGGATGTCAGGAGCGCTGATTACGACCCGGCTATGTTCCGCCCTGGTCACGCCGATTACACCTATTTCAAAAAGTATGGGATCAGAGATCATCGGGGTGGAGGGCGCGCATCAGGCCGTGAAACCGCGGCTCGAGTCGCCGCCGGAGCCGTCGCGAAGATACTCCTACATCATCATGGCATAGCGGTCTTCGCGCACACCATCTCGGTCGGAAATGTGCATGCCACCCGATTCGAACAATCCGCAATCGAGATGAATCCGATCCGATGCGCCGACCCTGAAGCGGCGATGGCGATGGTACGGGCAATCGAAAAAGCCGCGTCCAAAAGGGATTCGCTGGGCGGCATTGTCGAAATCATCGCGGAAGGAGTCCCGCCGGGACTTGGAGATCCGGTCTTCAACAAGCTGGATGCGTTGATGGCAATGGCTCTCATGTCGATACCCGCCGTTAAGGGTGTCGAAATCGGCGCCGGATTCAAAGTTGCTGCGATGCGAGGGTCGGAGAATAATGATCCATTAACAACGAATGGATTTCTTGCCAACAACGCCGGTGGAATTCTCGGGGGAATTTCGAATGGCGAAAAAATTATTGCACGCATCGCCGTCAAACCGACACCGTCGATTTCACTCAAGCAACAGACGCGTCGGCAGAGCGGCGAGCCGGCCGAGATTCGGATCAGTGGGCGTCACGACCCGTGCATTTGTCCGAGGATCGTACCGGTGGCCGAGAGCATGGTCGCTATCGTGTTGGCTGACCGATGGCTCGCGCAGAATGCAATCCGTTGACGGCCTCATGAGTGTCGACTAGACTGAGTGACTCTCATGAAGAAAGGTCAGCTCTCTGAGCTTGTCGCGGCAGCCGGCATCATCGGCGCAGGGGGCGCCGGATTTCCGGCGTCGGTGAAGCTCCGCTCGCAGGCCGACACAATCATCGCAAACGGCGCCGAATGCGAACCGCTTCTCTACAGCGATTATCACTGCATGATGGAGCAGATGGATGAGATCATCGAAGGGCTGCGCCTCGTCATGGAAGCCCTGGGCGCTGAATGCGGGATTATCGCCATCAAGAAAAAGCGCATCGAACTGATCGAATCCGCCCGACAGCGGATCGCACAAATGAAGGGCATCAATGTTGCCGAGCTCGACGATTTCTATCCTGCCGGCGATGAACATGTACTGGTCCATGAGCTGCTCGGCCGGGTCGTTCCTCATGGCGGAATCCCTCCCGATGTTGGAGTCGTGGTCCACAACGTCGGGACCCTCGCCCATATAGCTCGCGCCGCCGCGCGAGAGCCGGTCACATGGCGATACACGACAATCGCCGGAGCTGTGAAGACGCCCACAACATTCAGGGTTCCCATCGGCACCCCCATCGGAATATTGGTGGATGCCTGCGGCGGGCCCTCAATTGAAGAACCGATTCTTCTCCACGGTGGAACAATGATGGGAGCGGTTGTCGCCGGTTCCCAGCCGGTTATGAAAAATACTACAGGCGTCGTCATTCTTCCAGCCTCCAACCTGGCAGCTCGAGAACCCCTTGACACGCTCACTCACACGACCCGCATCGCCATGTCGGTCTGTGATCAATGTTTCACATGCACGGAGCTCTGCCCGCGATGGCACCTCGGGCATGCCATTGAGCCGCACCGGATCATGAGAAGGGTCGGATATGGGCTGCCGACTGGAGAACCAGGACTCTCCAACCCGGCCTATTGCTGCGAATGCGGCATCTGCAGCCTCTATGCATGTCCGATGGGCATCTATCCGCGGCGACTCATCCAGTACCTCAAGCCGTCCTCTCCAAGACCCGCTCCAGGATCAATCCCTCTAAAAGATGTGAGCCCGTTGATCGCAGAAAAACGGCTGCCCTTAAAGCGACTCATGGAACGTCTGCACATTGACCAGTATGATCGGCTAACGGTGCTCGCTGATGCACCTCCGGTGGCGTCAGTGAAAATCCAGCTTCGGCAAGGCACCGGCTCACCGGCTCAGCCAGTCGTTCGCGAAGGCCGGCGAGTGAAGCGCGGAGAACGGATCGCCGAAGCCGGTGGTCCCATCGGCGCCGATCATCATGCATCGATCGACGGGGTCGTCAGCCGAATCGATGAGGCGATTGAAATCCAGGCACAGAGAGGATGACCACTATGCCCTACACAGCCATCGGGCTCCTCGAGTTCAATTCGATTGCAAAAGGAATCGAAGCCAGCGATGCGATGGTGAAGGCGGCCGACGTCAACATCGTGACATCGCACACGGTCTGTCCCGGCAAGTTTATCGTCTTGATATCGGGAAATGTCGCGGCTGTGGCGAGCTCGGTCGGGGCGGGTGAAGAGATTTCGCGCGGATTTCTCATCGACAAATTCATCATCCCCAACGTCCATCCTGATGTGTTCCCGGCGATCACCGCAACCAGCAAAATTGACATCCTTCAAGCGCTCGGGGTCATCGAAACCTTTTCAGTTGCATCGACCATTCTTGCATCGGACGCCGCCGCTAAGGCCGCCGACGTGCGCCTCATCGAAATCAGGCTCGCCAACGGCATCGGCGGCAAGAGCTTTGTATCGATGACGGGAACCGTGGCTGATGTGAACGCCGCCGTCGACGCCGGCGTCGAAATGGCTCGAACCGGCGGCCTCCTGGTTTCTCATGTCGTCATCCCCCAGCCTCACCCCGACCTTAAGAAATTCACAATTTAGGTTAGGTTACAAGGATTTGCTTTTTCGACTGGATACCGAGAACTCTACAGATGTAGTAATATTGGGTTAATAGGACCACTCCAGGCGGTCGAGTAGCCGGAGGAGGTTGCCCTCCCCCGGCCCTCACGGGACCGTGCTTATGGATCTCACACAGGGCTCTTCGGGATGATGGTGTTTGGGTGCGCAACAATTCGTAATCGATGTTTCCATCCGTAGCTATCCAAGTGCCAGCTTGAGCTGGATTGGGACAATGGGTGTCAGCCGGGCGCGATACTTCCTCCACAGCTCCTGTAGTGAGATGAGTCCACACTTGGCGAAATGCGCGTCGCCCTCTGCCCATGGCCCTTATCGTGAAAGAGGCGCTGACCTTGCTGCGCTCATCACTGCCATCCACCATCGAAATCCACCATGACATCGCAATTCCGCCGGAAGGAGGGATCATTCGCGCCGATCCAACTCTAATTCATCAGGTGCGCATGAATCTCTGCACCAACGCCGCTCATGCAATGAGGTCCAAAGGAGGAGTATTGGGCGTGTCTCTGACAGAGGTCAAAATCGATGCTTCCTTCGTCTCCCGGTATCCGACTCTCACTGTCGGTCCTTATATGAAACTGACCGTCAGCGACACAGGGAATGGAACCATCTTCGATGTCTATCTTCCTCGATATGAGGAAGAGATGCCGCCGCCGGCTGCGGCAACAGAGGCGCTTTCCAGAGGTCATGAACGAATACTCTTCGTTGACGACGAAATAACTCTTGTTGAGCCGGGAAAGGAAATGCTGGAGTTTCTTGGTTACACAGTCGATGGCAACACGAGCAGCATCACATCCCTGAGGGGTTTTGGCGCAGAACCTGATGCGTACGATCTGGTCATCACAGATCTGACAATGCCCGGCCTCACCGGCCTGGAGTTGGCCAAAGAACTCCTGGCGATCCGTCCTGGAATTCCCATCATTCTCTGCACCGGATTGAACGAATTAGCGAATCATAAGATGGCTGAAGAGACGGAGATTCGAGCGTTGTTGATGAAACCATATATCATCCCCGACCTTGCGAAAATGATCCGCTCCGTGCTGGATCAGAGGTAGGACTGGGGACATCAGCACACGTTGGCAGTGGCCCGGCATTCTGCAAGCGAAGACGAAAAAGCATTTATTCACCATAGCCCATCCAGCGGCATTGATTCTGTTTTTTCTTGCTCGACCTCAGCCATCCGTGACATTCTCCTGCGGTTGAGATGATGGCATCACAGAGTACCGAACCAAGCGACAAGGTGCTGATGGTGCA